>JBKJNY010000222.1:0-18204 GCA_046593355.1 Pirellulaceae bacterium | reverse complement strand
GGTTGCTGACCTCCCCCCGGTCGTTCATCCAGACGACCTGCTCACCGCCGAAAATGCCGAACTCCTCGCTCGACTTCAGACTCACGCGAGCGAAGAACGCGGCCAGGCCGTAGTAGTCGTCCTGGCTGTATTTCTCCAGCGGGTGATGGTGGCACTTGGCACACTCCAGCCGCACGCCGAGGAACAGCATGGAGGTGCTTTCCGCCATCTCCGGCGGCGAGTTGTTGAGGCGGAAGTAGTTGGCCGGGCCGTTTTTGTAGATCGAGCCCTTGCCGGTGATCAGCTCGCGGACGAACTTGTCAAAACCCTTGTTCGTGCGGAACGATTCCTTGATCCAGTTGTGCAGCGACCACATCCCCTGGTCTCCCAGCTCGCGGCTGCTATTGCGGATGAGGTCGGACCATTTGAGGGACCAGTAGGCGGCGTAGAGATCGTTGTAGTTGTTCGGCGGCCCGCCGGTCTCGAAGCCGAGCAGCCGATCGACGAGCTTGGCCCGTTTGTTCGGCTCCTGCGAATTGAGGAAGGCAAGCGTCTCTTCCGGCGTAGGGAGCGTGCCGAGGGCGTCTTCGTAAGCTCGGCGGATGAAGGTGGAGTCGTCGCACAATGGCGAAGGCTCGATGCCGAGCTCACGGAACTTGGCGGCGGCCAGCTCATCGACGAAGTTGTGGTTCTGCCAGCCCGCGAGCTCTACCTTGTCGGCATAGGGGACGACGAACTGGGCGATTTCGGCCTGCCCTTCGAAGCGGACCATTAACGCTGCCTGCCCTTTGCCGACGGTCGTGACCAGGCCGTCGCGATTGACGGCGAGCACGCCGTCGTCCATCGAATCGAAGCGAGCCAGCGCGGTAACATCTTTTCGCTTGCCGCCGGCATATTCCGCTTCTACGCGGAGTTGTTGTTTGAGGCCGGTCTGGCCGACGCGGCGGGGAGGATAGAGGTGGAGCTTCGTCACTTCCGGGTCGTCGTTCTTCGGGCGAGGCGCTTGGGCCTTCACCCAGGCGAGCATCGTCTGATACTCGACCGAGCCTTTTTCAATTCGCCGCCCGCCGCCGTGGGGAACCTGCATCGTCGGCTTGAGGAGAATCAGGCTGCTTTCCGGCAGTACGAAGTCCGTCCGCCGCTGCACGCTGTCGCGGGCCATCGCCGTCCAGTCCTGGCTCGGCTCACTGCCGAAGACCGAGAGCTTGAAGCCCCCTTTGCCGTGCTGCGAAGCATGACAAGCTGCCATCGCACAGCCGGCTTTGTTCAAAATGGGGCGGATATGTTCGGTGAAACCGACCGCTGGCTGAGCGAGGATGCCGCTGACCGTGACCGGAACTTCCTTGGTCAGTGAACCGGCAGTGATAGTGATCTTCGCTTGCCCATCCGCCACCGCCAGCAGCAATCCGCGTTCATTCACGCTCACGATATTCGCATCCGACGAAGCGAACTTGGCCTGCCCCGTCAAATCCTCGCTCCGCTCATTCACCAGCCCACTTGCGTCCGCTGCGGTCACTACCAGTTGGACTCGGGCAAAATTCCCTTCCAGCTTTGTCTCGGCTGGCGTCACCATCAGCAATTGGGCCTGCGCGGAAACGCTAGTTGCGACCAGCAGCAGTGCTAGTGGCGCAATTCCCGAGGCAATTCGTCGAGCAGGCATAAGGCAGGATCCTTCGAGCGGGCGAATTTTCAGGCGGGAACGTCGTAGGAAGCGGCCTGAGCCGGTTAACCCGCGGAAGCGGGTTACTACGAACGTCGCATCAATTATGGCCAATCGTTGCGGACGATGCCATAGGAAGACCAGTTTTCGACAAGGTTTCCAATGCACCAAAATGTCGGTGTCGTGCTCGAACCCCTATCTGGCTCTTCCGACGAAAGCGAGCGCCACCCGCATTGTGCGGGATGTTTTGGACTATCGTGGCATGACTCCGGATTCCCCTGGGGAGTTGGAACTCGGCGGCCGAATCGGTTATCGTGGGTCTGTCTGGAAAGCGGAATTCACATTTCACGTTTCAAATCCCAATCTCAAATCTCAAATCTCAAATCATGCCTCGCCTCCTTTTCCTCGCCCTCCTTCTCTCCTTCGCCCCCCTCGCACTCGCCGAGGGAGACACCCCCAAGCCCAACGGCTTTCGCACCAGCCTGTGGAGCGGCAAGGATCTCGCCGGTTGGCATGTGACCGGCTGCAAGGCGGGAGTGGAGGACGGAAATCTGGTCATTCAGGAAGGGGATGGTTTAGTCCGCACCGACCATCGCTATACCGACTTCATTCTGGAGCTCGATTGGAAAGCCCGCCGCACGGAGAAATGGGATAGCGGCATCTATTTCCGCTCGGATTTGCCAGAGGGCGGCAAGCCGTGGCCCAAGCAGTACCAAATCAATCTCTTGCAAGGGAACGAGGGCAACTGCATCGGCGTCAAGGAGGCAACCTCGAAAGGGCTCGTCAAGCCCGGCGACTGGAACCATTTCAAGCTGACCGTCGTCGGCGACAAGGCCCAGATGGAAATCAACGGCCAGCCGGCCTGGAAAGTGGACAGCGGCATCGAAGGGAAGGACGGCTACATCGGCATCCAGGTGGAAGTCGCCGGCGGCGGCCAGTTCGAGTTCAAGAACATCTTCGTCACCGAGCTGGGTCACGACGCCCTCTTCAACGGCCAGGATTTCGCCGGCTGGGAAGGGGCCGGCGAGGAGGCCAGCAAGTGCTGGAAGGTCGAAGAGGGACAGGTTGTTTGCACGGGCGAGAAAGGCCCCTGGCTCCGGAGCCAGAAGGAATTCGGCGATTTCAACCTCCGCCTCGACTACAAGCTGCGTCCCGACGGAAACTCCGGCGTCTACGTCCGCGTCCCGGAGGACGGCAACCACCACGGCGACGGTGCCGGCGTGGAAATCCAGGTACTCGACGACAAGGCCGAGCGGTACAAAGACCTCAAGCCCTACCAGTTCACCGGCTCGGTCTACGCCATCGCCCCCGCCAAGGAGCACGTCGGCCGCGAAGCGGGCCAGTGGAACAGCCTGGAAATCGACGTGAAAGGAACCCGCTACCGCATCCTCCACAACGGAGTCACCATCATCGACGCTGCCGATAGCGAATTCCCCGACCTCAAAGGCCGCCGCGCGAGTGGCTTCCTCGGCCTGCAGAACCACAGCGAAGAGGTGTGGTACAAGAACCTCCGCATTGGGCCGCCGGCACCTTAGTAGTCCGCTCACTCCGTGAGGGAACGTGCCGGCGAGTGTGACGCTGACCTAGGGACTCAGAACAGGTGCGGCCGCCTGGCTGGTGTCGGGTGGGAATTCCGCCGGTGGGGCTGACGGTCTTTTCGCGGGATCATAAGTCATGCGATCCCGGAATTGCTCCTGATACTGCATGAGATAGGCCACCAGCTTGGCCGGATCGTGATCGCAACTGGCGGAGATGCGATGCCGGATTTCGCGGATTTCATCGATGACGGGATCAGGCATTGGTGAATTCATGATCGACTCCGAGCGTTAGGCTCCCGGTGGAACATCCGCCACGGGTGGCTGCGCCGTTGATGCCGGTAGCGGTGTGTTGGCGGGTGTTTCCTCCGGCTCTGTATCCTTCTTTGCCCAGGCTTTTTGCATCTTGGCGATTTTCTTGCGCGCGTTTTCGGCTTGCTCGCCCTCCAACACGTCGCGTTTAAGCACATCCTCGGTCAGTGCCGTCCGAATTTCCTCAATCTCAATCTTCACGTCAGGGGACATCTTGCGCAACTCGCGGCGGACAACCGCCAGCACAGGGTCGCTAAGAATCATGGCTCCAAGAAAGAAGCGGCTCATCGCCTGTCGTTGTAGCTGATACTCCTCCAGTACATCGCGTGTGAGCGCTTCCTTGGTGAGCAGATATGCGGATTCTAAATCAGCGTCCGACTTCGGGTTGAGTGACAAGAAGTCCAGATCCTCGACCAGATCGTGGCCGATGGGCTGTCCAAATGTGACCGCGTAAATGTGCCATTTCGCGCCGTTGGTGAGCACGACCCACTCGCTGCCCTGGTTGGCCGCATAATCGATTGCCTGCTTGATATGGGCGTCCTTCAACTCGATGCCAATAGCCTTCACTTCTATCAGCAGACGAATTTTACCGTCGAGCCTGATGGCCAAGTCGCAGTAGGTACCTTTGATCGCGTGCTCCGACGTGACCTCGGAATACTTGTCGTAGCCGAACACATCCGCGAGCATGTCGGTGATGATGATGACAGTGTCCGATTCATTTACGTCCTTGGACTTGGCGTTGGTGAGAACTGGCTGAAAGCGTTTGATGCCGGACGCAAGCCGTTCGGCGACTTTTTTGAGGATGGATGCCATAGTCTGAATTTGGTTAGTGTTCGATGCGCCTGCCGCCGCGGACTTCGGGCTTGATTTCA
The DNA here is from genome assembly GCA_046593355.1 of Pirellulaceae bacterium. Classification (GTDB taxonomy): domain Bacteria; phylum Planctomycetota; class Planctomycetia; order Pirellulales; family Pirellulaceae; genus SXOA01. The sequence goes on along the minus strand of JBKJNY010000222.1, from coordinate 13,846 downwards.
ACGTGGCCGGAGATTGAATCATGGGGCTATCATACCACGGTAATCCGCCCGGCTGCCAGCTACACCCCAATGTAGGCCGGAGCAGTGCTCTGACCTACGCTCGCGGCTCCACACGCCCACGCAAAGCCGTGGGCGTGCGACCCGACATTCACCCTGCTATCCCGCGTACGCTTTTTCAAGCTCGGCGATATCCAGCTTCTTCATCCCCAGCATGGCCTGCATGGCCCGCTGGGATTTCGGCGAAGTGTGGTCGGCGATGAGGCCGGGAAGGATGCGGGGGACGATTTGCCAGGAGAGGCCGAATTTGTCCTTCAGCCAGCCGCACTGCTGGGCGTTTTTGTCGCCGCCGGCGGAGAGCTGGTCCCAGAAGTAGTCGACTTCCTCCTGCGTCTGGCACATGACTTGGAAGGAGACGGCCTCGTTGAACTTGAAGTGCGGGCCGCCGTTGAGGGCGGTGAAGGACTGGCCGTCCAAGTCAAAGGCCACGGTCAGCACGGAGCCCGGCTCCTTGCCGTGAACTTCCTTGCCGGCTTCCGAGTAGCGGGTGATTTGCGTGATCTTGGAATTCTTGAAGATGGAGGTATAGAACTTCGCGGCGTCTTCGGCCTGATGGTCGAACCAGAGACAGGGGGTGATGGTGCTGAGGGTGGGCATGAGGTTTCTCCTGGTATTGGGACGAATCCGTGGGACGGAGCAATGCTCCGTCCTACGATTTGGGGCGTTGGCTCGACTCACGGCACATTCTACGATGGAGCCATGTCCCTCTGGCAATTCCTCCTCCGTAGTCTCGTCTTTCACTGGCGGATGCACCTGGCCGTCGCACTGGGCGTGGCGGCGGCGACGGCGGTGCTGACCGGGGCGCTACTGGTCGGCGATAGCGTCCGCGGCAGTTTGCGGCATCTGGCGCTGGACCGGCTGGGGAAGATTGACCAGGCGCTGATTACGGATCGGTTCTTCCGCCAGCAGATGGCGGCGGACTTTGCGAAGCAGAGAGCGGGGAGTCAGGTAGCGCCGGCGATTCTGTTTCCCGCGGTCACGGCGGAGCGAGCGGCGAGCGAGGGGAGACGCCGCGCGGCGGGCGTGATGTTGGTGGGGTGCGACGATTTGTTCTGGGAGCTTGGGTCAGAGAAAATTCGGCCGAAGAAGACGCCAGGCCGCGGCGAGATTGTCCTCAACACTGCATTGGCTGAGGAGCTCGAGGCCAAGGTCGGCGACCAGGTCATCATCCGGCTGCCGAAGTCGGACCAGATTCCCGCCGATAGCGCCCTCGGCAAGAAGCAGGACCGGCTGACGAGTCTCGCGGATTTGAAGGTCATCGAAATCATCCCTACCGAGAGCCTGGGCCGCTTCTCGCTTCAACCGATGCAGACTTCGCCGCGGAATGCCTATGTGGCGCTCGCGGAAATTCAATCCGCACTGTTTGCGGGGGAAGAGGAGAAGGAGAAGGTTAACGCGATGCTGGTCGGGGGCATGTACTATTCTCGTCGCACGGAAGAACTCGCCGACATACCGCCAGCGACCGACTTCCTTTCCCCCACGCTCGCCGATTACGGCCTCACCCTCAAGCACGTCCGCCTCGGCTTCGCAGGTGATTACGCTAAAGATTCAATCATCTTCGACTACTACAGCCTCTCCAGCGACCGGCTGCTGGTGGATGACCGAATCGTGAAGGCTGTGTGGGAAGCGTTTCCCGGCAAAGCCAAGCCGGTCTTCACGTACCTGGCAAACACGATTGAAAGAGTAGGGGAACAGGACAAATCCAAGAAGCCGATTCCCTATTCGCTGATCTCGGCCATCGATCCGATACCGGGAGGACCGCAGCTCCAGGACAACGAGATCGCCCTCACTTCCTGGGCCGCCGACGACTTGCAGACGAAGATCGGCGACATCATACGCGTCACCTACTTCGCGCCGGAAACGACGCACGGCCAGACCATCGAGCGCTCGGTGGAATTGAAACTCGCGGCCATTATCCCGGTCACGCAGCCGAGCAAACGCTACGTCGGCAAGCGGCCGGCTGAGTTCAGCGAAATGCCGACGCCGGCCAACGACCCGGACCTGACGCCCGACGTTCGCGGCTTCACCGACCAGGACACCATCAGCGAAGCCGACCCGCCGTTCCCCTTTGATCGCACCAAGATTCGCAAGCCGCGGGACGATGAATACTGGGCGTTTTACCGCACGACCCCCAAAGCGTATGTCTCGCTCAAGACCGGGCAGAAGCTCTGGCACAGTCGGTTTGGCCAGGTGACCAGCGTGCGAATTGATGCCTCGGTCACCGCGGACCAGACCGCCCTGGAACAGCGGCTGCTAAAGGAATTCCAGCCGCACGCCCACCAACTCGGTTTCACGTTTCTGGCGATCCGACATCAGAGCGAAGAAGCCTCCTCCGGGACGACGCCGTTTGACGTGCTGTTCCTGCTGCTTTCCATGTTCATTATCGCGGCTGCCCTGATGCTGGTCTGGATTCTGTTCCGCCTGGGAGTGGAACAGCGGGCCAGCGAAATCGGCACGCTGCAGGCGCTCGGCTGGCCGGGGAAGAAGACGGCGCGCGTGCTGGCGGGTGAAGGGGCGATTGTGGCCGCTGCTGGAGGTGTCGTTGGAACGGTCCTCGGCATCGGCTACGCCTGGCTGATGATTGCCGGCCTGCGAACCTGGTGGTTGGGGGCAGTCGCCACGCCGTTTTTAGAGCTCTATTTGGATAACCCGTGGAGCCTCATCGGCGGCTACGCCAGCGGGGTCATCGTTTGCGTCGTCACGATTTATCTGAGCTTGCGGGCATTGAGAAAGGTTCCCACCCGAAGCCTTTTGGCTGGAGTAGCCGCGCCGGATTTGAGATTTGAGATTTCAGATTTGAGACGGAAGGTGGAGAAGCAGAAAGACTCCCATCGGAAGGGTGTATGTCGCGAAGATTCCTCTTCAGGTCTCCAATCTCCAATCTCCAATCTCAAATCATCCTCTCACTTCCGCTGGACTTCATTCATCGCGCCCTCGCTCGTTCTCGTCTCTCTCGCCCTCGCCGTGCTTGCCACGCAACTCGGCGGAGAAGTCCAGGCAGTGGCTTTCATGGGCGCAGGGACCGCGATGCTCGCCGCGCTCCTGATATTCATCGCCGGGCGTTTGAAAGCGAAAGGCAGCGGACTATCCACGACCGGTCTGGCAAAAACCGCCTTCCGCAACGCAGGACGCAACGTCGGGCGGAGCGTGACGACGATTGCCCTGATGGCCTCGGCGTCGTTCATCATCGTCGCGGTCAGTGCCTTCCAACTGGACCCGAGCGAGGAGGGAGTCGGCGGCTTCGATTATCTGGCGGAGAGTTCGGAACCCATCTTGGCGGACTTGAATTCTCCGGAGGCGCGGATGCAACTCCTGCGGCAAGATGCCAAGAAACTGGAGGGGGCGACCATTCTCTCCTTCCGCCTCCGCTCCGGCGACGACGCCAGTTGCCGCAACCTCTACCAGCCGCATCAGCCGCGAGTGCTGGGAGTGACACCGGCGCTTGTTGATTATTTCCAGAACAAGGAGGTCGTGCATTTCGCTTTCGCCGGAAGCGCCGCCAAGACGCCGGAAGAGAAGGAGAATCCCTGGCACGTCCTTAGCAAGCCTGCCACGGAAGGTCAGCCGGTGAATGTGGTACTCGATAAGAACACGGCGATGTTTAGCCTGAGGCTTTACCGGGGCATCGGCGAAGAATTCCAGTTTGACTACGGTGAAGGTCCGCCGATCAAGTTCCGGGTTGCCGGCCTTCTTGCCAACAGCGTCCTGCAGGGGAGCCTGCTCATCGGAGAGGCCGACTTCAAAAACCTGTTTCCGACGATCAGCGGGTACCGGTCGTTTTTGATCAAAGCACCAAACGAGCCGGAAAAGGTTGCCACGTTCCTGGAAGACCGCTTCGGAGACGAAGGGCTGGATACGACCAGCGCCAAGACGAAGCTGGCGGAGCTCTTGGCGGTGCAAAACACGTACATCAGCACGTTCCGCAGTCTCGGGGCGCTCGGGCTGTTGCTCGGGACCTTCGGCCTGACTGCGGTGCAACTGCGGAATGTCTTTGAACGCCGCAAGGAATTGGCCCTGCTCCGTGCCGTCGGTTTCCGCAAATTGCGGCTGGGGGAGATGGTGCTGCTGGAGAACCTGGTGCTGCTTCTCGGCGGCCTGGCGACCGGCACGTTGGCGGCGCTCTTCAGTGTGCTGCCGCACATGTTTTTGGGGGGTGCTCATGTGCCGCTTTCCGAGCTGGCGGTCATGCTGGGAGTAGTACTGATTGTCGGCGTCGTTACCGGCCTGCTCGCCGTCCGGGCCACGTTGCGGGCGCCACTGCTGGCGGCTTTGCGGGGAGAATAACGTATATGCACAGCGCCTCGTGGACGAGGCGGCTAAGCTTAGCCCCAGCCCTCCAGGGCGGGGGTTTGCGAGAGGAGACCAGGAGACACCGACATGCCCAAGTACATCCTTGCCCTCGACCAGGGAACGACCTCCAGCCGGGCGATTCTCTTTGGTCATGACGGCCGCGGGGTTGCCTCCGCCCAGCAAGAGTTTCCCCAGATTCTTCCCTCGCCTGGGCATGTGGAGCATGACCCCGAAGCGATCTGGTCCTCGCAACTGGCGACTGCGAAGCAAGCGATTACCAAAGCGAAGTGCAATGCGGAAGACATCGCGGCGATTGGCGTGACCAATCAGCGGGAAACGACCGTCCTCTGGGAAAAAGCCACCGGCAAGCCGGTCGCCAACGCCATCGTCTGGCAAAGCCGCATCACCGCCCCCATTTGCGAGAAGCTCAAGGCGGATGGCGCGGAGCAGACCATCCGCGACAAGACGGGGCTCGTCGTCGATGCCTATTTCTCCGGCACGAAGATCAAATACCTGCTCGATACGATCCCCGGCCTCCGCAGCCGAGCCGAGAAGGGGGAAATCCTATTCGGCACCGTCGATTCGTTCCTCATCTGGCGATTGACTGGAGGGAAGCGGCATGTGACCGACGTCAGCAACGCCAGCCGCACTCTGCTGCTCAATATGTACACGCTCCAGTGGGACGACGAATTGCTGAAGCTCCTCGGCGTTCCCCGCGCGATGCTGCCGGAGGTTCTTCCCAGTAGCCATCACTACGGCGAGACGGACTCGTCTCTGTTCGGCCGGGCCATTCCCATCACCGGTGACGCGGGCGATCAGCAGGCGGCGACCTTCGGCCAGGCTTGCTTTGAACCTGGCTCCGCCAAGAACACCTACGGCACCGGCTGCTTCATGCTGCTCAACATCGGCGACAAGCCGCGAGCTTCCAAGCACAAACTGCTGACGACCGTCGGCTGGCAAGTGAACGGCCAGACGACGTATTGCCTGGAAGGCTCCGTGTTCATCGCCGGCGCGATTGTGCAGTGGCTGCGGGACGGACTGGGAATCATCAAGACATCCGGCGAAGTCGAAAAGCTGGCGGCGAGCGTGCCGGACAGCGGCGGCGTGATTCTGGTTCCCGCGCTCGTGGGCCTCGGTGCTCCTTATTGGGATCCGGATGCTCGTGGGGCAATCTTCGGCATCACTCGCGGCACGACCGCCGCTCACATTGCGCGGGCGGCGGTGGAATCCATGGCCTTTCAATCGCGCGACCTGCTCGACGCCATGCGGAGCGACGCGGGCCTACCGCTGGCCACGCTGAAGGTCGATGGCGGAGCGAGCCTGAACAACAGCCTGATGCAATTCCAGGCCGACATCGTCGGCGCAACGGTCCGCCGCCCCGTCGTTGCCGAGACCACCGCTCTGGGCGCGGCCTACCTCGCGGGCCTCACCGTTGGCTACTGGCAGGACCAGTCCGACATCGCCCGCAACTGGGCCCTGGACCGCGAATTCCAGCCCCAGATGTCCGCCGCGGAGCGGGACGAGCGGTATGGGAGCTGGCAGCGGGCGGTGAAGCGAGTGGTGGGGTAGGCGAAAGTACTCCTCACCCTCCGCGTGAGGACTTCATCACGCGGAGCGTGATGAGTACTATTCTTGTATAATGCTCCTATGTTCAATTACGTCATCGCCACTGTCGCCGTCGTCTCCGGCTCAACACTGCTCATCGGCGGGGCTTTGAACGCCGCCTGGCTGATGCAGCTTGCCAAGGTCCGGGGATTAGCGGCCAGCGTTGGGTGTACGGCAACGCGGATGATTTGCATCTTGGTCGGCGCGGCAATTATCCTATTGGGCATCCTGGTGGCCAGCGGCTGGCGGCCGTCGTGGGCGCAGTCACGGCTTCCCCTTCGGAGCGGTTCATGGCAGACGGTTACGTAAAGCTCCCGCGCCATGAGAACCAGGCCCGCGGGATCGGGCAGTACGCGATTGACTTCCTCGCGGGCCAACTTGGCCAGCCGGATGCGGTCGTGCTGGAGCGGACGGAGCAGTTCCATTTGGACAGCATCGCCTGCGCGGTGGCGGCACTCGCATCCGATTGCCCCGCGCCGCGAATCCTGCGGGAAGAGGCGCTCGCCTATCCCGACCCAGGCGGCGTGCCGATATTTGGCTCGCGGGAACTGGTGTCGCCGGAGAAGTCCGTGCTTGCCAACTGCTCGGCCGTTCGGGAGCTCGACGCGAACGGCACCAACTTTGGTTACAACCCGCGCACCGGCTACCAGCGGGGGGAATTCGGGCACAACGATTTTTATCCCGTCGCCATCGCGGCTGCGCAGCTTGCCGGAGCCAGCGGCAGGCAGGCGCTGCTGGGCATGATATGCCTGGATGAAATCCGCGGCCGGCTGGCGGAGTGTTTTGGCCTCAAGGACCATAAGATCGATCATGTGTTGCACGGGGCCATCGCCTCGGCGGCGGTCTACGGCGCGATGCTCGGCGCGACAGCGGAGCAGATTGAGTCGGCCATCGGGCTGACGGTCGCTCACTACGTTCCCTTCCGGGCCATCCGCCACGGCGAGCAGCTTTCGGATTCCAAAGGGGCCTCCGCCGCCATCAGCGCGGAGGTGGCGGTGCAATCGATGCGGCGGGCGATCCGGGGCTTCGTCGGCCCGGCGGACATTTTCCGCAACCCGCAAGCGGTCTTCTGCCTCTTCGAAAAACCAGCCGAGCCAAACACCAGCCCGTTCGATTTGGAGCTCGCGACCAGCGGCAGCGACTTTGCCGTGATGGGGATGCACTTCAAGCTGGGGCTCTACGAGCATCAGTCCGCCGGCGCAATCGGCGGCCTGTTCGACCTCTTGGCCGCTCATCCGTCGCTAATGACCAATCCCAATGACATCGAGCGGATCCGCATCACCATCTACGAACCCGCCTTCAGCATCATTGGCGACCCGCATAAGCGCGATCCGCGAACCCGGCAGAGCGCGGACCATTCGATGGTCTACATCGTGGGGACGCTGCTGCGGAAGAGTCAGGCGGCAGGGGTCAGGAGTCAGGAGTCAGGGGTCAGGACGGCAGCGGAGTTTTGGCGGGATTTGATGCTGGTGCCGGCGGATTATGCTGACGCGGCATTGTTTCACCCGCTCACTCGTGCGTTCATGGACAAAATCGAATTCATGCACGGGGGACAGGAGTATGACGTGAGGTATCCCGACGGCATTCCAACGACGGTGGAGATCGACCATCGCGGCCTCGGCCGACTCTCCAGCGGACTGGTAATGTACCCGGAGGGGCACGCCCGCAATGCGAGCGGCAATTTGCCGGCACTGCTCTCGCACAAATTCCGAACACTGGCGGGGCTGGGAGTTCAAGATTGTGCATCACTCTCGAAGCGATTTAGCGGAATTGCTCATCAAAGCCCTGCCGACCTCTGGGCACTCTTCGATTTTAAATTGCTAATCGCCTCGTCGCTCGACTTATAATCAACCTAGGACGAATAGCATAGCGAGGAGATTCCAATGCTGGTGACTGTTGACGTTCCCGACGAGACGGTGGAAGACCTGACGACCCTGACCGAGGAATCTAATCCTGCAGTTGCACTTGGCATCGCGGCCAGTGAATATGTCCGTTATTTGCAGCGGCTCAAGCTGCTGGACCTCGCCGGAATGGTCGAAATGACGGAGAGTTGGAAGGAGCTTGACCAGGCCGAACTTGATGACATGAGTTGACCTATGTTCGGCCTTCTCAATCTCTGCAAGCCCGCCGGTGTCACCTCCCGTGACGTCGTCAACCGTGTGCAGCGGCTCGTCAAGCCGCATAAAGTGGGACATGCCGGAACCCTCGACCCGTTGGCCAGCGGAGTGCTGGTGGTTTGCCTCGGACCGGCGACGCGGCTGATCGAGTATGTGCAGCGGATGCCCAAACGGTATCTGGCGACGTTCTTGCTTGGGCGGCACAGCGATACGGAAGATGTGGAAGGCATTGTGGTCGAGCTTCCAAATCCGCCAATTCCAACCGAGCAGCAAGTCCGCGCTATCCTGCCGCAATTTCTCGGCCGCATCCAGCAACAGCCGCCGGCATTCTCGGCACTGAAGGTAGATGGCAAACGTGCATACGATTTGGCTCGTCAAGGGGAAGTTCCCGACCTCAAGCCGCGGCCGATTGAGGTGCATTCCGTCGAGCTCATCGAATACGCCTATCCGCAAATGAGTCTGGATGTCCGTTGCGGCAGCGGTACGTATGTCCGGTCACTGGGGCGGGACATTGCCCGGGCACTGGGGACGGAGGCGGTGATGTCCGCCCTGACGCGGACGGAGATCGGGCCGTTCCGTGTGACGCAGGCGCTGGATGGGGATGACATCACGCCGCAGAGCATTGACCGGGCATTCATACCGCCGCTGATGGCGCTCGGGTCCATGCCGACTTTTGCCGTGAGCGAGCAAGAAGAAGCCTTCCTCCGCAACGGCAGGCAGATTGAGCGGCGGGACTTCGGCTCCGCTGTCGATGGCCAGGAGGAAATCGCTCTCCTCGCCTCTTCCGGCCGGCTGCTCGCCATCGCCGTGCCCACTGGGCCAGGTTTCTGGCAGCCGCGGATTGTATTTGGATGAGACTCGCCCGCACTCTCAACATCAGCCGCGGCCTGGATGCCCAGGCGACGGCCATAGAAACGACCGATCCCGATCTGGCAGTCGAACATCTCATGGCAACAATCCGAATTGGCGGAATGCTGGAGCACGAGGGACTGCTGATTCACGGCCTTGTTGGAATTGCCATTGACGCTATAGGAGAGTCGCATCTCATTCGCATCCGCCACCGGATTTCATTGCCAAAGGTCCGCGAAATCATCGCGGAATTCGAAGCGATTGAGAAATCGCGCGACTATAACGACGTCACCAGAGATCAACTTTGGTATAGCCTGAATGACCGTTGGGCTTTTCGTTTGGATCAAGTGCTGATTTCTGGAACCGACCGGAGTGCGAATCCGAGTTATTTCCATTATGGGGTGGCAGTCAATCGAAGTATCTGCATGACCCGTCTCCTGATGATCGACTTGGCTCTACGTGCCTACCATGCAGATCATGGAGAGTATCCGCCCGAATTGGGATCGCTGGCACCCCAATATCTCGCCGGCATTCCGCTCGATCCGTTTTGCGAGAAGCCCTTTGTCTATCGTCCCGCGGCACAGACCTTTGTTCTTTACAGCGTGGGAGGCGACGGAATTGACAATGGCGGAACCTTCGGCCCGCAGCAGTACATCTCCAACGAGTGGAAAGGGTACGACCTGAATCTCGATGCGCCTCGTGAGTAGATTCAAAAGGTGACTCTCAGGGCCGCAGAAAAAAATCCCGCTCTTGTCCAGCCCTCAAACCACTCCCGCAGGTTCGCAGCTAGGCCGTCGGACGTTCGCCCTGCTGCTAACGCTTGGGGGGCGATGCCGGCAAGGGCTTGTTCCAGGGATTCGTCTGCCTGAAGAGCGGAGAGCAGCGCGTGTTGAACTGGGGTCAGCTCGTGGCGGCGGACGATATAGTCGCGGCGGAAGAGGGCGATGAATTGGGCTTGCGGGCCGGGGAGCGGCGGCTCCTCGCCGTGCTTCCAGGCCGTGTAGTAACTGCTGACGGGATAGCGGAAGGCCAGGAGTTGAAAGCCGGGGACGAAGGTGAGGGTGGATTGCGGACTCAGCGGCGCGGAGGTAAGACCCTCACCCTGCCCTCTCCCAGGGGGAGAGGGTTCTTCCGGGCCTTCGGCGTCGAAGACGAGTTCGATGGCGTGCTCCAGCCGGGCGAGGTCGACGAAGAAGTTTTCCCAGCCGGCTTGTTCAACAGGCCGAGTTTCAGCGAGGAAATTCGCAAACTGGTCCGCCAGGTGGTGCAGAGTGTAGCTCTGCGATGGATGCTTTTGCAAATAGGCCAGGGCGAAGTCGCCAAAAACCTCATCTCCCATGGCGAAGCGGAGGCAGGGAAAAAACTCTCGCAGGCAATCGACCAGCCGCAGGTAATAGGCGGCGGCATAGACGCCCAATCGCTCCACACTGGTCTGCTTGCTCGTAGGGGGAATGACTTCTTCGAGCGGCGCGGAGAAAGGGGGCCCTGAGTCTTTGGCACCTTCATCTGCCCCTCCTGGATGCATGATGACGGACTGAAGCCAGTGTTGGAGTTGCTGGAGGTTCCAGTTGGGAGGCTGGTGGGACATTGGCATCCGAATATTTTCTCGTTCCCACGGTCCTCCGTGGGAACGCAAGTTTTGGACGATTCTACTTTCTGACCTCTCGGTACGGCGGGTCCAGGGGCTTATCGCTGCCGGGGTGATTGACATTTTGGCCGTCCGGGGTCATCTGGGCGCAGTAGATGCGGAAGTCGAGCCGCTGGTCGATGAACTTGGTGCGGCCGTCGCAATACATCATCAGCACGCCGCCGGGATGTTCGCTGGAGGGGCGGGCAAATCGCACGCTGCCGTCCCCCGCGCCGCGCTCCTGGTTGATGAACAGCACCGGGCAATCGGCCGTGTGTCGGCCCTCGGCATTGCCTGGGGACCAGAGGAAGCCGACCCGCGATTCGTCACTGTCGGTCCAGAGGCCGGAGTCGAGGTTCTCGCTGAGCATCATCGTGAAGGAAGCCCCATCGTGATCCTCCACGAATTGCGGCGAGGTGAAAATGCTTGGGTTGCGATTCTCAAACTGATCGAGAAAGACGCCGTTCGCCGGCCAGTCCGGCGGGAACTTCCGGCGCTCCTTCTGGTCCGTCTTATCCGGCATTCCGCAGTTGGCCACATAGCTCGTCCACGGCTGCCGTTTGTCGGCCTGGCTGCGGGGGTCGTCGGGGCACATGAATTCGGAGAAATAGAGCTCCGGCGTCTTGCCGCGCGTCGCATCCGGGCCGGGAGGACCGTACGCCTCGTAAAACTCCTGCCGCGGGCCAAACTGCTCGGGGCCGGGAAGAAATTGAAGCGGATTGAGCGGCTCGCCGGGCGGCGCTGCGTCCAGACGCAATTCCACATGCCGCCCCAAGAACGGCAGCAGCTCAAATTGCCAGCCGGTCTTGGCGCGCGTGCCGGAGGAATCCATAGTTTGCTCATTGGCATAGCCGGAGAAGTGCTTTCCCGGCCGGAGCTCGGCGACAAACAGAGTCGTCATGCCCAGGTCCGTCAGGCGGTGTTCGCAGGTGTTCCGGCGCGAGGACTGGCGATGCTGCAGGAGCGTCGGCAGGATGAGCGCGGCGAGGAGCATCGCCATCAGGAAGATGGCAACCCCTTCGATGCGCGTGAGGCCGCGACGGAGGGAGCTTGGAGCCACGGATGAAACACGGATGGACACGGATGAAGTGCGAAAGAGCTGGCAGAAAAATGGAGGCAGGAAAATGGAGGAGGATGAAGCGAATCGCTTCCATGATTCTGCCGTCATTATTCTGCCTAATGGTTGACCTCACCAGTGCCAGCACCGATGATAACGCCACTGGCTCTCCACTCTCCCAAAGCCCGCCATGACTGAAGCCGCTCCTTCCGCAGGAAAACAGCCCGCCAAGTTCGTTCCTCCGCACCCCGGCAGCCAGCAGATGCCCCAGTGGGAAGCGGGGGAACTCATCGACGCGCCGACCTTCAAATCGCGGAACATCCTGGCCCTGATCGGCCCCGGCCTCGTGATGGGCGCGGCCGCTATTGGCGGCGGTGAATGGCTGGCGGGACCGGAGGTCACGGCCAAGTATGGCGGCTCGCTGCTGTGGGTGGCCGCGATCAGCATCCTGGTGCAAGTCCTCTACAACATCGAAATCAGTCGCTACACGCTGTATACCGGGGAGCCGATTTTCACCGGCAAGTTTCGCACGCTTCCCGGTCCAATGTTCTGGCTGGTAGTTTACCTGATGCTGGATTGGGGCGCGGTTTTTCCTTACTTGGCCACGGGTGCGGCGATCGCCCTGGAGACCATTATCCTCGGCCATCCACCGGGAGAGCTGGTGCGCTGGACCAGCGGCTGGTGGCTGCACAAAGCGGTCTCCACGGGCATCTATTTGACCGCCATGACGCCGCTGATTTTCGGCGGAAAGATCTACAACTCCCTCAAAGCCGTGATGTCCTTCAAACTGGTCACGGTGCTCGGCTTCCTGATTATCGTCGGCGTGTTCTACACCAAGCCCTCCACCTGGTGGGAAATCACGAGCGGTTTCACCAAGGTGGGGAATGTGCCAGTGAAACGCGGCGAAGACGCTAACGGCAATGGCAAGCTCGATCCCGGCGAGGACTTTGATGGCGACGGCCGGCTGGATGGCATGGAGGCGACCCTTCCCAAGACGGTTGATACCGATGGGGATGACAAGCCGGACGACTGGGCCAAGGACGCGAGTGGGAAGAAGGTCAAATTCGACGACACGGACGGCGACGGAATCCAGGACGGTTTCAACGTCGATAATGTCTTCGTGCAAGTCGCCACCAAGGGGACGCTGCCGAACGTGGATTGGAGCCTGATTGCCGTGATCGCCGGCCTGGCGGCCATCGCGGGGAACGGCGGGCTGACCAACACGCCCATCAGCAACTTTACCCGCGATCAAGGCTGGGGGATGGGGCATCACGTCGGCGCGATTCCGAGCATGGTGGGAGGACAGGGAATCACGTTGTCGCACGTCGGGTGTGTGTTCGACGTGAATGCCGAGTCGCTCCCTCGGTGGCGGAAGTGGTACAACCACGTCGTCCGCGATCAGACGCTGGCCTGGATGCTGGCCTGCTTCATCGGCGTCGCCCTGCCGAGCATCCTGTCGGTCGAGTTCCTGCCGCGCGGAACCAGCAGCAACGGCTGGGACATGGCGGCGATGACGGCCGGCAAAGTGGCGGAGAAAGTCGGTTCGCCCCAGGAGGGAGTGCTGGCGACGGAGATAGGCCTGTCCAGCTTTTTCTCCGGCCCGCGGGTGGGAGCCATGTTTTGGTTCGGCACGCTGTTCTGCGGTTTTTTGACGCTCATCACCAGCATGGCTTCCACCATCGACGGCTTTACCCGCCGCTGGGTGGATGTGATTTGGACAGCCAGCCCCACCGCCCGCTCGCTGGACGCGGGCTATGTGCGATATCTCTATTTCGCGGTGTTCGTCGGCTATTGCACCTGCGGGCTGACGCTCGTGTGGGTCACGGAAAAGCCGGGCTGGATTTTCCAGGTGGCCACCTGCGGCTACAACTTTGCCTTCGCCATCAGCGCTTGGCACACGCTGTTCATCAATACGATCCTGCTGCCCAAGGAACTGCGGCCGAATTTGTTCGTGAAGATCGGCTTGGTTGTTGGCGGCTGCTTCTTTGTCTGCCTGGGGATCATGTCGGCTCTCAAGCTGACGGGCGTGATCACGTAGGCGTCGTTTTAACACCAGCCTGAAGCGCAAGCGAAGGACGGCGCGGCGACGGAGTTCGGGCAGTAAATGCGACCGCACATTGGCGCGGCGCCTTCCTTCGCTGGCGCTTCAGATGCTATGGAGAAAGAGGCCGCGGGGTTAAGTTTCGGGAATTGTCTTGATTTCCGAACCCTTGACGAAAGGAACTTAACCATGTCCGCGGGCCT
>JBKJNY010000211.1:0-11311 GCA_046593355.1 Pirellulaceae bacterium | reverse complement strand
GCTGACGAGGTTGGGGATTTGGGCCCCCATATCGGCCGGATTCTGGGCGTACTTGTTGGAGTCCAGAATCACCAGGTTTTCATACACGTTTTGAGCCAAGGCAAACTCCTTCAAATTCTCTGTTGATCGCTCGATAGTAGCCGGCACACTCTGTGTGCCGGCCCGCATTCCAGGAATACCGCGCTCACGGAGTGAGCGGACTACTTTACGAAGCGTTGTACTGATTCATGCACTGCTGAGTCCCGGCTTTCGTCCACAGGGCGGCGGCCTCGGTCGCGCGGGTCAGAGCAGTTTCAATTTCCGGTCGTTCCTCTTTGGTGAACTTGCCGAGCACGTAGCCCGTCACGTCCCGCCCCGGCTGGGGGGTGCCAATTCCAATTCGCAGCCGGGGGAACTCGTCGGTCCCCAAGCGGCGGATCACGTCTTCCAGTCCCTTCTGGCCCCCGGACGTCCCTTTGGCCCGAAACCGCAGTTTGGCCAGCGGGAGGGCAAAGTCGTCGCAGACTATCAGCAGGTTTTCATTTTCGATTTTGTAAAAGTCCCGCGCGGCCAGCACGCTGCCACCGCTCAAATTCATAAAGGTCAGCGGCGTGAGGAGCAATACCTTCTCATCGCCGATTTTCGCTTCCACCGTCTCCCCCTGGAACCTGGCCCGCGGGGACGCCTTACCATATTTCTCCGCCAACACCCGCAATACCTCAAACCCCACGTTGTGCCGCGTGCCGGCGTATTGCGTTCCAGGATTTCCAAGTCCCACGACTAGCTTCATACCCAATCTCAAATCCCAAATCTCAAATCTGAAATTTGCTTTACTTCTTCTCCTTCTTCTCCTTTTCCTTCTCCTCCGCCTCTTCCTCGTCCGTCTTCTCCTTCTTGATCAGTTCGGGCTCGACGCCGGTGGCCCCTTCAGCGCCAGGAACGGGTGCTTCCTCGTCCTTACGCGGCATGACGCATTGCACCACCACGCCTTCGCCATGCGTGATGAGCTTGGCCCCCTCCGGCAGCTTCACGTCCGAAACGTGAATCGCCGCGTTGAGCTTGAGTTCCAGAACGCTGACGACAATTTTGTCCGGAATGGACGCAGCCGGGCATTCGATTTCGATCTCGTGCGCGATGAATTGCAGCACCCCCCCCTCGGCAGCGCCGGCGGGAGTTCCCTTGAGCTCCAGCCGCACCGTGGTGTTGACGAGCTCGGTCAGATCCACCCGCATCAGGTCCAGGTGGATGATGTACTTGCTATACACGTCCCATTGGACCTGGCGGATCAGGGCGCTATCGCTGACATCCCCCTTGAGCGAGACCAGCTTGCCGCCGTGCCGCACGGCCGCCATCAACTCCTTGGAGGGGACCGCCAGATTGACGTTCGCTTCGCCGTGGCCGTACAGAATGGCGGGGACCGCCCCGGTTTTCCGCAGCCGCCGCATGCGGGACGTCCCCGTTTCGCCGCGGACTTTGACGTTCAGTGTTTCAGCCATAGCAAGTTTCTAAAGGTATTCCGGGTGGCACGTCCACGGCTTTGCGTGGGCGTGAGACAAGTCGTTTCGTTGGCCAATTTGGAAACTCCTTATTTTGCCAAAATCGTGCCCGCTGACAAGGGTAACGAAAGGGATTTTTGCCAAGCTTAGCCGCCGCGTCCACGCGGCGTATGCGGGTCGTCGTCAGCGGGACACTAGCGCTACTTTGCGACGCTCGTTCACGAGTGGACGCGGGGGCTAAGCACTTGCCGTCGCTTCGTGCCGCTTGTAACCTGATGATACCACCCGCTTTCCGTCACGAAATCCCCTGTGCGACGCACCATGGCCAAGACCGCCACCAAGACCTTTGAATACGTCGAACCGATTGGGGCCCGCGTGCTAGTCCGCAAAGATGAGCCCAAGCGACAGACGAAGGGGGGCATTGCCTTACCCGACCAGTCCGAAATCCCCACGATCACCGGCCGCATCGTCGCCATTTCCGCCCAGATCGAAAACGACGAGGACGTACCCCTCAAGCAATACGACAAAATTCTCTTCCACCCCAAGAACGCCATCCCCGTCGATTTTGAAGCCGACAACGCGCTTTATGTTGTCCCCGTGGAAGATGTCGTGGCCGTGTTCCGACGCGATAAACCGGCGGCGGAATAGTCAACTGTCCTGACGGGGCTCTTTACTGCTTTCCTCGAAACAGCCAACCCTGCTTGTAAAAGTAAGCTATTAACCCGGTGGCGGTGACAGCCATCAGGAGGAGGCAGAGGGGGTAGCCATAATACCAGCGGACCTCGGGCATATTCCAGGGGGACGTATCGGGATCGAAATTCATGCCGTAGACGCCGGCGATGAAGGTCAGGGGGATGAAGAGGGTGGACATGATGGTCAGCACGCGCATGGTTTCGTTGATGCGGGCGCTGATGGAAGACATGTAGAGGTCGCGGAGATCGGCGGTGAGCTCGCGGTAGGTTTCCAGCAGCTCGACGATCTGCACGATGTGGTCATAGCAATCGCGGAGGTAGACGCGGGTGGCGTCGGTGATTTGGGGCGTGGTTTCCCGCATCAGATGGGCGAGTGCCTCACGCTTCGGCCAGATGGCCCGGCGGACGAGCAGCAGGTCCGCCTTCACCTGGTGAAGCTGATCCATTGTTTCCCGCGTGGGCCGCTCCAGAACGGCGTCCTCAAGAACGTCCAGTCTTTCGGCATACTGTTCGAGGACCGGGTAGTAGGAATCAACGACGGCATCGATCAGCGCGTAGGCCAGGTAGTCGCTGCCGCTTTTGCGGATGCGGCCGGCGTTATCCTTGAGCCGCTGCCGCACACCGCCAAAGGGATCGCCGGGGGCACCTTCCTGAAAGGTGAGCACGAAGTGCGGCCCGACGAAGATGCTGAGTTGTTCGGTGCCGGCCCGCTGGTCGCAGTTGATCATGCGGAGAACGACAAACAAGATTTCGTCGTACTCCTCCACCTTGGCCCGCTGATGCAGGTTGACCACGTCTTCCATCGCCAGGCGGTGCAGGCCAAACAGCTCGCCGAATTGCTCGATCAGCTTCGCGTCGCCGAGTCCTTCGACGTTGATCCAGACGACGGAGTAGTCCGCCAGCAGTTGCGGAATTCTCGACAGGCTGGTCAGCGGTTCGGTGTGGAATTTATCCGCGCTATAAGCGAAGACGCTGACCTCCGGCTGGGGCTGGGCAGGATCGGCTACTACAGTGCCGGGCGATGCGCCGGGCTGTGTCCGCCGCTGGATGCGAAGGTCGCGGTGTTTTTGCTTGCGGCGCTTGCTCACGCAGCTCCTCGCAGTTCGCGCGGGGCGGGAAACGGTTCACTGAGGCGGACTTCCACCGGGCGCATGAGGTTGAGATGGACATCCCGCTGCGGATAGGCGATGACGATGCCCCCATCGGAGAAGAGCTCGTCGATTTTGAACCGCAGGTCGCTTTCCACTCTGCCGCGGTCGGCCTGGCTCATCTTCAGCCAGAAGCTGAGCTCGAACTGCATGGCGTGGTCGCTGAACTCAGTGAAGGAGACGCCGGGTTCGGGCGCTTTCAGAATCTGCTCATGCTCCTCGGCCGCTTGCCTCAGCAGCCGAGCCACTTCCCGCGCGGGGCTGCCGTAGGCGACGCCGACCATGACTTTGCTGCTGATTATGTCGTCGGAGAGTGTCCAGTTGACGACGTTCCCTTGCAGAAAGGTGCTGTTGGGAATGATGACTTCCAGATTGGAGGGAGTGGTGATGCGCGTGGAGCGGGCACCGATCTCGCTGACCTTGCCGCTGTGGCTGTCGATCTGAATCACGTCCCCCACGCGGATCGGCCGCTCGATCAGCAGGATCAGGCCGCTGATGAAATTGTTCATCACGTTCTGGCTGCCAAAGCCGATGCCGATGGCGAGGGCACCGCCGAAGAACGTAAACACCGTCATCGGCACGCCGACGAGTTGCAGCGAGAAGACCGCGAACAGCCCGAACAGCACGTAGAACGAGACCTTCTGCAACGGAGCGGCTGTCGCGGGGGGGAGTCCGACGCGGCGGAGGACGGTTTCCCCCAGCCAGGTGCTGAGGCGGCGGGCCAGCTTTTGACCGATCCAAAGTAGGAACAGGCCGCCGATGATGACTTGTAGGGAGAGATCGAAGTCCTTGGTCTTCAGGAATGGAAATCTCCAGACATAGAGGATTTTTGTCCAGGCCTGCTGAACTTCGCCTTTAACAAGAGTGGTGACGCCGTCGTCGGTTGCTTCCCCTACGCCCGTGGATGGCTCGTCCGACTTCCCAGAAGCATTGACGGCTGGATGGCTGGTTTTCGGCGGCAGCTTGGAACTTGTCGAACCATCGGCTGCTATGTCGGCTCGCAGCGGCCTGGTCGATGTTACACGCGCGGGTCGCCAGGCGACTTTCGGCTCGGCGGGCTCACCAGGCGCGGGGAGCGGCTCGGCGGCGGGCTGACTCTCGCCGGCGATGGTGAGAGGTCTAAGTTCCCCGGGAAACGCTTGCCCCACTGGATTGAGTTTGGAAGGTATGGCAGGAGTTGGCTGTTCCGGCGACTCCTCGATCGGTGCGACATTTTGAGCCGGAACGACGCGCGAGGGAATCGAAGACCGGAAGCTGCGGCCGGGAATCTGGCTCCAGGCGGTGGAAGACCCCAGGCAGAGCAGAATTCCGATTAGAAAACCAAGAATCCGGCCCGAATCCATTCGTTTCATTATGACAACCTCTTGGCAGCATCTCGCCACATGTCCAACGACCACTGGCGGTGTAGAAATACAGTCCGCTGGCGGTGTAGAAATACAGGAGCGAGGCAAGCGAGGTCAAGAGAAGTCCGTGCTAGCAAGCTTGGCCCACGTTTCTCACGCAAGCCTGTCACCAATTCTCCCCGCGGGGTGAGAAGCACGGGCTAGAAAATCAGCGTCAAAACCCACTCCATCCGCCGCCGCCCGGGCAGTCGGCCAGTACGAAGCCGCGGCATCGCCGAGAGACCTACGGCAACGAGGCCTGTTCATTGCCAAAACGGGTCGATAGCGCCCGGTAAACGTCCATGTTGATGGCCTGGCTGACGAAATGCACGGAGCCGTCGACCATCACGAACTGAGCGCCGCCGGGGTGCATGCTTCGGAAAGTCACGACATTCCACCACTTATTTGGAGTGTTGGGAAAGTAGTTGATGCTGCCGTTGCAACTGGCGTAGTCGCCGTTGACGGAATAGGCAACCGACCAGATATTCTGGGCCGTCACGTCCTCCCCGACCAGAAAGGTGTTACTCAGCCCGTCCGATACCTCGCCAAAACTAATCGGGCTTTGATACGTATTCCGATGAAACATGCCGTTGCATCCCCCAATGCGATGGCAATCCGGTTCCGAACCGCCGTGGACGCTCGATGCTCCGCCGATCCGGGTGTCGCCAATCACCCCCTTATAACTGGTGAGCGTCACCTCAATCCCCTTGAAATCAAATTGAGCATTGGACTTGGGGCCCGACGAGTCGGACGGACAATGCAGCACTTCGAGATCGAGGGAGAGGGCTTGGCGGACGCTCGGGTCCATGAGTCCGCCGCCGGAGAAAAAATCGCCGCTAAACCCCGGACTCACTCTGTCATAAACGCCATTGGCCTCCAGCATGGGCAGGATGCTCACGATCCAGCCTTTCCCGTTCCGCTGGGGAGCGGGATTAGTTCCCTCCCGCCACGGCGAGACGCTAATGGGAACCACCCGCTGGGCATCGTGATAAATCGCTACCGCGGCGCCGAATTGTTTCAGGTGATTCTGGCACGACAGCCGTCGGGCGACCTCGCGGGCATACTGGATGGCGGGCAGGCAGAGCGAGATCAGGATTCCTACGATGGCGATCGCCACCAGCAGTTCCACCAAGGTCATTCCATTCCTAGCGTCTCCGCCGACACGCTCTTCCAAGCCACCGACAATCGAGCGAACGACGGAATGAAGTGTCAGCCGAGTCGCTCGTTTGCGGTTCACTTTCATCGACGAGATCCTGCCAGTCCCCGTGGGAATGGATGATAGATTCCCTCCGAATCACGGTCTATCCCGCCGCATTTTCAAAGACCACTCGTCCCGCTGCCACATCCTCGACAGCGGTTTTCAACGGGCGCAGTCCTTACAGCCCCATCTCAATTTCTTCGGGAGTTTTGGGAACACAAATCGAATGAGCAGTTACGCCATTCGACTTTGTTTCAGTGCCCCCCGGAGTTCTCTCCACGAGCCCAACTCCCAGCGGCGTGCAGGGAATCAGGCAGTTGTTCCTGCTGTAGAATCTAAAATTATTTTGAAACTCACATT
Organism: Pirellulaceae bacterium; assembly: GCA_046593355.1. Lineage (GTDB taxonomy): Bacteria > Planctomycetota > Planctomycetia > Pirellulales > Pirellulaceae > SXOA01. Next base: position 5,056 of record JBKJNY010000211.1, on the reverse strand, counting down.
TCTTAGTGGGGTCTCCCGAAACGACCTCTCCAGAAGTGAAGCATCGCGCAAGCCTCTGCTCTTCACTCAAAATAATCCGATGTGTCTGGCTACAAGTCTTGTAATTGACATCGCCCCACCATTCGCAATGGTTCATCGAGCAATTCCATGCGAAAACGTTCGCCGCCTCCCCGACCGGAAAAGATCGTGAGGGCGGACTCGCTTTTGACTTCGAGCACGACCCTCACCAGCAGATGGTCTCGCTGCAGAATCTCGGCCGTGTTGGGCCGCAGCGTAAGCTCGGCCAAATCCTCTGCGCCAAATCAGAGAAGTGCGATTGATAAGAAATGGCTGGAGGAGCTCGCGCCGTTTGATCCGTCGCCGCAGCGGTACGCCCACAACCGGACCGGCGAGGACAACGCCGACGCCCACCACAAGCGGCAGATCATGGGCCGCGAAGTCGTCGTCGCCTTCACCGCCGGCAAGCTCGACTTCGGCCGGTGGGAACAGATTTTTTATGGCGAGTTTGACGGGCGGAGGGCGAAGCGGGTGCTCGTGAAGGTGATCGGAGAATAGTCGAATACCGCTGTTTACCGCTGAATCTTCAACGCCGGCCACTTTTTATTGAGCTTCGCCGCACCAGCTTTCGTTACCTGTGTATTCTTGATCACGAGAGTATCCAAACTCGGCAGAGCCTCTAAATGCGCGAGGCCGGCGTCCGTGATTGAATTGTTGCTGAGATCCAAATTCTCCAGCTTGGTGAGCCGGGAGATTGTCACCAGACCGGCGTCCGTAACCTTGGTATTGGCCAGTCCCAGCCATTTCAGGTCCGCTGATAAATGGGCCAGGCCCGCGTCGCCGACCTCGGTGTTATCGAGAAACAAGTATTCGAGGTTCACGAGGGAGGACAGGTGAGCCAAGCCGTCGTCGGTGACTTTGGTGTCCGCGAGCCGGAGCGTTTGGAGACTGGTGAGCCCGGATAAATGGACGAGCCCCGCGTTTGTTACCTTCGTACTGTCAAGCGACAGGTAGTCAAGGTTCGCGAGCGCCATCAGGTGAACGAGTCCCGCATCCGAAACCTCGGTGCTGCCGAGCCCCAGCCGCTTCAGGTTGACCGACAGGGGGATCAGGCCCGCATCGCCGACTCCGGTGTTGTCGAGGAACAAGTATTCGAGATTGACGAGCGGCGACAAGTGCGCCAGGCCATCGTCGGTGAGGCGGGTTTCCTGGAGCCAGAGCGTCCGGAGATTGGTCAGCCCGGACAAGTGGACGAGACCGGCATCCGTTACGCTGGTTTTGTTAAGCATCAAGTGCCAGAGTCCCGTCCGCGGCGTCAAGTGAACGAGACCGTTATCGGTAACCGGGGTTCCCGCGAGCGAAAGGGTCTGGAGGTCTTTGACTCGCGCTAGGAAAGCCATACCGTCATCGGTGACCGGAGTATTGTCCAGCAACAACGTGTCCAACTTGGGTAGGCCCGACAATAGAGCGAGGTCCGCAGCCCCGAAACTCGTCCGTTTCGTATGAATGGTACTGACTCGCCGGAAGGCGCAATTTCCGAGCACAGCTTGCAGCCAGGGAGGACGCGGATAGCTTGAACCCTGCTGCCCAAGCCCCTGCTCGATCCGGGCGAGAATCTCACTTCCTTGGCGGCATTGCTCCCGCTCCCAGGCGATGTAAGCCCCTGGTCCCAGGCAAAGGAGCGTGGTCAGCATGAGCAGCGAGCGCAGGCTGAACTGAAGGTCCCGGCGGGTAAATGAGTTCGCTGGCTTCCCCGCGGTTGCACCGCGCCATGCAGCCGCCTCCGGACGGGAAAGCGGGAGATGAAATCTCCAACCGGCCCAGCGGAGAATTGAGACCAGCAGCAACACAGTGCCTGCCACCGTGCCGTTGGCGAGTCCCCAAGACCATAAGGGAAACCCACTGCCTCCTCCCGTGACCTTGGTTACAATGTAGCCCAGTCCTGATCCGGCAATGATTCCCCCCAGCAAGACGAGAACCCAAAACCCGAATCGCTGGCGTCGAGTGGCCAGAATCAGTGCCGGCAGTCCGGCCAGGGAAGCAGCAGCCACCGCCAACTCGCCGTGGAGGGAATTCCCTATTGGCGGACCTGTCCGGGCGACCAAAAACGTAATCAATGCAACCCAGCCGGCAAAGTGCCATATCGTCAGTCGCGCCTTGGGGGAAGGCCGTTCAGCCTGCCAATGAACTTGCCAGCCCAGCAGCGCGCGGAGGGGCCAGAGAAGAGTATGCACCGCCAGCACCCTTGCCAGGCTGAAGACAAAGTGCAGGGTAGCCTGGTCCCGCACCAGGTCACGCAGCCCTGGATTCCCTGGCAAGTAATTCGCGTGGGTGACCATTTCGGCTGCGGCGGCACTGAGGCTCTCCGAGGTGACAACCACGAACACCACCAGCCAGCATGTCCGCTGCCTCACATCCAGCAGCGCCGTAACGACCGCGAACAGGAGCAGTCCAGCTATGGAGACCGATGGAATCAAGATCTGCAAACCATAGAGTGAATTGATTCCCAGTGACGAAAAGAACAGCCACAACCAGGGAGCTGCGACGAGGGCGACGAGCGCAGCCAATGGTGACAGCCAATGCCGGTACGATACTCGCACCGGTACGGCGACAGTAACTGGACTGCTTTCCATTCCTGCCATTCTAACGCTCGCGGCTGGCCAATGCTGATCGATTGCCACGATTCAAGAATGCGACTTTCCGATTTGTCCCCAATTCGCCTGGTTGAATTGCTCGGATCCACCCCTGGGAATCGTCAGTGTCTGCCAGTGTTCCCCGGCATGGATGCGGGCGACTTGAACGATCTGTCCGATGTGGTAACAGGTATGCCCGAGCGAGCGCTGGAGGGCGAGCGGCACGGAATGCGGTTCCCCACGGATCAATACGGTCTTTCCGAAATATTCCGGCTTCAGACTGTGTAGCGTCTCGCGCAAACAGGCCCAGCCGCGCTCCCAGAATTCCAATAGTTCCGCCCGGCTGCTGAATGAGTCGACGAACTCGCCATCTCGATTTCGCCCCGGTTTCTCGCCATCCATTGTCAGGAAGTCGGTCCAGCGAGAAATCAAGTTCCCCGCGATATGCTTCATGATGACGGCAATGGAGTTCGTGTCCTCGCTCAGAGCGACGTGGAGTTTGTCGTCGGGCACTTGTGCAACGGCTCGATCCGCCAGCCGCTTGTTGGCCTCGAAAGCGTTGATGGCGGCTGACAGGAATTCGGCGGGGATGTCCATGCGCAATTCCTTCGTCATTCGTCATTCGGATTTCGTCATTCCCCCCGCTAGTAGTCCCTCACCGCTCCGTCCGACAGAGTCGGGTTCGGCCATTTGAAGACGCGGTTGGGATCGGCATTCACTTTGGCGAACATGGACTCGTCCACCTCCACGCCGAGCCCTGGACCCTGCGGCAACGAAGCGTAGCCCTTGTCGTCGACGGTGAAGGTCTTCTTGGCGACGCCGGCGGGCATGATGTGGCCGTCGAGGTACATTTCGTGAATGAGAATGAACGGGACGGCGAAGGAGGCGTGCAGGCTGGCGGAGACGCCCAGCTCGCTGCACGTGCAGTGGGGGGCGAGGGGGACGAAGTAGGCCTCGGCCAGCGTGGCGATTTTCTTCATCTGCGTGATGCCGCCGGTGTGGCCGCAGTCCGGCTGCAAGATGTCGATGCACCGCTCTTGCAGATACGGCAACATTCCCCAGATGGTCCGGTCCCGCTCGCCGGTGGCCAGCGGAATTTTGATGTGCTGCTTGAGCCGCTTGAAGACTTCGATGTTGCCGGGGACGGCCGGCTCTTCGAGGAAGAGGATGTTGTAAGGCTCGATGGCGGCGGCGAACTGGATGAGCATGGCGGGGGGGACGGCGCAATGGGCGTCGAACATGACGGTGCCGTCCTTGCCGACCCGCTCGCGCGTGTCCTTCACCGCCTTGACCAGATTCTCGATGTCGGGCGGGTCGCCGGAGTACGGATGCGGGCCGCCGGTGCCGGTCTTCTGGGCCTTCGGCGTGGGATAGACGCGGATTTTGTCCCGCGTCGGCCCGCCGAGCAGGCGATAGACCGGCACGCCCCAAGCTTTGCCGGTGATGTCCCAGAGGGCCATGTCGATGGCCGAGATGACGTGCGTCATGAACGGGCCGCCCCGCATGTCGCGATGCGAGCGATAGAGCTTCTGCCACAGATGCTCAATCCGCGTGGGGTTTTCGCCATCGAGCAATTGAAACAGCGATTGCGCGAGCTGCACCGCAATGTTGGGGTCGAGCCCCGTCACTTCCCCCCAACCGAAGATACCCTTATTCGTTTCGATTTTGATGAACGCCTTCGTCCCCACCCGAAAGCCGCGGAGGGCGCTGATTTTGATATCGGCCCCCTTATCGGCGACATTGGCGGCTGGGTTGTCCTGGCCGTAGATCGCTTCGGTCAATAGCGCCGCACCGGCGGCTATGGCAGCGGAAGAGGTAAGGAGATGGCGGCGGGAGAGGGAGGTGGGCATGAAGTAGCTCCGAGATGTTTGTAGTAACTCACTTCAGCGGGTTGATTTTCTGGGCAGGCCGGAAGCCTACCCCACATTAGGCTACAGGAATTCGACATGTCCGGCCATTTCATCGGCGGAAAGGCAATCGGAGAGGAGCAGCATCGCCGCAATGATTTGCCCTATGGAGCGGCTTTGCGGGCGACAGTACAAGATGCCGGCGTGTGGAACTCCGCTGGCGGCAATCGCCAGAAAATCGTCGTCATGCGTCAGCAGCACTCGCTGCTCGCGTAGGGCAAATGCCAGATGTTCCTCATCGGATGCCCCAATGAGATGGACATCGACCGGCATCGTCACATCGAAACCTCGGCGACGAAGTCCGTCGGCAATTGCGGAATCGATGTTCTCGTCGAGATGGAACTTGAGCGGCATTTCCTAAGTGGAACGCTCCAGCTTGGCCCCCAACTTGGAAGGGTATTTTTCCCGCAGCGATTCCGCGAAGTCGTCAGACTTTTTCATCTGCTCATCGATTTGCTCGCGATGAGCATGATAGTAGCTGAGGGCTCCGTAGACTCCGGCCAGCGTCAGTTGTGGATG
>JBKJNY010000109.1:0-134986 GCA_046593355.1 Pirellulaceae bacterium | reverse complement strand
GGTGGATCCTACTCCGTTTGGCCTTACCCAGGGCGGCCAGGGCGGCGGACAGGGAGGGGGATTCGGCGGCATGGGTGGTGGTGGTGGTGGGATGGGTGGTGGCGGCGGTGGGATGGGGGGTGGTGGCGGCGGTGGAATGTTTGCCGTCGAAGACGACCTGTCGCTAGGCACCAAGAAAGGGCCGACCAAGCTGGAAGCTGCTCCTGCCCCCGCTCCTCGCGTCAAACTCCCCACGGTCACCGGCAAGCGGCTGACCGCGAAGGGCTCGTGGGACAAATTCTTCGAGACGAAAAAGGAAGAAATTTCCAACGCCAAGGACGAAACGCAACTGCGTCAGATTCTGGCCGACGTGCGTCAGACCACTCGCGAGTTCGTGGCGGAAAAGAAGTTTGGCGAAGTCCGCACCCTGATTCAGTCTTCCCTCAAGAACGGTTTGGTGGAACCCTGGATGTACGAAGCCCTGGGGCTGGCGATTCAGGCCGATCCTGCCGCTTCTCCGGATGAGTTGGAGCGGGCATTGATGTCCGCCATCGATCTGGCCGGAAATGAAGAACAGGTTCTGTATGTCGCCGAATACATGGCCCGTTGCGGGTTGAAGGCGCGGGCTCTCAAGCTCTATCAGCAAGTCGCCAAGATCAGCCCGGCGCGGATTGAGCCGTACTTGCAGGGGCTCGCTCTGGCGAAGTCGCTGAATGATATTGCCGGCATCAAATGGGCCTGCGTGGGCATCCTCCGCCAGTCCTGGTCCAAGGAAGATCGGAAGATTGGCGAGGACGCCTTCCGCATTGGTAAAGCCACCTACGAATCGCTCATCAAAGCGAAGCGCAAGGCTGAAGCGGAGGACTTTAACCGGGCCGTGCAAAATGCGATGGTCCGGGACGTGGTGGTTCGTATCAATTGGACAGGCGATGCGGACATCGACCTGATGGTTATTGAGCCTTCCGGGACCGTCTGCTCGATGGGCAATCCGCGGTCCATCGCCGGCGGCACCTTTTTTGGCGATGCCTCCGCGGCCGATCAAGGAACCTCGGCGGATGGATATAGCGAAATGTATGCTTGTGGCGAAGGCTTCCAGGGGAAGTACCGGGCGCTGCTGCGCACCGCTTGGGGCCGGCCCACCACCGGCAATGTGACGGTAACGGTCTACCTGCATTACGGGACCGACAAGCAAATCGAGCAGCAGCAGCAAATCAAGCTCGGGGATAAAGACGCCGAGGTGAACTTCGCCCTCGACTTTGGCCGGCGCAAAGAAGCCCTGCCGGATGCCCAGGTGGCTCAGGTCGCCAAGGTCCAGAACGCCTTCAACCGCGCCATCCTGGCCCAGCAAATGGGGCAGTTCAGCAACTCCGGGGCGGCCCAAAGGTTCGGCGCTGCCCAGCGACTTCTGGCAGACAACGGCCTCGGCTTCTTCGGCCGCGGAGCGGTCGGCTATCGTCCGGTGATCATTCTCCTGCCGGAAGGTGCCTCCATGGGCTCCAACGCCGTGATTTCAGCCGACCGGCGTTATGTCCGCGTCTCGCCGAGCCCGTTCTTCTCGGCGGTGACCGAAGTCTCCACCTTCAACTTCGTGGATGGTTCCGGCACCACGGAGGGCCAGGGCGGCGGCTTCGGCGGCGGCGGCGGCGGCCAGGGCGGCGGCGGCGGCGGCGGAATATTCTAATTGCCGTAAGGATTACACCCGCGTGAACCATCAAGCCGCAGCCAAGTGCCGCGGCTTTTTTCTATTGAATCGCCCGTTATCGAGTTCCTGAGAATTGCCGGCAATTACTTGGCCGCTGTCGCCGGCCCGGTCGGATAGGCCGCCTGCGCCGCCCGTTCCGCTTCGGCGTAGAAAGGCGGGAGTGGAATTGGCTGGCCGCCGGCCTGGGCAACGTCGTACATGCCGAAGGCCCGGATCATTGCCAGGAACTCAACAGGTTCAAACAGCGGACCGCTGGGGAACCGATCATCGAGAAAGGCGAACATCATCTCCACTTCGGCTTGCAGCTCCAGGCCGATATGGCTGGTCAGCGTGGCAATTGCGCCATCGCTTTGCATGTCCTGCACCACGGCCGTATAGCGGAGCTGGTCGCCGGGAAAGGCATAACGGTGAAACACGGCTTTCCCGATCTTCGCCAGCACCACGCGGGCCTCAAAACCGCTCACCTCGCCGATGAGCAGCCCGGCCGTCTGCGCCATTCCCTCGATCACCAGGGAATTGGGAAACACGGGAAAGCCCGGCTGATACTGATCGATTTCCTCTTCGACAATACTGACATTCTTCACCGCGACCGCCCGCTTGCCGCGTTCAAACTCCAGGAATTTGTCGATCCAGAACCAGCGCATTGGAAATGACGAAAATCGAATGACGAATGACGAATGAATGACGATTACTCATTCGTCATTCGGAATTCGTCATTCGGAATTAGCTCAGGCTCCCACCTTGGACTCGACGTACTTGCAAAGCGCGCCGACGGTGATCAGGTTGCTGAAGTCGCGGATTTGCGGACTGGCCTCGAAGCTCGTAAAGTCCGCGAACGGCATCCGCTTCTTGAGCTCGGCAATCCCCGCAACCGTCACTTTGCCGTCCTGCACGTACGATGCGTTGGTCAGAATGTCCTCGGGGGAGAGGTCCTTGCGGGGGATTTCCACGCCAAACGCCTTTTCGAGCTTGAAGACGATGTCCAAAAAGTCGATCGACTCCGCCCCCAGAGTCCCCACTAGCGTGGCCTGCGGAGTTACCTCCTCCTCATCAACCCCCAGTGCATCCACCAGCGCCGTTTGAACCTTCTTGAAAATCTCGTCTTTAGTAGGCATGTCCAAGGTACTCCAGTCCAATTAAACACTTCGCGGCAAAGTATTGGTCATTCCGGCCGCCCCACCGGGGGCGACAGCAATTTTGCCAGCGTGTTACGGGTTTCGTTTCGCAAGTAAGGGTCGGTGTCCGTTCGCAGCGGGTAACGGTCCGCCAGGTTGAATCGTTCCAGCACCAGCCGGCCCGCGACGGCGATGTTGCCGCTCACGGTCGCCTGGACCTTCAGGGTCGTCAGCACGCTATCCTGCTTCAAGATTTCCGCCGTCACCTCCAGCGTTTGGCCGGGGGCGACAAAACCCGAATACTTGATGTTTCGCGCTTCCTTCAGCAGGACGACGGAATGGGCAAATCCCTCGCTCTGCCGCACCAGCCAGGCACTCGCCTGGTACAGGGCCTCGAGCATGATGACTCCCGGCATCACCGGGAACCGGGGAAAATGGTCCTTCAGGTAATGTTCGTCCGCCGAGAGACGCTTCACCGCCCTGATTCGCACCCCTGGCTCAAGTTCCAGCACCTGGTCGAGTTGACTGAACCGCATGAAACAAAATTTCTCCAACCGTGCCTGTTGAATCGACTCGCCAACCACTTATGCGAAAGTGCGTAAGTATATCGCTCGCCGGGATTTTCCACAACCCGCACCCGTTCCGCGAACGGACCGCCTTGGTACGCTGATTGCCGCAGGAACCCTATCCGATGTTGTCGTCCGATCGGCCTCGTAAACTGCAAGTCCTTCTGGCTGAACCCCTTGCGCCCATATTATAACCTCGCGCCCTTTGTCTTGCCGCACTTTTACTGTTACATTTCCCTCCGTATGCGCAAAGGCATTTCCGTCTCGCCAGGTGTCGCCGTTGGTACGGCTTACTGTATCCACGAGATTTTCGTGGACCCGGATACCAAACGCCTGGAGGATAACGAAGTTACGGCTGAGCTGGCTAATTACGAAACTGCCCGTGACAAGGCGGCCGCGGAGCTGCGCGCCTTGCATCACAAGGTTGCCAGCCAGGTTGGCACTGCCGAAGCCGCCATCTTTGCCGCTCACGAGTCCATCCTGCGGGATGCCGCCTTCACCAACAAGGTCCGCACCTGGGTAGTCAATGACCGCCTCACCGCCGAGGCCGCGCTGCACCGCCTGCTGGACGAATACACCATCCTCTTTGCCAAGACGAACGACGAGTACATCAGGGAGCGTGTCAACGACGTGCGGGATGTGGTCATCCGCCTCCGCGCCCACCTGTCTGACGTTGCCCGGCCCGAGGCGACCAGCGTCCTGAGCGGCCCGGTGATTGTCGTCGCGGACGAGCTGCTTCCCTCCCAGGTCGTCACGCTCGGCGGGCTGGAAGTCCGCGGCATCGTCACGCAAGCCGGCAGCCAGACCAGCCACGCCGCCATCATCGCCCGTAGTCGTGGCATCCCCGCCATCTCGGGCATGAGAGGCATCCTCCGCCACGTAAAGACGGGCGATACCATTGTCGTGGATGCTCGCGGCGGCCACGTCCTGGTCAATCCCGACGCCGAACAACGCAGCGCTTACCTCAAGCTGGAGCGCGAGTTTTTCCTCCTCAAAGACCAGCTCGCCGCCAACCGCGACCAGCCGGCTCGCACGCAAGACGGCATCGACCTGGAACTGCTGGCCAACATCAACGGCGGCATCGACGCCCGCGCCGCTGTCGCCATGGGGGCCAGCGGCGTCGGCTTGTTCCGCACGGAGTATCTCTATCTCACGCACCCCGACGTGCCGGACGAGGAAGAACAGTACATCGCCTATAAGGAAGTCATCGACGCCAGCCCCAACCGGACCATCACCATCCGCACGCTGGACATCGGCGGCGACAAGACGGTCCCCTACCTCGGCCATACCCATCAGGAAGCCAACCCCTTCATGGGCTGGCGAAGTATTCGCCTCTCGTTTGAGCACCCGGAGTTCTTCGCCACCCAGTTGCGGGCCGTGCTCCGAGCAGCCGCCCATGCGGAAGCGGTTGGCAGCCGCGTCCGCCTGATGTTTCCCATGATTACGGTGCTGGAGGAAATTCGCAAAGTCAAATCGATGGTCAACAAGGCCGCCCAGCAGTTGCGGCAGGAACACAAGAGTTTTGGCAGCGATGTGAAGCTTGGCATGATGCTCGAAGTCCCTGCCGCGGCCATCTCCATCAAGGACATGCTGCCGGAGGTGGACTTCATCTCCATCGGCTCCAATGACCTGGTGCAGTACTTGATGGCCGCCGACCGCGACAATCCCAAGGTCAGCCACCTTTGCCAGCCGCTCGCGCCGCCGGTGCTCAAGGTTCTCTCCCACGTCATCAAGGCTTGCGAAAAAGCCGGCAAATCCGTGACACTCTGCGGCGAAATGGCCGGCCAGCCGCGGGCATTTGTTCTGCTATTTGCGATGGGCCTGCGGAGCTTCAGCATGAGCCCCGCCTTCATTCCCACGATGAAAGACCTGGCCGCCCACCTCACGCTCGAGACCGCCCGCCAGATCCTCCGCAAAGCCATGACTCTCCGCACCACGGCCGGTGTCAAGCGCTTCATGGCCGACCAACTCGCCCGAATCGCCCCCAACTTGCGAATGCTGGACGTGGACTGAAGACGCCCAGACTCCGGACAAACGCCATGTCCCGTTTTATTCCATCACCCCGAGCGCTTCCGCCGGATGAACCGGATTCATGAGGTCACCATGTTCCTGCGTCATTTGGCGGCTACTCTTCTATTGGAGGCTGCGACGTCCTTGGGACTATCAGCGGACGAGCGCCGTCCCAACATCATCTTCATCCTGGCCGACGACCTCGGCCACGGGCATCTCGGCTGCTACGGGCAGAAGCAGTTGGAGACGCCGCACATCGACCGCCTGGCGACGGAGCAGCCGGCGGTCGTTGAGAAAAACGAGGCGTTTCTCAAAAACTGCCGTGTGCCCGACCGGCCGCCGATTCCGGTGGTCTTGCCGCCGGGAAAGAAGTATCAATAGCGCCCGACTAGCGCAGCCGCTGGTAATCCTCCGGCGTGTCGATATCGCCAAACGCCGAACCTCCCGCGGACTCGATGGAGTCGCACGGAACCTCTCGACTTTCGTGCCGCAGCCGCAAAACATTCAGCCCTTCGGTCGCCGACAGCGAAAAAACCTTCGCGGCCAGTGTCCACGGAAAGAGGACCGGATGGCCGCGCTTGCCGCCTAGCGTGGGAACCAGGATTATCCCGCGATTGGGACAGGATGCCGTAACAAGTGCGTTGATCACTCGCGGCGACAGATTCGGCATGTCCGCTGGCGCGAGCAGCCACGCATCCTCATCCGTGGGAGCGAAGTTCGCCTCGATGTGCCGCAAGCCGTACTGCACCGAGTCCTTCATTTCGGGCGGAGCCACAGGCGGCAGCACGACATCCGCGCCTTGCGCTCGACAAACTATCGCCAATTCCTGATCATCCGTCCGAACAACGACCACGACTTTGTCAACTCGGCTCGCCCGCCACGCCGCCAGCGTCGCCTCGATCATTGTTCCGCCACTTATCGGCAGCAGCAGCTTTGGCGCACCCATCCGGGTGCTGTTGCCGGCGGCGGGGATAATGGCGAAGAAGCGGGAAGACATGCTTACACTTCGATATTCTTTGGCCTTCCCGGCACCTGGCCATCCAGATTGCGATGAGCCACCAGCTCCGCGCAAATGCTGACGGCGATTTCCGGCACGGTTTGGCTGCCGATGTCGATGCCGAGCGGGGCGTGGACTTTTGCCAGCGATTCCGCGGAAATCCCCTCCGCCAAGAGGTCGTCGAAGATCATTTTGATCTTCCGCCGGCTGCCGATGAGCCCGACGTAGCGAGCGCCGCGGTTGACGAGGTGCAGCAGCGCTTCCTCGTCGTGGTTGTGTCCACGGGTCACAATCAAGCAATAGGTGTCGGGCGTGATTTCCAGGCCGGGCAGCACCTGGTCGATGTTGCCGGCGATTCTCCGCTGGGCTTTGGGAAACCGCTCCTGGGCCACGTACTCCTCGCGGTCATCCACCACCCACAAATCAAAATCAAGTTGCACCGCCAGGTCTCCCACGGCCTTTCCCACGTGCCCGCCGCCGACAATCACCAGACGGCAGCGGGGAAGGACCGGCAGGAACGCGATGCCGCCTAACGCGTACGGCCGCGGGCGCGAAATCAGCGGACGAAGGTGCTGTGTCACGGCGGCTGGGGGATTGCCCTGGGCATGTAAAGTCGCCAAGCAGGCACCGGCTGCATCGAACAGATAACTCGTCGGCGCTTTCAGCCCGCTCGCATCAGGGTCAAAAACGATGGCTTCGGTCACTCCCTGGCCGGCAGCAATCCGCTCGGCGAGCGTTTGAAAATACTGCCTGCTCTCGTCGCCGCCGGCAATCGGCTCGACGAGGATTTGCATCCGTCCGCCGCAGATCAGGCCGTCGTCCCAGCCGTAGTCGCTGTCGAGCTGAAATTTGCAGACCTCGCTGCGGTTTTCCTGGAGCATCCCGAGGGCCCGCCGCTTGACCTCCGCCTCCACGCAGCCGCCGCCGAGGGTTCCCTGCTGCGAGCCATCCTCAAAGACCAGCATGGTCGCTCCCGCCTTTTGCGGGGTGGAGCCCCGCGTTTCCACCAGGCGGCAATAGGCCAGCGGCGTCTGGGCTTCCAATGCGGCAAGCAGTCGGCGAACAATGTCTCGCATGAATCTCGTCTGCGCCTCGTGGACGAGGCGGCTAAGCTTAGCCCCAGCCCTCCAGGGCGGGGAGGATATTACTAGCCAAAGCGTCAGACCACCGGTTCCAGAATCTGCAAGGAGACTTTCTTCACAAAATCCTTCACCTTGGGGCGATACGCCATCATGTGCGGCGCGATGAGATGCGTCTCCAGGGCCGCTACGCTCTCCCACTTTTCCACGACCACGACGACATCATCCCGCAGCGGCCCCTGCACCGGTAAATGCGTGGCGTGGTCGACCGACGGAAAGTACTCCAGGCACCCCTTTTCCGCCAATACCAGCGGCACGAGGCGGCGGAACTCCGCCAGGAACTCCGCACGCTTGCCGCCATTGAGCTCAATTGAAGCCAGCACGACAATCATGGAGTCCTCCCGATAGTAGCCCGCACACTCCGTGTGCGCGGCATGCCTGCACACGGAGTGTGAAGGCTACTTTGGAACCGCCCTCTTATTGTGAAGCCGCTCCAGCGACGGAACAATGGGGCATTGTCCGCAGGATCACCTGAGCTTTTCGTCATGCAGATTCCCCTCAGCCTAGAAACCGCCGTCTTGGGCCGCTACTCCGCCGCCTCGAAAACCGTCGTGCCCTCCCTTTGTTGCCCGGTGAGCTACGATCAAAAATACCTGGCGGTCCTCCCCGCCGAGCTCATCGAGCGAGATTATGGCTGCGGCGATCCTTCGCGCTTTGTGCGCGAAGGGGAGATCGTGCTCGACCTTGGCTCGGGGGGCGGCAAAATCTGCTACATCGCTGCGCAGATTGTCGGCCCGCAGGGGCGGGTCATCGGCATCGACATGAACGAGGACATGCTGGCCCTGGCCCGCAAACATCAGCGGGAAATTGCCGGCCGCATCGGCTGGGACAACGTAGCCTTCCATCGCGGGCGGATTCAAGATTTGGCTCTCTCCCTCGATCAGCTCGATGAGCTGATGCTGGCCGCCGGGCCGGTTGTATCGGCCCAGGACTACCTCGCCCTGCAACGGCAGATTGAACAGACCCGCCGCATCGCACCGCTGATTCCCAGCGGATCCATCGACGTGGTCCTGTCCAACTGCGTCCTAAACCTCGTCGACGAAGCCGACCGCGAGCAGCTCTTCCGCGAGGTCTTCCGCGTCCTTCGCCCCGGCGGACGGGCCGTCATCAGTGATATCGTCAGCAGCCGCCAGGTTCCCGCCGAGCTCAGAGCCGACCCGATCCTGTGGAGCGGCTGCATTAGCGGGGCCTTTGAAGAGCAGGAATTCTTGCGGGCTTTCTCGGCCGCCGGCTTCGGCCACGCACTGCTGGTTACCCGGCAACCAGAACCCTGGACGGTGGTGGAAGGGATTGAATTCCGCAGCGTTACCGCGCGAGCGATTAAAGGGGAGCGGATCGTGCTTTCCGAACCGGAAATGAAACTGGATATTCCCTGTTCCGGCGAGGAAGAGTGCTGCTGAGCAGTCAGCCTCGAAGCGGCGGATCAGCTACGAGGAAGCCCGCTGCTTGCGGATGGGACCCGTGATCTGAATGCGCAGCGGCTCCCCTTCGAGGTCTTTGGGAAGGGTGCTGCGAATTTGCTTGGTGTCGGACTCTAGATGGACCGTGATGGCGGGGCCGCCGGGGGCGGATTCGTCGATGTCCACGCCGCAGACGCCCGGCATTTGCAGCAGCGCGGCGGAGTGGCGGCGCTTGATTTCGCGAAGCTTGTCGACGGTAGCCATGGAAGACTCCTACGCAATGCAGAATTCCGCGAGGCGTCAGTCACCCCGCTTATTTTACCCCCGGCACTCCATTCAGGCGAGGCTGACCTTGAGTTTCGTGAACACGTCCTTGATGTGGTTCCCAAACGTCAAGCTGCCGTTGGTGGCCCCGGCAAACAGCAGCCCCACCACCTTGTTGGTCGCCCTTTCCAAGATGGCCGAGCCGGAATCGCCGGAATCGCTGAACCGTTTGCCGCTCAGGCCGCGGATGGCAATCTGGTCCTGGAACACGACGTTGCCGACATCGTAGGGAATTGTGACATCGAAGGAGACACTGGAGATGCGGCCGGCGCGATAGGAGGTGGTCCGCCCGAATTTATGCACCACGGTGTCCACCGTCGCGGCGGCCACGCCTTGCGGCGCGCCGATGAACATGATGTTGCGAGTGGCGATACCGACGCTCTTGAGCCTGGCGATCGCGCCGTCCACCAGGTTGTCCGTGCGGTCCGCCCGCAGCTTGATCCAGCGAGTCAGACTGGCGACCATGTCCGTCGCCGCTTTGCCGCCGTCGAGAAAGCCCGGCTGAAAAATGGGTGAGCCGGCGGGAATACCGATCCGAACGGATCCGCCGGCGTCAACGCCGTTTTCGCCGGCAATGACATGGTTATTGCTGAGGATATATTTGTTGCCTTGGTTGTCCTTGACCAGCAGGCCAAACGTGCCGGCCATGACGAATTGCCCTCCGGGAATCTCAAAGCCCACGGAGCTGCCCGGCTGGGCGGGACGAAGTTTCTGCCGCGGGTTGGGCATAGCCGCGGCCTGAGGCGCGGCGGCAGCGCGGCGGGCCGAGGCTTTCTTCTTGCCCTGCGGGACAATGTTCCCGACCTCCTCCACATCGGTCGGGATGCCGTTGACCTGCTTGGGAATGGTCTCGGCTTTGGAGAGGCTGGAAGGAGCCACCTTGGATCTGACCAGGAACTTGATGGCCTGGACCCCCGTGGGAACTCCATCGACGTGCTTTTCGTCGATCCCGACTCCCACGATGTTGCTCGCTCCCGAGGCCGCCAAGGCGGTGGCCCGAAAACCGAAGGCGGCCAGCGGCGTGCCGGCATTCGCGGTGAGATACCGGCTGGACATTTCCTGCTTGGCCGCGGCCAGACCTGCCATGATCGACGAAGTGGCGGCCGAAAATGCGGTGAGCAGCAGAGACATGGACTTCTCCTTCAAGAATGTGCGAAACGGCGACCCAGAGAAGATTGTGACGAATTCGCGGCCTTCGTTGCAATGACCTATAGGTCATTCAGGGAAAGACGGCCAAATTCAATTCTCATTCTCCATGGGCGCGAGGGAGTTACGCCAGCAGCTCCTTGACAACCTTGCCCGCCACGTCGGTCAGCCGGAAGTCGCGGCCCTGGAAGCGGTAGATGAGGCGCTCGTGGTCGATGCCGAGGAGGCCGAGCATGGTGGCGTGGAGGTCGTTGACTTCGACGATGTTTTCCACGGCGTTGTAGCCCAGGTCGTCGGTCGCGCCCCAGGTCTGGCCCCCCTTGATGCCGCCGCCACAAAGCCAGCAGGAGAAGCCCTTGATGTGGTGATCGCGGCCGTTCCCTTGGGCCATCGGCGTGCGGCCGAATTCGCCGTGCCAGAGGATCAACGTGTCCTTGAGCATGCCGCGGTTCTTCAGGTCGGTGATCAGGGCGTAACACCCCTGGTCCACCTCCTTGGCGGTGCCGGCGACGTGCTCCTTGACGCTGCCATGATGGTCCCAGTCGCGGTGGTAAAGCTGGATGAACCGCACTCCCCGTTCCGCCAGGCGGCGGGCGAGCAGGCAGTTGGCGGCGAACGTGCCGTCGGAGCCCTTGGTGCCGTAGAGGTCGAGCACGTTTTGCGGCTCGGCGGAAACGTCCATCAGGTCGGGGACGCTGGTCTGCATCTTGAACGCCAGCTCGTACTGGGCGATGCGGGTGGCGATTTCCGGGTCGTCCACCGCTTCGTTCTCCAGGCGATTGAGCGTGGCGGCGCTGGCCACGATTTCCTGCTGCTGCTCGAGAGAGACGCCGGCGGGGCGGTTGACGTACAGCACGGGGTCTCCTTTGCTCCGCAGCTCCACGCCCTGATACCGGCTGGGGAGGAAGCCGCTGTGCCACTGGCGGCTGGCGATGGGCTGGGCCTGGCCGAATTTGCCGGTGGAGGTGAGCACGACAAAGCCGGGGAGATTATCGGTCTCCGCCCCGAGGCCGTAGGTCATCCAGGAACCGAACGCCGGCCGACCGGAAATCGTGGTGCCCGTGTTGAAATAGGTGTGAGCCGGGTCGTGGTTGATGGCCTGGGTGCGAAGGGAGTTGACAATGCAGATATCGTCGGCGATTTCGCCGATCTTTGGAAAGATCTCCGCAATCTGCTGGCCGGACTTGCCGAATTTCTTGAACGGGTGCTGGGGCCCGAAGCAATTCAGCTTGGCCCCTTGCAACTGGGCAATCGGCTGCCCCTTGGTGAACGACTCCGGCATCGGCTGGCCGTGCATCTCGGCCAGCTTGGGCTTGTAGTCGAAGGTTTCGAGGTGGCTCGGTCCGCCGGCCATGGTGAGGATGATGACCCGCTTGGCCTTGGGGGCGAGGTGGAAAGGATTGATGATGCCGCGAGACTGCGGCGCAGCATTAGAATCCGCGCCCAGGAGCAGTCGCTGACTTGTCGCCTGCCCGAGCATGGCGGCAAGTGCCGTCGCGCCGATGCCGCTGGCGGCGCGGCCGAGGAAGGCGCGGCGGGGAAGGGAAGCGGGGGTGCGGGCGGGGAAGAGAGGGTAGGACATATCGGTAAGGGGATGATGGAATGAGTGCCAGCGAGAAACGCATTTTTCTATTCGTCGTCCTCATCGTCGATTGCCAGGTCGAGGAGCCGTTTCAAAGGCAACTTGAACCCGGGCAGGAGGGGTGTTTTGTACGTTTCGTTTTCGGCGATGACGCGCTTCGCCGATTTGGCCGGGGGCTGGAAATAAACCGTCATGGTTTTTCGGAAACGGTCGATTACCCAGTACTCCTTCGCCCCCAGTTCCAGGTATTCGTCGCGTTTTTCTTCATAATCGCGAAGAAAAGCTCGTTTGCCGGGACCAACGAACTCCACGAGGATTGTGGGCAAATCTCGCTTGGACCGAATCCGCCTCCCGAAGCCGATCCAAATGGCTCGATCGACACGCCGAATGCCAACGTGGGTGCGCACATCGCGTTCAAACATCGTGTCATCGAGACACTTGCCCTGGCGGTGATGGTACTTGTACTGCCGGAGCAAGTGCTCTAGCTCGCCGTTGGGATTGGCTTCGCCATCGGAAGGAGGAGGAGAGACGACAACAACTCCGTTGATTAGTTCATAGCGATACCGAGAGTCCACAGATTCAAATTCGATCTTTTCAAACTCTTCAGGCGTCATCATGACCCCGGCCGAGCCAAATTCCAGTCGTTGCTTTCGCGTGGACAAGACCAGGGGATGCGGAGCGTTCATGGCGTTCTCCAATGTAGCCCGCACACTCCGTGTGCCGGAATGTCCGCTCACGGAGTGAGCGGACTACTATTCTTCTACTCTAGTTCCTCGTAATTGTCTCGTGCAAATTCAGCAGCACGCGGGCGATGCTGGTCCAAGCGGCGAGTTCGGTTTTGTCGAGGTCGTCCGGCGTCTTTGATTCGCCGACGGCGAGGAGCTTGTCGGCGGCTGCGGGGTCAGCTTTGTATTGCTGCAGGTGCTTTTCGTAGAGCGGGACGAGCACCTTGAGCTCGTTCTCGCGCGGGGAGCGGGTGAGGACTTCGCGGAACGCGAATTCCAGCCGCTTGCCGGTGTCGCCGCCGCCGTCCTTGACGATCCGAACGGCCAAAGCGCGGGCGGCTTCGACGTAGGTGGGGTCGTTGAGCAGGACCAGGGCCTGCTGCGGCGTGTTGCTGCGGGGGCGGTTGACGGTGCATTCCTCGCGGCTGGGGGCGTCGAAGGCCAGCAGGCTGGGGTTGAGGAACGTTCGCTGCCAGTAGGTGTAGAGTCCGCGGCGGTAGAGGTCGTCGCCGTGGTCGTTCATCCATTCGCGGGTGGGGAAATTCAAATACTGCCAATACCCGGCGGGCTGATACGGCTTGACGCTCGGGCCGCCGATCTTTTTGGTTAAGAGGCCGGAGAGGGCCAGAGCATTGTCGCGCACTAGTTCGGCATCGAGGCGGAAGCGGTCCTGCCGGGCGAAGAGGTTATTCAGCGGATCCTTCTCCTTGAGCTCCTGGGACACCAGCGACGATTGCCGATAGGCTTTCGACATCACCATTATCTTCACCAACCGCTTTACGTCCCAGCCGCTCTCCATGAAGTCGACGGCGAGCCAATCGAGCAGTTCAGGATGCGTCGGGTATTCTCCTTGCGTGCCAAAATCCTCCAGCGAACGACTGATGCCGCGGCCGAAGGTGAGCTTCCAGAGGCGATTGACGAACACGCGGGAAGTGAGCGGGTTATCGCGGCTCGTGGTCCAGCGGGCAAAATCAAGCCGCGTCAGCCGCTGCTGATTTTCAGCCGGCTGGGGAGCGGCGACGACGGACGTGAGAAACTCCGGCACCGCGGGGAATACTTCCTGCCCGGAATCATCCAGCCAGTTGCCGCGGGGCAAAATCCGCATGGTCCGCGGAGCGGCTGCCATGCTGACGAGCGTTTGCGGGGCGGCATCGACGATGCTCTTCTTCTCGGCCTCAAGCTTCGCGACCTGGCCACGCGCATCCGCCAATTCTGGCGCGATCCCGCGATGGTACGCCGCCAGCTTCTGCTTCTGAGCGTCATTCCGGCCGGCGGCATCCGCTTTGACGATTTCGACGATGTCGGCCGGCAATCCCGTCTCGCTCAGCGACGGCTTGGCGGCGGTGGTGAGCGACAGTCGGAAGCGGCCAATGTTGTGCTGCGGGAACTGCGACTGATGTTGCATCTTGACGACGACTTTCGTGCCGGGTCCGCCGGGAATCGGCGCGGCGAAGGTGAAAGCAGCAGCATAATTGGCCGCTTTTTCGTGGCCGCTCACTGCCCAGCCGGTGTTGGCCTTGTCATCGATGGCATTGGCAATTGGGAAAGTCGCCTGCGAAAAATCCGCCTCTGCCGCCGAGAGCTTTACCGGCTTCTCTTCGCCGCCGAAGGATGCCGCTTGCACCTCAAAACCGGTCAACACGAAGTTGCCGTTGCCGCGGGAGAGGCTCTTGTTGCCGAAGCTTTCATCGGTCAGCGCTTCCAGCCGAATGCCGGTGAGTTTTTCCTTGTCGGTCGAAAGCGTCACGGTATACGTATCTTGAGCCGGGTTTTCGCCCGTGGAGATAACGGACAAATCGTCCTTGGTCTCCAGCTTGGAGCCCCCCTGCGATTCCGCCGTCTCCGGCTTGATGGGCGTCCAGGCCGAAACGTTCTTCGCCAGTTCTTCCTTGGCCGCCGCTTCCCACTTGGCCAGAGCCGCATCAAGTTCGGGCGTCTGAGTATCGAGTTTCACCTTGAGCCCGATCAGCTCGGCGTCAATGGCCGCAATTCGCTGCTCCTGCTCCAGGGTCGGAATTTTGGTCTGATCCTGCCGGCCGACCGCCTTTTCACTGACATCCGCGAAGAACGCCGCGAAGCTGTAAAAGTCCTTTTGCGTGTAGGGGTCGAATTTGTGGTTGTGGCACTCGCAGCAGCCCATCGTTCCGGCCAGCCAGATGACGGAGGTATTTCGCACCCGGTCGGCGGCGTATTTGGCGGCGTATTCCTTGGGCTGAGCGCCCCCCTCTTCGGTCGTTTGCAGCAGCTTGTTGTAACCGCTGGCGATCCGCTGCTCGGTCGTGGCCTGGGGAAAGAGGTCACCCGCCAATTGCTCCTGCGTGAACAGGTCGAAGGGCTTGTTCTGGTTGAAGGCTCCGATTACGTAGTCCCGGAAGGAAGCGATGTCGCGGTGATTGTCGCTGTGATAGCCGGCGGTGTCGGCGTAGCGGACGACGTCCAGCCAGTACATGGCCATCCGCTCGCCATACTGCGGCTCCGCGAGCAGCCGGTCGACGACCTTTTCATACGCTTGCGGGGATGCATCAGCCTCGAATTCCGCCAACTGCTGGGGCGTAGGCGGCAGGCCGGTGAGGTCGAACGAGAGTCGTCGGAGAAGCGTCCGTTTGTCGGCTTCAGGGGACGGATGCAACCCCGCTTCTTCGAGGGGCGCTAAGATAAAGCGGTCGATGTCACCGGCCGGCCAGGCAGCATTCTTCACTTGCGGCTGCGGCGCGCGGATCGGTTTGAGATAGGACCAGTGCTTGTCGTATTCCGCTCCCTGGTCGATCCATTTGCGAATCAGGTCGATCTCCAACTCGCTCAAAGCCGGCTTTTTCGACGTGACCGGCGGCATCTTCATTTCTGGATCGGTGGAAGTGACCCGCAGAATCAACTCGCTCTCTTTGGAGTTCCCCGGCTTGAAAACATGCTTTTCAAGAGCTACCTCCCGCACATCCAGCCGAAACTCCCCCTTCCGCTCTGCCTCGTCGGGGCCGTGGCAAGCGTAGCACTTTCCCGCCAGGATCGGCTTGATATACCGGCTGAAGCTGATCTTCTTCTCCGCGGCGGCAGCGGAGGAAACGGCCACGAGACCAGCGAGAATCAGTACGCAAGAAAACAGGCGCATTGCGGCAAGCTCCGGGCAAGGAGTTGTAGGCGGGACAACCCAGTCATTTTAGCGTGCCGGGCGGGCACAAGGGGGAAGATTGATTCTAAAATGGAGGAAAGCCAGGAACAACCAACGAATGCCCGCCATCCACGAAGAGCACCAGAAGCAAGGCCCGCAATCCGTCCGCTGCGCCGTCGTCACGGTCAGCGACACCCGCACGCTGGAAACCGATACCGGCGGGCAAACGGTCATCCATCATCTGACGGCTGCGGGGCACCAGGTCGTGGCCCGCGAGATCATTCCCGACGATCCCGCACGGATGAGGCCGCTGTTGCTATCCCTTCAGGCCCGCGACGACATCGACGCCATCCTGATGACCGGCGGCACCGGCATTTCCAGCCGCGACCAAACCTTCGAGACGGTTTCGGCCCTGCTCACCAAAACGCTGCCCGGCTACGGCGAAATCTTCCGCATGCTCAGCTATCAAGAAATCGGCGCCGCCGCCATCCTCAGCCGGGCCATTGGCGGGCTCCTCGGCCGCAAAATCCTGCTCACCATGCCCGGCAGTCCTGCCGCGGTGAAGCTCGCCATGGAAAAAATCATCATCCCCCAACTGCCGCATTTGCTGCGGGAGGCAGGGAGATGAGGAGGTAGAGCGTAGCCGAGGGTTGATGCTCGCATCCTCCCCTGCGAAGATGAGCGGCGATATTTGCGAGTTCAAACTTGGAGAAAAACCATGCCTTCGTTGGCAAAGACCCTTAGCACCAACTTCA
The DNA here is from genome assembly GCA_046593355.1 of Pirellulaceae bacterium. Lineage (GTDB taxonomy): Bacteria > Planctomycetota > Planctomycetia > Pirellulales > Pirellulaceae > SXOA01. The sequence goes on along the minus strand of JBKJNY010000109.1, from coordinate 118,440 downwards.
TCCTCGCGGCCATGGCCTGCCTGCTGGCTCTGCTCACTGGCACCGGCCTGGTTAGCCAGGAGAAAAAGCCCGCCGAAACCGATGCGGCGGATAAGGACTATGCGGCGGAACTGCCGCGGATACCGGCTACGGAGGCGAAGGACGCGGTGAAGACGTTCACCGTCGCCAAGGGGTTCAAAATGGACCTCGTAGCTGCCGAGCCGCTGGTGACGGACCCGATTTCCGTCGCCATTGATGAGAACCTGAGGATGTACGTCGTGGAGATGAACGGCTACAGCGAAGACCGAGACGACAAGCTCAGCAAAATCCGCCTGCTTGATGACAAGGACGGCGATGGGAAGTACGAAACGAGCAAAGTCTTCGTCGACAAGCTCAACTGGCCCACGGCTGTCGCCTGCTGGGACGGCGGCATCATTGTGGCCGATGCTCCAGACATTTTCTGGTTCAAAGACACCACCGGCGACGATGTCCCCGATGAAAAGAAGGTCCTCTTCACCGGCTTCGGCATCAGCAACGTGCAGGGGCTCATCAACTCGTTCAATTGGGGGCTCGACAACCGCTACTACTGCTCCACCAGCAGCACCGGGGCGGAAGCGACCAAACCGGGGGACCCCAGCTTCAAACCGCTCCCGCTGCGGGGCCGCGATTTTGCCCTCGACTGCCGCGGCATGAAGTTGGAGCCGACGACCGGCGGGGCACAGCATGGCCTCTCCTTCGACGATTGGGGAAACCGCTTCATCTGCTCCAACAGCGACCACATCATCCAGGTGATGATTGAGGACCGCTATCTGGCCCGCAATCCCTATCTGGCCGCCGCCACGCCAAAAAAGAGCATCGCCGCCGACGGCCCGCAGGCCGACGTCTTCCGCACCAGTCGGGTCGAGCCCTGGCGAGTCGTCCGGACGCGGCTGCGGAAGAAGGGGATCGTGCCCGGCATCGTGGAAGGGGGGGGGCGGGACTCGGGATATTTCACGAGCGCGACCGGCGTGACGATTTACCGCGGCAACGCCTGGCCCCAGGAATGTCACGGACTGGCCATCGTCGGCGACGTGGGGAGCAACATCATCCATCGCAAAAAACTGGTGGAAAGCGGCCTGGAGTTCAATGCGGTGCGGATCGACGAAAAATCAGAGCTGGTTGCCTCGACCGACAACTGGTTCCGCCCCGTGCAGTACGCCAACGCCCCCGACGGCTCGCTCTACGTCTGCGACATGTACCGCGAAACCATCGAGCACCCCGCCAGCCTGCCGCCGGCCATCAAGAAGCACGTCGACCTCACCAGCGGACGCGACCGGGGCCGCATCTGGCGGCTCATCCCCGAAGGGTTCCAGCAGCCGAAGCTGGAAAGGCTCGGCGGCAAGACGACTGAGCAGCTAGTGGCGCTTCTGGAGCATCCCAACGGTTGGCATCGGGATACGGCAGCGCGGCTCATTTATCAGCGTCAGGATCAAAAGGCCATTTTGCCGCTCGTGAAACTGGTGACGAAGTCGGCCGCGCCCCTCGGTCGCATTCACGCCATGTATGCCCTTGCCGGTATCAACGCCTTGGAATCCGAGATGGTCTTCGGCAACTTGGAAAGCGACAACGCCCATGTGCGGCAACATGCCATCCGTCTCGCGGAGCAGTTCATCTTCGACGCACCCGGCGTCCGCAAACTGCTCACGGACAAACTGCCGAAAGATGAATCGCTGCACGTGCGTTATCAACTGGCCCTCTCGCTGGGTGAATTCCCCGCGGAGATTGCGACGCGAAACGCCGCCCTGGCGGAGCTCGCGGTAAAGGACGGCGCGGACCCCTACATGCGGACTGCAATTCTCAGCTCGCTCAAGGAAGGAGCCGGCGACTTGCTCCTGCGGCTGCGGAAGAATGTCGAGTTCCGCGCCACCGCGCAGGGCCGCGAGCTGATGAAGTTGATCGCCACGCAAATTGGCAAGCAACAGGACCCGGGAGATGTAGTAGCGTTACTGCAAACGCTGACGAACCTCGACAAGGAAGACCCCGCTGCATTTCAGACCATCATTCAGGCCCTCGCTGCCAAACCGGGAAGTGACCTGGCCAAGAGCCTGGAGCAAGTCACCGGCGGCAAAGCAGCCGAGGTGATGAAGGCTGTCTTCATAAGCGCCCTCAAATCCGCTGGCGACGAAAACCTGCCTGCCACCAAACGCGCCACGGCGGTCAAGCAACTTTCGACCGGCTCATTCGCCGACGCCGCCGAGCTGCTGACGAGCTTTCTTGAACCGACACAGCCGGCGGAGCTGCAAGGGGCAGCGCTTTCCACGCTCGGCTCATTCGACAGTCCCGAAGTGGCCGGCCTGCTCATCGAGCGTTACGCCGCGATGAGCCCGCGGCTCAAGTCGCAGGCGGCCGACGTGCTCTTCTCCCGCGCGAGCTGGATTGCGGCGCTGCTCGACGCCATCGAGCAGGAAGCCATTCCGCTGGGCGATGTCGATCCGGCCCGGCTTAAGCTGCTGACTGATCATGCCGACGCCTCCATCAGTGAACGGGCCAAGAAGATTGTGGCCAGGCTGCAAGTGACCAAGCGCGGCGACGTGCTCGCCGCCTATAAGCCGGTGCTGGAGATGCAAGGTGATGTTCCCCGCGGCAAGGAGGCTTTCAAAAAAACCTGCGCCGCCTGCCACAAGCTGGAAGGGGTCGGCTTTGAACTTGCCCCCAACCTGGCGGCCATGAAGAACCGCGGGCCGGAGGCGATTCTGCTGAACGTCCTCGATCCCAACCGCGAAGTGAACCCGCAGTACCTCAACTACATCGTGCAGCTCGCCGACGGCCGGACCCTCAACGGCATCATCTCCGCCGAGACCGCCACCAGCCTGACCTTGAAGCGAGCCGACAACGCCACCGACACCGTCCTCCGCATCGACATCGAGCGGCTCAAAAGCACCGGCCAATCGCTGATGCCCGAAGGGATGGAAAAACAGATCGACAAACAGGCGATGGCGGATTTGCTGGAATACTTCAAGTCGCTAGAGTAGGCCGCCACTCCGTGGCGGTCAGCGGTTGACATTGCGTCGTGGGAAAACTCCTTTCGCGAAAAGTCATCTCGGTTATGCCACCTCAACTCCCGACCGTCTTGGAAAGACGGCCTACCTTTTGATAAGTTCCAGCAACTTCCGCGCACATGCCACGGCGAACGCCTCATCATTGATATGGTTATCCAACTCCACCAGCTCGACCGACCCATGCGTGCGGCGGATGCCGTCATAGAGAGCGTTGCGCGCGGCGGGGTCGTCAAAGGATTGGCCGGTGCGGTCAATGGCGGAGACTCCTTGCAGCGGCAGCAGGATGCAGGCGGGGCCTTTGGCGGCAGCGACCTTGCGGCCGACCCCTTCGCCAAGCTTCGCGTTCTCTTCCGGCGTGGTCCGCATCAGGGTGACGGACGGATTGTGGACGTGGAACTTGCGGTCCTTGAACTTCTCCGGCACCGTCGGGACCGGGCCGAAGTTTACCATGTCGAGCGCCCCGACCGAGACAACTTGCGGCACGCCCCGCTTCCCTGCCGCTGTCAGCCGGTCCGGTCCCGCGGAGAGGACGCCGCCGACCAGCTCGTCCGCCAGTTCGGTCGTGGTGATGTCCAGTACGCCGGCAATGAGCCCGTCCCGGATCAACGATTCCATCGCTTGCCCGCCGTTCCCCGTGGCATGGAACACGAGCACTTCATAACCCGCCTCTTCGAGCACCCGGCGCGCCCTTTGAACGCAGGGGGTCGTCACGCCGAACATGGTGGCCGCAATCAAAGGCTTATCGTTGGCCACACCGCTTGGGATTTCATGACTCTCGAACTTGACCATCCCTGCCATCGCCGCCGCCGCTGCGCCGAGTATCTTGCGACTGACGCGGTTGATGCCGGCGATGTCAACGACCGAGTTCAGCATCAGGATGTCTTTGTCCCCGACGTACTGCCGCACCTGGCCGGAGGCGAGCGTGCTGACCATCAACTTGGGGACGCCGATAGGAAGCTCTCGCATGGCTGCCGCGCCGATGGCCGTCCCCGCCGAGCCGCCGAGCGCCAGTACGCCGCTCACCTTGCCGGCAGCGAAAGCATCCCGCACCAGTCTGGCCGCTCCAATTGCCGCTGCCGTCACAGCCGCTCCGCGGTCGTTCGGTCCCATGCAGCTTGTGTCAACGACCGTCACGTCCAGCCCCAGTTCCGTCAGGCGGTCGCGGACGAAGGCCGCTTCGGGGCCTTTGGTGTCGAGGGTGACGAGAAGGTAGATGAACATGCTTCTTCAAGAATAGTACTCCTCACGCTCCGCGTGAGGAGTCATCTCGCGGAGCGAGATGAGTACTTTCTAGTACCGGGCCACGTCCTTGGTGCTCCGGTCGGGATGCAAAATGGCCAGCGTCTCTTCGGCCTTCAGGGACATAAACCGCAACTCGCTGCCGACGGCCAGGAACTGCATTCCCTGCTTCGCTCGCTCGAGACCATTCTCCGGGTCCATCGCGTGGATGCCCGTCGGACAGCCAACCTTCTTGCCGACGGCGATGACCTGCTGGATGGCCGCTTCGTGCTCGGCGGGCGTGGGGAAGGTGCCGTCGGGCTTGCGCATCTGGAACCGCAGGTCATTCGGGCCGATAAAGATGGCGTCGACGCCGGGGAGGCTGTAGATCTCCGGGGCGTTGGCCACACCGCGCGGGCTTTCCGTCTGCAACACCACCAGAATATTGTCGTTGGCCGCGGTGTAGTAGTCGCCGGCACTGGTGTCGAAGTTCATGGCGTGCATGCCGCCGCCGACGCTCCGGTTGCCAACCGGAGGATAGTAGGCGGCAGCGATGGCGATCTTCGCCTGCTCGACGGTATCGACCATCGGGACGACGATGCCCCAGGCTCCGGCGTCCAGCACGCGCTTGATGTAGTGGTGACTTCCTTCCGGCACGCGGGCCAGCGGCACGCAGCCCGCTTCGGCGACGGCGGCGAAGATCATGGCCGCCTGCGACCAATCGATGGCCGAGTGCTCGATGTCGAGCGTCAGCCAGTCAAAACCCATCCGGGCCAGGACGCGAGTGGCATACAAATCGCCGAGGCTCAGCCAGGTGCCAAAGCTCACTTCGCCGCGGCGGAGCTTTTCCTTCACGTAGTTCTTGCGCATGAAACCGATTCACTCCACAGAAAGTCCTAAGTAGCCGGCACACTCCGTGTGCCGGCCCGCGTTCGTGGAAATACCGCGCTCACGGAGTGAGCGGACTACTATTTTACCACACGTCCGCTTTGGCAACGGCGATGGCGGCAGCGAGCTCGGTGGTTTTGGGGACAAGCTCCAGGCCGACGTAGTCCTTGTAGCCGAGTTCCTGAGCCTGGCGGAGGACGCGGTTGTAATGGATTTCGCCGGTGCCGGGCTCGTTCCGGCCGGGATGATCGGCGATCTGCAAGTAGCCGAGCTGATCCAGCCCGTCCTTCAGCCGGCCGCAGAGGTCACCTTCGGAAATCTGCATGTGGTAGAGATCCCAGTTGATCTTGACCATCGGGGAATCGACCGCCCGGCAGATTTTGACGGTGTCCACGCTGCCGTACAGGCAATGGCCAGGATGATCGACCCGGCCGTTCATCGGCTCGAGGATGAGCATGACTTTTTCTCGCTCCACGACGGGGGCCGCCCGCTTCAGCGTCTTGATAACCTGCTCGTGCATCTGCTCCATCGTCATTCCCTTTTGCAGGTTGCCGGCGACGACGCACATCTTGCGGACGTTGAGCTTGTGGGCAACCTGGCAGGCCTCCTCAATCTGCTGCACCACCTTGTCCTCGTTGGCGGGGTTGTTCATTCCCGGCTCAAAGCCCCAGGCGGTGAACTGGCTAATCTCAATGCCCAATTCCTTGGTGAGCTTGGCGATGCCGTCGATGTCCTTCCCCTGATAAGGCCACATCTCGAATGCCGGAAAGCCGAACTCGGCCGCTTTGCGGATGCGGTCTTCAAACTTGAGCTTCCGCCACCACATTTCCAGGTTGACGGCGAATTTGGTGTGCGGCGTCTTGCCGAGTTTCGAGACGTCGATCTTTTCCTCGGCTGCCCTTACCTCGGCTGCTACGTTTCTCGAATGAGCAGCTGCCGCGATTCCGGCGGCTGTGGCGGCGGAACTGCCAAGGAAAGTGCGGCGGGAGAGGGACATGGAAGGAGCCTCTAGAAGATGATGTGGTTGCCGGATAGCGCCAGCCATTATAGTATTGCCGGCACGCGGCGTGGCTGGGCTGAATTGATGCCGCAAGGAGATTCGTAACATGATTCGCGGCTGCACGATGGCCTTCGTCCTCTGGCTCGCCCTCGCTGCCGGCTATTGGTACTGGCTGGACCATGCGTTTGATCCGCCGGGGAGCATCATCGCCAGCCTGATCGTGGGGCTGATTGTCGCGGGCTGCATGGGGTCGATCATGGGTGCCCGGATTGCCCTGCGGGACTGGTCGCTGGCCTCCGCGTCGCAGCACGGCATCGCGCTGGCGGACCGCCGCATCGTGGCGGTCAGCGGCACCATCCATCCGATTGAGAAGCCGCTGATTGCCCCCTTCAGCGGCAAGGAGTGCGTCCTCTGCGAGTACGACCTCGGCCGCGCTGCCGACACCTCGAAAGGACAGACCAATGCCGGCTCCGACTTCACCGGCTTTCTGATGACACCGTGCGTCATCCGCTCGCAGCACGGGGACGTCAAGCTGCTCGGCTTTCCCGTCCTGGAAGGCTATCCGGATTTGTTTTGTGACGGCTTCGTGGCTGCCAGCAACGGCTATCAGTTCTTGAAGGGAACCGAGTTCGAGAATCGGACCGGACTGAAGATGGTCACGATTCTCGCCGTATTCGACGACGTCTGGTCGGATGAAGACGGCCTCGTCCAAAAAAACATGCGGCTGGGGAACGTGACGGTCGAATCGCTCTTTCCGCTCGACCTGCTGCAAGACTTGGCGGCGAGGGATGAAGCCCGGCTGCTCAAGGCCGGCCCGGACATGAATGAGGAAATAGAGGAGGAGGAAGAAGAAGATTTAGACGAGGATGAAGATGACGATGTGGATGAAGATGAGGAGGACTACGACGAAGATTTTTCCAAGCCGTTTGCGGTGATTCCCAGAATGACGGAGAAACGCGTTGCCGTGGGAGAGACGGTCTGCGTTATCGGCACCTACAACGAATTGAAGCGCGGCCTGCTACCCAAGCGCGGTAGTTCCCCCAATCGGCTGATCCGCGGCAGCGCGGAGGGAGTGGCCAAGAAGGCCCGCAGCTCGATGGTGAGCCGGTTCTTTGGCGGGCTGATTATACTCGTCATCGCCAATGCCGCAGTCTATGGGGCGATGCAACTCTATCTGCGATCTCCCGACACCATCCGCCGCCGGGAGCAGGACGCCTTTCACGCAATTCAAGGTGACAAACCGGCCAGGCTGAAGACCTTGCTGCATCGCGGCGTCGACCCCAATGCTCAAGATTCCAACGGGCGGACTCTGTTGAAACGCGCCAGCGAGCTTGGCCGCGATGATCTGGTAAAACTCCTGCGCGAAGCCGGGGCCAAGGAGTAAGCACTTAGCTTGCCGCAATCAGTCCTTTCTCTCGCAGGGCGACAAGTTGCAACAGCCAGCGATTGTAAAGGTCAAAGCTCTTTGCATCGAAGTCATACGGCCGCCTCCCGGCAACCTCCGGCGGGCGTTCCTTGCGATCCGCCAGAATCAGCCGCGTCTCCGGGCTGACCTCCGCCCACTGGCAACGCAAGACGAGGTCGTCGAGGAGTAGCAGATACTTTTCGAAGACCGAGGCCGCCGGACCTCCCTGCGGCACTTGCTGCTTGTGGAGCCGGTGGGCGTGCAACCGAAAGTGGAGCAGCTTGCCGTCGGCGGAGAGGCCGAGGACTTCGGTGATGTGCTGCTGCTCCAGTTTTCGCTCAACCCTGTACTCGGTGACAATGATACTGTGCCGTCCCCGCGCCTCCACCACTTCGTGCGGCTTTCGTTTTTCGACTCGCTTTTCCACCAGGCCGCTGCTGATAACAAAGACGTTGGGCCAGGGCACCATCTGGGTCTGGCCGTGATAGTCGGCAGGAATAATCAGCCCCGCATCGTCAATCTGAAGCCAGTGGACCGAAACTGGCGGCGTCAACTTCATCATCTGCTCTGCCGGCACGAGAATCGTCTCAATCTGCTGTCGGGCCAGGCTCCCCCGCGCTCCCTCACCCTGCTTATGCGTCAGCCGCTCCGCCAGGATGCCGCGGCAGCGATGGGCGGCACGAACGGCGTCCGCTTTTGGCAACCCTGCGCCGTCCATGAGCGCGTCCTGCAGGACGGCCGGCACAATCCGCTCGTGGCGGGTTTGCAGGAGAGCGAAGAGGGGCTCGGCAAGCATGAAACAACTCCGAAGGACGCCAGTCTGACTTCGCTCCATCTTAGCCGAGCGAAACTTCCTATCGCAAATCTTGGCGCAGCCACTAGCTCAGAAAGTCGAGCAGTGTAAAATTTCCTGCTGACGAATCTGGGCAGGCTGGAAGCCTACCCCACCACCTCTAACCTCTGCCCTCTACCATGTCCTACAACCCCAGCAAACGCGAGCTTCTGCAAGACACCGTCGAGCACATCGACATCAAGCGCCACAACGTGGTGCCGCTGGTGGAGGCAATGCAACAGATGGCATTCAGCGCCCGGGATCTGGGCCGGGCAGCGGATATCTATGACCGGATGCTGCGGGACACGGAATGCGGCGTCATTCTCTGCCTGGCGGGCTCGCTGATCAGCGCGGGGCTCAAGCAGGTCTTCATCGACATGATCAGGAACCGCATGGTCGATGCCATCGTCAGCACCGGTGCGAACATCGTCGACCAGGACTTCTTCGAAGCCCTCGGCTACAAGCACTACATCGCGGCGGAACGGCTGAAGAGCGGGATGGACGACGGGATGTTGCGGGACCACTCCATCGACCGCATTTACGACACGCTGATTGACGAAGACGAGCTGCGGATTTGCGACGAAACCGTCAAGAAAATCGCCGACGAGCTGCCGCCGCGGAACTATTCCTCCCGCGAGATTATCCACAAGATGGGAGAACACCTGGAGACCGCCGCCAAAGCCGACTCCATCGTGCAGACGGCGTATCAATGCGGCGTGCCGATTTTCTGCCCGGCCTTCTCGGATTGTTCCGCCGGTCTGGGCATCGTCGCCCACTATCACGAACGGCTCCGCGCCGGCCGCGGCACCACCGCCTTCGACAGCGCCAAGGACTTCTACGAGCTGACGCAGATCAAGCTAAACAACCCGGTGACTGGCCTCCTCATGATTGGCGGCGGCGTTCCCAAAAACTTCGCCCAGGACATTGTCGTTTCTGCCGATATCCTGATGGCCCAGGACGGTGGGGACCAGCCGCAGATGCACAAGTACGCCATCCAGATCACGGTCGCCGACACGCGCGACGGCGCTCTCTCCGGCAGCACGCTGAAAGAAGCTTCCAGTTGGGGCAAGGTCGATACCACCTACGAGCAGATGGTCTTCAGCGAAGCCACCATCGCCCTCCCCCTCATCGCCGGCTACGCCTACCACAAGCGGGGCTGGGAGCAGCGCCAGGAGAAGCAGTTCGCCCGGATATATGCCGAGACCGAGCAGCCGGTGGGATAGAAGCCAGGACGCATTCTCACACCAGCCTGACGCGCAAGCGAAGGAAGGCTCAGAATCGCCAAGAAAGTGATACCTTCCTTCGCTTGCGCTTCAGGCTTGTGTCTGTCGTATCAGCTCCCGAGCGGGGCAAATTGCCGAACCACTTCTTTGGCGGTTCGCAGGCCATCGACTGCGGCGCTGATGATGCCGCCCGCATAGCCGGCACCTTCCCCCACGGGATACAACCCGGCGATTCCGGGCGTCTCGCGGGAACCCGGTTCCCGCGCGATGCGCAGGGGCGAACTGCCGCGCATCTCGGGACCGACCAGCGTGGCGTTCCGCAAAAAATCCCCCCGCCATTGCCGGTCCATCAGTGACAGACCGGCTTTCAAAGCGAGTCCGACGGTCGCCGGCAAGACCGAGAGGAGATTCGCCGGCGTCACTGTTCGCGGATAGGAGCACTCGAACCGCTCGCCGGGAGCGGGTGTTCGTCCGGCCAGAAAGTCCACGGCACGCTGGATGGGGACGGAGTAGGCACCCCGGCCCAAGTGGTAAGCAGCCGCCTCGAATCGTCGCTGCAGTTCGACGCCCGCGAGCGGATGGTCGCTGCCAAACTCGTGTGGCTGAAGCGTCACCATCACGCCGCTGTTGGCGAATGAGGTGTCGTGACGGGAGTTGCTCATGCCGTTGGTACAGAACATTCCCGGCTCTGAAACGCTGGGAATGATCACGCCGCCGGCACACATGCAGAAGGTGAACACATCGGGTTGGCCGCGAGCCACCACGGTATAGTCGGCGGCCCCCAAGATTTTCAGATACTCTGCGCTGCCGTACTGGTGGTGGTTCACCTGTTGCTGTGGCTGCTCGATGCGCAGGCCGAGTTGAAACGCCTTCCCCTGCATGGGAACCTCGCGGCGGTGCAGCATTTGGTAGGTGTCGCGGGCGCTATGCCCGATGGCCAGGATGACCGCGGACGAGGCTACATAACCGCCCGATGTGCTGACGCCCCGAATGCAGCCGTCCCGAATGTCCAAATCCTCCATCCGGCAGCGAAAACGATACTGGCCGCCGAGCGCCTCAATCCGCCGGCGGAAATTGCGGACCAGCATGGGAAGGCGATTGCTCCCCAAGTGGGGCCGCTGCTCGTAGCGGATCGATGGCTTGCCGCCGCAATCGACCAGCCGCTCGAGCACCCAGTCCACATCGGGGCCGCTCAGCCGGCAGGTGAGCTTGCCATCGCTGAACGTGCCTGCCCCTCCTTCACCGAACAGATAGTTGTTCTCCGGATCCAGTTTGCCACCTCGATCAAAGGACCGGATGGCACTGACCCGTTCCTTCACCGCCTCTCCCCGTTCCAGCACCAGCGGCCGATAGCCCCGCACGGCCAGATAGTACGCGGCCAAGAGTCCGCCGGGACCGGAGCCAACCACCACCGGCCGCCCCTCCAGCGGCGCGCTGCCAGGGAGCGGCTCATCAAACTTCGCCGGCTGGAACTGCTCCACTTCGCGGTGTCCCGCGTGGCCTTGCATCCAGTCCGCTTCTCCTGGCCAGGTGACGACGACGGTGTAGACGAACCGAAGCGCTTCGCGGGACCGCGCATCCAGGCTCTTCCGCAAGATCCGCCACTCGAGTAACTCCACCGCCGGCAAGCCTAACCGCAACGCGATTGCTTCGCCCAGCATTTCCTCCGGCTCTTGCACCGGCAGTTCCAGGTTCGTCAAGCGGAGCGGCATGGGGTTTCGACCGGCACGAAGTCGCCACCGACGACCAGGGCGCAAGGCAAAGGCCGCCCGTGGGTTACGCGGGCGGCCTGGGAGAGCGGAGGGCACGAGACTCGAACTCGCAACCGATTTCTCGGCACCACATTTCCAGTGTGGCCGCTAGCCATTCGCTTACCCTCCGGGGCGCGAGCACTCCATGATAAGGGGACACGGGAATTGCGGAAAGGGTTCTCAGGCAAAAGCAGGTTGCCGGAAAGTGCGGGCCCTCGGCGCTTGATTGCGAGGGCGGAAAGGTCCACAATCAGGACCGGCGACAAAGCGGGCCGATCTACTGGTGCGGCAAATCACGGGGAGCAGTCTTATGGCGACCGCGGTGCAGGGAGCAAATCCGGCGGCGGACCGGCAGTGGTATATCGTCGAGCGGTGGCAGGAATATGAGGGGGAGGGGCGGACGAACCTGCTCCGCATCCTGGCCATCGGCGTGTTCTATCTGGTCGAGCTGGCCCAGTATCACTGGTTTCCTCCAGCCGGCGATGCGGAAGATTTTGCGGCCTATCACCAGAAGGTCACCGCGCTGGCCGTCGCGGCGACGATGGTTTCCCTCGCGGTGCTGCTCTGCCTGCGGATGCGAGTGTTTCCGGCATTCCTCAAATACGTCACCACCGGCTGCGATCTGCTGCTGTTGACGGCTTTGGCCAGCGTGGATCATGGCGCGAAGAGCCCTGCGCCGGACGGTCCCGCTAGTCCGCTGGTGCTGATCTTCTTCCTGATCCTGGCACTGGCGGCCCTCCGGTTCAGCCTGGGGCTGGTCTGGTTTGCCACGCTCGGATCGATCTTGGGATATTTGGCCTTGGTCGGTCTGGCGGACAAAAAATGGTTCGACCAGGACCACGCGGTTCCGATGGTCACGCAGTTGATTACCGTGCTGAGCCTGGGCCTTACGGGAATCGTGCTGGGGCAGATTATTCGCCGCGTGCGGTCCCTGGCCGAGGAATACTCGCATCGCATGACCAAAGAGCGAGTGGTTGCATCACCATGACATTGCATCGTAACTACACTTTCCTCGGCACCACGCAGAGCCTTTGCCCGGAATGCCTGGCGCTGGTGCCGGCGAAAATTATTGATCGCGGTGGGCGGGTGTACTTCCGCAAGACTTGCCCCACGCATGGAGTGCGCGAGGATTTTGTCTGCTCGGACCGGAAGTGGTACGACCAGATGGAGTTTGCCCTACCGGCGAAGACGCCCGCCAAGTTTGGGATTGAGCCGGACAAGGGGTGCCCTTTCGACTGCGGCTTATGCACCGAACATGAGCAGCATACGTGCGTGGGGGTGCTGGAAATTACCTCGTCCTGCAATCTCACTTGCCCCATGTGTTACGCCGGCAGCAGTCCGGGGGGCAAGCATCTCTCGCTGGCGGACTGCAAGAGGCAGATTGACCGGCTCGTGGAGGTGGAAGGGCGAGCCGAAGTCTGCCAGCTTTCCGGGGGTGAGCCGACGATTCACCCGCAGTTGCCGCAGATCGTTGAGTATGCTCTGTCGCGGGAAATCGACTACGTGATGATCAACACCAACGGCATCCGCTTCGCCAAGGATCCGGCGCTCGTCGATCTCGTAGCCCGGCACAAGGAGCGGATGGAAATCTACTTCCAGTTCGACGGGATGCACGACGACGTTTATCGCGCACTTCGCGGCGAGCCGCTGCTGGAGATCAAGCTGGCGGCGCTCGATGCCCTGCAAGCAGCCGACATTCACGTCACATTGGTCGCCACATTACAAGGAGGCGTGAACGACGAGCAGATGGGGCCGCTAGTGGAGTTTGGCCTATCCCGTTCCAACATCACGGGCATTAGTTTCCAACCGGCGACGTACAGCGGGCGGCACGTGCTGCCGGAACAACTGGAGCGGCGGATCACGTATCCCGATGTGATCGCCGGCGTCGCTCGACAGACGCGCGGCCTGTTTGCGGAGAGCGACTTCCTGCCGCTGCCGTGCGCCCATCCAAATTGCCATCAAATTGCCATCGCCTATCGGCAGGGGAGCACTGCCGTCCCGGTGACACGGTTCATTGACGCGAAGGCGAACCTCGATCTGCTCGCCAATGGCATCAGCTTCACGCGAAAGAAGTCGCGGGACTTGATCATGCAGTATCTGGGCAGGCAGGCGTGCTGCAGCGGAGGGTGCGGAGAAGAAGTTCAAGGTTCAAAGTTCGAGGTTCAAGGTTCTGAGTTGCCGCTGCTCTCTCCTTCCTCCACTCCCGCCAATGAGTTCTTCTCCAAAGTCCTCGCCCAGGAGCTCGGTGCCGAGAACCTGTTCCGGATCACGATCACGAGTTTCCTCGACGCCTACAACTTCGATGTCCGCCGGCTGATGAAATGCTGCACGCACCATGTGCTGCCAAGCGGTCATGTGATTCCGTTTTGTGCCTACAACGTCCTCTACCGCGACGGCCATGTGCCACTGCCGGAGTTGGCGGAGAAGCTGAGCGTGACGACCAGGCCGGCTCGTGTCGTGCAGCCGCTGCCGATATCGGTTTGAGCTCTGACGGACGACTGAATGACTCTACGCAACCTCCACCGCGGCAAACACCTTACCGTGACTCTTCAGCCAATCGATGTTCCCCTGATCCGCATGTTGCTTTACCTCACGAAGAAACTGAACCGCTTCGGCTTCCAAACAGGGTTCATTCGGATCATCAAGGGGAATCACCATTTCAACCTCCACGGCAACGACGTAGCGGTCGCTTTGAACCAGACGGGTTCGCTTTACTCGTTTTCCTGGGACTTGCATTGTCATTCCTCATCGAAGAAATGGACCGTTACCAATTTCGCAACTCCGCTTTGACGAAGGTGCGACCATACCGCCTTGAACTCCGTGCCATCGGGAAGCCGCTGAGCGAATTCAACAGTCGGGTTGGGACTCGCGTCAGGGCGCTCCATAATCAGTTCGCCATCCTCGACACCGGCAACCGCCTGCCACTCCATTATACCTCGTTCCTCAAGACGCTCGATGGCATGTTGACCGATGAGATATTTCTCCTCGGCAACCAGGCGTCTGATAATTGCCGCAAGTTCTCCCTTCATGGATTCGTCTCGCTTAAACACATGTCTGCAATTCTTGCTGGGTCGCCAGGATTATAGCAACAATTGCACATGAATCACGATTACCGCTATCCCCTGATCATGTTCGCGGCACTGGCGACCTGCAGCTTGCTGCTCCGAAAGACGCAAGCCAGCCTGCCGCTGCTCTGGTGGCAGAAGCTGGCAATAGGCGTCGGGGCCTTTTGCGGGGCGATGATCGGAGCCAAGTTGCCGTTTGCGGTGCTGGATTGGAATCGATTTCTCGATGGCTCGGCCTGGCTGTCCGACGGCAAGACGATCATATGCGGGATCATCGGCGGGTATTTTGGCGTGGAGCTGGCCAAGTGGACGCTGGACATCCGGGTGAAGACGGGGGATACCTTCGCCGTCCCCTGCGCCGTGGCGGTCGCGATTGGCCGCGTCGCCTGCTTCGTCGGCGGTTGTTGCTTTGGCACGCCGACAAGTCTTCCGTGGGGTGTTGCGTTTCCCACCTCCGGCGACTCGTTCCCGCGGCATCCGACGCAGCTTTATGAGGCCGCCTTTCACTTGTCGATTGCCGGCGTGCTGCTCGCCCTTCAACAGCGCGGAGCGTTTCGGGGTCAGCTCATCAAGCTCTACATCTTGGTTTATCTGGGCTATCGGTTTGTGACGGAGTTCATCCGGCCGGAGACCAGATTGGAATTGGGGCTATCAGTTTACCAGTGGGGGGCGCTCGCAATGATGCCCTTGTTTGTCTTTCTTTGGTGGAGAGATGCCAGGCAAATGGCGATCTCCTCGCCCAAGTTAGCGCCATAGCGGTTCGTCCGGGACGGCATCGCGGTATCAGATTTGCACATCCATACTTGGTCGCCTGCTCACCAATAGTGGAGCCTCCCATGCCGAGCCAGACATCTGCCGGAAAACCCGACCCCAAGTTGTCAGTTCGCCCGGACTCGACAGGCCACTTGCCGCCGGATCGGGACGACCCCTACCCCGATATTCCGAGGGACGATGAACCGGGGCTCGCCGGCGGGCCAACGACGGAATCGATTCCCGGCACTGCTCACGATGATCCCCTCGCCCGCCGCGAGAAAAAAATTGTCGTCTCGCTGCCGCCAGAGAACGACGGCGGCGAAGCCGCGCTTTCCGGCCGGCCGCGAGAAACCGGCGGCGAGCGCCCTTCCAAGCACTAATGAACTAAACCAATTCCCGGAGACTGAACATGGCCACGAAGAAACTGAAGTCCAAGTCCGCCGTCAAACCGACCGTGAAAAAGCGGACGATCAATCAATCCGGCGCTGCTCAGCCGCACGGCGCGCCACCCAACGAGCAAGACCCCAAGCGCCGCCTCGGTAACTTCACCACCGCCGGCGAACATGCCCGCGTCGGCGGCCGCGGCGGCATCGTAGGGCAGACCACCAAGAAGAACCGCACCGACAACCGCAAGAAGTAGCCTGCCGCTTCTCGCCTCCATGGGATTGCATGCGCTCCGTCTCCATTTTGAGTCGGGGCCATTTGCTTGCGCCCCTCATCTCCGTCGCGAGCGGACCATGAGTGGTCGACTTTGCCGGCTACGAAAGCCGTGCTTTCTGCGCACTTTCTGCCCGTCCTACAGATTCCCACGCCCCCTGAATGTGATGCGCGGGCGAGGAAAGTTCCCACAATCCATCCTCGCGGCGAGGGCCGGCGGTTAAGGTTGATTTCACCGGGTGCCGAAAGTGATGAAGGGGCCGTTTATACCTGCCACAGCAGCCCCCTCACCGCCTCTGTTGCCCGCCCTTCCTTCCGCGCCAGAAGCCTATGTCCGCCAAGCCCTCCTTCTTCGCCCGCCGCGCGATCATCATCCTGATGGTCGTCTTTTTCCTCGTCCCCTTCGCCCTGCGGGGGGCGCGGATGTCGGTCCAGGGGATGAAGAACGACCTCAAGGATTGGCTGCCGAAGGATTTTCCGGAGACCGCCGACCTCGATTGGTTCCGCCAGCATTTTGTCAGCGAAACCTTCGTCGTCGCCAGTTGGGAGGGCTGCCACGGCAATGCTGCGGACGCCCGCTTTCAACTGTTCATGAAGAAGCTCGAGCCGGAAGTTCCGCCGAGCCAATTGGTGCAAACCAAAACCGCTGAGGCAGGCGAAACCACAAGCGAAGCACCGGAAGCGACAGGGATCAAGCCCGAAAACGCCATTCGCTATTTCCAGCGCGGCGAGTTTATTGGCGACCAGCTTGGCTTGTACCTCACGGGCGAGCAGCATGAGAACTGGGGTGGCCAAGGCGAAAAGTGGCTCCGCGGACGCTCTTCGACAGACATCACGCTCAACAGTGAGAGCTGGTACTACATCACTCCCGCAGGGGATCTCTTTCGTTGGAACGGCGTCGATGCCCCGCTGATGGGGCTGTGGCGGGCCGCTTCCCGCAAAATCAACGGGCCGAGCCTGCAAGGCGAGCTTGTCGCCGCGTTCGGCGCGAAGGACGGCGCTTGGTATCACCAGGAGCCTCGCCGCCTGCGAGCTCAGCTCTTCAAGTCGGTCACCTCAGGCCCTTCAGTCCTGGACAGTTTGGTACGCCCAGGCGGAGAGCTCTCCGACCTGAAGAACCCCGAAGCTGAGGCTTATCGCCGCCTGCAAGGGACGCTCTACGGCCCCGCCGACGCCGTCAATCCGGCCGCCCCCCGCCAGACTTGCATCGTCCTGACCCTCACGGACGCCGCCCGCGCCAATCTGCACCTCGTTGTCGGCCGTGGCATGCTCGGCAAGCCGTATGGACGGTTGTACGAGATTGCCGAAGATTGCAACGTGGCGAAGAAGGACCACACGGGCGAAGGGCTGTGGCTGGGCGGCCCGCCGGTGGACAACGTGGCCATCGATGAAGAAGGGACCATCACCCTGGTCCGGCTCATCGGACTGACCGCGTTGCTGGGAACCTGCCTCTCGCTGGCCTGCTTCCGGAGCATTTCGGCCACCATCATGGTGTTCTTCATCGGTGGCATCAGCGCCGTGATGAGCCTTGCCTTCGTCGGGTGGTGCGGCTGCAGCATGGACGCCATCCTCATGACCATGCCGGCTCTGGTGTATGTCCTGGGCCTCTCCGGGGCCGCGCACATCATCAATTACTATTACCAGGCCGTCACCGACCACGGTTATGAAGGAGCGCCGGAACGGGCCATCGCCCACGGCTGGAAGCCCGCGATGTTCTGCACCATCACCACGTCCATTGGCCTGGTCTCCTTGCTCACCAGCCAACTGGTGCCGATCCAGAAGTTCGGCATCTTCTCCGCCCTCGGCGTCCTGGCCACGCTGATCGTCACGTTCACCTACCTTCCCGCGGCCCTGCAAATCTGGCCGCAGAAGAAGCGGGCCAAGCCGGCCGAAGGCCAAACCGACGGACCCTGGCTGGACAAATACCTCAGCGGCTTCTGGAACCTGATGGGTTCGTTCATCATCCGCCATCACGCACTCGTGGCCATCGGCTGCATCCTGGTCATCGGCTTCTTCTGCTACGGCATCAAGGACATGAAGACCTCGGTCAACATGCTCAAGATGTTCCATTCCGAAGCCAAAATCATCCGCGACTACACCAAGCTGGAAGAGAAGCTCGGGCCGCTGATGCCGATGGAGGTGATCGTCTCCATTCCCAAGTCCTCGCTGCGGCCGTCCGACGCCGAATTGGGCAAAGCGGCGAACCGCAACCTGCTGGCGGAGCAGATCCAACTGCCGTTCATCGACCGGATGGAAGTGGCCACCCGCGTGCAGCAGGTGATTGAGGAAGAATTCGGCCCGCAGGGGCGCGGCATCGTCGGCAACTCCACGAGCGCCGCCACCTTTGTCCGTCCGCTGCCGAGCGTCAAGAAGAGCACCGTCCGCAACATGACCAGCTCGCGGCTGGAAGCCCATAAGCAAAAGTTGTTGGAAAGCGACTACCTGCGGATGGAAGAAACGACTGGCGCGGAGCTGTGGCGAATCAGTCTCCGCCTCCCCGCCACGCAGGGGACCGACTACGGGGCGTTCAACGAGCAGCTCAAGGAAGCCATTGAGCCGGTGATGCTGGCCCAGCACCAGCGGGATACGGTTTTGAAGGCTTTGGGCGAACACAAAGTGCAGTTAGCCAAACAGGCGGCAATCAAGAGAGGCACGCCGTTCAATCCAGCCTCCGTCAAGCTTGCCGCTTCCAAGGTATTGCTCCTCGGCGTGCCGGCCCAAGTTGCCGCGGAGGAAACCGGCGGCAAGATCGCCGCCGATGCGTCGACCCCGCGGCTGGCGACCAATTCCCCTGTTGACCAGACCCCGATTTTCGCCCGCAGTCTCCGCGACCTGCTAAAAAACGCCCGGCTGAAGGTGGCGGTCCATGCTCTCGATGCAAACGCCACGCATGATTGGGCCAAGGTGCTGGCCGGGTACGACTGCGTCGTGCTCGTCGATAAGCACGCCAGCTATGACATCACGGAAATTCAGAAACACTCCCAGGTCTTCATCGACGCCAGCAAAAGCCGCTTCGCTCCGCCGGTCGGGGCCTCGATGGACGAGATTGCCAACGCAGTCGCGTTCAAGCAGAACCCCAGCAAGATGGGGGCGGTCTATACCGGTGTCGTGCCCATCGTTTACAAAGCCCAGCGGGCATTGCTCGACAGCCTCATCAGCAGCACCATCTGGTCCTTCCTCACCATCACGCCCCTGATGATGTTCATCTCCCGCAGCTTCTGGGCGGGAATCGTGGCGATGCTCCCCAACGTGCTACCGGTGGTGATGGTCTTCGGCGGCATGGGCTGGTTGAAGATTGACGTGGACGTCGGAGCCATGATGACGGCGAGCATCGCCCTGGGCGTGGCGGTGGACGACACCATCCACTACCTCAACTGGTATCGCGAGGAGTTGGACCGGCTGGGGGACCGCAAGCTGGCCATCCTGGCCGCGTACAAGCACTGCGCCACTCCCACTTTGCAAGCCGCCATCATCAGCGGCATCGGGCTCTCCATCTTCGCCCTGTCCACCTTCACGCCGACCCAGCGGTTCGGCTACCTGATGCTAGTCATCCTGTTCATGGGAGTGGTCGCCGAGCTCATCTTCTTCCCCGCGCTCCTGGCCGGCCCCTTGGGCCTGGTCTTCAAGCCGCGGAAGAAGAAGGACGAGCCGGTTCGCCCGATCCATCCGGAGCTCATCGGTGCTACCGAGGAAGAGCTCGCAGCCGCGAAGGCAGAAGCGGCTGCCGAAACCGACGGTTTCCTGCCTGACGGCCGCACGTCGGAACGAACCGACGAAGGTCATCCCGGCGGGATCCCCGCTCCCAGCAAAGCGGGCGTGCTGCGGTCGCTGCGGCAGGAGAAGAAGGGGTAGCGAAAGTCAGGCCCAGTCCGTGAGGCGAGAAATCATTGACCGAAGAGCCTTCCGTACCCCCAGAAGGCGAGCAAGAACATGGGAATGAATGCCACGCCCGCCAGAATGCAGAGAGTGCCGACGACCTTGCCAGCAGTGCCCCTGAGCGTGGTCTTCTTGCTAAACGGGATTCCGCTTGCCGTGAAGCCTTTGATGCCCAGGACCACAAGGCCAATGGACACGAGCAGTACGCCTATCTGGACCATTTTTTCACGACTTTCTGCACGCGGGCGTTGATTCCTTCGACGTATCAGCTAGGCACGGGACTCGTTGCGAGGCATGGGCCGCCTCGCCGAACTCTCATCATGTGCCCCCACTCGCCAGCTTCACAAGCACCCGCAGCGACCGTTCTCCGGACAAGGGCGCATCTAACTGGTCCGGCGACTCCCTGCCAGAACCACACATCGGCCCTTATCGCTAGGCGAGATTTGATTCCTCGCTGAATAGCCGCTAGATTAGCCCCATGGGCGACCCGGCAGACTTTGCGACGGAAGACGAGCCCGAGGCGGACGGATTAGACGGCGACGAGCTGCACATGCCCGACGTGAAGGACGCGGCAGTGTTGCCGGATAGCGCCATCTGGGGCGAGGTCTGCGCGGTCCTCGCCATCGGCGTTGTCCCGTATATTCTTTACGCGGGAATTTCACTTCGTCTGCCGCCGTCAATCCCGCTCCCCTACTGGCTTGACGCGATACAGGCCACGGTGATGAGCGGCTGCACGATTTTCGTGACGCTGTATCTGATTCACCGCAGCGGGGAGTCGTGGGGCCGGTTTGGAATGCCCCGTCCCAGCCTCTGGGACGTGCTGCTGGGCGTGGGGCTGTTCCTCGCGCATGCGGCTTGCGGTTTTTGCTACGATTTCGTGACGTGGGGCATTGGGGCCACGTCCGACTATCAGTACCCTCGGTTGGAAAAATCAGCGGACTATGCGCTCATGGTGCCGCAATACGTCGTGAGTGCCTTCTCGGAAGAGCTCGTGACCCGCGCTTACCTGGTCACGCGGTTCGAGCATCTCCTGCGGTCACGGGGAGCCGCCGTGCTTTTGTCCGCGGCGCTATTCGGTACTTACCATGGATATCAGGGAGTCGCGGGCTTGGCATTCTGGATGGCCGTTGGTTTGGTTTACGGAGTGATCTTTCTTCTGCTCCGCCGGGTCTGGCCACTTGTCATCGCCCATGCGCTTTACAACATTTGGTGGGAACTCGCGGCGTAAACGGACCGCTCATTCAAGGCCGGCTCCCGCCGCCTCCGCTATAATGCCTTCATGCCCTTCTCCTACACCCTTCTCCTCTTGCCGCTGCTGGTGCTGTTCGCCGGCGTGCCGTTTTTGCTGACGCTGCGGAATAGTGCGGTGACGGAGTCGGCGTGGTTTTGGGGGTATTTGTTTGGGATGTTCGCGCTGGTGGCCCTGTCGATTGCCGGGCCGAAATTTGCTGCTCGGCAGGCGCAGCTCGAACAGCAGTTTCAAGGGCGGGAACGGGCGCTGCAGATACGCAGCGGCGAGGAGCCAAGCATTGAGCTGTCAACGCCGGAAAATACGATCATCACGCTTTGGCCGCTCTATGCCGGGTTGTCCGCGGCGACGGTGATTGCCTGGGTGGTGTTTTGGTGGACGCGCCGGCGCGCTGTAATTCCGACCCCAACGAGCAACCTATGAACTGGTTCTTCGACCGACCCGTGTATGTGGCCATTTTGGGACTGGTCCTCTGCGTTCCCATCGCCATCGCCTGGGTGATGACCGGCCGCAAGGAAGTACTGTATGCTTTGGCGGCGGCATTTGCCTTGTTTGTCGCCCTGCTCATCATGGAGCGAGTGGTCGTCACCGACCGCGAAGCCCTTGAAACCACCGTCCAGCAAATTGCCCGCGATGTGCAGGCGAATGACCATCCGGCAGTACAGAGGCACGTCTATTCCCGAGCTTCGGCGCTTCAGCAGAGAGTGCAGAAGGAATTGCCCAACTATGTGTTCACCGAGTGCCGCATCACCAAGGCACCGGACATTGAGGTGAATACCAAGGACGAGCCGCGTTCCGCGAGGGTCACGTTCCTCGCGGCGGCAGCGGGGGACTTCAAGTACCAAGGGATGAGCGCGAGCGCCTCGAAAGAGGCCCCCATCCGCCGCCGCATCATCCTGCAAATGCGTAAGGAAGCCGATGGCCGCTGGACCGTGGAGGACTATGACCACGAGGACTTCCAGAAGGAGTTCTATCAGGAGAAGGCGGAGTAGCGAATGAACCCGCGCATTCAGATTGACCCCGCGCTATGCAGCGGTACAATCGGAAGGTGAGGGAACGGCCCCCCTGGATGCTGCACCTTGATGTTCGTCGACTCGCCGTTCTCCGCTGACCGGGTTCTTTCCGACGTGGATTCCTACAGATCCGGCGGCAAACACGATTTCCCAGGATGGCAGCAGAGTCAATGCTTGTTCGTATCGCAGCAGATCGAGTCGAAATCCAGGCGCCCGCCAAGATCAATCTCTTTCTCGAAATTCTGGCCAAACGGCCGGACGGCTACCACGAGATCGAAACCTTGATGTGCCGGATTGGGCTCTATGATTCGCTGTCATTGCGGGCGACCGGGTCGCCGGAAATCCGGTTGGACTGCCGCTGGGCAGCGGGCTTGACTCGATACGCCCTCGGCGACCTTCCGCCGCCGAAGGAGAACATCGTCACTAAAGCGGCAAGCCTTTTGCAGCAGCGTAGCCGATGTGGTCGCGGGGCAGAGATTCGCCTGGTCAAACGGATTCCGTCCGCGGCAGGGCTGGGAGGAGCTTCTAGCGATGCGGCGGCGGTCCTGGTGGCGGCAAATATCGCCTGGGAGCTGAATTGGAGCCGCGAGCAGCTTGTGGAGCTGGCGGCGGAACTTGGCAGCGATATCCCATTTTTCCTGGGGAGCGGCAGCGCCATTTGCCGCGGCCGGGGAGAGCGCATCGAACCCACCCAGCCGATTCGCTTGCACATGGTGGTCGTTCGTCCGCCGGTCGGACTCTCCACGCCGCAGGTTTATCAAGGTTGCCGGCCGGCCTGCACACCGGCCAGCGTACGCACGTTACAATCCGGCCTGAGCAAGGGAATCTGGAACGTAGTCAAATCCGCTCTGGTCAATCGACTGGAGGAGCCGGCCGCACAACTTAACCCGTGGATTGCCCGTCTGCGCAAGGAATTCGAGACCGCCGGCTCCATCGCCCAGCAAATGAGCGGCAGCGGCTCGAGTTACTTTGGCATTTGTGAAAATGCTCGCCACGCCCGCCGCGTGGCGGGGAGACTGCGGGGTCGCGACCTGGGATTGGTGAATACGACGACAACGATGAGATGAAGACAAAAATCAGGATGAAGACTAGGATTCGGTAAGGAAGTATCAGACCATAGGATTTTGGCCTCGCACGTCCAGGAATGGGCGTGGCACCCAAGGGAGTAACGCCATGGAGATTACCGAGGTTCGCATCAAGCTCATGGAGGATTCGGACGACCGCCTCCAAGGCTTCTGCTCGGTCACGTTCGACGACAGCTTTGTCGTCCGCGACCTGAAAATCATCGAAGGCACCAGCGGCCCCTTCGTCGCCATGCCCAGCCGCAAGCTGACCGGCCACTGCCACAGTTGCGGGAGCAAGAATCATCTCAAGGCCAACTATTGCAATCAGTGCGGGAACCGGCAGCGGGAAGCTCCCTTGCTGCGGGACGCGGAAGGGCGGGCCAAGCTCTACGCCGACATCGCCCACCCCATTAATTCCACCTGCCGCGAGATGATTCAAAGTCGGGTCATCGCCGAGTACCGTGGGGAACTCGAGCGGGCCAAGCAACCCGGCTACTCCAGCCGCTACGACGACGACTACGATGACGACATCGACCCGGTCGCCTATACCGAGGAGCGCCGCGGCACGCTCGCCGGCATGCCCGCCGGCTCGCACGTGGAGCCCGCGCAGAAGGAGATTCCGGCTCCTCACATCCCCGCGCCGCAAGTTTCCTCGCAATCACAACCATTAGTGGGCGCGCAACCAGCCCCCGCCAGGCCCGAATCCGCGATCCCCGGCCCCCACATCCCCCCGGCGAGCACGCGAGAGACTATCAAGCAAGAGGCGAAGCGCGAGCCATCGCAACCTTCCGCGCCCGCGCCGCCGCCCAAGGGAAAGGGATTCGGAGAGGGCATTTTCTAGCCTCGCACCAATCCCAGCGTGGTTCCCGGTGCCGCCAGGTCGCTCGTCCCCATCAAGAACTCATCCACGGCCCGCGCCGCGCCGCGCCCTTCGTTGATGGCCCAGACAACGAGGGATTGTCCGCGGCGGCAGTCGCCGGCGGCGAAGACCTTGGGGATGCTGGTGGCGAATTTGCCGTGGGCGGCCTGGTAGTTGGTCCGCGGATCGACGGCTATACCGAGCATTTCCGCCAGATACTGTTCCGGTCCCTTGAAGCCCATCGCCAGCAGCACGATCTGCGCGGGCCAGAATTTGTCGCTGCCGGCGATTTCCTGGAGCTTCCATTTGCCGGAGTCATCCTTGGTCCAATCGACCTGCACCGTGCGGATGCCTGCCACGCCTCCTTGGTCGTCGCTGACGAATTCCTTGCTCATCACGCAGTAAGTCCGCGGGTCGGTGCCGAATTTGGCCGCCACTTCCTGATGGCCGTAGTCGGTGCGGAAAATCTTGGGCCACTGGGGCCAGGGGTTGTCTGGGGCGCGGGTTTCCGGCGGTTGGGGAAGTAACTCAAAATTGACCAGGCTCTTGCATCCGTGGCGCATGGAAGTGCCGATGCAATCGGTGCCGGTGTCGCCGCCGCCGATGACAATCACGTCCTTGTCCTTGGCGGAGATGTACTTGCCGTCGGCGTGCTTGCTGTCGAGCAGGCTCTTGGTATTCGCCGTCAGGAACTGCATGGCGAAATAGATTCCGCCAAGACCGCGGCCCGGGATGGTCAGGTCATTGGGATTGGTCGCGCCGGTGCAAAGCAAGACGGCATCGTTTTCGTCATGGAGCTTCTTCGGATCGACGTAACCTGGCGATTGCTTGTTTCCCACATCCGCGCTGGTGACGAATTTGATTCCCTCTTCCTGGAGCAGATTGATCCGCCGCTGCACGACCCCTTTATCAAGCTTCATATTGGGGATGCCATACATCAAGAGGCCGCCGATGCGGTCCGCCCGCTCGTACACGGTGACGCTGTGCCCCACCTTATTGAGCTGCGCCGCGGCCGTCAGGCCAGAAGGGCCGCTGCCGATGATGGCGACCTTCTTGCCGGTCCGCTGGGGAGGGGGTTCGGGAACTATCCAGCCTTCCGCAAAGCCGCGGTCGATGATGGCGTTTTCGATGTTTTTGATCGTCACCGCCGGATCGGTGATGCCAAGCACGCAGGCCCCTTCGCACGGCGCGGGGCAGGTGCGGCCCGTGAACTCGGGAAAATTATTCGTTTTGTGCAGCCGGTCGAGAGCATCCCGCCAGCGGCCGCGATAGACCAGGTCGTTCCACTCCGGGATCAGATTATCAATCGGGCAGCCAGTCGCGCTCTGGCAGAACGGCACGCCGCAATCCATGCACCGTGCGCCCTGGTTCTTCAGATGGTCTTCCGCCGGGGGTGTGAAGATTTCCAGAAAATCCCCCACTCGCGCGATCGGATCACGATACGGCACGGTCTTGCGGGGATATTCCTTAAAACCGGTCGGCTTGCCCATGGGATCTTCCAACAACTGTGCGTTCAAATCAGGTGGCGACTCTTGAATTCACTTCTTTGCACTTAGTCGACGTTTTGTCTTCCGCTTCGACGCGGGATCCTTCTTGGATTTTCGACGCCGAACTTCTTCAAGCGTAACCAACAATTCCGGATGCTCAGACTCCCTTGCACGAATCAGGTCCATGAGTCGATTCAAGTCTCCGCCGCATTCTTCCATAATTTGTGCTCTGGCTTCATAAACTTCTTCTACGATTGGGTTTCTCATTGGAGGACTCTCCTAAAAAATGATCAGCGATTCAGGTGTAAGAATCACTGGCGTCAAACGTCCGTTCTCCTCGTTGATTTCTTGAAGTCGTCGGATTGTGCTGCCACTTGCGATATGCTTCAAATTCCAAGTGGCCAAAAAATCCATCTCGTAAGCCACGGCGAATGCGAGGTGTGCGATGTCCGCTTTGGCTTTTCCGCGCAAGCCAAGCGATTCACCAAGTTCCTTACCTAGTTGCGTCACATCGGAATTAAGACGAAGCACACTAAGGTTTTCAACGAAGGACTTGCGGCGAGCAACAGCTTTGCTATCCCCTCTTTCAATTTCAAGCAAGACGGCCTCCGAAACATAGAGATCGAAACGGTTGCTCGAGACATCCTACCATTCTCGCGTGGATTTCTGGTGCCCTGCAATTACGACGTCCCGGCTGGGCCTGGACGCCAGGTAACTAATCACCGTTGTTTCCAAATAGACAGATAACATTACCTTCCATCCACTCCATGCACGCCTGATTCTACCTCTTCGTCATGCCTGGCCCGTTCGGCGAGCACCCGCTTGTAGTCGGTGGGCATGACCTTCACAAACTGCGCAATGGCCTCCGGCCAGCTCTGCAGGATGCGGTCGGCGACCGTGGATTTCGTGTGCTTGAAGTGCTGCTCGATGAGATTGAGCAGGTCGGCGATGTCCTGCGGCGCTTCCACCGCCTCGAGCTCGACGGTTCCGAGGTTGCAATTCAGTCGAAAGGCGTCTTTGTTCGCCAAAACATACGCAATGCCGCCGCTCATGCCAGCGGCAAAGTTGCGGCCGGTAGGACCGAGCAGCACGACCAGCCCGCCGGTCATATACTCGCAGCCGTGGTCGCCGCAGCCTTCAATAACGGCGTGCGCACCGCTGTTGCGGACGCAGAACCGCTCGGCCGCCCGTCCGCGGAAGTAGGCATAACCGCTCGTGGCTCCGTACAGCACCACGTTGCCGACGATGATATTTTCCTCGGGCTTGAAGACTGACTTCTTCGGCGGATAGATGATGATGCGGCCGCCCGAAAGTCCCTTGCCGACATAGTCATTGGCGTCTCCTTCCAATTCCAGCGTTACCCCTTCCGCCAGGAACGCGCCGAAGCTCTGCCCCGCGCTGCCGGTGAACTTGATGTGGATGGTATTGTCGGGCAGCAGCTCGGCTCCCCACCGTTTGGCGATCTCGTGGCTGAGCATGGTGCCGACGGTGCGGTTGGTGTTGATGATTTTCTCCTCGAACTTCACCTTCTGCCGCTTCTCAATCCCCTTGCGGCTCTTTTCGATGAGCTTGTGGTCGAGAGCCAGTTCCAGCCGGTGTTTCTGCTTCTTGGTGCAGTAAACCTCCACATCCGGCCGCGGCTTCTGGGCGGGCATGAGGACTGGGGAGAGATCGATTCCCTGAGCCTTCCAGTGCTTGATGGCGCGGTTTGTTTCGAGCATGTCCACCCGCCCAATCATTTCATTGAAGGTCCGGAAACCGAGCTGGGCCATGATCTGGCGGGTTTCTTCCGCCACCATGAAGAGATAATTGATCACGTGCTCGGGTTTGCCGGCGAACTTCTGACGCAACACCGGGTCTTGCGTGGCGATGCCGACCGGGCAGGTGTTGAGGTGGCACTTCCGCATCATGATGCAGCCGAGTGAGACGAGCGGAGCCGTGGCGAAACCCATTTCTTCCGCCCCGAGCAGCGCGGCGATGACCACGTCCTTTCCGGTCTTGATCTGACCATCGGTTTGCAGGACGACGCGGCTGCGGAGGTCGTTCATCACCAGGGTCTGATGGGTCTCGCTGATGCCAAGCTCCCACGGCAGACCGGCGTGCTTGATGCTCGTCAGCGGCGACGCGCCGGTGCCGCCGGTATCGCCAGAAATCAAGATATGGTCGGCATGCGCCTTGGCCACGCCGGCCGCGATGGTACCGACCCCCACCTCGCTCACCAGCTTCACGCTGATACGGGCGGCTGGGTTGCTGTTTTTCAGATCGTGAATGAGCTGTTTCAGGTCTTCAATCGAATAGATGTCATGGTGGGGCGGCGGGCTGATCAGTCCCACGCCGGGCGTGGAATAGCGGATGCGGGCAATGAACTCGTCCACTTTGTGGCCAGGCAGTTCGCCTCCTTCTCCCGGCTTGGCGCCCTGGGCCATCTTGATTTGCAGCTCGTCGGCATTCGCCAGGTAATTGATGGTGACGCCGAAGCGGCCGGAGGCAACCTGCTTGATCGCCGACCGCTTGGAATCGCCGTTGGGAAGCGGTTTGAAGCGCTCGGGGTCTTCGCCCCCTTCGCCGGTGTTGCTCTTGCCGCCGATGCGATTCATGGCGATGGCCAGAGTCTCATGAGCTTCTGCGCTGATGCTGCCGAAGCTCATGGCCCCCGTGCAGAAGCGGCGGACGATGCTCGCGGCAGGTTCCACGTCGGAAAGTGGAACCGACGTGGTTCCGTCCTTGAATTTGAGCAGGCCGCGGAGCGCGCACTTGCGAGTGGCGTCGTCGTTGGCGTGCTTGCTGAACCGCCAGTAGGCGTCGGCATTGTTGTCCCGCGCCGCCATCTGGATGTCGGCGATGGACTCCGGATCCCACATGTGCCGTTCGCCGTCGGCACGCCAGTGGAACTCACCCAGGTTCGGCAGGATCGGGAGACGCTGCTCGGCCCGAGTCGGATAGCCAATCTCGTGGCGGCGGAGAGCTTCCTGCGCCAGGATGCCAAAATTCACCCCCTGAATGCGGCTGGCCGTACCGGCAAAGCAGTTATCGACGACGTCGCTCTGCAAACCGACCGCTTCAAAGATCTGAGCACCCTTGTACGAATGGAGCGTGGAAATGCCCATCTTGCTCATCACTTTGAGCATGCCCTTGGCCACCGCCTTCTGATAGGCGTGGACGATTTTCTCGTCGCTGTAGTCCTTGGGAAGCAGGCCATCCCGCTGGGATTGCCACAGAGCTTCGAACGCGAGGTACGGATTGATGGCATCGGCCCCGTAACCGACGAGCAAGCAGTGGTGATGCACTTCGCGAGCTTCGCCCGTCTCTACGATGATGCCGAGGCGGGTCCGCTTGGCCTTACGAATGAGGTGGTGATGCACCGCGCCGCACGCCAGAAGGGAACTGAGGGGCACGCGATCCGGGCCGACGCCGCGGTCCGACAGCACCACCAGCGAGTAGCCATCTTCAATGGCCTGTTCGGCTTCGAGAGAAATCCGGTCAATCGCCTTCTTCAGGCCCCCTTCGCCGTCGCTTCGCGGCCAGGTGATGTCAATCGTCTTCGCTTTCCAGCCGCGATGATCGATATTCTTGAGTGCGGCTAATTCTTCATTGGTGAGAATGGGATGCGAGAGCAAGAGGCGGTGGGCATGCTCCTCGGTCGATTCCAGCAGGTTCTTTTCCGGGCCGATGTAGCATTCCAGCGACATGATGACTTCCTCGCGGATCGAATCGACCGGCGGATTGGTCACCTGTGCGAAGAGCTGCTTGAAATAGTCGTACAGCATGCGGGGCTGGTCGCTGAGCACGGCCAGGGCGGAGTCGTTCCCCATCGAGCCGATGGGGTCGCGCTTCTCGTAAACCAGCGGCAGCAGCATGAACTGCATGGTTTCCACGGTGTAGCCAAAGGCTTGCATCCGCGCCAGCAGCGACTGAGGCTCAAAACCATGAACGTCCTGTGGAGTGGGCAGATCGCGGATTTCCAGCCGCTGCTTGCGAAGCCACTCGCCGTACGGCCGGCGGGTGGCGATGTCCTGCTTGATTTCATCATCCGGAATCAGCCGCCCCTGCTCGAAATCGACCAGGAACATGCGGCCCGGCTGGAGGCGGCCTTTTTCCCGCACGATTCCGGGGTCGACCGGCAGCACGCCGACCTCGCTGGCCATGATGACCCGGTCATCCGTGGTCAGGTAGTAGCGGCTGGGGCGGAGGCCGTTGCGATCGAGCACCGCGCCAATGTAGCGGCCGTCGGTGAAGACGACCGAGGCGGGACCGTCCCAAGGCTCCATCAGGCAGGAGTGATATTCATAGAACGACTGTTTGTATTCCGGCATCGACTCATGGTTCTGCCAGGGTTCCGGAATCATCATCATCACCGCCTCCGGCAGCGAGCGGCCGGCGAGCAGCAGCAACTCCATCACGTTGTCGAAGATGCCGGAGTCGCTCGTCGAGAGGTCGGTAATCGGCAGCAGGCGGTTGAATTCCTTGCCGAACAGGTCGGACTTCATCAGCCCTTCGCGGGCCAGCATCCAGTTCACGTTGCCGCGGAGCGTGTTGATTTCGCCGTTGTGTGACATGAACCGCATCGGCTGGGCACGCTCCCACGAGGGGAACGTGTTGGTGGAAAACCGCGAATGAATCATCGCCAGATGACTTGTATACAGTGGATTCGCCAGATCCGCGTAATAGGGAACCACTTGCTTCGCCGTCAGTTGCCCCTTGTAGATGAGGATCCGCGAGGAAAAGCTGCAGACGTAATACATGTCCCGCTGCTTGAGGCCGAGCACGCGAATTTCGTGGTAGGCCTGCTTGCGGATCAGATAGAGTTGGCGACAGAAAGAGGTGCGATCGACGTTCTCACCGGCGGCAACAAAGATTTGCTCCACGACGGGCTCCGAGGCGGCCGCGGTTGGCCCGATGTCGGCTTTCTTCGCATCCGTAGGCACTCTCCGCCAGCCGATGAACTTCTGCCCCTGGCGAATGACGAATTTCTCCACGGACTTCTTGCACTGGTTCCGCTCGGATTCATCCTGCGGCAGAAAAATCTGGCCGATGGCGTAAGCGCCTATCTCCGGTAGTTCCGCATTAAACAGCCGCTTCGCTTCGGAGCGCATCAGCTCATCGGGAATGGCGGTCAACATGCCCGCGCCGTCCCCCGTGTTTTCTTCGCAGCCGCACGCGCCGCGGTGATCCATATTGCGGAGGGCTTCGGCGGCATCGCGGACGATGCTGTGGCTGCGAACCCCTTTCACATTGGCGATGAAGCCGACGCCGCAACTATCCTTCTCGTTGGCCGGGTCATAGAGCCCGTGCTTCACCGGAAGGTTGTTCTCAAATTGAATGGTCATAAATCACCCGCCTTGGTATCCGCGGCGCCAGAGAGCCAAATAGCCCCGCTGCCGCGGATGCTATGCTTTGACTCGTTTGCCCGCAGCCGCCGATGAGCCATTGCCGTTGGCGGCCGCGAGCTCTTCCGAGCCGGAAATCTCAAAATCGTCTGGCCGCTCATCGTCATCGCCTGGCGTCATTTCCGGTTGTGCCAGGAGGAGTTGCATGAACCGCGTAGCGGTCTTGCCCAGCTCTTTGCCGCGGCGCTGAATGATGCCAATGGGGCGATTCAACGTCGCGCCCGCCAACGGCAAGGCCACGAGCGCCCCCGCTTCGACCTCGCGATCCACGGTCGGCCGCGGCAAGATCGAAAAGCCAGCATCGATTTCGACCGCCCGCTTGATCGTCTCCGTGTTGTCAAATTCCATGGCCACGCGAACTTCCGCGCCGCTATCGGCTAAGGCGCGATCAATCTCCTGGCGGATTTCCAGTTCTTGATCGAAGCCGACCATGTCGCAGCCGTGGAGTTCCTGGAGCGAAACTTCCCGCCGCTGGGCCAGCTTGTGCCGCCGCGAGCAGACCACGACCATGGGCTCTTCCCGCCAAGGGGTGGCTTTGATGGTGCGGGAGGACCGCGGGTAGCTGACCAGTCCCAAATCGACCTGGTCGCTGTCGACCAATTCATACACCCGGTGGGGATGCTGATATTGCAGGCGGACGTTGGACTTGGGGTGTTTTCGCAAAAAGTTCTGCACGAAGCTGTTCATGTGCGAGAGGCCGATCGAGTAGATCGAGGCCACGCTCACCCGCCCCGCCACTTCCTCGTGCAGCGTCTTCACCTCTTCTTCCAGGGCAAAATACCGCCGGACAAGCTTCCGGCAGCCGTCGTAATAGGCTTCCCCTTCCGGGGTTAAAACGAATGGCCGCTTCGTACGGTCGATCAGTTTCACCCCCAGATGCTCCTCGAGATGATTGACCATCTGGCTGGCCCCGGACTGCGAAATGCCGTTCTCTTCCGCAGCGCGGGAAAAGCTCCGCCGCGAAACGACATCGCAAAACACTTTAAGGGACTTGAGGTGCATGGAATCTCATTAGATTTGGCGATAGTTCTGACCCCCAGGATTAGCGCCAAGCATCGTAGAATATTCCAAGCGGGCGCGGCTGTCAATTATGCTTGCTTCAGATTTGGAGCCGCAGTATTAGCAGAGGTGAAGGTGCAATTCGCACCGTTATCCCCAGTAACGGTAATAATTCTTCCATTATTAGCATAAAGCGACGCATTAATGGCGTTTTTAACGCGAAACCGCAAGCTGGCAAAGAAGGCCCCAGAATTAGGGCTATCAAAAGAAGACCGAGCCCGCTTGGGCTCGGCCGTACCTCAATCGTGTTTCCAGTGCGGGCGAGAGGACTTGAACCTCCACGACCTTTCGGCCACAAGAACCTGAATCTTGCGCGTCTGCCAATTCCGCCACGCCCGCATCGCTCCACACGAAGACAAAGCCGTCCCCGCGGAGGTTCATCCTTTATAGGCGAAAGACGCCGCCTTAAGCAAGAGGCGGCTTCGCGCCGGGAGGGGTTGGCTTCCAGCCTGCCCGAGAAAAGCCCTGCTCACGCCGAGCGTGAGGGGTACTTTAGGTAACGAGGTTGCCAAGTTGTTGCCACCCTCTTCAGGTTGTATCACTACAACTCCTGCCAGCCGCGGATTACTGGGAACGGACATGCTCGCCACGCTCACATCCATCGACTACGGTGTCATCGCCTTCTACATGCTGGCAATGGTGGCGTTGGGATTCTACTTCGCCAATGAACAGCGGACGACACAAGATTTCTTTCTCGGCGGACGGTCGTTCAACTGGTTTCCGCTGGGAATGTCGCTGATGGCGACGTTGATCTCGGTTCTCTCGTATACCGGCTTGCCTGGCCAGGCTTACGAGGTCGGCCTGCAATGCTTGCTCTTGCCGCTTTCAGTCTGGCTGGCCTTGCCCATCATGGTTGGCGTTGTGCTGCCCATCTTTCGCGGCTTGGGATTGACTTCGCTCTATGAGTATTTGGAGTTGCGGTTTGATTCCCGCACACGCCTGGCCGGCAGCTTGGTTTATGTGGTGTGGCGGATGCTTTGGCTGGGGGGCATGATTTACGCGCCGTGCAAGCTGCTGATCATGGCTTCGGGGACGAACATTCCGGAATGGGTGCTGATTTCGATCCTGGGGGCTGTGACGACGTTTTATACGTTCCTGGGCGGGATGAGGGCGGTCGTCTGGACTGACCTTATTCAGGGCCTGGCGATGTTGGGCGGCGTGCTGGTCGTGATTCTGGGCGTCTGGTGGCAGATGACTGGCGGCCATGAACGAGTGACGGAAGTAGCCAGCGGGCTTGGTCGACTGCAACTGGCGTCCTTTGCCTTGGATGGGAGAAACGCCTGGTATCTGTGTGGCGCGCTGCCGCACTGGTTCCTCGTAAGCCTGTCGTTCTACGCAGCCGATCAAATGACGGCCCAGCGGTTCCTGTCCGCAAAGAACGTGGATACGGCCCGCACGTCCTATCTCGCCCATTGCATCGTGCTGACGTTCCTGCAGCCGGGGCTGATTTACGTCGGACTGTGCATGTTGGCCTTTTATCAGGACCATCCGCGGGAGATGCAGCCCAACTGGGTGGCGAGCCTGGACAATCACACTCGCGAAGTCGTGAGGGACAAGCAAGGGCGATTACTGCTGGACCCGGCGCACCATCCCGACGAGGAAATCACCGTCGAAACAATCGACCAGCTCGTTCAAGAAGGCCGGATTCTGAAGCCCAATACGCGGGAGGCGTACAGCAATTCGGAGGGACTTGTGGATCGTGACGCGGGCCAGGTGCTTGTCGAGAAACTCCTAATTCGCCGCCCGCCCAACGAGCGCGAGATGAGCGAAGTGGTCGTCCGCAAGGGCGCGGCCGAGGAGATGCTGCCGCGCTTCATTGCCGGCCATCTTCCCTGGGGAGCGGCCGGCCTGATGGTGGCGGCGCTGGTGGCGGCCTGTATGTCGGCGATTGCCGCGGGGCTGAACTCCATCGGCACATTGCTGGTTGTGGACTTCCACCGTCGGTTCGGAATCGGGCGGGCCTGGCTGGCGAAGAAGCTAGGGAAAATGCCGGAGTCCCTCACCGAGTCCGACGAGCTCAAGCTGGCACAGCCGTTGATGCTGGCCGTCGGCGTGGGGGCGACACTGTTTGCCATTGGCATCGCGCAGGTGCGCGACGTTTTCGAAATGCTGATCGCCATTGCCAACACCTTCGGCGCGCCGCTCCTGGCGGTGTTTTTGCTGGGGATGTTCACTCGCCGCTGTACGGCAGCCGGGGCGCTTTTTGGGCTGGTGACCGGCAGCCTACTGACGGTTTCCATTACGATCCTGAATCTGCTCCAGAAGCATGGTTTCGTCGCGCCCGAGGTCTGGCCGTTTCACGATATTTGGACCGTGACGTTTGGCGTGCTCTTTACGCTCCTGGTCGGCTATGGTGCGAGCTTCCTTTTCGGCAAGCCCAAGTCCCGCGCGCAGTTGCGGGGACTGGTCTGGGGCGTGGGGCATCTCGGCGTGCTGGCGGCCGATGAAGAAGTGCCAATCTTGGGAGACATTGATCCCGATGCACCGGGGCGGTGGAAATGAATCGACTGTGGACCGCCGTCCGTGAATTCATTGCCCAGCCGCTCCGCGAAGCCCGCGAGGAGCAGTTGCGGCATCTGGCTGCCGAGGAAGGAGGCCAGCTCGACTGCCAGACGATGGTCATGCTCGTGTCGGCCGCCGTGCTGCTGACATTGCAGTACTACTTCGTCACCAGCGGTTCGAGCCCTCTGGAAACGCCCATTCGACAATGGCTGGAAGGCTGCTTCGCGCTGGTCCCAGCACTGCGCTATGACGATCGCGGCGAGCTGAGCCGGCTGGGGTATTGGTCGCTGGGAAACTTCGTGCTGTACGTTGCCATTCCGGCGATCGTGGTGCGGGGCATTTTCCGCCAGCCGCTCTCGCAATTCGGCTTGAAGATGCGGGGCTGGCATCAAAACTGGTGGGTCTACGTCGCGTTCTACCTGCTGCTCTTTCCGGCCGTGGTGCTGGCCTCGCAGTGGCATTCCTTCCAAATGAAATATCCATTCTATCATGTTTATCGTGAATTCCCCGGCCCCCGGTTTTACGTCTGGGAGCTGCTGTACGCCGTGCAGTTTGTCTCGCTGGAATTCTTCTTCCGCGGCTACATGATCCAGGCGGGGCGAAAGCGCCTGGGGCCGTATGTCATTTTTGTGATGACGGTTCCTTATTGCATGATCCACTTCGGCAAGCCGATCCAGGAGACGCTGGGGGCCATCGTGGCAGGGATTTTGCTGGGTTTCATGGCCCTGAAAACCAGGTCCATTTGGCTCGGGGCGGCGCTGCACATTTCCGTGGCCTGGACGATGGATGCTCTGGCGGTGTGGCGGAACTAGCTTAGCCGCCGCGTCCACGCGGCGCAATCCCCGCATGGACGCGGGGGCTAAGCTTGTCAGGGTCAAAAAATAACCTATCCTTCTGCATGGTCACTGTCGCCCTGCTCACGCTCGTCCTGTTGGCAACCCTTGGCAATCTGCTGCTGGGGTTTGGGACGGCGGTCTATTTCGGACACGGACCGAAGGGGCTCTCGGCGACGATTGCGCGCTACCGCAAATGGGAACTGTTCACTAAGCGAGCTCAAAAATCGCCTCAATCTCCACACTAATGTGGCCGGGGAGCGAGCCCATTCCCACGGCGCTGCGGGCCCCCACGCCGTGGTCCTTCCCCCAGACTTCCGCCCATAGCTCGCTGCAGCCGTTGATGACGGCGGGGTGCTTGTCGAATTCCGGCGTGCTGTAGACCATGCCGAGCGTCTTCACGACTCGCTTCACGCGATCAAGACTTCCCAGCCCGGCTCGCAGCGTGGCCAGAATCGCCAGCCCCGTTTGCCGAGCCGCCTGGTATCCATATTGCTGATCGACCTGATCCCCCACGCGGCCGGTGAACAGGGATCCGTCGGACTTCAGCGGCCCATGCCCCGAAACGTACACCAAGTTTCCCACAATGACCAGCGGTTTATAGACTCCCATCGGCTTGGGAGCAGGCGGAAGTTCGAGCTTGAGCTCCACGAGTTTGGCTTCGGCGGACATGGCATTTCTCCTGGGGATGAGGCGTCAATATAGACTCGCCGACAGGCCGCTTCAACACTAGCCTGAGGCGCAAGCGAAGGAAAGCGCTGCTGAGGTGCGACGCATTACATCCCTTCCCGGCGAACCGAACTGTCCTTCGCTGGCGCTTCAGGCTGGTGTCGGTACACCTGCTCCGGCTGCACCAGCCGCTCGCTCACCACTTGCACTCCGTCTTTCGTCACCATGCGAAAAAAACAACTGCGGTAGCCTTCATGGCAAGCCGCACCGACCTGATCGACCTTGAGGAGGATGGTGTCGGCGTCGCAGTCGACATAGATTTCCCGCACCGTCTGCACGTGACCGCTTTCCTCCCCTTTCCGCCACAGCTTGCCGCGGCTGCGGCTGTAATAAACGGCATGGCCGGTGCGGACCGTCTCGGCGAACGACTCGGCGTTCATCCAGGCCAGCATCAGCACCTCGCCCGTCTGGGCGTCCTGGGCAATGGCAGGGAGCAAGCCGTCATTCTTGGAGAAATCTGGGCCGGTGAAGGAGGGAGTGGTCATAGGTTAGATTATAGCGGGCCGGCTGGCAGCCTACCCCACGGAAGCTTCCGCACATCGCGCATCACCCGCTTGCGCCGCAGGATGCTTGCACACGGACAATCGCGGCGGGGCGTCCAGTCCCCGTGCCAGCACGCCGATGGTAACAGCATCCTGATACGCGCAGCTCTTCCGGATGTTTGACGGCGGCTGTTCCCCGAAAGTTCGCGGGAACTGGCCGGTTGCGTCAACTTCCTGGAAGGCGCTACGCTTCTCCATGAGCGACTTCGGCGGAAGGGGCTCCCTTGAATTCGTCCCTCAGCATTATCCTGCCCGTCTACAACGCCCAGGCGACTCTCGCCGCACAAATTGGGCAACTGCTCGACGTCCTCCCGGACCTGACCAGCCGTTTTGAAATCCTGGTGGTCGACGACGGCTCGACCGACCACACCGACGAGATCGCCCATCAGTTCCGCCGGCAGTATCCCCAGCTCAAAATCGCCCGCCACGCTTGGCAGCGAGGCATGGCCGCCGCGGTGCAAACCGGAATGGCCCGCTCCTGCGGCGACATTGTGTTCGTGCAGGAAGAGCAGACCGAAATCAGCACGGCTGACATCCGCCGTCTCTGGGAAATGCGGCACGACGAAAAGCTCGTCCTGGCCCGTGCCCAATCGGAGGCCCCGGAAAAGAAGATGCAGTCGGCCGCCGGCTTGATGGACCGGCTCACCCGCTGGGCAGCCGCGTTGCAACAATCGGCCAAGCGGTCGTCGACGGGTATTCAGATGATCCGCCGCCAGGCGATTGACGAGCTCAACCGCAGCGCCGCACCTGAAGAAAAGCTGACCATCAGCGAGCTCCCCAATACCCAGATCGCCCGCTCGGACAGCAGCCACTCCGGGCAGGCGCAGCGCGTGCCTGGCTTCTTGCGAAAACTGCGGAACCTGGCGACGGGCGAATAGCCGCCTCAGCCTGGTGTCCGAACAGCCAGCGGGCAAACATCGCTAGTCGTTGAACACAAACTCCGGCGTGTTAAGAAGTGCCCAGAGCAGATCCTCCGTCGCCTGCCGGCGGGTGGCGGGAGTGCTTTCCCCGGCCGTAGCGAAGACCTGCTTGCCGATTTCCTGTTCCTCGCCGCTGGGCAGACGGCCGTAGCAGAGCAGATAAATCTCGATGGCGATTTGCTCGGGCGGTTTGGGGGAGGCGGCGAGTTGAGCGGCGCGCCCTTCGTCGGCGATGACTTTACGGTAGATGTCCGGCCCGTTCATCAGGTGGAGCACCTGCGTGACGGCACCTTCGCTGATCCGCTCGCAGGGCGGATCCTGGTTCGGGTCCGGCCGGCCGAAGGTGTCCAGGAACAGCGAATCGATCCGATGGGTCCAAAGCTGGCTGGCCCGCGAGCCTGGCGGCATGGCTTCGTATTTCTCCTCGATGCCGGTGATGTCGCAAACTGCGTCGGCCAGCACTTCCGCCCGCATCCGGGTGCGGTAGCGGCGAGAATAATTCCGCGTGTCGGCGATATTCTCCTTGGATGGTTTGGAACTGAGCGAATAAACGTGCGACGTGGCGATGTGCCGCAGCAGCTTCTTCAGATCGAACTTGTCTTCCTTGAATTGTTTGGCCAAGGCGGCCATGAGGGCCGGGTTGGAAGGCGGGTTCGTCGCCCGCAGATCGTCCACCGGCTCGACGATTCCGCGCCCCATCAGGTCGGTCCAAACCCGGTTCACCATCACCTGGGCGAAGTAGTCGTTGCTGGGAGATGTAATCCAGTCGGCGAGCGCCTCGCGCGGGTCGGCTTCGGCGTCTATCTTCAGCGGCTCGCCGAACAGCGGCCGCGGCGGCATGACGGCTTTGGTCAGCGGGTGCAGCACCTGGCCTTGCTTCACGATCGTGATAATTTCCTCGCCGCCGGAGATGGGTGCCGAAATGCCGGGGCCTTTGCGTCCCACGCGGGCAAAGAATGCCGCAAAGCTGTAGAAGTCGTCCTGGCCCCATTTTTCAAACGGATGATGGTGGCATTTGGCGCAGTCCAGACGGATGCCCAGGAAGAGTTGGCTGACCAGGGTCGTGATTTCCTCCGGCTGGCGGCGGTCGCGGAAGAGCACGGAGGCTCCGTTCTTCCAGGTGCTCCCCTGGGCGGTGATCAGCTCGCGGGCGAACTGGTCCAGCGGTTTGTTCTGGCGGAAGCTGTCACGAATCCACTGGTCGTAATTGAAGACCGCTTTGATGCCGACGTGGTAGGGATTGGGGCGGAGCAGATCTGCCCATTTATTGGCCCAGTGGTCGGCGAATTCCGGCCGCTGCAGCAGGGCATCCACCAGTCGTTCCCGCTTGCCCTCGGCGGCGGCGGCGAGAAAGGCTCGCACCTCGTCCGGTGTCGGCAAGCGGCCGATGAGGTCGACGTGGACCCGGCGAAGGAACGTGGCATCGTCGCACGGCTCGGAAGCGGTGATGCTCAGCGACTGGAGCTTCGTCCAGACGTGCTCGTCGATGAAGTTCTTGCGGGGAAGCTGCGCGTAGATTTCAGCGGGGACCTGACCGGGCATGGGAATGGCCACGTTGCAGGTGGCGATGATGTACATGTAGCGGGCCATCAGCGTTGCTTCCCCCGGCAGCGGGCTGGCAGAAATCAGCCCGGCTCTATCCACGCTGACGATGGCCGCTTCGCTGGACTGGAATGCGGTCTGAGCCGTGACATCGCGGGAAGTGCCGTCGGAATACTGAGCGGTAACTTTGATCTGCCGTTGCTCCATGGGCTTAAGGACCGTCTCTTTGGGATCGATCGTCACGCCGGTGAGCTTCGGCTCGTGCTCGATCCGGCGGCTGGCCCCCTGCTCAATCCAGCGGCGAAGCGTTTCATAATCCGCCGAGCCCGGCGCGAGGCGTTGCCCGCCTCCATGCGGCACCGTGGCCGCGCCCTTCAAAAGCAGCAGGCTCTTTTCCGGAGCGGCGGGGAAAACCCGCCTGCCCCGAGCGTTCTGCGTGAGAGCCGCGTAATCAAAGTCCGGATCGAAGCAAAGCAGCGAAAGCTGAAAGCCGTTCTGCCCGCGGGACTTTCCGTGGCACGCGCCAGCGCTGCATCCTTGCGCCACCAGGATCGGCTGCACATCGAGCTCAAAGCTGACCGGCTTGTCGGCGGCGGAAACGTGTGGCGTTGGACCGAATGCGAGCGCAAAGCAACCCACGATGACGAGCAGCAACGAACGTAATCGCTGGGGAGATGTCATGCTGAAAATAATGGCGGGATATTTCAGGCGGGATCCGAGGGGAAGGATAGAGCTCACCTCGGCTGGTTCATTCTAGCCGTGATGACCCATTATCGCCAGAAGAAAGGGCAAACGGGATGGCCGCAAGAAACACGAAAAGTCACAAAAAGTCAGGCCAGAGATAAGAACTCAACGAACGCTTCCTCTTTGTGTCTTTTTGTGTTTTTCGCGGCCATCCCCCACAGTGTCGACAACTTAAGGCTTCTTTGCGGGCGTCACGCTTGCGGCCTTCTCCGAGGGTACACTCTTCTCCGCTTGCGGTTTCGCAGCCGCCGGATTGGCCGCCTTCGCCAATGCCCCATCCAGTTTCTTCTGCAACTCCACCGGGTCCGTCGTGGAGCGGGCATGGGAGAAGAGGTCCGGGACGATCAGGTAGTTGCCGTCCTGGGCGGCTTTGGCGACGGCGGGCCAGAGGACTTTCGCCAGCTGGGGGTGGTCCTCGGACCATTTCAACCAGGCATATTCCTCTTTGTCGTTCTGAGCGTCCAGATATTTCATCAGCAGCTCAGCGTCCCCTTCGGCGTAGGTGCCGCGGAAACGAATGAGGCTGAGCAGGTGCCAGGTTTTGGGCTCCGTGTGGTCGGGGACGAGGTAGTTCTGAGCGATGATGTGCATCTCGACCAGGCCGGTATCGATGCGGCGGTCAATGCTCGTGATTTGGATGCCGGTGAAGGGAATTTCCCGGAAGGCGAAGCCGCGGCGCTCGAAAGTGTGGGGGCAAAATTCCGTTCCCAGGACGTTTCCGAATATCATGGTCGCCAGAAAGCCCACAAACAGCAGGGCAGCAGTCCCCGCGATCGTCATCACAACCTTCCCCAACCACCTCTGCGAACCCGACCGCACGGTCACGCCGCGACGGGGAGCAGATGTGGCTGGCGCGGCGGAAGATGTGGACATGGAGTTCGCTACTTTTGGAAAACCGGGCTGAACTTGCCGGCTGCCTGAATTGTCGCTGGAAGGGGCCTGAAACGCAATCGACTGGGCGTGCCACCCGTTATCGTTTCCCCAAGTATTTCGTAGATTAAAGCCATCTCTTGCCCTTCGCCAGCGCCGCACCTTGTCCGACTCTCATCCGACTAATACCGCCCGGCCCTCCGAGCCCTCCAACTGGGTTCTGATCCGGCGGATGCTGGCGCTAGGGCTGCATTACAAATGGGGATGCGCCCGCCTGCTCATTTTGCAGGGCCTGCTGCTAATGACGGCGCTGGCGGTGCTGCGGCTGACTGGCTTGGGGATTGATCTGGTCCATCATTTCGCCGATCCCGAAAAGGTCGATCCGCCTCAGTTCCCCTTCGGCCTCGGCCCGCCAGCGGAATGGCCGCCGCTTGCGCAAGTGGCCCTCGTGGCCGGGCTGATCTTGCTCGTGGAATTGATTCGCGGCGGGCTGAACTACACCAACGCCCTCTCCGCCGGCTATTTGATTCACACGCGGATCGTGGTGGACCTGCGAGCCCGCGTCTACGACAAGCTGCAGCGGCTGAGCTTCAGCTTCTTTGACACCAACGCCACCGGCTCGATCATCAACCGGGTGACCAGCGACGTGCAGGGGGTGCGGGCGTTTGTCGACGGCGTGCTGATCCAGTTGGTCATCTTGGTGCTCTCCTTTCTCTGCTATCTCGCGGCCATGCTGAGCGTACACCCCAGGCTCACGATTGCCTGCCTCGCCACCACGCCGCTGATGTGGCTGGTGACGGCCATCTTCTCGCGGATGGTCCGCCCCATGTACGACCGCAATCGAGAACTCGTGGACAAGGTTATCCTCCGCCTGGCGGAGTCCATTCAAGGGGTGCAGGTCATCAAGGGCTTCGGCCGCGAGCAGGAGGAAATTGACCGCTTCGGCCAGGACAACCGCGAAGTCAAAGACCAGCAGCGGGGAATCTTCTGGCGGGTCAGCCTCTTCACCCCCGCCATCGGCTGGATGACGCAGATCAATCTCGTCATCCTGCTGGCCTACGGCGGCTATCTGGTGACGCGCGGCGAATTGGCACTGGGCTCCGGCATTTTCTTCTTCGCCGGCCTGCTCCAGCAGTTCTCCAGTCAGGTGGCCAACCTCACCAACATCGCCAATAGCGTGCAGCAAAGTCTCTCCGGCGCTCGCCGGGTGTTTGAAATCCTGGATGCCCCCGAAGCGATCACATCTCCCGCCAATCCCGTCCGCTTACCGCGGGCCAGCGGGCAAGTGGACTTCGAGGATGTCTGGTTCGAGTACACCGCGGGCAATCCGGTGCTGAGAGACGTTTCCTTCCGCGTGCAGCCCGGCCAGCGGGTGGCAATCCTGGGCGCGACCGGTGCCGGCAAGAGCACGCTATTGAGCCTGCTTTGCCGCTTCTACGACCCGACGCAGGGACGCATCCTGATGGACGGCGTTGATCTCAGGCAAATCGACCTTGTGGATCTCCGCCGCAACATCGGCATGGTCTTTCAAGAGAGCTTCCTGTTCAGCAACACCGTCGCCGCCAACATTGCCTACGGCCAACCGGAGGCAACGATGGAGCAAGTGCAAAGGGCAGCCCGCATTGCAGCCGCGCACGACTTCATCGCCGAGCTGCCGCACGGATATGACACAGTCCTCGGAGAAGGAGGGCTCGATCTTTCCGGCGGCCAGCGCCAGCGGCTGGCCATCGCGCGGGCCGTGCTGCTGGACCCTGCGATTCTGCTGCTGGATGACCCCGCTGCCGCCATCGACCCGCATACGGAGCACGAAATCCTGGATGCCATGCAACGGGCGATGCTTGGCCGCACCACCTTCGTCGTCGCCCACCGGCTAAGCACTCTCCGCCAATGCGATCTCGTCATCGTGCTCGACAATGGCCGCATCGCCCAGGTCGGCACGCATGAGCAACTGATGGAAGAAGACGGGCATTACCGAGAGGCTGCACTCTCGCAATGTGCGGCGTAACAGCGAAGTCACCAGAACCCGATCAAACTCCGTCTTATCCGAGCCGCGAGCCGACTATGGCAACCCCTGCGGGGGGACCCCAAGGGACTCGTCTTCTCGTGGGGAGGAACGCGGGGACAATAAAAGTGGACAATTCTTTGTGACGACATATTGACTGTGAAAACCTCTGTGTGTAAACTTACGTATAGTATTCAGGAATCGCTACGCCCCGAGGGTGGCGGGCAGTGGGAATAGGATTCGGAGGGAGGGAGGGAGGGAGGGAGGGAGGATAATTTGAGATTTGAGATTTGAGATGGGAAGAAATCCAGGCAAGTCGATGAATCAAGGCGATGAATCAAACAGAGGGTTTTTGCGAGCTTGATTCAGGGACTTACGGCGACTGTCAATGGCGCAAGTGCAATCGTGGAAAAGTGTTGCAGATAGATAATATGTCGTAAGTTACTTGGAAATAAATCAGGGTGAATCATGAATCAAGAATGCCCCAGTCGGGGGGAAGACAACAGCCGCAACAATTCTCGG
The DNA here is from genome assembly GCA_046593355.1 of Pirellulaceae bacterium. Taxonomy (GTDB): domain Bacteria; phylum Planctomycetota; class Planctomycetia; order Pirellulales; family Pirellulaceae; genus SXOA01. The sequence goes on along the minus strand of JBKJNY010000109.1, from coordinate 75,431 downwards.
CCGTGGGGCGGCGATGCGGCACTGTGGTATCATGGGCGACCGCGACCAGCATCAACGAAATGGAAAGGAACACCGCATGTGGAAGCTTGATGGAACGGAAGGCTGCCTGGAGATCGCGGGGACTGTCACCCGCGTAGATGTGGCCCATCCGGAGCAGGGATTCCTCTCTTCCGCCAGCAACGGCCGCTTCATGCAGCTCCTGCCCACCGAGTTGGCTGCCGTGCGGTCGCTCAAGCTGGTCGAGGTCTATGGCCGCGGCAACGACCTGGTTGCGATCTATGAACCTCTCGCGCCTTACCAGGTCCAGCCATCGGTCTATTGGCGGGCTCGCTGGGACGAAGGCCGGCAGGGGATGGGGATCGAAATGATTGTTTCGATGCAGACGAGCCTATTGGACAGTAACCCTGAAATGGTCGTGGCGACCGGCATGCCCACGGGCGAAGTGTGGGGCGCGGACGGCCAAAAATCCAATTCGCTAGAGCGGCTGCATCGGCTGGACTACGGGCAGTTTCCGCTCGCGCTCTCCGCCGACGACAGTTCCCACCGGCCTAGCCTCGTCGTCTATCAGCCGCGCGATACGCCGTTCGCTTACCTGGAGATGGTGCATCCGACCGATTTCGTGGCCACGCAGGTGGAATTGAACAAGTGGGGTGAATCCTGGGCCACGACGCGGCTGTTCAGCGAGCGACTGGAGAAGGGGGTGATCCGGCGGGCTCGCATCGCGGGCTGGCACCTCCCCCGCAAGTCCGACGTTCTGGGCTCCGCCTGGGAACTGTTTACCCAGTTCGCCGCCGAGCCGCTGCCGCTAACGACCTGACCTTCACGCGACAATCCCAATAATCCGAAAAAATACCGATTCAATGGACGGAAAGCGTTGCTGGGCCTGGATTTGCCGATAGGTATCGCTCCGCAGCCGAGGGCAATTTCTCTCGACAGCGACCAGCCTTTTGGCGTAGGATTGAAAGCTGGCGGGCGAGGAACTTTCGGGGAGGACTGCTATGAAACGCTTCACGCATGGGCTGTGGCGGCGCGTATTTTCGATGGGAATTTGCGCCGCGACCTTGGGCTCGGCACTGTCCCTCCCTGCGCAAGAAGGAACTCCGGCTGCCGTTGCGCCGAAAGGATCCGCGGAACAGTTGCAGCAATGGTTGGCGGATCTTGATTCCGATTCCTTTGACGTGCGTGAAGTCGCGGCCGAGAAGTTGGCCCAGATGGGACCGGCAGCGGTGGATGTTCTTGCTCGCGGTATCGTCAGCGAGAGCGCGGAGGTTGCCTGGCGGAGCGGGGCATCGCTCGAGCGGATTGCGTTGACCGGTGACGAAAAAACACTGGCCCGCATCACGCACGTCCTGGATAACCTGAGCACGAAAGGCAAGCCGGGCCTGCGATCGATGGCCGCGGAGATGCACGTCCGCCAGAAGCATTTCCGACACGATCGGGCGGTGGCCAGCCTCAAAAAGAACGGAGCCGTGTTCGGCGGCGAGGGGATGGAACTCGGCGGCGGTCCCGTTTTCATGGGCGGAGGAATGGTTGTTATCGGCGACGCGGATCCGTTTGGCGGGCGAGTGATTATTGAAGAAGGCTTCGACGTTATTGAACCCGTGCCCGTGCCCGTCAAACCCGAGGGAGGCATTTTCGGTTTGATCGGTCGGCTGCTCGAAGGGGCGGCCAAGGTTGCCGAAGTGCCGCCAGCCAGGTTTGATTTCGAAGGGGATGCGCCAGCGCTCCCGCGTGTCGCAGCTCCACCCTTGCCTGTACTTCCTGCCAAGGAACTTCCCGCGCCTCCTGCCGACGACGAACCGCCTCGAGAGGACAAGCCGGCACTTGAAGAACAGCCTGCTGACATCAAGCCTGGCGAGCCCGCGCAGTTGCTGGAAGAGTTCCAGAAACTTGCCGAGCCCCCCGCAGCTCCCGTCGTGGAGGACGTTCAGGTTCTCGCGCCGCCCCCCGCACTCGCTGAAGCGGTGGAGATTCTGGAAGCGGACGCCATCATGGGCTTTGACTTCATCGGCGGCGGCATCATCGGCATCGAAGAAGGGGAGCTTGAAGCGACGGCTTCGCTGATGTTGGGTAAGCAGTGGCGCGGCGGCGATGACGGCCTGAAGGAGTTGAAGGACGTGCCGGAGATCTGGAGCATTGCGGTCAGCGGCGCGAAGATCACCGATGCTTCGCTGGTGTACATGGCCGAGCTCCCCAATCTCAGCAATTTGCAGATTCGGGACACCAACGTTACCCGGCCAGGACTTAGAAAACTGCGCGAGCAGAAGCCGGACTTGCAGGTGCAGGCCCGCGGCGAAGCGATGATGGGGGTGAACGCGGATATCGGCACTTCGCCGCTGGTGCTGACTTCCATCTTCCCGGATTCCGGCGCTTTCCAGGCGGGACTGCGGGAAGGGGATGTGGTTCACAGCGTGGACGGCTTGGGCATCAAGGATTTTGCCGACCTCACCATCTCGATCTATGGTCGCAAGGCGGGGGAGAAGGTCCGCGTGGAATACGAGCGGGCGGGAACGAAGAAGTCCACGGTGGTGGCGCTGAAGAAGCGGGCGGATGACCAGTAAGCAGATTCTCATCTCCGGCGGCACCAGCGGCATCGGGCGGGCCATCGCGGTGGCCTTTGCCGCGCAGGGGGATCAGGTTGTCGCGACCGGCGTGTCCCAGGTGGAAGTTCAAGCGGCGAATGTAGGACGGAGCACTGATCCGTCCTACGGTCCGATTCGCAACGAACTCCTCGACGTGCGGAGCGCCGAACAGATCGCCCGGCTCATCGCTACGCTGCCGCGGCTCGATGTGCTCGTCAATTGCGCCGGCATCATCCGCCGCGGCGGAGCCGAGCATGATCCAGCCGTCTTTGCCGAAGTGCTCGACGTCAATCTCACGGGCACCATGCGGCTCTGCACGGCTGCCCGGCCTTTGCTCCAAGCATCCGGCGGCTGCGTGCTGAATACGGCATCCATGCTGAGCTTCTTCGGCAGCGGGGTCGCGCCGGCGTACTGCGCCAGCAAGGGAGGCATCGCCCAGCTCACAAAATCCCTGGCCATTGCCTGGGCCGCCGACGGCATTCGCGTCAACGCCATCGCCCCAGGCTGGATCGAAACGCCGTTGACGGAGCCGCTCACCGCGGATCCTGCCCGTCGCCAGGCCATCATCGACCGGACTCCACTCGCTCGCTGGGGACGCCCGGAAGACGTGGCCGGCGCTGCCCTGTTTCTCTGCTCCCCCGTGGCCGCGTTCATCACCGGCGTGATCTTGCCCGTGGATGGCGGTTACAGCATTGCCTGATTATTGTGGGGTTTTCCCAAGGCCGTCGGGCAAAGCTGCCGGTCGCAAAATAATTCTGGGAATTTCTGCCCGGTTTTGCGCGCCAAATGCGATTTTAATAATAGAGGAGTGGCGCGTTCCCGCCAAACCGAAACTCTGCGGAGCCGACAATGTCTGGATCCGAATCAAAATCACCCAGACCTGCCGTACCTTTGTGGCTCATTCTAGTGACGCTGCTTGGCGGGGCATTCCTGGTTCCGCGTGGAAATCAGCCGGCCGAGGTCAAAGATGCCCCCCCGGCGTCCCAAGTGGGAAACCTACCAGGAGCCGCAACCCCCGAAGACCGGGTACTCGCCCCGCTGCGCGAATTCCTCGGTCTGCCAGTGCTGCCTGCAAAATCCGGGGAGCCCGCAATCCTCGGCAAACTGCAATTTGAGAATTCACTGCCAGACGGCAGCCGAGTGAAGGCCTCGGCGGAATGGGTCGACCAACCTCCTGTCTCCGAGAAAAAAAGTAACCAGGCGGATCTGGCGAAGCGGATAAAAGACAATGTTGGCCTGCTCGAATTCCTGATCGTCTCGGTGGCCGACCCGTTCGATACGGCCATTAACTACCGGTTCGACTCGCAACTCGATACGCTGCACAGAGCCTTGGGAGCCGACGGCTATGTGCCGGACCGCTACTATCTCCCCTGGGGTTCCCCCGACAAGTCCAACGCCCATTGGACGGAACCGGGCGTGCTGCTCTACCGCCGCAACGGACCCTCTTTCATCGACGGCAAGGTCAGACCTGATCGCACCGACTTGCTGCTGGTCTATCTGGTCGGCGAGACTCCCACCAGCGGCATTCATAAAGAGGCATTCCTGGCGGCGGTCAGGCAGATCAAAACTCTTGAGAAAATGGCTCCCTACCCAAAGGCCGAGTCTCCGTCGGCCATTCATGTCGCCGGCCCGCTGTTTACTGGGGCCGCGGATTCTCTAGCCTTGGCGATCCGGCAAGCCCGTGAGGAGAAAATCACCAGCGATGTATTCCGGATCATCACGGGGACGGCGGTTTCCATAAACGCGAGCCGCTTTGAAGCGCTGGCGGGGAAAGACGTCGACCTGCACTCGACTGTGTTGTCTGGCAGGATCCTCAAGCAGGCTCTGATTAACCATGTGCTGGAACGCACCTGGTCCAAACCTGTTCGCATCGCCTGGCTCACGGAAACAGGGACTGGCTATGGGTCCATCAGCGCGCAGAACACGAATACTCAACCGGATGCCGAGATCACCGAGTTTCAGTTTCCGGTCAATATCTCCAAAGTCCGCTCCGGCTATGCGGAATCGCGCCGCCGCGAGCGTTCCGGCCAGGCGAGCCTTGGTCCCGAGAGCTCCCGGTTGCCGATCCCGTTCGAGGATACCAGCACGGCGCGGGACGTGCCGCCGATGCAGACGCCCAAGGTCACCGCTCCTACGACCGAGCTGATCCTGCGCCAGATTCTGACGAGGATTCGAAGCGAAGGGATCAAATTCATTGGCATTTCCGCGACGGACCCGCGCGACCCGATCTTCCTGGCGGAGTTGATCCAGGAACAGTGCCCGGATGCGCAAATCATGCTGGTCGGGTCGGACGTGCTGTATTTACATTCCGAATACCGCTCGATCATGCATGGCACGCTCGTCTGTTCGACGTATCCGCTGCATCCCGAGGCGCTGGACTGGTGTTTCCCCTTTGGAGAGGACCGGGACGGGAATTCCCGCAGCATTGTCTTGTCGAGCCAGCCCAACTACGGCCTCTACAACGCGGTTCTGTTTCTCCGCGGGCTGGATCGCGGGCGCTACAAACATGGTCCCCCTACCGACAGCGACGGGAAGAATGAGGACACGTCACACAATCTGCTTACACTGTCCTATTCCAAGGAGCCCGGTTGGCCAGGTGGGCTGCCGCTGGGTTACAGCATGCCGTTCGAAAAAGATGCGACTGGAAAGGGCAAGCTGCTCCGGCCCCCCGTCTGGATTTCCCGCATCGGCTCCACAGGGATTTGTCCGATTACCGTCCGCGCGACGGACAAGCTTGATATAGAAAAGTACACTCTTGACCTGCAAATCGACCTCCCGCCAGGTTCCCCCCTGCTACCCGACTTGCACCCCCGCAGCCGAATTCCCGCTTCTCTGTACATCGCCAGCCTGGCCTGGCTGGTCGTCGCCGCGATTTACTGCGCGGCGCTGTTGATTCCCAAGCCAGTTGGCAACTGGGCCAAGGCCTTGGCGACGGTCGCGGGCCATCCCCCAGAATTCCAATCACTGGCTTATGTCTTCCGCAGCTACATTACCGGCTCGTTCGTGTATGTGCTGATCATGTTTGGAACCCTGTTGTACGTGTACCATCAATGGGTCGGCGCGCCTGGCTGGGGCGATTATGTGACCATCCTCCAATGCGTGCTGTGCTTCGGCGTGGCGTCGATCTTGACCATCTGCCTGCTGGCCGACTGGGGGCGCGCGTGGAGGGATCTGGCCGGCGATCTGCTGGGCGCCCTGAAGCGGCTGATCGGAGTTGCGACGCCCGCGTCGGAGCCGGATCTGAGCTGGCACTTGATAGCCGCCCGCGGCGTCGGACTAACGATGATCCTGATGCTGGTGGTCCTGCACGTCTGGGCGACGCTGTGGCAAAGGCACGACTGGCTCTCGCAGCATAAGGAGGACACGTTTCTCTGGTTCAGGCTGACGAGCGACATGTGGAATGGAATCTCCCCCGCGATGACCGCCCAATTTCTATCCGCGGGGCTGATTATTCTGGCCTATGGCATGCTCCTGCAAATGCATCTGCTCAGCCCGGAATTCATCATCACGAGGCCCGATCCTTCAACTTCCGATCCGCCCAGCGACGAACAGCGCAAAAAGCGCCAGGAGGAAGTGCGCAACGCCCTGCTGTTCCCGCTTCTGAGCCGCTGGCGGCGGGACCGCCCGGTGGTGCTCGATATCCTGTGCGTGGCGGCGGCCCTCCTCTGGTTGGGGTTCTTGGGCCGGCACTTGCAAAGCCCCGACTATTGCGCACTGCCGGTCAGTTTTCCCACCACGCTGCTGCTCTTCGCCGGCGGATTCTGGTGCGTGCGGCTGTTCAAGCTGATCCAAATCCTGAAGGGTTTATCGCGGAATCTGGAGGAGCTGACGAAGGCTCTGCGGAAGCGCTGGCCCGATTCCTGGGCGAAAATCTTCGAGCAGCTCCCCGAGAAGCGGGTGGGCTTACGGGAGCTCTTTTGGACCAGCCGGCCCACGGTGCATGAATTGGACGAGGCCAGAAGGGAATGTCAGGAGGTTCAGACCATGGATCGAGATCGCATGAAGGCCAAACAAAAGCTGTGTGCTATTGAGATTGAGCTGTACGTCCGCCAGTTCTTTCATCAAATCGTCCGGTTGGGGCTGGGGCTGACGGTCTCCGCCTGCCTGTTGTTCCTCAGTGCCCAGGCCTTTCCCTTCAGTCAGGAGCCCCTGCTGCGGCTGTCGGCATCCATCATGCTGGCGGCGATCGGTTGCGTGATGGCCTGGTATTATTTGAAGTTTGATCGCAACGAGCTCCTCAGCCGGTTAGTGGGGACCGATCCCAAGCAGGTCTCCGTCAACTGGTCGCTAATCCAGATGATTGCTCCCGCGCTCCTTCTGACCGCTGTGGCCCTGCTCAGCCAGACCTTTCCGGAAATCTGGCAGTGGCTGCGGAGCGTCCTGGAGCCGATGGCCCGATCCTCGATTTAAGGTAGGACGTCTCTCCGAGACGTGCCAGGTGTGGTTGTCGACCATGCTAAAGGCCCTTTGGCGAAACGTCCGTCTCAAGCTGCGAAGTCTTCACCCAAACGCCCCGGAGGTGCGTCCTACACTGCCCTCCGCACAACCCGCATTTTCGGAACTCTCCGCCGAATTCCGCCTGAACTTTTGGGCCACAGCTCTTTTCCTCTTGAAGTGGGCCTCTACGATTGTTTGGTGACGCGCGGCAACACTGTGGCGGCAGGGCAACAAGCCCGTTCCCGCCACATTCCGTTTGCGTCCGCCGCAAGTCGTTCACCAGCAACTTGTTAAGCACCCTGCTTTAGTTTTGAAGTACCCCTGGCACCCTCCTTGCTTTTGGGTACCCGTCACTGACGGACACCACCGCGAGTCGGCACCCAAGCTGGAGGATACCTGACCATGACCAAGAGTTTTCCTCACGAACCGAAAACGCCCAAGAGCACCAAACGCAAAGCCGGAGATCTCCTGGAAGGCGACGATCGCTTGGGAGGGGATGCAGAGGACTCGTTCGTGCAGGTGGATGAGGATTTCTCGCATTCGCATGACGACGAAGAACTGGCGGATGAGCATGGCGACGACGGCGCAGTGGATGCCACCGACGACCCCGTTCGCATGTACCTGATGCAGATGGGGGCCATTCCGCTACTCAATCGGTTCGAGGAAGTCTCCGCAGCCCAGCAAATCGAGCGGACCCGCCGCCGCTTTCGCCACAGCATGCTGGCCACCGACTACGTCCTGCAAGGAGCCGTCGAGTTCCTGGAACTGGTCCGCGACAGCAAGCTGCGGCTGGACCGGACGATTGAAGTCTCGGTCACGAACACCGCCGAGAAGAAGCGGATCATGAAGCGGATCTGGCCGAACGTCGCCACGCTGCGGCACCTGCTCAAGGCCAACCATGCCGACTACCGCATGGCCGTCAGCCACAGCCAGAGCGCCCCGGCCCGCCGGGCCGCTTGGGAACGGCTGGTCCGCCGGCGGAACAAGGCGGTCCGCCTGGTCGAGGAAATGAATCTGCGGAACAATCGCCTCCAACCGCTATTTGAAAAGCTGACCGGGATTCTCCACCGGATGCAGACGCTTAGGATCCAAATTCGCGAGGCCAAGGTGGCGGGCTCCGCCAACGGCCGCGACTACCAGGATTTGCGAAAAGAACTCGTGCATCTGATGCGGATCACGCTGGAGACTCCCGTCACCCTGCAACGGCGGGTGGAGCGAACCGAAATCTACCGCCAGCACTACGATGCCGCTAAACGGGTTCTCTCCGCCGGCAATCTGCGGCTGGTGGTGTCGATCGCCAAGAAATACCGTAACCGCGGCCTGTCGTTCCTGGACCTCATTCAGGAAGGGAACACCGGCCTGATGCGGGCCGTGGACAAATTCGAATACGCTCGCGGCTACAAGTTTAGCACGTATGCCACTTGGTGGATCCGCCAGGCTATCACGCGGGCTATCGCCGACCAGAGCCGCACAATCCGGGTGCCGGTGCATATGATCGACACGATGAGCAAGGTCCGCACGGTGGCCCGCGACCTGGTGCAGGAGCTGGGCCGCGAGCCGACGCCTGAGGAAACGGCCAAACGGGCCGGACTCTCGCTGGACGATGCCCGCTGCGTCATCAAGATGTCTCGCCAGCCGCTCTCGCTCGATCAGCCCGTTGGCGACCACGACGACAGCTATTTTGGCGAGTTCGTGGCGGATCACCGAAACGACGACCCGCTCTACGAGACCCATCAGCAGGCGCTCAAGGGCCGCATCGCAGAAGCCATGCAGGGGCTCAACTACCGCGAGCGGGAAATCATCCGCCTCCGCTACGGCCTGACCGACGGCTACGCCTACACGCTCGAGGAAGTGGGCAAGATCTTCTCCGTCACCCGCGAGCGGGTGCGGCAGATCGAAACCAAAGCCGTCCGCAAGCTCCAGCAGCCGTATCGCAACAAGTCGCTGGTCAGCTTCGTGGACGGAGTGGACATGCCGTTGATGGACGGCGCTCCGGCGGATACGCACTAACTGCGTCCTCGCTTGCCCCCGGCTTTGGACACTTACGTCAAATCCGTTCGCCGTAAGTGCCCGGACTTCAGCCAGGAAAACTATTCACGAGCACCCCCTGGGTGAGCTGTTTTTATTCAGTTTTCAGAGCCGGTAAATCGAGCGCGCGCATCATCGTAATATATTTGTCATAAACACTTTACGTCGTTGACTCCAATTCACACCCCGCGAAAACTTATTCACCCCAATCCGCAGCCAGGAACGTGCCTTCGTTGGCGCGACTTACGTCAATTCCCGTCGACGTAAGTCTCCCAATGGAAATTGCGCAAAGGCGGGAACGGGAGGGGGGTCCCGGGAGCCATTCCCTTCCTCCCTCTGCGTTCCCTGCGCCTCGGCGTGAGGCCCATCTTTACGACCGGAGAGTTCCCTGCCGTACTCCGAATACCCCCCCGACTGTTGCGAAACCCTCCCAGTTTTGCAACGCGCCCACGGGGACAAATCGGGGGGATGTGTTGTGAAACTACCCCCCCTTTCACAACACCCCCCTCGTTCTCCAGTCAAATCCTCTTGCCGTCTCCAGGGAAAAATGCGCGCATCCTCCTCCTCACTTCCGCACACACTCAAGTTAAATTGTCAAAGACCATGCCGGATTCTCGCCGGCCCGATTTGAAACAATTGTATACATATCCCAAGTGTCCGGCAAGTCCTCCCGACAAGAATTCCCGAAAAACTTTCCGCCGGCGAGAAAAAAGGGGACGGGAGTCGTTTTGACAAGTCTGGTCGCCGCCGTTACAATTCCAGGATGCCTAGGCGAGCTCGATCCATCGTCGGCGGACTTGTGTACCACATCCTCAACCGGGCCAACAGCCGCCTCACGCTATTTCGCAAAGCGGCGGACTATGAAGCCTTCGAGTGCGTGGTGGAAGAAGCGTGCGAGCGGTTTTCGTTGCCGGTTCTGACCTACTGCGTGATGCCGAACCATTGGCACTTCCTCGTCTGGCCCCCGGTGGGCCAGGATCGGCTTGTTTCCGAATTTTTCCGCTGGCTGACGGTCACCCACACCCAGCGGTGGCACGCCCATCAGCGCACCTCGGGCACGGGCCACCTCTACCAGGGGCGATTCAAGGCGTTCCCCATTCAGGAGGACAAGCACTTTCTCACCGCGGCTCGCTATGTCGAGCGGAATCCACTGCGGGCGAACCTGGTGGCGAGGGCGGAAGACTGGCGATATGGCGGGCTCGCGCGGCGGGCGCTGGGCGGAATTCCCAGGAAGCTGCTCTCCGCCTGGCCTGTGCCCCGTCCGAGATCATGGAAAGACCATGTCAACCAGGCGCAGACCGACGCCGAGGAGTCCGCCATCCGGCTCAGCATCCGGCGAGGCAACACCTTCGGCTCCGCAGAATGGCGGGACGCGAAAGTGGCGGAACTTGGCTTAGAATCAACCCTCCGTTCCCCCGGCCGACCGCGGAAAGCAATATCGAAACCTTGAAAACGACTCCCGTCCCCTTTTTCTTTTCGGCCCTTTTGAACGGTGGCGAATCCGGCACTAGCGATTGACTCTTTCTTTGCCTGCTTCCGATTCACCTTGACCGATTGTCGCTCTCTCCAGCACCACCCGAAAACCGGTGTCGTGGCCCATGCTCGTCGGCGGGCCGCTGTTGCGGTCGGCGGAACGGCAGGTCGCTACACTGCGATACCACCCGCCGCCGCGGTTGACCACCGCGGAGCCGGCGGGCGGGCCGCGAGGATCCTGGGAGGGCGAATTCTTGTAATAGTCCTTGTCGTAAAAGTCCGCGCACCATTCCCACACGTTGCCATGCATGTCGTACAAGCCGAAGGCGTTCGGCAAGTAAGAGCCCACGGCCGTAGGCCGCCCCAAATTCTTCCCTTTCACGGTAGTGCCGTAAGGGCTGGAGCCATTGCAGTTGGCCGCATCACCATTGAGATGCTCGCCAAAATGGAAAGGCTTGGTCGTGCCCGCGCGGCAGGCATACTCCCATTCCGCCTCGGTGGGCAAGCGGTACGTCTTTCCTTCCTTGGCGGTTAGCTTCTCGCAGAACTTCACGGCGTCTTTCCGTATGCTTCGCGCATCCAAGTGATGATTTCCTCCCGGGTTAGCTTCTCGCAGAACTTCACGGCGTCTTTCCAGGTGATATTCTCAACGGGAAACCTGCTCGTGTCCATTTTGGCGACAAGACTCTTGAACGCCCCTTTCTGGGAGAAATCAGCCGGATTGGACCCCATCAGTTTTTCGTATTCTCCCTGGGTGACTTCATACACTCCCAAGTAGAACGGCTTGGTAATTTTGACCCGGTGCTGAAATTCATCAGAGCGTCGCCCTGACTCACTTTCTGGAGAACCCATGAGAAATTCTCCCACCGGAATGAGCGAAAATTTCATGCCGAGGCTGTTGGTGACGATGGCGAGAGCCCTCAATTCCTGTATCCGCCGGGACGCTCGCAACGCATCCAAACCGGAACTTTCGGTCGCGGCCTTGGAATAGAAGTCAAACGAACGCATTTGGGCAGCAGCCTTTTCATATTCTTTCAATTCGGCAAGGGCGTCATACCAAGCGTCAGCAATCGCAAGACTGTTCTTGGGGTCCTTTTCCTTTTGGGCGGCGGTCACAAATAAGGGATTGCCGGACTTCTCCAGATAGGCGATCCCCTTGCTCCAATCGGCCAGCACGAAGCAATACCACTTACCAAGAGTCAAGTTCGCAGCCGAATCTTCCGGCGTAGTCATTAATATCCGTTCGGCTTCCTTAGCGGTCGCGGACAGTTTTCGAAAGTCCAGCACATCGGCCCGTATTTGCTTGGCCTGCCTACGCTGATCCAAGTTCTTTCCTTTCGCAGCAAAGTCTATCGCTAAGAGCGAAGCACCATCAGCGATATCCTCCCTCGCAGACTTCAGGCTTTTCCTGGAAAGATTAATGGCCGCGGCGGTAGTCGTCTCCCATGTGGGTGCCGGCATCGTCGTCCCCGCAGCGAGTTTCAAGGTGGCCAACTGTGCGTCGAGTGGGTCGATTTCATATTGCTTGACAAGCTCATCGGTGACGAGCAAGGCGGCCTGGACATCCTCCGCCGCCATCGCCAAACGCCGGGCTGCATCGAGAAGTGCGTAGCGAATGACTGAGTCCTTTTCCGAATCGGCCGCCCCTCGCATGTCCGCGGACAGTTTCTGCCTATCTTGCGGGTTCTTACTCTTTGCAATATCTCCGAATGTCTCCTTAAGCTTCGTCCTCGCAGCCACGAGGGTGGCTGCGTCTGGCACTGCAATCCTCGTGATCTTGGGTGGCTCTGGTGTGCCAACTGTCACGCCTTCGTCCGGCACAGAAGGCTCTGTGCCGAACCTGCTCCGAGCAACACGAAAGCCAGTACCGTTGCTGCGGGAGTCCGGTGATGCACTGTCACGATTCGCCGACCGGCAGGCGAACGCAATGAAGCTCCAACTTCCCCCGCGTAAAACCCGTTGGTTACCTCCGACAGTAACCACTGGATCAGTCTCACCGGGCAGTTTGTCGGCGTAAAAGTCTGTGCACCATTCAAGCACGTTCCCATGCATGTCAAAAAGTCCCCACGGGTTCGCTTTTTTTTGGGCAACTTGATGTGCATATACTTCTCCAGCGTCATGAGAGTTCTTATTGAACCAGCCATAATCCTCCAAGTGGTCAGGCTTATCCCCAAACGAGTAGGCAAACTTCGTGTCGGCGCGGCAGGCATATTCCCATTCCGTCTCTGACGGTAATCTATACGACTCGTCCTTGGGCAATCGCCCCGATTTCCGTTCCCGTTGTGTCAGCTTCTCGCAATAGGCCACCGCATCGTCCCAACTCACCATAGTCGCGGGGTAACGGTCTCCTTCTTTCACGTATTGGATTCCTATCCACGGCTCTGTGCCCATCACGCGCTTCCACTCACCCTGAGTGACCACCGTCTGCCCTAGCCAAAAACCTCGCGTGAGCGTAACCAGCACCTGGGGCTTTTCGCGGTCTAGTGCTTCCATGTCGGTCACCGGACTTCCCATCAGGAACTTTCCAGGCGGGCAGTACACCAACTTGAACTGTGTACCCTCTTCCCCTCCGCTCGTTAATGCGCCCGCTGTTTCAGGAGCCAAGTCGCTTTTACGAAGTGTCTCACTAGTAGACTCGTCCTTTATTACGGCAACCGGAGGAACTGCCGGAGGCGGCGCTACGATGACCGGCGGCTGTTCTGGTACGATGGGGGGCAGAGAAGAGGGTGTTGTACTCGAAGCCGGGGAGTCACTTTTTGCTGCTGGTTTCTGCAATGACTCTTTCGAAACAGATTTTGGACCATTTTCTCGATCATTCTGCGCCTTTGCGCTCCAGTCCATCAAATTGACGCCAACCGCGAATTGAAGAATGAACGCAGCCACGATTATTCCCACTATGCCACCGACGACAATCTTTGCAATCTCAAGGGCTGCATTCCTAGCCGGCGAAGGTCTTGACTGTTTGCTGCTAACGTGAGTCAGTGGTGGTGCGTTAGGCCCCGAGTGAGGAACACTGATCGATGAGGTCACTGGTGGCGGGTTGGGATTTTCGAGACGCCGCAAAGCGCCATCGTAAGCAGCTTTTCGCAGTGGGTCGTGTAAACAGATTCTTGCTGCCGCGACCTCATTGAGAAGCCGTTGTGACAAATCAGACTGCGGGCCGTTTTGGAAAGAACGCAGATGCATCATCTGCCGGTCGGCAGCGTTGTCGATGACTCTAGTGTTCGCTTCGTAAACCTGGATTCCCAGGAGTCGATAGTGACTTGGAGGCTGCTCGCTGGGTGGAATTCCAAGCCAAGTGTAGTAGGGGTCGAATTGACTATTACCCATCACTTTCCACCCTTCATTAAGTAACGTCACTTCTCGTAGCGGGAAACTTCGGATCATCAACAACTTTAGACCTTTTGCCAACTCGCGTTATCTTGACCGAGTCTGCCTGCCGTTCGATAGAGAGTCCCCAAAGATCCTGTTTCGCTTCAATGTTAGCAAACTCACTCTCGAAAGCATCTCTTCCCAATCTGTCCTTGCGCATCCACTTCAAGCTGGGACTAAGGCCTTTTTGCATTGACCTCAGAGCATCCTTAACATCCTGCTCGAATTTAGGCCATGCAATCGTGACCGAGTCTGTCGACGCCAGGTGTTCTTTCATCCAAGTGTCAAGAGCATCTGCGAAGCTGAGCACTTTTGACATTTATGTCCTCCTTTCTTCCAATCGGCTGTCAACGTGGGGCAAAAGTGAAATTCGCCGGCGGCGGGAAAACTGATACTTCTAACCATAGCATTTGCGCGGGCAACGGGGTACTGCCTCGCGAAGTGAAGCCGCCTGGCCTTGGAACCGGAGATGCGCTCAATCGAACAGGGCTGTTTTTACCGTTCCCATTTCAATGGATATCCACGAATGAGGCGAATCCTTCAGTTGCCCGACACAGAGTGGTTCATTCCTTGTCGGGTGAGTTTAGTTGTTTTCTTTTCACAAGGAGAAGGCTGATGAGATTCGCGAAGTATGTTGACGGCTCGAACGTCCGGTTCTGCAGGGTGAAACGTCGGGGGACGAAAAACTGCCGTGTCATCTGGCAGGACACCAATGAGGAGCAATTGATGCCGATGTCAGCCGTGAGGGAATGTTCGGCGGTCGAGGCGGGGGCCATCCCTCAATTGTCCGGTGCCGGGGCAGTTGGATCTACTCTGCCCACAGGGGAGTATCCGACCCAGATCTCGGGTGAGGAGTTATGCCAGTTGATGAAGGAGCACAACGTCAGCGTCAAGGACTTGGCGACCTACCTGAGTGTTTCGACCGAGCGAATTCGTGAGGCACGTTCGAACGGTCTCGATGATCCACTGAACACCTTGAAATGGATCACGATGATCCAGGGTCGTTGATCCACCGACCTGGACTGCCAGATCGATGGGACTCGGATGATCCCCGCCCACTGCCTACGCCAGGCAGTGGGGGGGACTCCGTTGGGAGAAAAAAGGGGAGAAAAAAGGGGACGGGAGTCGTTTTGACGGAGGCAATAAGGGGCCGGGCTTTCATCGCACTAACTGCCGCGAGGTTTTATGACGGATGCTTCCGACATCCGCCAGTCCGCCTGGCCGGTGTAGTTGCTGTACGTTCGCCGCACGGTGATCCAGAACCGCTCTTTTCCCGCGCCCGGGGTCTGATAGGTGTACTGCAGAGTGACCACGTCGGTAAGATCGTCGTAGTGCTTGTGCAGGAGATGGTCTTCGAACTGAAATTTGACATGGGGAGCCGCCAACAGGATATCTTTGAAGGGGCTGGTGCCAATAAACCTCTGGTACTCTTGCGTCGCATTTTCGTTAGCTTGGTACGCAATTTCAAAGTTCAGGTGGGGATCCAGGCGCTGCTTTTTGTCCACAAACATCTGGTGGGCAAAATACGGCTCGTTTCGGTTCAGGATGCTGAGGCAATCGTCGGCGAATTCGCGGGCATGAGCGACAAATATCTCCCGCCGGGAGAATTCCCGCGAGCATCCCCAGCCTAGGAACAGCGGGGCCAGGACGAGCGGCGCCACCGCCATCCAGCGGCCGGCCAAGCCCTCCCTGTTGACCTGACGCAGCGCATAGCCGCCGATGACCAACGCCACCAGGGGAACGATCCCCAAGAGGGGCGAGAAAACCGAGATTCCCGACAGCAGACCCAGTCCCAGCGCCGCCATGGCCCACACGCTGACCGCGCGATACTCTTGGATGGGCAGGGGCCCGTCGTCTGTCGGGGCTTCAGGAGGGGCTTTCATGGGGGACATGCGAATCAGGTGCCTCGGCTGCTATTCACCGGACCATCTACGCGATGAGCCAGCGGCTGGTTCGGGTGGTGGTCGTTCTACTGCTTGAGCACGCGCTGCAATTCGGTCAGGGAGGTTCCCCCCATCGCCAGTAGCAGGATGCCTTCTTCCTGGAGCGTGCGGTTGCCGGCTTGGCGGGCCAACTGGCGGATGGTGTCGGGCCGCGGATCACTGAGCAGCGCCTGGCGAATCTTGTCGTCGATCATCAGGACTTCAAACAGACCCACCCGCCCTTTGTATCCCAGGCCGCGGCAGGCCGGGCAGATGAGCGGTGGCGGCGGGGGTTCTCCCTTTTTCGGCTTCGGCGGCTCGGGCGGCGCGACTCCCGGCGGCAGCGGGGGTGGGGGCTGCTTTTCTCGGAACAGGACGGATACTCGCCCCTGCGGAATCCCCAGGCGCTGCAACAACTGCGGGGTGGGCTGGATGGGTTCGCGGCAGACCTCGCACAAGCGGCGGATCAGGCGGGTGTAAACGATGCCGGTTACGGATTTCGCAAACAGCTCTTTATTCACCCCCATCGCCAGCACTCGCAGCAGGCCATCCACGGAGTCCTTGGCGCGCGTGCTGATGATCGTCAGTTTGGGCTCTTCCACGTTGGCTTGTTTGCAATACCCATCGACCGTTTCCGCGTTGGGAACATTCGGTGCCAGCAGCACTTCCGGCTGACGCAGCAGCACTTTCTGCAGGCGCTTGTCGGGCGTTTCCCCTTCGGCAAAGTTGCACTTAATTATTTCGATGTTCTCTACGTCCGGTTCGGGATGGTCCTGGTCCTGCAGCGACACAAAATCCCGCATCAGGCGGTCGGTGCTGCGGAGCGTCCCCGCCCACAGGCTGGAAAGTCCGTCCTGGGGCATAGCGCACATCACGACCATGCCCTTGGTCCCCGGACCAATCAGCTCCTTCACCTGGTCGCGGAGCTTGTCGCGCATCCCCAGCTCTTCGAGCGTGCGGACGCCGCCGCCCTTGATGATGGGCACGAAGGAAATCAGCACCCGCTCGCCGGCCTGCGTCCCCTGACTGACGATGGTCGTATCGAACTTGTGCCCCAGGAACTCGGCGCGGAACTTCCCTTCCTGCTTGCTCCGGCGATCCTCCGGCTTGAGATTGGCGATCTTTTTCAGCACCCACAGCGCCATGTCCCCCATTTCGCGCGTCGGCGGGCCCATGGGAAGCGGGCCTTTGTGCTTGGGAGGGGGCGGATAGGGAACCAGCGGCCCCATGTTGAGCCACACGCTGTCAATCTGGTAGCGGAACGCGACCGTCTGGGCCGTGAAATCGAGCATGATCCGCTCGGCACGGTTATCGATGCCTTCCGCCAGGAAGATGCGGGCCAGGCCGAAGCCCGGATGCTGGCGGGCTTCAATCAGCAGCGACTGGGCCATGTTCTGCAGGGGAACGGTAGGAACCATCTCCACCGGCGGACCCATTCCCCAAGGGGGACCCATCTGTTGCGGCTTTTTGCCGAAAATCATGTTGCTTGCTCCCTAGTAGTCCGCTCACTCCGTGAGCGCGGTTTTCCTATTTAACCCGGGTCGGCACACGGAGTGTGCCGACTACTATTCTTGGATTGAATACCTAAATAATACCCGGGTTGGAAACATTGATGCCCTTGAGCGCCATCTTGAGGGCGTCCGGATTCGGCGCAACTTCAAACGCCGTCGGCCGGTCAATCAATTCGTCGTCGATGAGCTGCTTCAGGCTCATCGTGAAGTCCTGCATCCCGTCCGCATAGCCGATGCGAATGGCGTCGGGCAGCTTGTTGTCGGAGCCTTCCAGCACGAGTTTCTTGATCATCGGCGTGAACAGCATAATCTCGCAGGTCGGCACGCGAGCCACCCCAGGCTTGATCGACCGCAGCAATTTCTGGGCGACGATCCCTCGCATGTTGAAGGCGATCGCGCTGCGGATGGCCTTGTGCATGGAATCCGGGAACAAGTCCAGAATACGGCCGATGGTGGACGGTGAGGTGGAGGCGTGAATCGTTCCGAATACCAGATGCCCGGTCTCGGCGGCGTGAATGGCCGTCATGAAGGTCTCTTCGTCGCGCATTTCGCCCACGAGCATAATGTCCGGATCTTCGCGGACCGCGTGCTTCATCCCGATGCTGAAGTTCTTCACGTCAAAGCCGACTTCCCGCTGGTTGATCAGCGCGAGCTGCTCGGTGAAGACGAATTCAATCGGATCCTCCAGCGTGAGAATATGCACTCGCTCGCGCTGGTTGATGTAATCGAGCATCGAAGCGATGGTGGTGCTTTTGCCGGAACCCGTGACGCCGGCCAGCAGCACCATTCCCTGGTCCCAGTGGCACAGCCCTTCGATGGAAGGAGGCAGGTACAGCCCCTTAAAATCCGGAATCTTATTGTTCACGCGGCGGGCAACCATCCCCATCATCTGGTTTTGG
The DNA here is from genome assembly GCA_046593355.1 of Pirellulaceae bacterium. Lineage (GTDB taxonomy): Bacteria > Planctomycetota > Planctomycetia > Pirellulales > Pirellulaceae > SXOA01. The sequence continues at coordinate 57,207 of JBKJNY010000109.1, read as the reverse complement.
GTCAGCAGGTTCACGCGGAACCGCCAGGTAACGCCGTCCACGTCGCAGGTATAGGCGAAGTCCGCCCCGCCTTCTTCCTCAAAGACGCGGCGGCTGCGGTCGTTCATCATCGGCACGAGCAGCTTGACCATCTCGGCCCGCTCGACCGGCCCGCGACTCAAGGGGCGGAGCTCGTTGCGAATGCGGACCATCGGCGGCTTCCCCACCTTCATGTGCAAGTCGCTCCCTTCCAGCTTCACCAGGGCCCGGAAGTACTTGTCGACCTCCAGTTCCTGCTTCTCGCCAGAGAGTTTCGCAATCAACTCATCCGCCGTAACGCTGTGCGTCTCGAACCCGCCTTTTTTTTCTTCCGTTCCTGAATGTGACATAGTTTGTTCCGCTTTCTCGTTATAGTAGCCGGCACACTCCGTGTGCCGGCCAGTATTCCATAGGAATACCGCGCTCACGGAGTGAGCGGACTACTAAAGCCTCACCGGAATTCCCCTTCCGGCCATGACCTGTTTCGTTTGCTGAATCGTGTACTCGCCAAAGTGAAAAATACTGGCGGCCAATGCCGCGTCCGCCTTCCCCAACAGAATCGCGTCCGCCAGATGCTCCGGCTTCCCCGCTCCGCCGCTGGCGACGACGGGAATGCCCACCGCCTCGCTCACCGCCGCCGTTACCTCCAAATCGTAGCCGTCCTTCGTTCCGTCGCAATCCATGCTGGTGAGGACGATTTCTCCCGCTCCCAGCTCCTCCACCTGCTTCGCCCAAGCCACCGCTTCCAGCCCCGTCGGCAGCCGGCCACCGTTGACGTGTACTTCCCAGACTTCCCGCCCGTCCTTACGGACCCGCTTGGGGTCAATGTTCACTACGATGCACTGGCTGCCAAACCGCCGAGCCGCTTCGCGAACGAAGTCCGGGTTCTTGCAGGCTGCGGAGTTGATGGAAACCTTGTCGCTGCCGGCGTTGAGCAAGGCCCGAATGTCCTCGATGGTCCGAATCCCGCCCCCCACCGTCAGCGGCATGAAAACCTGCTCAGCCGTCCTGCGGACGACATCCAGCATTATATCCCGCCCCTCGTGGCTGGCGGTGATATCGAGAAATACCAGCTCATCCGCCCCTTCCTGCTCATACCGGGCCGCCACCTGCACGGGGTCGCCGGCATCCCGCAAGTGGAGAAAATTCGTCCCTTTCACCACCCGCCCACGGTCCACGTCCAGGCAGGGGATGACACGTTTGGCGAGCATGGAAAGTCGGGCTTACAAAGGCGTTCGGACACGAACTGCGGGTGAGCTTTCACTCTAAACCGGGCTGCTACGGAGGTCAACGGACGCTGGAGTCCCGCCTTTAGGCGGCTCTTGAAAGACCGCCTAAAGGCGGGACTCGAGTCTACGGGCGTTTCGCCGCCACCGCCTGCTCACCCGCCCGCTTCTTGGCCACCTTGCCAAGCAACTCCAGCACTGCTGCTCGGATCTTTGGCTCGGCTTCGCTTTCCAAACAACTGGTGCGGGCCCGCCAGGTGGTATACCCGCCGAGCTTGAGCAAATCAGGAGGCGGCAGATAGCCTTCGCAGCCGTTGGCGAGCTCGATGACGAAGGTGGTCTTGATGGGGCTGTCCTTCTTGATGTTCAGCCCCGTGCTGCCGTAGACCTCGTTGGGAATCGTGCCGATGGCCAGGTCGCCGATGCGGATGGCCTGCAACTTAAGCTCGCGGGTGGGCGGCAGGTCGTTGAGCAGAAGCGTCTCGCGGGCGTAGATTTGCTCCAAGGTTTTTGGTTTGCCTTCCTCAATGGTTTTGACCATTTCGCGAGCCGCGGTGACTTCCTCGCTACTGGGCATGCGGACACCCACACTCAGCAGTTTCTCTTCCATCACCAGCGGCACCCAGTCGAAGTAGGTGATTTTCTGGTACGCCTCAAAGGCGGCTGAGGAGACGTCTTCGGCCACACCTTCCAGGTCATATTTCCGCCGCTCCTTCTGCGTATAGTCCATCAGCCAGGTGTCGCCGCTGGTGGCGTTGGCCAGCGCGGCCATGAACGGCGGGCCGGATTTGTCGGTCTCCGGCGGCACGCCAATCTTGCCCGCAATCTTGTCGCAGAACACGGCAAAGTAATCGGCGGAAAGTGCCTTCGCGCCGACATAGTGCAGCGAATAGGCGGAGAGGACCGCGATCGGCTTGCCATCCGGAGTTTGCAGGCTGACGACCGGAACATCGGGGTCCACCGGCCCGGCTGCCCGAATGGCGTTGGGGTTGTTGTGCCCAGGATGCATCATCACCGTGTCGTCCTTGGTCCCGCCGAAGCGGTTCGTCGGCGCGATGCCCGGCTTCATCACCCAATGCCGATTGGCGACGTTTTTCTCATCCCTTCCCATCCCCCAGCCGATGCGTGCGGGTGCCAGGTTCTTCTGGGCCTGAACAATCCCCTTGGCAATCTGCGGCGGCAGGAAGCGGATGTACTTGGCATCCGCATCGGTCCCCAGGCAGCCGTAACTGCTCGGGGCGCTGTGCGTGTGCGTCGCCGAAATCAGCATGTGGCTGGTCGGAATGCCTGTCGCCTTGCTCGCCATGTCTTTGGCTTCATCCAGCAGCGTCCGCGGAATCATGCAGCTATCGACAATGACGATGGCAACCTGATTGGTCCCGTCATCCAGTACCAGGCAGCGGGCGTGCAGCCGGTCGTTGACCTTGTCGGCCAGGACGGCGTTCATGTTGCCGTTGACGAGGACGGGGAGTTCGAGCGGCGTGATGTCGATGGCGAATGCGCCGGCGCGGAAGAGTTTGTCGGCGGCGGGAGCGGTAGAAAACGGTGGCAGCAGGGTGACGAGGAGACTGCCCAGAAGAATGTAATTTCGCATGAGTGAATTTGGACTCATGACTGTAGGGTGTGTCAAGACGAGGGACGAGTCGCAGACACACTATGTCCCGACTGGCGATGTCGAACATGGCGTGTCTGCCAGCCGTGGGCTCGACTCTTGACACACTCTACATCAAGCTACTTCAGCTCTTCCACCGACTCAATCACGATGGCCTCGGCCGGCAGGTTGTCAAAACCCTCTTGGGGGGCAACGGCGGCAGCGGCAATCTGGTCGACGATCTCCATCCCCTGCGTCACGCGGCCGAAGACGCAGTAACCTCGCTGGTCGAGGGCCTTCCCCTGATAATTCAGCCCAGTATTATCCACGACGTTGATGAAGAACTGGCAGGTGGCGCTGTGCGGGTCGTTGGGTTCGCGAGACATAGCGACGGTCCCTCGCTCGTGCGAGACGCCGCTATTCGATTCGTTGTTGATGCCGCCGCGGGTCGGTTTGAGGGTGAGGTCCGCCGTGTAGCCGCCGCCGAGGATGAAGCCCTTGGGATCGACGTAGTGGAAAATGGTGTTTTCGTACGCCCCTTGCCGGGCGTAGTTATCCAGAAAGTTCCCCACGGTTTGCGGGGCCTGCTCCATGAGTAGTTCAATCTGGATGTCGCCGGCGGAGGTGTGCAGGATCACGACCGGATTGGTGATCGGAGCCGCTTCTGTATTGCCGTAGATCGAGGGCTGGCTTTCGTAATTGATGGTCGCGGGCGGTGTGCTGGCGTTCGTGGCGGTGGCTACCGACGAAGTTGCGGCTGTGGTCACTTCAGGAGACGCTTCTTCCGAGCTTGCGGTTGACGAAGCGGCCTTATTTCCGCCGCATCCGGTCAGGCACAGGAGAGAAACCAGAGCGAGAGCGGTAGCGACAAAACAAGTACGACGGGAATGCAACGCCATGACAACGAGCCTCCATGCAGGTCGATTGGCCGAAGACCGCTCGCGGGCGGTCCCGGCAGACTGGTGAAGGGCCTATTGTTTCAAAAAGCGGCCCAATCGCCTACACCGATTTGCAGCCGCAAAGGCCCCCGAATGCGTAGAATGCTGGCAAAGGAAAAGGTGCGCGATGGCCAGCGAGTTCACGGAAAAAGTCGAGCTGACCGGGCATATCATCGATAGCCTGCTGCTGCCGAAGGTGCTGGACTGCGTGACGGCGGCGGGAGGAGCGTTCCGCATCGAGAAAATCACCATCGGCCAGGCGAGGAAGGATCCGAGCTATGCCCTGGTGGAAGTCAGCGCCCCGAGCGAAGAGAAGCTGGAGCAGATTCTGGCGACCATCGCCGACCATGGCGCGATGCCCGTGGTCAAACAGGATTGCCGCCTCGTCGCCGCGGACATCGCCGGGGCATTCCCCGAAGGCTTCTACAGCACCACCAACCAGCGGACGGAGATTCGCCTCGCCGGCCAGTGGGTGGAACTGCAGGATCAAGAGATGGACTGCGGCATCCTGGTAGATAGCTCGGGCTCCGCTCGCTGCCGGGCGATGACCGATGTGTTGGTCGGCGAGCAATACGTCGTCGGCCATGCCGGCGTGCGCGTGCATCCCCATGGCCGCGAGACTCAGGCTCACGGCTTTGAGTTCATGAACAGCCCGGTCTCCACCGAGAAGCCCAAGGGAGTGGCCATCCGGCAGATTGCCCAGGAGCTGATTCGGACGCGGCGGGAAGGGGGCAGAACCCTGCTCGTCGGCGGGCCGGCCATCGTGCATACCGGCAGCGACGAGCATCTCTGCACCCTCCTTCGCAAGGGCTACATCCAGCGGCTGTTCGCAGGCAACGCCTTGGCCACACACGACATCGAGCAGGCCCTCTTCGGCACCAGCCTCGGCGTGCGGCTGGACTGCGGCGACATTGTGGAAGCCGGGCACGAGCATCACCTGCGGGCCATCAACCGCATCCGCCGCATCGGCTCCATCAGGAAGGCGGTGGAAACGGGCGAGCTGAAAAGCGGCATCATGTACGAGTGCATCAAGCAGAATGTCCCCTTCCTGCTGGCCGGCAGCATCCGCGACGACGGCCCGCTGCCGGAGGTCATCACCGACACGCTGGAAGCCCAGCGGCAGATGCGGGAGCAAATCCGGGACGTCACCTTCTGCCTGATGGTCGCCACCACGCTCCACTCCATCGCCGTCGGCAACCTGCTGCCGGCCTGGGTCAAGGTCGTCTGCGTGGACATCAACCCCTCCACCGTCATCAAGCTCGCCGACCGCGGCTCCTTCCAAACCGTCGGCCTGGTGACCGACGTGGAGCCGTTCTTCCGGGCACTGGTGGGCGAAGTGGAGCGGATGGAGGCGGGGGCTCCGTAAGAATTTTGGACACGGAAAACGCGGAAGACACGGCTTGTCGACTCTGATTTTCTTGCCAACCATCTTCCTGCCAATTCCGCATCACTTTCTCTGCCTTACCGTGTTCCCCGTGTTTTCCGTGTCCCAATCCCTCTTCCGGTTTCGCCAAGTACACTACATCCATGCGATACCACTTCCTCGCCATGCTTCTTCTGTTGACTTCCTCCCCGGTCGTCGCCGCGCCGCCGGAAGTCACCTCGCTCCTTCCCACAGGCGTCACCCGCGGCCAGACGGCGGAAGTTACCGCAGGGGGAAATCTCGGCGAAACCTGGCCGTTGCAAGTCTGGTCGGATAACCCAAGCCTGACCATCGAGCCTCTCGCCGACCGCGGCAAGCTCAAAGTGACCGCGGCTGCGGATGCCAGGTTGGGGCTGACGTGGGTCCGGCTGATGGGAGCCGATGGCGCTTCGGGTCCACGGCCGTTCTTCGTCGGCTCGCTCCCCGAAATCGCTGAAGTCGAGCCGAATAACTCCTTCAAAGAGCGGCAGCAGCTCAGTAGCCCGGCGGTCATCTCCGGGAAGCTGCAAAAGCAAAACGACGTGGATGTCTTCTCCATCCCGGCCCAGGCGGGGCAAACGCTCGTCGCCTCCGTCATCGCCAACGAGCTTCTCGGCTCGCCGATGGATGCCGTGCTGCAAATCTGCACCGAAAGCGGCACGGTCCTGGTCCAGGACAACGACAGCCGCGGACTGGACCCACAAGTGACCTACGCGGCGGCTCAGGCCGGCAACTACCTCGTCCGCATCTTCGCCTTTCCATCCGAGCCCAACAGCACCATCGCCTTCGCCGGCGGGGACGCGTACCTCTATCGCCTCACCATCACCACCGGCGGCTATGCGGACCATGCTCTGCCGCTCGCGGTGCAGCGCGGCAAACCGGCGGACCTCAAGCTGCACGGCTGGAACTTGCCGTCTCCTGCCGCGGTGCTCGATGTCCCGGTGGGCGACTTGCGCGAGCAGCTCTTCTTTCAGCCGCCGGACGCCGCGGGGCTGGTGTCGCTGTTGGTGACGAACCATCCCTCGCTCGTCGCGGAGACGACCGCCAGCCGCGAGACTCCGCAGGAATGTTCGCTGCCGTGCGTGATCAGCGGCCGTCTCGATGAGCCCAAGGATAGCGACGTCTTCCGTTTCGCGGCCACCAAGGGAATAGCCCTCAACATCAAAGCCGAGTCCGACAGCATCGGCTACGAGGTGGACCCGATCCTCCGCGTGATGGACGATGCCGGCAAGGTGCTGGCCGAAGCGGAAAGCCCGCGCCGCGGCGACGAGCCTGTTTTGAACTTCACACCTACTGCCGATGGCCCGTACCGGCTGGAAATTGCCGACCTGCATCGCCGGGGCGGCCTGCGATACGTCTACCGCATCACGCTGGCTCCGGTCACGGCCGACTTCGCCCTCACTCTGGCGGCCGGCACCTTCTCCATCGTCCCCGGCAAGACCCTAGAAATCCCGCTCACCATCGACCGCAAAAACGGCTTCGCGGGGGAGATCGAAATCACCGCCGAGAATCTCCCCGCCGGCATCACAGCCGCTCCGCTGAAATCCCTTCCCACCGGCGACACGGCCAAATCGGCCAAGCTTCTCCTCACCGCCGCCGCCGAATGCAAACCCGGCATGTTCCAACTCCTCGCCAAATCCGGCGGCGACATCCCCCTAGCCCGCCGGGCGACCTACTCGACCAAACTTGGCCCAAGTACGTTTAGCCACGCCGACGTGTGGCTGGGGATTGGGAAGTGAACGGTAGCTACAGCGGCGAAGGACCGGCGAGCGGCCTAATCTGTCGCCTCGTGCCCAATCACTGTCAGCTTGACCGGTCGCGTCAGCAGTCCTTTCTCAACGAGGGCGGCGAATTCCTTATAGTCGGTCGTTTTTTCAATTGCCATCTCGATTTCCTCTTCAATACCCTCGGGAATCTCGGCGCGTATACGTGTGAAGGTATTCTCTTTGATTGCTACCGTCTGAAATGACATTTCATCGACACGATAACTCTTGATGAGCAAATCGATGTAAGCCGGCATTGTTTGAGGAAGTGGTACTTTTTCCGTGAGCTTTCGGAGCCAAGGTTTTCCCCGCGAGTGTTTCCACCACCCCCCACCGCCATCGAGAGCGATCTGGGAGTTGATGAACTCCAATGACTCTTGCGGCCTGCTCGCATTCCCTTCCGACTCGATAGGAAAAACATTGAGCATCAGCGTCGCAGCGATTGGAGTTTGGCCCGCCGGAAAAACCGTCGGGGACGAATCGTTTCGGTTCAGATTGGATTCTCTGCCCAAAAAAGGGAATTCTTCGCCGTCCTTCAACTTGAACAATGCCGTCGTGCTCCCCGGCCAGCCGCGCCCGTTGGCCTGTGCCGTTGCCGCGTACAAGGGCCATTGCACTGGTGAATCCTCCGCTGCGGTCGTCCATGGATGTTCTCGCTTTCGCGGTGTTTTGACAAAAACATGCAACCGCGACACCAGAAAGAACTTTCCCGGGCGATGCACTTCCGGCAATGCTCGACTTGCCGAAACCCTTAAAGTGCCTGGATGAAAGCTCGTATCAATGTCCAAAGGCACAGCACCCGAGCCGCCGTAAATGAACACTGGTTGGCTTTGAGTGACCCAGTGGGCATTCGGCCAGTCGGTATGAGGCGGATTCACGGTTTCTATCGTAATGCAGTAGTCGCCGGCCTCCATCGGACCAGAACGATAGCGGCCCTTGTCGTCGCAGGTGACTTTCCGAACGATTGTTCCATCGGTCTTAATGACCGTGATGCCCGCGTTGGCGACCGGTTTGTCCTTGCTCCCCGCATAAATCAACCCGGTAATCTCCGGCGGCTGAGGAACGGGCGGCGGCGTTTGCTTGGCGGCGGCGATGGCTTTGAGCTCGGTGGAGAGTTTGCCCATTTCGTCGGCGAGTTGCGATTGAGTTCGCCAGTTTCCGATAACGCTCAGGCCCAAGAGGATGCAGAGGGCAGCGGCCAGGCTCACGAGGGTCCAGCGCAACATGATGGTTTCTCCGTTTTGAATCCAGTAGCAGGTCTGTTTGATCTTCTCCACGTCGCCGAACTTCATGCGGGCGGCGGTTTGAGCTTCATCCGTGGTCGCTCCGCGCTTCGTCAACTCCGCTTCCGCCGCGGCCAGGTGATCGGCAAACTCGGCCGCGATTTCGTCGTGGCTTTGGCCGCGATTGTTCGGCGGAGTCAGCGGGAATGATTCGTCCTTCATGGCTTACTCTTACTCTCTGTATCGGCGGACGATGCGGCGCGAGGGGGTCGGGAGTCTTTGGCGGCGATGGTTATTGCCAATGGAATATTTTGTGACGCCAAAGACTCCCGACCCCGGTCTCATCACGCCCACGCAAAGCCGTGGGCGTGCCAACCAGTTCTTTCCATCCCCAGCACCCCGTTCACCATGCGGCTGAACTCCACCCACTCCGCCCTGAGCGCGGCACGTTGCTTCTTGCCCAGCGGCGTCAGGCGGTAATGCTTTCGCTTCCGCCCCTCCGGCGACACGTCCCAATCAGCCGCCAGCCAGCCCTTTTTTTCCAGGCGATGCAGGGCCGGATAGAGCGTCCCCTCCTGAGTCAGCAGCTTCCCCTGGCTGGCCTCGCCGATGGCCTTGGCAATCTCGTATCCATACGTCGCCCCCCCCGCAATCACTTCCAAGACAATCGGCTCCAGCGAGCCTCGCAGCAAATCCGAATTCGTTGGCATAGCGGCACCATGTTCCTGTTCGCCCGGCGAATCATACCTAGCTTCGCAAGGCATAGTAGCCTAGCGAGGCAAGGTATGTCAAGCGGTCAACGCCTCGTTCCCACGGTCCTCCGTGGGAACGCACGTCTTGGACGCTCTGCGTCCAGATACAGCAGAGACGCGGAGCGTCAAAGCCTTGTGTTCCCACGCAGAGCGTGGGAACAAGGAGTTGATCAACCGCTTTGTTTCGCGCCCGTATCGACGTATGGTAAGGTCCGTCAATCCACACAATCTGCCGAACATTCTCGCCATGTCCCGCGTCATCACCGTCACCGCCCCCAGCCGGCTGCATTTTGGGCTGTTTGGCTTGCAGCAGGAAGCAGGACGGAGGTATGGCGGGGTGGGGGCGATGGTGGACCAGCCGGCGGTGAGGTTGCGGGTGCGGGCGGCGTCAAGTTTTGCCTGTGTTGGTCCTCTCCAGGAACGAACGCAAGAATTTTCCCGGCGCTGGGCGGAGTTCCATCGACTGACGGAACCACCGGCTTGCCGCATCGAGGTGCTGGAAGCTCCCCCTAACCACGTTGGCCTGGGTGTCGGAACACAATTGGGGCTGTCCGTTGCGGCGGGGCTGAATGCTTTTGCGGGCTTGCCGGCAGCGGGGCCGCAGGAGTTGGCGATCTCCGTCGGCCGCGGGCAGCGCTCGGCCATTGGCACTTACGGCTTTGTGATGGGGGGGTTGATAGTTGAGCAGGGGAAGTTGGCAGGGGAGCCGATTTCGGCCCTCGATTGCCGCTTTGATTTGCCGGAGGAGTGGCGGTTCGTGCTCCTCCGTCCCGTCGGCTGGCAGGGACTGAGCGGGGAGCAGGAGGAGCAAGCCATTGGCGGGCTGCCGCGAGTCCCACTCGATGTGACGCAGCGACTCTTCGCTATTGCCCGGGATGAGCTGGTTCCCGCGGCAGCCACGGCAAACTTCCCGCAGTTTGCCGCAGCGCTGTACGATTTCGGACGCACTGCTGGCAACCTGTTTGCCGTCCGGCAAAGAGGCCCGTACAACGGCCCGGTACTAACGAGACTCGTCGAGTGGCTGCGACGCCGCGGCTATGCGGGGGTGGGACAGAGCTCTTGGGGGCCGACTCTTTTCGCGGCACTTCCCGATCAGCACTCTGCCCTTGTGCTTGTGGACTTGCTACAACTGGAACTTCCAGAGGGGCCTCTGGAAGTCACGATAGCCGCTCCCTGTAATCGGGGCGCTTTCGTGCAGTCCGCACTTGGGGAAGTCAGCGGCACTGAGGTTTCGGACTGAACTCATAACGCCGCTGGTGCGTAGGCATGTCCATGCTCCCGCGTCTTTTCCGCGCCCGGTTGGCTGAGGTGTCCTTCGCTTGCGCTTCAGGCTTGTGTGTTGCACTGGCCTTCCTGGCGGGCTGCGGGCCGGCGACCTCCGCTAACAAAAACGCCAACGGCAAGCCGCGGCTTATTCCGCAGCTCACGGTGCTGGTCGTCGATGATCCGGCGCTCGGCGAGAACATCAAGGCCGAGTGGCGGTCGCGCACCGAAGAGGAGGTCGCCATCCGGCAGATTAGCTGGAAGGAAGCCGCGAGCGCCAAGCGGCTGCCGGGGGATCTGATAGTTTATTCAGCCGGGCAGATTGGCGAGCTGGCCGAGGCGGGACTGCTGGCCCCCATTTCGGAGCGGACGCTGGAAAATGACGCCTTCGCGCTGCGCGACATCTATAAGCAGGTCCGCCTGCACGAAATGAAATGGGGAGATCGGGTCTTGGCTCTGCCGCTGGGCTCGCCGCAACTGTTGTTGGTGTACCGTGCGGATATCTTTGCCCAGCTCAAAATCAAACCGCCGGAAACCTGGGCCGAATATGATGCGCTGGCCGCTCGACTGGCCAAGCGCGAAGAGTTGGGGGAACTTGCGCCTGCCGCCGATGCCCCCTGGCGCGGCGCGCTGGAGCCGCTGGCCCCCGGCTATGCAGGGCAAGTACTGCTGGCGCGCTCGGCGGCGTATGCCGCGCACAAAGAGCAGATTTCTCCGCTGCTCGAGCTGACTTCGCTCAAGGCCCTGATTGGGCAGCCCCCGTATGTGCGAGCCTTGAAAGAAATGGCGGCGGGCCACGGCAGAGAAAAAGGCAAGCTGCCGCAGTTCACGCCTGCCGAAACCTACCAGGAAATTGCGAGCGGACGCTGCGCGATGGCAATTGCCTGGCCTACCGCGGCGATCAAGACGGACAAGGCCGCTAAGGATCCCCCCACGTCCCTCGGCTTCGCGGAGTTGCCCGGCGCAAGCGAGGTCTATGATTTCGGCGACAGACATTGGAAGGTGCGGAGTAAGGACGAAGACCCGCACGTTCCGCTGTTGGCCATCAGTGGGCGGATGGTGTCGGTCACGTCCACCAGCGGCGAGCCGGAAGCGGCGGAGAACATGGCAACCTGGCTGGCCGGTTCCGAGGTCTCCGCTCAAATCAGCCCGGGCAGCCCGGATATGGGCATTTTCCGCATTTCCCAGGAGCCCGATGCGGGGAAGTGGCTGGGGAGCGGCGGCGATCACGGCAAGAGCGAGTACGTCGCCGCCCTTCGCCAATCCCAGGAGCGACCGCAGCACTCGCAGGGAATTCGCCTCCCTGGCCGCCGCGAATATCTGTCCGTTCTGGACCAAGCCGTGCTCGAAGCGTTGCAAGGTAAGACGAGCCCGGAGGCCGCGCTCACCGCCGCCGCCGCCGCCTGGGACAAAATCACCGCCAGCCGGGGACTCGAGGCCCAGCGCGCGGCGCTGGAACGGAGCCTGGGGCTGAAGAACAACTGACTATCGCGGCTAGGGGTGGCACGCCCTGGGACATTCCATGGACTATTCCTGGCTGAACGGCGTGTCCTTGGAGATCACGTCGGGCCCCTTGCCCGCCCGCTTTTCGTAGGTGCCGTCACCCGATTTGACGTACTTGGTGAAGCCCAGCCGGTCGAGCTTCTTGTCATCGGCAACCGACTTGCCCATCGCCGATTCCGACCATTTTCCCCCAATCGCCGGCGGCAGGAACACGCGACGGACCGGCAGGCCGCTCTCGGGATGTTTCGTGAGGGGAGCGTCCGCCATGTTCTGAAAGATCTCGAACTGCTCTCCGTCCGACTCGTCGGCGGTAATCACTTCGTATACATAAATCGGCATGAGGCCTCCCATCAGGTCTACTTTCCTTCTACCCTGCCGGATGCTCCCTGGCAAGGTTGATGGGTGGCACGCCCACTGCTTGGAGTGGGCGTGGACACATCGTCGATGCACGCCCACGCAGAACCGTGGGCGTGTCACCCCTCAGGAAACGGGAACCAGTTTTGGCCGTTTGACGCGCATGCCGTAAATCGGTCCGGCGGCAGCATGAAGGTCTTGAAAGCTATGCTGCAGAAAGCTCCACAACTGCGGGTCCGGAGTCTGGGCTTGCCAGCGGTCGACGAAGACCCCCATTTCCCGGTCGTACTGAGCCTGCGAGTGCGTATGGGCGAAGCAGCGGCCTTCGTGGCGGCGGAGGTCGCCATCGAACAGCGGGCCGATGTGCCAGAGCTCGTGAAAAACGGTGATCAACTTCTCGCGGAAGACCAGGTTCATGAACCGCGGCAGATAGAAACTGAGCAGGTACAGCATCTCGCGTCCCGAGCCGTCGGCGATCCGCTGCACCTGGTACTGCTTGCCGCGGCGAAGAGTTGTCAGCGCGCCCCCCGCAAAGCGCAGCGGCGTGAGCGAGGCGTACATTCCCCAGCTCACCCCTTTGCGGGCCTGGCTGAACGTGACGGCAACGCCGGAGAGATCGACATGAGCCAGCTCGGGAGTGCGGGCAATCATATCCTCGCAGAGCAGCCTCATGCGGGAGGTGAAATCGAAGCCCGCGGGCCGCAAAGAGTGCGCGGCCTGCTGGGGAGAACCAGAAATTACCTTCGGCATCGGGGCGTCCTTCCCCAGAAAAAGTCGCCTTTCGCTCCGCGAAAGTACGTTCTTTCGCGGAGCGAAAGGCGACGATCCCCACGTGGCGGCAGTTAGGCCTTTCTACTCTTTGGCACCCTCATCACTGAAGGCCGGCTTCTCGCTCTTCTGGACCTTGCGGTCGCGCACGCCGACTAATTCCAGAATGGCCCGTTTGCCGGAATCCCCCAGGCGGGGCTTGGCCAGCTTGACGATCCGCGTATAGCCGCCGTCACGGTCCTTGAACCGCGGGGCAATCTCGGCAATCAGAACCGACACCGCCTGCTTATCCCCCAGTAGTTGCACCAGGCGGCGGCGGGCATTGACGGCGGGCGCGATGGCCGTGGCCCACTTGTTCCAGTTGTCCCCTTTGCGCCAGGTCCGCCATTCCGCGGTGTTTCGCTTGGCGCTGGTGCCGAACTCGCTGGCACTTTCCAGGTCGCCCAGCGACCTGCGGGCGATCGTGATGCACTTTTCCACCAGCGGCCGGACTTCCTTGGCCTTGTGCAGCGTCGTGATGATCCGCCCCTTCACCTTCGGCGTATTCTCTTCATCCTCGGCGTCCCGTTCGGTCAGGAACAGGGCGCTCGCCATGTTCTTGAACAGGGCCTTGCGGTGGCTGGGGGAGCGACCAAGCACTCGGCTTCGACGACGGTGACGCATGGGAAACTCGAAATCGTAGTGTTAACTGATAAATTCGATTGGATGGCGCGCCCACGGCCTGGCGTGGGCGTGAAGTTGGCAACAAAGTCTACCGCATCGCGGGAACTCGCATCCCCAGGTACATCCCCAGGTCGTGCAGCTTCTCTTTGACCTCGGTCAACGTGGTATCGCCAAAATTGCGGACTTCGAGCAACTGGTCCTCGGACTTTTGCACCAGGTCACGGACCGTGTGAATGTTCTCGGTTTCCAGGCAATTCATCGCCCGCACCGACAGCTTGAGCTCGGCCAAACTCATGCTCAGCTTCGATTCCAGGATGCCGTCCAGGCCGGCCGCGCCGCCCCGGTTGGGGGAATGGACGCGAGGGCCAAGCTCCGCGTACTGCACGAACGGGTTGAGGTGCTTGCGGAGGATTTTGGCCGACTCGACCAGGGCCATCTCGGGATGCACCGAGCCATTCGTCCAGATCTCCAGCGTCAGCCGGTCGTAGTTGGTCTTCTGTCCGACGCGGGTCTCTTCGACTTCGTAGCGGACGCGGACGACCGGACTGTAGACCGCGTCAATCGGAATGATGCCGATCTCGTGGTCCCCCGTGCTGTGCTCCGTGGAAGGCACATAACCACGGCCGTTTTCCACGACCATTTCCATCATGAACGGAACATTGTCCGTGAGCGTGGCGATGAGGTGCCCTTTGTTGATGATTTCCACGTCGGAGTCGGTCTGAATGTCCGCGCCGGTGATCAGGCCGGTCGTGTTCTTTTCGACGGTGATAACGCGGGTGGAATCGCTGTGGTTCTTGACCACCAGGGATTTCACGTTGAGCACGATTTCGGTCACGTCCTCAAGCACGCCGGGGATGGTCGTGAACTCATGCTGAGCGCCGCGAATCTTGATTTGCGTGACGGCGCTTCCCTCCAGGCTGGAGAGCAGAATCCGCCGCAGGCCGTTGCCAATGGTGACGCCGAAGCCGCGCTCGAACGGTTCGGCCGTGAATTTTCCGTAGGTGGAGGTGAGCGAGTTGGCGTCACAATTGACGATGTTGGGAAGCTCAAATCCGCGCCAGCGAATATGCATCTGGTATCTCCCTTGCGAAATGCCCGTGGGGGCGAATGGGCGGTGTGCTCTTGCTCCCTCTCCCATTGGGAGAGGGCCGGGGTGAGGGTCTTGGTTCTAAACGCGGCGGCGCTTGGGGGGCCGGCAGCCGTTGTGCGGGATCGGAGTGACGTCCTCGATGGTCTTGACGGTCATTCCAGCCGTCTGCAGGGCGGTGATCGCGCTCTCGCGGCCGGAGCCGGGGCCCTTCACCCGCACGTCGAGCTCCTTGACGCCGTACTTGGCCGCCTTTTCCGCGGCTTGCTGCCCGGCGCATTGCCCGGCGAAGGGGGTCGATTTGCGGCTCCCCTTGAAACCGCTGGTGCCGGCGCTGGCCCAGCAGAGCGTGTCACCCTTGGTATCGGTGATGGTCACGGTGGTGTTGTTGAAGGTGGCGCGGACGTGGGCAATGGCCACGGTTACGTTGCGGCGGACCTTCTTTTTCTTGGGAACTGCTTTCGACACTACGAATCTCCTGAGAACAAATTCTTGACGGATCGGCAAGGACTAACGGAGGTCCTTGACCCCCTTCTTGCCGGCCACGGTCTTCTTGGGGCCCTTGCGGGTGCGGGCGTTGGTGCGGGTGCGCTGGCCGCGGACGGGCAGTCCCAGCCGGTGCCGCATGCCGCGGTAGCACTTGATGTCACGCAGGCGGTTGATGTTCTGCTGCACCTGGCGGCGGAGGGGGCCTTCCACGGTGTAATCCCGCTCCAGCAGCACGGCCAGGCGGGAGAGTTCCTCTTCCGCCAACTCGCGGGCATGTTTTCGCGGATCAATGCCAGCCTTGTGGCACAACTCCAGGGCCACTTTGTCCCCCACGCCATACAAGTACCGCAGCGCAAAAGCCGTGGCCTTGTCGTTGGGAATATCGACACCGAGCAAACGAGGCATGTTCTCTCTCCAAGACCAACTCTAACGCGCGAGGCCACTTCAGAACTCAGGACGCAACTCCACTCGCTACAGCCAGTTAGCCCTGCCGCTGTTTATGGCGGGCATTGGTGCAAACGACGTAGACCCGGCCCTTGCGGCGCACGATTTTGCAGTTCTCGCAAATCTTCTTCACGCTGGTACGCACTTTCATGACAACACCCAAAGTTCGGGTAAAGCGACTTAGTATAATGCTCTTGGCACACCTTCGGCAAGGGGCTTGGCGGACTATCTCGCCAGGGAACATAGGGCTACTCAGTGTTTCAATATGCGTTAACCTCGGCAAAACCAACCCGAAGCGTAAGCGAGGAAGAGCCAAGACTTTCGTCGGCCTCCCTCGCTTACGCTTCGGGTTAGTTTCCGACGCAGTTTGAAACACTGATTCGCCCTGCCAGGGAACACAATGATTGACCGTCGTCCGTCAAGGAGCGAAGATGGCACTTGGAGCAATCGACATGACCACCAGCACTTCGGCCTTTAGCCCTCTTCCCTCCGTGCCTCCGCGCCTCTGTGTGAGACCCTCCCGCCGCGCCTTCCTCTCCGACATCGGCATGGGCTTCGCCGGCGTGGCCCTCGGCGCGATGCTGGCCCAGGAAGGCGTCGTCCGTGGCGATGAATCGCCATTGAAACTGAAGCCCAAAGCCAAGAACGTCATCTGGATTTTCCTCGTCGGCGGCATGAGCCACATGGAGTCGTTCGACCCCAAGCCGGCTCTCAATGAACATGCGGGGAAGACGATTGCGGAGAGTCCGTTCAAGGCGGTGCTCGATTCGCCGTACCTCAAACGCAACCTCAAGGAATTCGTCCCCGGCCAGCATAAAGTCCAGCCGACGATTTACCCCATGCAGGTCGGCTTTGGGAAGCGCGGGGAGAGCGGCATCGCGATGAGTGACTGGTTCCCGCATCTGGGCCGGCATGTGGACGACCTGGCCATCGTTCGCTCCATGTGGACCACCGACAACGACCACGGGGCGCAGCTTCAGTTCCATACTGGCCGGCACGCGGTGGAAGGGCCGTTTCCTACCATCGGCTCGTGGGCCCATTGGGGGCTCGGCTCGCTGAACGACAACCTGCCCAGCTACTGCGTCCTGGGGACGCCGCTGGCCGATTGCTGCGGCGGGACGCAGGGGCACGGAGCGAACTACCTCGGCCCGGAGCACGCCGGCATTCAGCTTTCCACCGACCCCGCCACGGCGCTGCCGTTCGCGATGCCCAGCAAGGAAGTCTTCCGCGAGGAACAACTGGAAGAGTTCGGCCTACTGAATCGGCTGAACCAGATTGCCGCCGTGGAATACCCGGACGACCCCGCGATCCGAGCCCGCATCCGCTCCTACGAGCTGGCCTTCCACATGCAGAGAGCCGTGCCCGAAGTCGTCGATATCGCGGCCGAAACAGCCGCCGGCCAGAAGCTGTACGGCCTGGATCAAAACGAAACTCGCCCCTTCGGCCAGCAGTGCCTCGTCGCCCGCCGCCTGGTCGAGCGGGGCGTCCGCTTTGTGCAAATCTTCCACGGCTCCAACGGCGGCGCGGGGGCGTGGGACGCCCATAGTAATCTAAAGGCGGGGCACACGGCTCTCTGCAAGCAGATTGATCAGCCCATCGCCGGGCTGCTCGCGGACCTCAAGCAGCGGGGACTGCTGGATGAAACCCTCGTCGTCATCGGCACCGAATTCGGCCGCACCCCCGGAGCCGAAAGCTCCAACGGGCGGGACCATCATCCCTACGGCTTCTCCGTGGCCCTCGCCGGCGGCGGCATCCAGGGAGGAATCGTCCACGGCGCGACCGACGAGCTCGGTTTCCACGCCGTGGAAAACCGCCACTACGTCACCGACATCCACGCCACCACCTTCCACCTTCTCGGCCTCGACCACCGCCACATGGAAATCCCCGGCCGCAAGCGGCTGGATATGGATTTCGGGACGCCGATTCGGGAAATCATGGCTTAATGCTGACACAAGGCCGGCGGGGGCGGGGCGGACGCGGGCGGTTTCGTGGGCTAGTGCAGAATCAATTCACCGACCGGCACAAGGCCGGTGGGGTTAGAGGCGTTCATTCGTTACCTGGCGGCCTCGGTTCGCTTCCCTCAAGGCACGAAGAAAGACTGGCTAAAACATCGCCTTCATGACATGGGGAATCCCTGCAATCAGACCTGTCAGCAATAGTAGCCAGGTTGCCAACCCTAGGTAGCACGTCGGCTTCGTTAGCGAGGCCACTTCGCCACGCGAATGTCGATAGAGTGAAACTATGAAGACATAACCAGGCAGAAATCCCATAATGAACAACAGATAGGCACCTGAATAGAAAGTCAGAACCCGATCCTGTGCTCTCGGAACGCCAGGAAAGAGTGGTCGCATGTTTTGCAGAATCAGCGGTTGCTCGCTCAAGATAATTGCAACTGCGACGAGTCCCAGAAATAATTGGGCGGCAAACCGCATCGGCCGGCTCGACTTGGGCGACGAGAGAATCCCAAATGCTAGAATGGGCGGCACCAGAAACAGAAGTACAACTCTCGCGTCACCGTTTCGGAGAATAATCAAGTGACCGGCGGCGTAGACGAGCGAAGCCACTAGCCACAGCTTGTGCCCCTTTTCAATCAAATGCCAAAGGTGCCCTCTGGGCGGATGGTCTCTATTGGGCGAATTCGGCGGGGAAGCTTTCATTACGGGATTATAGCCGCGTGTACAGACGGGATGCTGAATTCTCTTCACCACGCAGCGGTACAACTTCCTAGCCGCCGGCATGGGCCCGCGGGGCGTTGGCAAATGACCGATTTCAGCCGCGGCTGCACCCCAACTTGCCCTGTGCGGGGTGGCAAACCCAAGGCACCAGCCTGAACCGACAGCGCCTGCTAGTCCAAAACCGCATTCGCAGCCGATGCGCCATTGTTGTAGAATACGGGGAGTGGATTCTCCATCGTGGATTTCCAAGCCTATGACCATCGAACAGATCAAAAGCGAGCTTCAGCAACTTGGCCACCGCCAGCGGCAGGACATTGTCCAATGGCTGCTCCAGCAGGGTGCCGCCACTTCGGAACCAGGGATTGTCTCCACCAACGACGTGTGCGGCGGAGAGCCGCGGATTGCCGGGACGCGGATTCCCGTGTGGGTCATCGCGGCACTGCGGGCGCAAGGGCTGGAGACGCCCGCGCTCCTGAAGGCATATCCCACTTTGCGCTCCGCGGACATAGAAAACGCCCTGCGGTATGCGGAAAACCATCGTGACGACATCCAGCAGGCGATTGCCGCCAACGAGGCGCTGTAATCCATGGCCCGCCTCATGGCCGACGAGGATTTCCCATTCCCGTGCGTCGTGGAATTGCGGGCACTGGGACATGATGTGGTCACCTCGTTCGAAGCGGGACTCAAGGACCAATCAACGCCGGATGACGCCGTGCTCCAGGCGGCGATCCTCGCTGGACGAGCGGTCTTGACCCATAACCGCCGGCATTTCATGCGTCTGCATTTGGATCAGCCGGCACATGCTGGCATCATTGTTTGCACGGTGGACGGCGATTTTATCGCACTGGCGAGCCGAATCCATGCGGCCCTGAGCGGGGTTGCCGACGTAAGCGGGCAACTCATCCGCGTTTACCGGCCATCCCCATGAGCAGCTCCCTTCGCGGCGGCGCAGAGGCGCCAACCTGCCGGGCCTTCGTGAGGGGCCGATTGTCGGCAATTTCTCTTGACAACTATTTCCACAATTCTGGCCGCCCACCTCTTGACTGTGCCAACTGAACACATGTATCATTGCGGATAGTCTGCAAGTGTTCTGTTGTCCCTTGTCAGGAGAAAGTCCATGATATTTCTGGAACACACGATGAATGGTTGTGGTCCTGCTCACTTTTTGGACGCGCAGCCGGCTGCGGTCGCGGCTCACAGGTGCTCGGTTGGCTCGGAGGGGGGTGTTGTGAAAGGGGGGGGGGGTTCGCAACGCATCCCCCCAAATTCTCCCCGTGGGCGCGTTGCGAAACTGGCCGAGTTTCGCAACACATGGGGGGGTATTCCACTAGCCCGACTCGCAAGCGAGGGAGATACGCCTTTCCTTCGCTTGCGCGTCAGGCTGGTGTGAGTCTACCTCCGCTCCAGCAGCTCCGCGATGTGCAGCACCTCGACCGGCTTCCCTTCGCGGTGCAATCGGCCGCCGATGTTCATCAGGCAGCCGGCGTCGGTGGAAACGAGGCAATCGGCATCCACGGCCAGGATGCAGCGCATTTTGTCGTCGACCATGTTCCCGGAGATCTGAGGATACCGCACCGCGAACGAGCCCCCAAAGCCGCAGCACTGATCCTGGCGGGCGATGGGGACGTAGGTCGCACCCTGCACGTTGCCAATGAGCTTCTCCACTTCACCGGTCTGCTTGAGCATCCGCAGGTGGCAGGCGTAGTGGTACGCGACCTTGCCCGCGTACCTGGCCCCCACATCCGTCACTTGGAGTTGGTTGACGAGGAAGTCGCTGAACTCAAAAGTCCGCTGCGCGAGCTCCAGCGCCCGCGGATGCCACTTCGCATCACCTTCCAACAGGTGCGGGTACTCCACCTTGACCATCGCCGCGCATGAGCCGGAGGGGACGATGACGGGCTCGTCGCCTTCAAAGACCCGGATGGTGTGGCGGGCCTGTTCGCGGGCGAGGTCCGTGTAGCCGCTGTTGAACATCGGCTGGCCGCAGCAGGTCTGGTCGCGGGGGAAATCGATCTCGTGCCCGAGTTGCCGCAGGATTCTGACGACCGCCTGGCCCGCCTCCGGCCGCAGGCAGTCTCCCAGGCAGGTAATCATTAGCTTGAGCTTCACCGGCGGAATCTCCTCAGGGAACTGAAGCCAAGGGCGAACTCTCCGCGTTTACCTTCTGCGATGCGGGAGCTTGTTCCACCAGCTTTTGTTCGGCACGCAGACAGAGTCCGATCATCTGTGGCGGGAACAGGCCGCTGCCGATGACGAGCAGGGCGCAGAGCACGCCGCCCACGAGAGCCAGCCGGCCGCCGGAGGCGGGCGCGGGAGTGGCCGGCGACTGGAAGTACATGACACCGATGATACGCAGGTAGTACGCGGCTCCGATGGCCGCGTTGAGAGCGGCGACGACGGCCAAACCGACGAACCAGAGGGAGAGGCTGGAGTTCGACGTCTGATTGGCCGCGGATAACTGGATGGCGCTGCCGAAGAGGGTGAGCTTGCCCCAAAAGCCGGCCAAGGGCGGGATGCCGGTGAGTGAGAACATGAAGATGGCTAGAGCCGCAGCGGCCAGGGGTTGATTGCGGGCGAGGCCGGAGAGCTCTTCCACGCCGGAGAGCTCCCGCCGGGGTGAGCCGAGGTAGGCGAGTGTGCAGAAGCTGCCCATCGTGGCCAGTGCGTAGACCAGGACATAGAAGAGCATGGCCCCCGCTCCGGCAGCGGCCTGATGAGAGCCGGAGGACATGTTCGCCGCGGCGACCGCCAAGCCGATGAGCAGATAGCCGCCGTGAGCGATGGAGGAATAGGCGAGCAGGCGGCGGATGTCCTTCTGCCAGAGGGCGCAGACATTGCCGATGGTCATTGTCAGCACCGCCAGGACCAGCGGCAGTTGCCAGGCGAAGGCCTTTTCGGCCGCTTCCGTGCCGGGAATGACCAGCAGCGCGAGCCGCAGAAAGCCGGCGACTCCGGCCAGTTTGGGAATGACCGCCAGCACGCCGGCATTGGCGTTGGTCGTGCCTTGATAAACATCCGGGGCGTAGAACTGGAACGGTGCCGCCGCGAGCTTGAAGCCAAAGCCGGCGGTGATCAAGACGAGGGCGATGGGGGCGAGCGCGAAAAGGGGTCGGGAGTCTTTGGCGGCGCTGATTATTGCAGATGGTAGGTTATCTCCCGCCAAAGACTCCCGACCCCCTTGTGACAAGAACGCCTCGCGAATGCCGCGAATCTCTCCCGAGCCGACGATGACGGTGGTGCCGCTGATGCCGTACAGGAACGCGAAGCCGTAGAGCAGCAGAGCGGAGGCAAGGAGACTCAGATAGAAGTACTTCATCGTCGCCTCCGCGGAAGCGCGGTCGCGGCGGCCGAGGAAGAGCAGGACATACGTGGGGACGGAAATAAGCTCCAGCCCCAGGAAGAGCAACACTAGCTCATTGGCGCTGGAGGCGAGCATCAGGCCGCAGATGACGAGCATCAGCGTGCCCTGAAACTCCGCCGCCAGTTCCACATCCCGCCGGCTGCCGGCGAGCGTGAAAACGACGCCGGCCAGCAGGGCAATCCACCGCAGGCCCAGGCTCATCGGGTCGATGACGAGCGGGCCGCTAAGTGTGCTTTCGGCGTTCCACGGCGAGCCATAGCAAGCCAAGGCGACTGCCGCTCCCGCATAGGCGATGAGCGTGGCGACGAGCTGCCCTCGCCCCGCGCGGAACGCTCCGAGCAGGAACAGAATCGTGGCCCCGAGCATCAGGATGATTTCGGGGGCCAGTAGCGAGATGGTTTTGGATTCAACGAACATAATTACTCCTCGTTCCCAAGCTCCGCTTGGGAACGCACGACCCGAAGCTCTGCTTCGCGTTTTTCTTCCTGGATTGACTCGGGAAGCGGAGCTTCCAAACTTGGGTTCCCAAGCAGAGCTTGGGAACCAGGAGTCTGCGGCGCACTAGTGTGCTGCCTTTCTAGCTCCCTTACGACGCGGCTAGTCGCCAAGTCGAGGGTGTTGTTCATGGGCGTTAAAAAGTCCGCGGGACGCAGGCCAATCCAGAAGATGAAGACCACGAGGGGTGCGAGCGCAAGGATTTCGCGCAGGTTTAAGTCGGCAATGGGAGCGTGCTCTTCGCCGGGGTGAACAGGGGGCTCACGCAGCGGACCGAAGAAGACGCGGCGGACGAGATGGAGCATATACCACGCGCCCAGGACGACGCCCGAGACGGAGAGAACGGCAATCGTCATCAGTTGCGGTTTCAAGACATCCGATGCGCCCGTCCAGGCCCGCTGAAACATGCCGATCAGAATTAGGAACTCCCCCGCAAAGCCGTTCATCCCGGGGAGGCCGATGCTGGAGAACGTGAACAGCACCATAAAGAACGACAGGACCGGCAGCTTGCGGGCGAGGCCGCCGAAGCTGGCGATTTCGCGGGTGTGGTAGCGCTCGTAAATCATGCCGACCAGGGCGAACAGGCCGCCGGTGGAGAGGCCGTGGTTCACCATCTGCAGCACGCTTCCCTGAACCCCCGTAGGATTGAAGGCGAACAGGCCCAACATGCAGAAGCCGAGATGGCTGACGCTAGAGTAAGCAATGAGGCGTTTGATGTCCGATTGAGCCAGGGCCACGAGCGCCCCGTAGATGATGCCGGCGACCGACAGCCAGAGCAGCCACGGCATCATCACCGCAGCCGCTTGCGGAAGCATCGGCACGCTGAAGCGGAGGAAACCGTAGACGCCGATTTTCAGCAGGATGCCGGCTAGGATGACGCTCCCCGCCGTCGGCGCTTGCACGTGCGCCAGCGGCAGCCAGGTGTGCAGCGGAAAAAGAGGGACTTTGATTGCGAAGCCGGCGAAGAGGGCGATGAAAACGGCGATCTGCCAGTGCAGCGACATGGGGTAGTCGCCCAGGCGGGCCGTGAGTTCCGGGATGGAGAACACCAGCCGCTCGCCGCCGCTGGAGGGGCCGTATGCCCAAAAGACGATGGCCAGCAGGCCGAGGAACGTGAGCATGCTGCCGGCCAGCGTGTAGAGGAAGAACTTGCTGGCGGCATAGCGGCGGTCTTCGCTTCCCCAGATGCCGATCAGGAAGAAGAGAGGGATGAGCGTGAACTCGAAGAAGATATAGAACAGGATGATGTCCCGCGCGGAGAAGACGCCGATGCAGCCGAATTCCAAGAGCAGGAGCATGCCGTAGAACAGCGGCTCGCGGTCCTTGATCGCCTCCCAGCTCACGAGGACCGAGGTAATCATGAGCAGGGCGGAGAGCCCCACCATCCAGAGGCCAAGGCCGTCGAGTCCGAGAGCAAAACGGATGTCGAAGTTCACACTTGGAACCTGGCCAACCCAGTTCCACTCGGTGAGGGCATAGCTGGCCTGGCCCGCGGCGTCGGTTGGGAAGTGGGCGATGAGGCGAGCGGCACAGGCGAAAGTGGCCACGGTCACGGCGAGCGCCGCCCAGCGAATCGCATCCCGCCCCAGGGGCGCGACAATCCAGAGCGCGACGGCACCGATGAGCGGCAGGAAGACCGTGGCTAGGAGCAATCCGTTCATGCGTTAGTCTTTACCTACCAATTGGCCAAGGCAATTCGGGCCAGGATCAGGACAATCGCCCCCAGGACCATCGCCAGGGCATAAAACTGCACGAGCCCCATTTGCAAGCTTCGCATCAGCGAGCCGGCAAGCGGGGGAAGCGAACCGACGAGGTTCACAAGTCCGTCCACGAGCCAGCGATCCAGCCAGTAGAAGAAACGGGCGAGGTACGTCAGCGGAATGACGATCAAGGCGTCGTATAGCTCGTCGAAGTAAAACTTGTTGTACGAGGCTTTGTAGGGTGAGATGAAATTGCCGAGCAGAATCAGCGGGGCGGAGAAGAGCACGAGCGTAATCGTCCCCAGGATGTAGCCAACGATGGCGACCAGGAAGCCGAGCCCCCAGCCGCGAAGGTGGCGCGTCAGGAAGCCAATCCAGGGAACCTGCTCCAGCCGCGTGACCCACTGGGGATCGGTGAGCCGGTCGCTGCCTTCCAGATTGAAGAGCCGCCATAAGTACGAGATTCCGCTCCGCTCACCCAGGTAGAGATAAAGCGCCAGGCCGATGCCGAAGGCGGCCGCGAGGGTGCTGGCGCCGGCGACGGTGATGTGGAATTCGGGAGATGTACTAACCGTGGTGTGAACCAGACCCCCCGCGAGCGAGGGAGCGCCCAGGAGGTATTGGCCGAGGACATTCGTGCCCCAATTGCCCGTTAAGTTGGTCAGCGCTGCGCCAATGATGGCCGCGAAGAATGCAAGAATGCCCAGCGGCATCAGCATGACAAGCGGAGACTCGTGGGCATGATGGCCGGCAGCGGCTGGGATACGTTCGGGTCCGTGGAAGGTGAGGGAGTAGGCCCGGAAGGTGTAGAAGGCGGTGAGGAACGCGGTGAAGATGCCGGAGTAATACAGAATCTGGTAGATGCGCTCGAAGGTGGGGAGTTGCGCATCAGGAATGGAGGCCAGCGGGCTGTCGGTTGTTGGTTGCTGATGAGCCGCCTCATGCGGCGCGGCGCGGTGCGCGATTTCGTGCTCAAGCTGGTGGACTTTATCATGCACGGAGCCGAGGACGGCGTCCTTGCTCCAGAAGCCGGAGAAAGGGAAGACGCCGGCCAGGGCCAGGCAGCCGATGAGGAAGGTGGAGTGGGTGACGGGCATGAGTTTTCGTAGGCCGCCGAACTGCCGCATGTCGATGACGCCCCCCATGGCGTGCATCACGCTGCCGGCTGCGAGGAAGAGGAGGGCCTTGAAAAAGGCGTGCGTGAAGAGGTGGAACATGCCGCCGGTGACGCCGCTGGCCATTCCCGTGCCCAGAGCAAGGAACATGTAGCCGAGCTGGCTGACCGTGGAGTAGGCCAAGACGCGCTTCAGGTCGAACTGCGTGAGCGCGATGAGGCCGGCGAGCAGAGCTGTAAAGCCGCCGATGCAGGAGACGACGAGCTGCGCCGTGGGAGAGGACATGAACAGGGGGGTGCAGCGGGCGACCATGTAGACGCCGGCCGTGACCATCGTGGCGGCGTGGATAAGAGCGCTAACGGGGGTCGGGCCTTCCATCGCATCGGGAAGCCAGACGTGCAGTGGGAATTGGGCACTTTTGCCGCACGCCCCGAGGAGCAGTAGCAGGCAAATCGCTGTGGCCAAGCCGCCGGTGACGTAGTGGCCGGCCGCGATGCGGCTCTGACCGAGGACGCCGCTAATCGCGCCGTCGTCGTGGAAGTTGAGCGTGCCGTAGGTAGTCCAAATGAGAAATATGGCGATGGCGAAGCCGAAGTCGCCGACGCGGTTGACGAGAAACGCCTTCATGCCGGCCGCGGCCGCTTCCGGCTTCTCGTACCAGAAGCCAATGAGCAGATAGCTGCAGACGCCGACCGCCTCCCAGAATACGAACAGCAGGACGAAGTTGCTGACGCTGACCAGCATCGTCATGGAGAACACGAACAGGCCGATGTAGGCGAAGAACCGCCAGTAGCCGCGATCCCCCTGCATGTAGCCGGAGGCGAAGATGGCGACCAGAGTGGAAACGAAAGTGACCATGACGAGCATCATGGCCGTGAGGGCATCGGCCCGGAGGGTCACTTCGATGCGGAAATCTCGGAGGCCGTTATCCTCAGGGAACTGCGACTTGAGTTCAAAGGCGTGGGGGACGTTCGCCCAGGTCCACAGCGGGACGACTTTTTCAAAGCCGCCGGAAGGCGTTGATTGCGCGGCCAGCGTCTCCTGAGCATGATTGACTTCGTTAAACAGATAAGCGCTGGCCGCGAGTGAGCCGAGCAGCGCGAATACGACTGGCCAGTGAGCGTTCTCCTTGAGCCGCGGCAGGCGGATGACACCGCAGAGCGCCGCCAGTCCCGCGGCCAACAGCGGTAAGCCGGGGATGAGGAGGAGGCAGATGGTGATGGGGTCTTGTGGCATGAAAACAAAACGCGGTTAGTATCAGGGGGCTGACGCCCCCCGCTCGCCTAGACTTTGCTCCTGTGGGTTGCTTCGTCGAGATCGGGGACGGGTTCGCGGCCGGCGGGAGTGAGGGTGGGCCAGATGTGGTCTTCGGCAATCTCTTCGGGGACGCGGCGGTCCACATAGGCGGGCTGACCTTCCTCGCGGAGGTCCTGCCAGACCGCGCTATCCAGCTTGCCGGCCCGCTGGGCGAGCATCAGGATCAAGGCCAGCGCGATGCCGGCTTCGCAGGCGGCGACCGTGATGATGAAGATGACCAGCATCTGCCCGCCCCAGTCGCCATGAAAACGGCCAAAGCCTATCAGGCTGAGGGAAACGCCTTGCAGCATCATCTCCGCGCAGAGGAACATCACAATCAAGTTCCGCCGCGTGAGAAAACCGACAAGACCGAGGGCGAACAGGATCGCTCCGACCATTAGGTAGTTGTAAAGGAGGCTCAGCTCGTTCATGCGCGGGCCTCCGCAGTAGCGACGTCCTGGCGAAGCGCCTCGTCCACTTGCGTTTGCAGCCGCCGCTTGCCGTGAATGGCAATCGAGATCGCCCCGACGAGGGCGGCGAGCAGCAGGGTTCCGGCCACTTCCACGCTCACCAGGTGCTGGCTGAAGAGCACGCTGCCGAGCCTGGCCATGTGGTCCTTCGAGCCGAACACTTCCCTCGGTTTCCACGTAAGATCCGACCCGCTCCCCACCGCTGAGAACATGTGGTCCTTCGAGCCGAACACTTCCCTCGGTTTCGCCGTTTTCGTGGAAAGGCGATTCGGCTCCGCGGTGTGAGCCGCGGACGTTGCGGCGACGGAAGCCACCGCGGCCTGTTCCCGCTGCTTCACCAGCGCCTGGTCCTTCAGCCCGCCCAGCAGCATCGTCAAGATGCCGACAATCGCAGCCGCGGCGAAGACGGATGCGGTTCGCGCAAACCAGCCCCAGGAGAGACGATCGTAAGAGGCATGTCCTTCGGGACTGGCGAGCATAATCACAAACAGGAAGGTGACGACAATCGCCCCAGCATAGACGACCACTGTTGCCACGCCCAGGAACTCCGCTCCGTTGAAGAAGAAGAGGCCCGCGGTCCCCAGCAACGAGAGTGCGAACCAGATGGCGCAGTAAACGGGGCTTTGCGAGGAAATTGTGGCCACGGCAGCAATGATGGTCACGGCGGAAATGAGCCAGAAGACTCCTTGATCCGTCCAAGGAAACAGACGGGGCCAGTCGGACGCGAAGAGGCCCAACGCGATGATGCCGAGCACGCCGCCAATGGTCTTGCCGAAGCGAATCCGTTGCGGCAGGGCGAGCCACAGGCCGACGGCACCCACGAGCAGCGCCCAGAAGGAGCGGCAGGAGCAAATCGTCTGCATATCCAGCAGGGCAGCTAACCCGTTGAAGCGGGTTACTACAAACAGGCCGCTCATGTCACGGTCCCTCCCAGGGCGTCGGACTTCATCGGCTCTTTGTCCTTGGTCGCATCATAGACGGAAAGGAGCTTTTCTTTGTCGAAAATCATCTCCTCGCGGCTGCGGCCGGTGAGGTTGTAGAGGCTGGTCAGCTCGATGGCGTCCACCGGGCAGGCTTCCTCGCACATGCCACAATAGATGCAGCGGAGTTCGTCAATGGCGAAGCTCTCGGGGTATTTTTCGCGGTCGGGCCAGGGACTTTCGGCGGCAATGATGTCGATGCAGTGGGCCGGGCAAGCGGTGGCGCACAGGAAGCAGGCCACGCACTTCACCCGCCCCTCGTGGTCCTTGTTGAGCCGATGCACGCCGCGATAAATCAGCGGGGTCGCAATCGTCGGCTCCTGTTCCGGATAGCTGACGGTGACCGTGCTGCCGCCCAGTGACTTCTTCAGATGCTTGAAGGTCGTGGTCAGCCCCTGGGCGAAGAGCGGCAGGAACATTTTGCCGATCATTCCCAGCTTGGGCTCGGGTATCCAGGAGATGGAGGGGTCGTCGGGTTTCATTTCGGAGGTTGAGTTTTCGGTTTTCAGTTTTCAGTTTTCAGTTTGAGCAGTGTGGCTGTGTTTAGGGTTGTTAGACCCTCACCCTAACCCTCTCCCAAAGGGAGAGGGGACTAAATTTGCGAATCCACCTCAGCCGTTGCGAGCATGCGTCGCGGGCGGTTATCGGTGATCAGCGGGTTGAACCAGGCGGTGACGACCCAGGCGGCGATGCAGATGCCCCAGGAGAAGATCATGACCATCAGCGTCCAGCCGAGATTTTCCGCTTTGGTGCCGAGGGCGTGGCGGGCTTCCTGCATGACGGCGACGGCGACGAAGTTGACAAGTCCCAGCGGCAACATGATCTTCCAGGCCAGCGACATGAGTTGATCGTAGCGGAAGCGGGGCCAACTCCAGCGGACGAGCATGAAGAACACGATGACCAGGAAGATCTTGGAATTGAACACGATGAGCCGGATGATCGCCGTGATCCAGGTGATCTCCCCGTCCGCCGCGCCGGTGATAAAGGGGAAGTGCCAGCCGCCGAGGAACAGGATGACGATCAGGAACGAGGCGGTGATCATGTGCAGGAATTCGGCCACCAGGAACAATAGCAGCTTCATGCCGGCGTATTCCGTGTGATAGCCGCCGATGAGCTCTTGCTCGGCTTCGGGGAGGTCGAAGGGGAGGCGGGCGGCTTCGGCGAAGGCGGCGATGACGAACACGATGAAGCCAAGCGGCTGGGCGAGGGCGAACCAGGGACCGTCCACTTGGGCCCGCATGATCTTTTCCAGGTCCAGCGAGCCGGCGGCGAGCACCACGCCGAGAATGCCCAGACCCATGGGGAGTTCGTACGCGATGAGCTGGGCACTGCTGCGAAGGCCGCCGAGGAAGCTGTATTTGTTATTGCTCGCCCAGCCGCCGAGGATGACGCCATAGACCGCGATGCTGGAGAGGGCGAATACGAACAGCATCCCCACGTCCATGCCAGGAACGACGACGAGTTGGACAGGATCGCCCGTGGGAATGCCCAAGTCGTCCAGCGGCGGCAACATGCTGCCGAAGGGGATGACCGCGAAAATGGCCAGGGCCGCGGCCAGGATGACGATGGGAGCGATGATGTAAAGCCGCTTGTCGACGTGAGCGGGAGTGTATTCTTCCTTGAAGATGAACTTAAGCCCGTCCGCCGCAGGCTGGCCGAGGCCGAACAGAGCCAGATCCTTGAAGCCGAACAGCGAGAGGGGTACGCCGACGCGGTTGGGGCCGATGCGGTCCTGCACCCAGGCAGCCATCCGCCGCTCCAACAGCACGAAATAGGCGGCAGCGGTCATGAGACCGCCGATGAGGATGCCGATTTTGATGAGGGCTGGGATCATGCTTTGTGGGGTAGGGTTCCAGCCTGCCCTGAGTCTCTTCTTGGCAGGCTGGAAGCCTACCCCACGTTCCTACGCAATCTGATTCACTTTCAAATCCACGCCTAATTCCGGCACTCCGCCAATGGCCGGGGCGAAAAACGGAATCTCTCGCCCTATTTCTTCCAGCACTTCGGCCGCATTGTAAAGGCCGGTGCGGCCGAGCAGTTGCCAATAAAGCTGTCCATCCGCCTTCACGCCTTGGGGCGGACGGATGGCCCATTTGAATGACTGCAAGCGATCCTGGTAATTCACGTACGAGCCTTCCCGCTCCGCAAAGGTGGCCCCGGGGAGTTGGTAATCGGCCCGGTCCCACAGCGGCGAGGCGTAGCAGTCCTGCACAATGAGCAGCTTGGAATTCGCCAGGCTGCCGACGACTGTATCGTCGTTCCAAGGAGTCTTGTAGCCGCCGGTGATCCAGACCGCGCCGAAGGCTTCGCGTTCCGCGCGGGCGAGGAAATCACCCCAGTTGAGAAGCTCCCCGCCAAGCGAAGAGACGACTTTCTCGACGCCGCGGCGGTTGGGGCACTTTTCGGCATGAATGACAAAGCCGTTCTTAAATTTCTCATCGGTCCCTTCCGCGGGAACCGGGCCGAGAGCCAGAACCGCGTTGGCATCAAGGCTCTTCACGTATTTGGCGAGAAGATAGGCCTCTTCCAACGTCAGGTGCGGCGACAGGACGGCGGCCAGGCGACCCGCTTTCTTCAGCTTCGCGTGAAGCTCCTGCGGCAGTGCCGACCATTCAACGTTGACGTATCCGGTTTTCTCGAGGAGGCGGGGCTCCGTGACCCGCTTGGCATCGTGTACGTGGTGAAAGCCATACCGCCCCTCGTCGCACATCCACCATTGGTTAATGTGCGGATTGGTCCGCGGCTTGAGGCGATAGACGTGGTCCTGATTCTCCTCCACTTTGATGGAGCAGCCGGTCGAGCAGCCGGCACAGACGTTGTCGTGCGACTTCATGAACCAGACCCGCTGCTGGTAGAGGAAGTCCTTGTCCCCTAATGCACCGACGGGGCAAAGGTCCACGACGTTGCCGGAGAGCTTGTTGTCGAGCGGGAATTCCAGCCTGCCATTCTCGTCGCGGAAGACGTCGATTTCCTCGTGGGCCCCGCGATTGATGACCATCAGCTCGCTGGTGCCGGAGATTTCCCGCGTGAAGCGGACGCAGCGGGTACACATCACGCAACGGTCGACGAACAGCGTGACCGTGTCTCCCAATTCCCTTCGCCGGCTGGTGAAGGGCTGAATGTCGGCCCGCCGCTGGTCGCGTCCATGCTCGAAGTGATAGTCCTGCAGCGAGCACTCGCCTGCCTTGTCGCAGATGGGGCAATCGACGGGGTGGCGGAGGAGCAGATCCTCCTCGACCATGGCCCGGGCTTCAATGACTTTTGGGCTATTGGTCACGAACACAGTGCCGTCGGTAGCAGGCGTCTGGCACGCGGGGACGACCTTGGGCTGCATCGCGATTTTGCCGGTCGCCGGGTCTTTCTTTCCAGACTCCACCAGGCACATGCGGCAGCTCGCAACGACCGAAAGCCCCGGATGCCAGCAGTACCTCGGAATGTCCACGCCGGCACGCTCGGCAACCTGAATGCCATTCAGGCGCTCCTTGTCGCCAATCGTGATTTCCTGGCCGTTGACGATTACCGTGGGCATGGCGGAAGTGTAAAGTGCAGAGTGTAGAGTGCAAAGTTAGTGGATTTCGAGGAGTTGCAGGGCGGGGACGGCGGCTGTTTCCATCCAGCCGCTGGGGTTGGTGCTCTTGATGTAGACCTCGAGTTCGTTGCGAAATTTCTTGATGCAGTTCTTCATGGGCCAGGCCGCGCCGTCCGCCAGGCCGCAGATGGTGGTGCCGGGCATGATGCCCATGTTCTCCGCGATTTCCATCAGCAGGTCCAGATCCTTGAGCCGCCCTCTGCCGTGCTTGATGCGGGTCATCATCTTGGTGGCCCAACTTGTCCCTTCGCGGCAGGGGGTGCATTGGCCGCAACTTTCGTGGGAGAAGAAGCGACAACTGTTGAGGAGGAAATCGACCATGCGGACCGTTTCGTCCATCACCACGACCGCGGCAGTGCCGAGGCCGAGGCAGCCGAACTTTCCGGGGTCGTTGAAGTCGAGCTTGCAGTGGAACTCCTCCGCCTTGAGCAGCCCCATGCTGATGCCGCCGGGGATGGCCGCCTTGGGCTTGCGGCTTTTCCAAACGCCGCCGCCGAATTCCTCGACAAGCTCCGTGACCGTGATGCCGAGCGGAGCTTCGTAGCAGCCGGGTTTGTTGATGTGTCCGGAGAGGCAATAAAGCTTAGGCCCATAGCTGCCGGCGTCGCGGGGATTGTTGGGGTCGGGCGGGATGCCGATCGATTTGAACCAGTCCACGCCGCGGTCGAAAATCTGCTTGACGCAAGCCACGGTCTCGACATTGTTCACCACCGTTGGCTTGCGGAAGGCACCTTCCACGGCGGGAAACGGCGGTTTGATCCGAGGCCAGGCTCGCTTCCCTTCCAGGCTCTCGATCAGGCCGGTTTCTTCGCCGCAGATGTACGCCCCCGCTCCGCGATGGACAAAGACATCCAGCGAATAACCGCTGCCGAGGATGTTCTTGCCGAGATAGCCAGCTTCGTAACACTCCGCTACCGCCTGGCAGACTCGCTTGTACGCCAGCGGATACTCGCACCGCATGTAGAAGTACGCCACTGCCGAATTGGTGGCGAAGCAACTGATAATCAGCCCCTCCAGCACCTGGTGCGGATCATCTTCCATCAGGATGCGATTGTTAAACGTCCCCGGCTCGCTCTCATCGGCATTCAGGCAGAAATAAATCGGTCCCGGATGGTCCTTGGGCAGGAACGTCCATTTCAGCCCCGTCGGAAAACCCGCCCCGCCCCGCCCACGCAGGCCGCTCGCCTTCGTCTGTTCCTGCACGTCCTTGGGACTCAGTGTCTTCAGCACCTTGCGCAGCGCCTGATAGCCGCCGTTCTGCTCATACACTTTTCGCGTATGGCTTTCGGGCTTGCCGACGTTGGCGAGCAGGACTGGCTTAAACTCGGGCATATCTATTTCACCGTTTGCACAAACTCATCCGCTTGCTGATGGCTGACGCTGGGGATTAAGGTTTCATTGGCTAGGACGCAGGGGGCGTGCTCGCAGGCACCGAGGCACTCGGCGTATTCCAGGGTGATGCGGCCGTCCGCGGTGGTTTGTCCGGGCTTCACGCCGAGAGAATGCGAGAGGTGGTCGAGCAATTCGTCGCCGCCGCGGAGGGCACAGCTAATACTGCGGCAGACCCAGAGGCGGCAGCGGCCGGCGGGGGCGTCCTGCTTGAAATAGCCGTAGAACGTGAGCGTGTCCTGGACTTGAGCGGGATGCAGTTCGAGAAGCTGGGCGATTTCTACGACGGCCCGGACCGGAACATAGCGGAGCTTCTCGTTGACGATATGCAGCGCCGGCAGCGTGACCGCTTGTTTGGACGGATAGCGAGGAAAGAACGCCCGGATTTCGGCGAGCATTTCGTCGGTCAGGATGCGGGGTTTATCTGCCATGTCTACCGGTCTAACTCCGCCGCAATAATATTGAGACTCCCCAGCACCGCCACCACATCGCTCAGTGTGTGTCCCCGGATGAGCTGCGGGAACAACGCGAAGTGAATGAAGCTCGGCGGGCGGCAGCGGGCGCGGTAGGCGACGTTGCTGCCGTCACCGGCGAGGTAAAAGCCGAGTTCGCCGTTGGGGGCCTCGGTAGCTGAATACGTTTCCTCATTGGGGACGGTAAAGCCCCGGTTCTGCATCACCAATTCAAAATGGGTGATCGTTCCCTCGATGGTCTGGTACACCTGCTGCTTGCTCGGCAAGGCGGTCCGCTCATCAATGCCGACGTTGGCCGGGCCGGAGGGAATGTTCTCAATCGCGGCCGCAACAATCTTCAGACTCTCGCGCATTTCGGCCATCCGCACGTAGTAACGGGCGAAGCAATCGCCCGCCTTGGCGCAACAAACGTTGAAATCGAAGTCGGCATAGGCCAGGTACGGCTCATCCTTCCGCAAATCGCGGGTAACGCCGCTGGCCCGAGCAATGGGGCCGGTGGCGCTCATGTTGGTGGCCTCTTCTTTCGACAGCAGGCCGACCCCCTTCATACGGTCCACAAAAATTCGATTCCGGTTGACCAGCCGTTCCATGTCGTCGAGCGTTTCGGGAAACGACTTGACGAAGTTGCGAATCTTCTGCACCACCAAGCTCGTGATGTCATACATCACGCCGCCGACCCGCGTATAGCTGTTGGTGAAGCGGGCTCCGCATAGCGCTTCAAAAATGTCGTACAGCCGCTCCCGCTGATAAAAGGCGTAGAGAAAAAAGGTGAATGCCCCGGTGTCGAGCCCCATCGCTCCGGTGGCGAGCAGATGGTCGCTGATGCGGGACAGCTCCGCGATAATCGTGCGGATGTACTTGCAGCGCGGCGTGATTTCGATCCCCAGCAGTTTCTCCACGGCACCGTGCCAGGCGACATTGTTGGCCAGTGGCGAGATGTAGTTCATCCGGTCCGTGACCGTGACGTACTGGTTGTAATCGAGGTGTTCGCCGATTTTCTCAAACCCGCTATGCAAGTAGCCGATGTCAGGGATGGCATCGACGACCCGTTCGCCGTCCAGCTTGAGGACCAGGCGGAGCGTGGTATGCGTGGCGGGATGCTGAGGGCCGAAGTTGAGCGTCCAGAGATAATCCTGGTCCTGGGGACGCTGCTCGAGAGTAGCTTCAGCTAAAGTCATAAATCCGAAATCCGAAGCACGAAATCCGAAACGAAGAGTTCCTAGAGTTTCTCTTCGCTGTTGCGAAGGATTTTTCCAAATATCCTTGTTAGTTCGTCGCTCTCTTGGACAAGAGCAAGTCGGCCTGTTTCCAATTCGGCGTTATCGCGAGTATCCACAAGTCGCATCCACAGACGCGATTCTTTCGCTTCTTTCCGGCATATCTTGATTCTCATCAGGAAGTCCTTCTTGCTCAGTGATTCATTGGCCTCGATATAGTTGGCAGCAACTGAACCAGACGACCTCACGACCTGTTTGATGTCTTCGACGTTGGCAATTGTCTTGGTAAGTAGCTTCGCAAATGCTCGGACCCGCTTGGCGAACTGGAAAGTCCGCTCCTCCAAATCATAAGGAGGCCTCTCGGGTGCCGAGCTCATACTGTTTCTCCACCTACTCTCGTTCTTCCTCTGCTTCGTTTCGAATTTCGTGCTTCGGATTTCGGATTTCCATTTCTAGGCTTGGTTTCGTTTCAGCACTGGGAAGTTGTGTCTCTCTCCGCGGCCTTGGAGCGGGTAGTCTTTGCGGAGCGGGTAGGCGACAAATTCGTCGGGCATCAGGATGCGGCGGAGGTCGGGGTGGCCGTCGAAGTGGATGCCGAACATGTCGTAGACTTCGCGTTCCAACCAGTTCGCCCCGCTCCAGAGCGGAACCATGGACGGCACGGTCAAATCGGGTTCATTCAGGAAGCAGCGGACGGTGAGCCGTTCGCTGGTGATGGTATTCGCCAGCAAATAGACCAGACCAAAACGGTCGCGAGCGTCACGGTAGTTCAGATAATCAACGCAGGTGACGTCCACCAGCAAATCGAATTTGCCATCGCTCTTCAAATGCTGCATCACCCCGAGCAATGCATCCTTCGGCACCACCATGCGCGTGTCACCGCGGAATTCGCTGGCGGAAAGGCCGGCGAATTTGGCGGTGAGGGCGGCAATGGTTTCAGGCTTGGCCGGCATGGTTGACTGGAGGGTGTATGAGCGAAGCGAAATACACGCGTGTTGCGGGTAATGAAGTCGATTACGCGTGCATTTCGCTACCGCTCATGCACCCTACTTAAGTTCTCCCGTACATCGGCAGTTCTTGCAGCGCCCGCTTCGTCATCTGCCGCTCGGCCGTTTCAAATTCAGCGCCGGAAATGGTCCCTTCGCGCTGAATCTTGTCTTGCAAGTCGATGATGGCCTGGATGAGCTGTTCCGGGCGCGGCGGGCAGCCGGGGACGTACATATCGACGGGGATGAAGCGGTCGATGCCCTGGACAACGCAATAAGTATCGAAGATGCCGCCGGTGGAGGCGCAGGCACCCATCGAGATGCACCACTTCGGCTCATGCATCTGCTGCCAGATGCGTTGCAGCACAGGGAGCATTTTCATCACCACGCGGCCGGCGACAATCATCAGGTCGCACTGCCGCGGGCTGAAGCGAAAGACTTCCGCCCCAAAACGGGCCAGGTCATGCCGGCTGGCACCGGTGGCCATCAGCTCGATCCCGCAGCAGGCGGTGGCGAAGGGCATGGGCCAGAGGCTGTTCTTGCGGCACCAGCTTGCCAGCTCGTCCAGCTTGGTCACCACGACGTTTTCCGGGAGTTCTACCGCCATTTGAACACCCCCTTCTTCCAGGCATAGACGAGCCCGACCGTGAGCAGGCCGATGAAGACCATCACCTCGGTGAAGACGAGGCCGCGGGAATAGCCGGTGAAACCCTGCTTAGCCGCCTCCTTCACCGCAGCGTCAATGCCGGAAGGGGTGTTTCCAGCGACCGCCCAGGGATACAGGAACAGCAACTCCACATCAAATAGCAGGAAGGCAATCGCCACCAGATGGAAGCGGACATCGAACTTGCGATGGGCGTCATGGATCGGGTCCATGCCGCTCTCGTAGGCCATCTGCTTGACCGCCGTCTGCCGCTTGGGCCCGACGATTGATGCGATGCCGAGCATCCCCAGCGCCAGGGCCAAGGAACAGGCTGCAAACAGCAGAATAGGGAGGAGGGATGCGGCCATAAACGCTTGCCGGGCAATAACTTGATCGCGGGCCGGCGACTTTGTGAATTATCTCACAAATAGGGGCCAAAAGAAAACCCGGCACAGGGCCGAGTCTTCAAAATCACCAAAGAAAATCCTATCGGCGGCTGTTTAAGGGGTCAACGGGGCGGCGAACCTCCCTCCTCCCGGTCTCCTCTTTCATCAAGTAAACTACTCACGTCCCGGGCGGCTAGCTCAGTTGGTTAGAGCGCCATGCTCACACCGTGGAGGTCACAGGTTCGAGCCCTGTGCCGCCCATTCCACATTTTCCCCGCTGAAATCCGAGTGCGATTACCTGCCGACGGTCGGCAGTGCAGCGTTTTTCCGGCCAGTCCAAAACGGTACATACCGTTTTGGCCCAAGCTAGGAGACCCTGCACATGCCAGTTCTTACGGTCAGCACCCCCAAATACCGACGTCATAAGACCAGTGGTCAGGCGGTCGTCACGATTCAGAGTAAGGACCATTACTTCTTAGGCCCCCACGGGACGAAAGCCAGCCGTATCGAGTACGATCGCCTAGTCGGCGAATGGCTTGCGGCAGGCCGACCGGCAGCTCCCTCAGCCCCTCAATCCGACATCACCGTGATGGAACTCGCAGCCGGATTCCTGCGTTACGCCAAGCAGCGCTATCGAAAGCACGGTAGACCGACCGGGACTGCGGACAACTTTAAGCCCATCTTGGCGATGCTCCGAACGAAGTACGGCCACACTCGGGCAGCCGATTTCGGCGCATTGGCGCTGAAGGCGATTCAGTACGCCCTAATTCAAGAAGGGCAGAGCCGACGTTACATCAATGACAACATCCAGCGGATCTGCCAAATTTTTCGGTGGGCGGCTTCTGAGCAACTTATTTCTCCGCTTGTTCACCAAGGACTGGCCACAGTGGACTCCCTTCGCAAGGACGTTTCTGGCGCTCGGGAAACGGAGCCCATTCAACCCGTCGATGATGATGTGGTTGAGGCCACACTTGCCCTGCTTGGTGGCCGACATGGTCCGTCTGCAGCGCCTCACGGGCGCGTGACCAGGCGAAATCATTTTGCTTCGACCGGCAGACGTCGACCGGAAACGGGACGTTTGGCGGTATGTGCCCAGCGAGCACAAGACAGAGCACCATGGGCACCGCCGCAACATTTTTATCGGCCCGAAGGCCCAGATAATTTTACTTCCCTACCTGCTTCGCGATGCCGAGGAATTCTGTTTTCGACCGGCTGAGTCCGAACGAAAGCGTCGGCAGACTCGCCACGAAGCTCGCACGACACCATTGAATTGTGGCAATCGTCCCGGCACAACCCGTCGCCGCACGGTGTGTCCCACGGGCACCCGGTATACCAACGATTCTTATCGGCGTGCGATTGCACGTGCGTGTGAAGGGGCATTCAAAATGCCGAAGAAACTGCGAAAGATTCCCAAGTCCACTCCAGAGCCAGAAAAGAGCAGGCGTCAAAGCGCTGCGGCAATGTGGCGATCCGAATTCGTTTGGACCCCCAACCGGCTTAGGCACTCGGCGGCTACCAGAATTCGGGAGCAGTTTGGCCTCGAAGCAGCGTCGGTAACCTTGGGACACGCAAGAATGAACCAGACGGAGATCTACGCAAAGAAAAACTATGAGCTCGCCGCCCGCGTGGCGAGAGAAGTGGGCTAACTCCAAAGTCCACTGGCAGTTCACCACCGACGACGCACGCATCAAACTCCACAGGCTCTATCCGCAGATAGCAAGTGTCAATTCAGAGTAGACGGACCACTAGAAAGAAACGCCACAGAAATCACCTGGATGCCGCCGGGTTCATCCCGGTGGAGGTTCACCATCGGCCTTTTTGGCGGGCGCGGCGGCGAGCAGGAGGAGGAGAGGTGACGCCTCCCCCCGGACAAGCCGGGGGGCATCCCAGGGGGGTTCGCTTTTCATTTCTAGGTTGCAGGTGAGCCTCCGACCGGGCCAAGCCCGGCGGCATCCAAGCGGAGGACCATTCATGGTCCTTTCTCCCGTGAGGACCGGCATAGATGCCGGTCATCGGCAGCGGGGGGAAATCGGGGCCGCGTGTTCGCGTTACCCGTGCTGAAGCACGGGCCTGACGAGGAAAAGCCCGCTGAAGCGGCCTCGGCAACAAGGAGCAGCGGCGGCAGAGGGGTTCAACACTCCAGGACCTACCCAACCGTTACAGTCCATGGCAGTGGGTCCGAACCGTCGCAAAGTGGCAGCGGGAAATACGCGGGGTCAAATCGAGTATTCCCGAGAGGGTAGCCTATAGGCAAGAGAAATGACCAGCATGTTTTCCGTGGAGACCAACCATTGTTTTTGTTGGAGAGGTAACTAGCCAATGTTGCTTCCAATCGGTCGAGCCAATCAAAGAGGTCGCAAAGTACCTGATTCAATAGCCCGAAGAAGTCCACGCACGCAAATGTCTTTTGTGAAAACGGAGACTTCACTACAGCGGTTGCCTCAAGTGGCCCACCGGGCGACGACGAGAGTTGAAAACCAACTAGGTGCTGATTATGAACCAACAATTGGCGAGCACCTTTTCCTTTTTGGAATGCGAGTTCCCACCAAGAACCAGGCCGATCAAGATCATCGAGGAGTGGCTTTACAACGACGAGTGAGGTATCGTTTCGAATCTTAGGGCTGCGTAGCTTGCCAACATTATCGATTGGATCACTGCTGACATATCCTGTCGCTAGCGCGGTCACGATCGCGACGTCGTCCAGCAACGTATTTAGGTAGGTCAAAATGTGGTCAGCATGGCACTCGGCCTGAAAATGGAGACTCATTGTCTCGTGGCGACGAGTTTCGTCTTCGTAGGTATTGACCAGCTCTTGCATGAGCCCGTTCACATGTTGCAACGCAAAAACAAAACGCGAACAGACCTCGCGGAAATGGTGCTCTAGCTGAGCCGCTCTTTGACGCTCGCTGGCATCCGCTAAAAATGGACCGACCTTGAGAGCCTCGAATATCTGCATGATGCCATAACGGAATACCATTGCCTCTGAGGCAGTTATTCGAGCACCAGACGCGTAATTCGTCGGAAGTTTTCGATATATTCCATGATTGGTTGGCATGACATCCTCTAAATGTGCAATCGTATCAAGGACACGGCGGAACACTTTGGGTTCGCCGATGCGCGCCTATTACTCCATTGTTGCTGCGCCCCAAACACTGTGCCTACCCCACATCCCCCAGCTCCAGCGCCTCTCCATACCGCTTCAGCACCTGCCGTTTCAGCCGTTCATAGGCGGGGTTTTGTAAGTCGGGATCGCTCTGAACGAGCTTGATGGCGTCTTGGCGGGCTTCTTCGACGATGGGGGCGTCACGGAGCATGTCGGCGATGCGGAGGGGGGGGAGGCCGTGTTGGCGGGTGCCGAAGAGGTCGCCGGGGCCGCGGAGCTCGAAGTCGATTTCGGCGAGGCTGAAGCCGTCGGTGGTTTTGGTGAAGGCGTCCAGACGCTTCGCTCCGTCGTCGGTCTGCGGGATGGCGAAGACGCACGCGAAGCCGGGGTGGCTGCCGCGGCTGATGCGGCCGCGGAGCTGGTGGAGCTGGGCGAGGCCAAAGCGTTCCCCCCCTTCGATGGTCATGAGGGTGGCGTTCGGGATGTCGACGCCGACCTCGATGACGCTGGTGGCGACCAGGATCTGCGTGCGGCCGCTGCGGAAGGCGTCCATCACCGATTCCTTCTCCGCCGGCGTCATCCGCCCGTGAATCATGCCCAGGCGATAGTTGGCCAGCTCGCCGCGGGAGAGGATTTCGAAGGTTTGCTGCACGTTGGCGGCGTCGAGCCCTTCGGCCTCCTCGACGAGTGGGGTGACGACGAAGCCCTGCCGCCCTTCGTCCAGCTTTTTGCGGTAGAACTTCCACCAGCGGTCGCGCTGCCCTTCGTTGGCCCAGTAGGTGTTGATTTTCTGGCGGCCCGGCGGCGGCTCGTCGAGCGTGGAGACGTCGAGGTCGCCGAAGAGGGTCATTGTCATGGTGCGGGGGATGGGGGTGGCGGTCATCACCAGGTAATGCGGATCGATCCCCGCCTTTTTGAGCGCCGCCCGCTGCCGCACGCCGAACTTGTGCTGCTCGTCGATGATGACCAGGCCGAGCTTCTTGAACTCGACGCCGCTTTTGGCGACGGCATGGGTGACCGCGTGCGTGCCGACGACGATGTCGATTTCGCCTTTGGCGATTTTGTCGAGGGTGTCCTTTCTCTCGGCTGGCGTTTGTGAGCCGGTGAGCGTGCCGATGCGGACCTTGCTGGCGGCGAGAGCTTTGGAGAGCGTTTGCACATGCTGCTTCGCCAAGACTTCCGTCGGAGCCATCAGCGCCGCCTGCTGACCGTGAGCGACGGCCAGGAGCATGGCATACATGGCCACCACCGTCTTTCCGCTGCCGAC
Organism: Pirellulaceae bacterium; assembly: GCA_046593355.1. Taxonomy (GTDB): domain Bacteria; phylum Planctomycetota; class Planctomycetia; order Pirellulales; family Pirellulaceae; genus SXOA01. Next base: position 16,578 of record JBKJNY010000109.1, on the reverse strand, counting down.
GTCCCCTTGCAGCAGGCGGTTCATCGGATATTCGCGGCCCATGTCGGCGGCAATTTCGTCGATGGACTTCCGCTGGGCCTTCGTGAGTTCAAAGGGGAAGAGCCGCGTGATGCGGGCATCGATCTTGGCGCTGACCGGCATGGTGGTGGCGCGGCGGAGATGCTGCATCCGCCATTTGCGAATGGCGAGCGCGAGTTGCAGGACGAAGAGCTCCTGGTAGATGAAGCGGCGGCGAGCCTGGTCGCGGGCGGCGGGGTCCGTGGGGAAGTGAATCTGCGGCAGGGCGGCTTTGATGGGCCAGAGGTTGTGGTCGTCGAGAAAGTCGTCGGGGAAGACTTCGTCCACGAACTGCGTGTAGGTTTCGACCACGCCTTGCACGACCCGCCGCATCTGGGTCTGGTTAATGCCTTCCGTCAACGAGTAGACCGGCAGGATGCGTCCGCTAGGGGCATCTTCGTCGTCGGCCAGGAATTCGACCGTGGGGTGCGTCATCTCCCAGCGAATCCCTTGCAGCTTCGCCTCGCCGCAGAGCATCACGCGGCGGCCGCGAACCAGCTTCTGCTGCATCCAGGGCTGATTGAACCAGATGGCCCGCAAAAACTTTGTCCCCTGCCGCAATAACATCCCGAGGATCGATTTGCCCGGCCCGGTGTTCCGCAGGTCCACCTCGTCAATCACCCCGACCACGCTCGCCAGCTTCCCCTCCTCAAGCTGGTCCACCTCCCGCAATTCGCTCATGTCCTGATAGGCTCGCGGGAAGTTGAACAGGATGTCCGCGGCGTAATGCAATTCCAGCCGGGCAAAGGCCTCCTGCCGCTGCGGGCCGACTCCTTTGACGAACTGGGCCGGCGTCGTCAGCATCTCCACCGGCGATTTCTGCGGCGGAAGGGGCTGCTGCGTCAGCGGCTGAGGGGAAGTGGCGGAGGGGAATGCCGTGGACATGGGAACATTGTAGACGGGCTGCCGGGCAATCTATATAAATCATACAAATGTATAGACTGCGAGAAAAGCTGGGCCGTCCGTGTTTCGCTCGCGGGCTCCGTCGGGGTGCCGGTGGACATGGGGAGTTCGAGGAGAACCACGAAGACTCCAAGACACGAAGGAAGCGAGGTCAGGGTTTCTCTGCTCCTCCACTTTGTGCCTTCGAGACTTTGTGGTTTTCACTCTTCCTGTGTTATCATTCTGTCCCCCATGATCCTGTCCTTCGGCTATCTTATCATCAATCGGGTCGCTCCTTTCGTTTTGAGTCCTCGGCCTTCGCTCAGGTATCACGCTACTGCCATGTCCACCGACCATAAATTCCAAGTCAATCTGCGGGGAGTGATTGACCTCCTCTCCGACCATCTCTACAGCGGGCCGCAGGTCTATCTGCGGGAGCTGCTGCAGAATGCCGTCGATGCCATCGTGGCCCGGCGAAAGTTGGAGCCGGGGCATGTGGGCTCCGTGCTCTTAGAGGTGCTGCCCGCGGGCAAGAAATCGCCGCCGACGCTGATGGTGCAGGATGACGGCATTGGCCTGACGGAAGCCGAGGTGCATGAGTTTCTGGCGACCATCGGACAATCCAGCAAGCGGGAAGCTCTCAATCGGGACGATTTTATCGGCCAGTTCGGCATCGGGCTGCTTTCTGGGTTTGTCGTGTCGGAAGAAATTGTGGTGGTGACGCGCTCGGCCAAACCTGGCAGTCCGACCATTGAATGGCGGGGGCGCTCGGACGGGACGTATCGTATCCGGACGATTGATGTCGATTCTGCTCCCGGCACGCAAGTCTATTTGCGGGCCAAGGAAGGCTCCGAGGAGTTCTTCACGCCGGAGTACGTCCGCGATACCGCCACTCACTTCGGAAGCCTGCTGCCGATGCCGATTACCGTGGCGGCAGGTAAGGAGCGGTGGAAAATCAATCAGACGCCTCCCTGGGATGACGGCGATTTTTCCGGCGAAATGCGGCGGGACCGGCTGCTGGAATATGGCAAGGAGATGTTCGATATCGATTTTCTCGACGCCATCGAGCTCCGTTCACTCGCTGGTGGCGTGCAGGGAGTTGCCTTCGTTCTGCCCCATGCGGCCACGATGACGGCCCGGCACGGCCACCGCGTGTATCTCAAAAACATGCTCCTTTCGGAAGCGGCCGACAATCTGCTGCCGGTGTGGGCATTTTTTGTGAAATGCGTCGTCAACTCCACGCAGTTGCGCCCGAATGCCGCCCGCGAATCGTTCTACGAGGACAGCCGGCTGGTTGCCACGCGGGAAGAGCTCGGCTCCTGCCTTAAGGCGCATCTGATTCAACTGTCGAAAGAGAACAAGGACCGGCTCAACCTGATCATCGGCTGCCACTACTTGCCGTTTAAGGCTCTGGCAGTGGAGGACGACGAGTTTTATAAGCTGTTCATCGATTGGCTGCCGTTTGAAACCACGCTGGGGCAAATGACGCTCGGCGAATATCGTCAGCGGGAGAAAAACACCATCCGCTACGTGCCGTCGCGGGACCAGTTTCGCCAGATTGCCGGCGTGGCGGCGGCCCAGAAGGTCTGCATCATCAACGCCGGCTACACCTACGACGCCGACCTGCTGGAAAAACTCCCCGATGCCTTCGCCCGCTGCCGCGTGAAGCGGGTGGACGTGAATGACCTGGCCCGCAACTTCGACGAGCTGACGCTGGAAGAGCGGGAAGCAGCCTTCGACTTCCTCCGCCTCGCCGACGTCGTCCTCCAGCCGTATCGCTGCGGAGCCGACTTGCGGAAATTCGAGCCGACGGAATTGCCGACGCTCTACACCGCCAACGACGCGGCCACCTTCCTCCGCAGCGTCGAACAATCGAAGGAAGTCGCCGACGACCTCTGGTCCGGCATCCTCGACGGCGTCGCCGCCGAACCAGCCGCGGGTGCCTTCGCGCAGCTTTGCCTCAATTTCAACAACCCGCTCATCAAGCGGCTGGCTCAGATCAAGAACAAGCCCCTCATCCGCCGGGCGGTGGAAATGCTCTACGTGCAGGCCCTGCTGCTTGGCCATTATCCGCTCAAGGCTCAGGAAATGGCCGCTCTCAGCGACGGCCTGCTCGGCTTGATTGAGCTTGGCTTGGCGGCGACAGAGAAGAAGAAGCCGGAGAAGAAGCCATGAGCCGCGAACAACTGGACGAGCTGCAAAGTGAAGCCTGGGGGCTGGAAGCTTCACCGGCGAAGGTGGCGATCCTGGAGCAGGCGGTGCAACTGGCGGATTCGCTGAAGGATCTGAGCGAGGGCTACTTAGTCCGCCAGCAATTGATCGAGGCGGCCACGTTCGGAGGGATGGAGGACCGGGCTCTCGTCGCGTTTTCCTGGTGCCTGGCTCAAAGCGACAAGACCCCAGACCGCTTTCCAGAAGAAGACTTGCTCTGGAAATACAAGTGGATCCTGGCCGGCGTCACGGACTATCCCGCCATCGGGCTGGAGAAGATTCATGCCATGGAGGATGACTTCGAGCGTCGCCTGAAACGCAGCGGCTATGGGCTGCGATCGCTCTATAAGCTGCGCATGGACAACGCCAACGACCTGGGATTTCTCGATGCCGGAAAGGAGTTTGAGAAGCAGTGGAGGAAGGCCCGCCGCGACGGCATGGTGGATTGTCACGCCTGCGAAGTGGATGCCGAGGTCAGTCGGTGCGTGGGCCGCGGCGAATATGCGCTGGCGATCAAGACGGCCCGTCCGATCATGAGTGGCAAGATCGCCTGCCACACCGTTCCCCAGCGGACGTATGCCGACATCATCATCGCGGAACTGTCGCGGGGCCGGTTGGAAAAAGCGGCAGAAGCGTTTGAATCGGGCTATCCGCAGGTGGCGGGGAATCCCGACTTTCTCTCCACAATCGGCTGGCATCTCTGCTACCTCACTCGCGCGCTGGATATTCCTCGTGGACTGCGGCTGGTGGAGCGGCATCTGCCGTGGGCCAGCCAGAGCAACAATCCGTCCGAGCGGATGGCCTTCTATTCACGGGTGGGAACATTCTTTGAAAGGGTCAGCCAAGAGCGCCCCAAACCGCGGAAGGTCCGCATCCCGGCGACGCTGGCGATTCACAACGACGACGACCGCTACGCGCCGGAGGCGCTGGCCGCGTGGTTCCGGGAAGAGGCCCAGAAGATTGCGGCCCGCTTTGATGCCCGCAACGGAAATACGTACACCTCATGGGATCTGGCGGACACGCGAGCACTAGCGCTTGGCTTGGAGCGACCGGATTATGACGAAAAGAGTACTCATCTCGCTCCGCGAGATGATTCCTCTCGCGGAGCGTGAGGAGTACTTTGGGCCCATCCCGCCGTCTCCTCGCCGTCCAGCCGCAGCGTGAGACACTTGGCGCTCCCGCCCGCTTTGACGAATTCGGAAAGCGGCGTCTCGATGGGGGTGAAGCCGCGGCTGGCGAGGTTGCGATGGAGATTGGGGCAGCCGGTGTTGGTGACGACGGTACTGCCGACGACGACTGCGTTGCAAGCGAAGGAATGGGCTTCTGCGGGGGCAACGGGAATGAGTTCTGGAATGAGCTCCTGAAGCGCCGCTCGGCCGTATTCGTCGAACGCTCCGGGAAAGTAGATAGCCTTGCCGGCAGCCAGCGGGCAAAAGCAGGTATCGAGGTGATAGTAATGGCCGTCCACCAGCTCCAGCGGAATGACGCGCGAATCCGTGAGCTGACCGACGAGCTGCTGGGCATGGACGTCGCTACGGATGCGGTAGCCGGCAATCAGCGTGTCGCCGCAGTACAGAGCATCCCCCGCCCCTTCAAAAAACCGTCCCTCCGGCAGCCGCTCGACCTGAAAGCCGTTCGCTTCGAGCCACTCCGCACAAATCGACTCTTCCCCCTGCCGTTGCTCGTAGCGGAAGTGCGACAGTATCGCCCGCTGCTTGTGGACGAGAGCCGCATTTGCCGTGAAGACCAGGTCCGGCAATCCCAGTTGCGGCGTGAGCAGCGAAATCTTCACGCCGAGGCCCTTCAAAATCTCGACGAGCGCCTGCCACTGCCTGGCCGCCAACTCTCGATCCGCTTGCCGACTGCGGCTCATCCAGGGATTGATTTCGTACTCAATCCCGTAGAAATCTGGCGGACACATCAGGATGTGGGGCATGGCGGTCTCAAATCTTAAATTTCAAATCTCAGATCCCAAACGGGGACAAAAGAAGTATACGGTGCCAGTTTCCCGCAGGGAAAAACTCGTGTTGACCCGCAAGGCTCCTTGCTTACAATCAGGTTCGTGCGTTGGAAAGCACTGTGCCATGTACGGCACACTATCGACTCACCAAGCCTGTATTTCCCCAGAAAATCAGGCCGCCGGGTCGGTGGCAAGGATGCCGCTAGAAGGGATTTTTCTCGAACGGAGTAGGGCAGGCGTGAAGCCTGCCCCACACAAAAATCCCGCTAGCAGCTAAAATACTCCGGCTGTGGCCGCGCCTTTCCGCGGGCCCACTTGCCACGCAGGAGTTGACCGTGAATTTCGGCGACGCCAAAGAGCAGATCCGCCAGAAGGTCGATATCGTCGATCTCGTCGGCAGCAGCATCCCGCTGCGCCGAGCGGGGCGGAACTATGCCGGCCTCTGCCCCTGGCACGCTGACAGCAAACCCAGCCTGAATGTCAACCCCGAGCGGCAGACCTGGAAGTGCTGGGTCTGCGACATCGGCGGCGACATTTTCAGCTTCGTGATGCAGCGGGAAGGGTGCGACTTCGTTCAGGCCCTGAAAATGCTGGCCGAGCGGGCCGGAATCAGCCTCGATGAGGGCCACAAAAAGAAGATCGAGCCCGGCAGCTCCGACGACAAAAACACCCTCTACCAGTGCTGCGAATGGGCCGCGAAGCAGTTCCACGAATATCTGCTTCACAGCGAAGCGGCTGAAGTCGCTCGGAGCTATATCGAAGAGCGGGCCATCACGCCGGCAAGCGTGGAGAAGTTCAAGATTGGCTTCGCGGCGGATCAATGGACGTGGCTCATCGACCGAGCTCGCACGACTCCATACTCGCCGGCGGTGCTGGAAGCATGCGGGCTGGTAGGGAACAAGGACGGCCGGTTCTTTGACTTCTTCAAGGGCCGCGTCATGTTCCCCATTCGGGACACGCAGGGCCGCACGATAGCTTTCGGCGGACGAGTGCTGCCGCAATTGGCGGAAGGCAAGGGGGGCAAGTACATCAACACGCGGGAGACGAAGCTCTTCTCCAAGAGCGAGCAGCTTTATGCTCTCGACATCGTCCGAAATGCGATTACGAAGACAAGGTCCATCACCGTCGTGGAAGGATACACCGATGTCATCATGTGCCACCAGTACGGCGTGGATGATGTCGTCGCGGTGCTCGGGACGGCGCTAACCGATCGCCATTTGCCGCTGATCCGTCGATTTGCTGATCGCGTCAACCTGGTGCTTGACGGAGATGCCGCGGGCCAGAACAGAACCAACGACATCTTGGAGCTGTTCGTCGCCGCCAACATGGACCTGCGGATTCTGACGCTCCCCGAAGAGTTCGACCCCGCGGAATTCCTGGTCGAGCGGGGCGGAGATGCTTTCCGCGAGCTGATGAATGGCGCGGTCGACGCTCTGGAGCACAAGATCCGCGTGGCCACCCGCGGCATCGATTTGGTCCGCGAATCCCACAAAGCCAACCAGGCTTTAGAAGAGATTCTCGCCACGCTCTCGCGCGGCTTGCCGCCCGGAACGCTCGATGCCTCGGCTCTTCGCGCTAATCAGTTGCTGTCGCGCCTGGCTCGCGAATTCCGGTTGGAGATTGCGGATGTCCGCGAGCGGTTCATGCAGTTGCGGAAGAATGTGGCGGCCAAATCGCCAAGCCGACCCACGGCTGCTGATGGGACGAATGGGGCTGAGAGGACTTATAAGCTGGGCGAGCTATCCGCCCGCGAAATCGAGCTGCTGGAGCTGTTTGTCCTGCATCCGGAGCTCGCCCCGACGGCGCTGTCCGAAATTGCCGAAGACGACCTTGCCGCCGAAGCAGCCAGGTTGCTCTTCCGCACCTATCGCCAGCTTGAGGAGGCGGGCGAGTCTCTTGAATTTCAAGTCGTCTTGGCTCAGGTCGAAGAGCCGAGCCTGAAGAATCTTCTGGTGCAGCTCGATGACGTTGCGACTAAAAAGCAGGTCAAAGTGAATTTGGACCCTGCTTCCCGCATGCGTGCCGTCATCCGCAGTCTCCAGCAGCATCACGTCCAGCGGCAGCTCCGGGAGACCGAAGTGAAGCTGGAGCAGAACCACTTTAACCCCGAGGAGGAAGTTGACGTTTTGAAGAGCATGATAGCGGCCCAGCGCCGCCAACAGGGAATCATCGCGCCCACGGAGGGGTAGAGTCCTTGTTGACGAATGGACAGTCCCATACTGCACTGGCAGCGAGCCGACGAATTGCCTTCCCGAAATAAAGGCAGTTATCGCCTCGGCTCACGAGCCAGTGCCACCCAGACCCAAACGCTAGTTCAAGGAGGAACGACCCGTGACATTTCCCGTATCCGAATTGCAGACGCTCGTCGCCAAGGGACGCACCCAAGGCTTTCTGACCTACGACGACGTCAACGACTATCTCCCCGACGAGGACGTCAACCCCGAGAAGCTCGACAACCTGCTGGTTGCCCTCGAGGAGAAGGGGATTGAGTTGTTCGACAAGGCTCCCGGCCATATCGAGCCGAAGCCGCAACCCAAGGAGGACGACGGGCCGGTGCTCCTCAAGTTTGAGGACATCGCCAAAAAGCTCAACAGCGACCCCATCCGCTTGTATCTTACGCAGATGGCGGAGATTCCGCTGCTGTCGCGGGCCGAGGAAATCTCGCTAGCCAAGAAGATCGAAGTCACCCGCAAGCGGTTCCGCCGCACGCTCCTCTCCTGCGACTACGCCATGCGGGCCACGGTGGCCCTGCTGACTCAGGTCTACAAGGGAGAGCTGCCGTTCGACCGGACCATCAAGGTCTCGCTCACCGAGCAGCTCACGAAAGAGCAGATTATGGCTCGGATGCCGTACAACCTGCGGACTATCGAGCATCTGCTGGACTCCAACAGGCGGGACTTTGTGAAGCTGATCAGAAAGTCGGCTTCCCGCGAGGAGAAGCTGGCAGCCCGCAAGACGTTTCTTCGCCGCCGGCGGAAGTGTCTGCAACTGGTGGAAGAGCTCTCGCTCCGCACCCGCCGCGTACACCCCTTGATGAAGCAGCTCGAGGACTTGTCGCGGCGGATGGACTTCATCGTTTCACGCCTCGAGGCGATTCGCGGCAATGACGACTGCCGCCGCGAGCGGAGCCGTCTGCGCCATGAGTTGCACGACTTGATGATGATGACGCTGGAGAGCCCGCGGAGCCTCCGCCAGCGCTGCCGGAGTGCCCGCAGCCAGTCCAGCGAGTATGAGATTGCCAAACGGAACCTTTCCAGCGGCAACCTCCGCCTCGTCGTCTCGATCGCCAAGAAGTATCGCAACCGCGGGCTCACGTTCCTGGACCTGATCCAGGAAGGGAACACCGGACTGATGCGGGCGGTGGACAAGTACGAGTACCGCCGCGGCTTCAAGTTCAGCACGTACGCCACCTGGTGGATTCGCCAGGCGATCACGCGGGCCATCGCCGACCAGGCGCGGACCATCCGCATTCCGGTGCATATGATCGACGTGCTCAGCAAGCTGCGAAATATCCAGAAGAGGCTCTTGCAAGACTTGGGACGGGAGCCGACAACAGAAGAGATCGCCACGCAGATCGATCTGCCGCTGGAAGAGGTCCGCCGCGTGTTGGACATCGGCCGGCATCCGGTCAGTCTCGACCGCCCGGTGGGAGAGAGCGAGGACTGCAGCTTTGGCGAGTTCCTGGAGGACAGCTCCAGCGACAATCCCGTCCACTGTGCCAACAATGTCATCCTGCGGCAAGAGATCGACAGCCTGCTCAAGACGCTCACGTGGCGCGAGCGGGAGATTATTCGCCTCCGCTACGGCCTGTGCGATGGCTACACCTACACGCTGGAGGAAGTCGGCCGCATCTTTAAGGTCACCCGCGAACGAGTGCGGCAGATCGAAGCCAAAGCCGTCCGCAAGCTGCAGCACCCCATCCGCTCGCAGCACTTGGAAGGCTTCCTGCGGCATTTGCCAGCGGAAGCGGCGTAACTACCTGTTGGATTTAGAACCGCAATCTCAAGCCGCTGGCTTCCGAGCCGGCGGCTTTTTTTGTTAAGATAGAGTTTATGGCCGCACTCACCGACTCGCTTCGCACGCTGCACCGCATCCACCGCCAGCTTTCCGACTTGCAGGACCGTCTGCAGCGCGGGCCGCGGCAGGCGAAGGTTGCGGATGTCGCCGTGAAGAAGTCCGAAGGGGAGCTCGCGGCAGCGAAAGACGCTCACCGCTCCGCCAAGATGGCGTCCGATGAAAAGCATCTCCAACTTAAACAGCGCGAAGCCCGGCTGCACGATTTGCAGGGGAAGCTCAACGCCGCCAACAACAACAAGGAATACCAACTTCTCAAGGACCAGATCGCGGCGGACAAGCAGGCCAACAGCGTGCTTGCCGACGAGATCCTGGAAGCGATGGAGCGGATCGATCAGCTCCACGCGGCCATCAAGGTGGCCGACGAGAACCTGGTGAAGACCAAGGATGAATTCAACAAACTCCGCAAACGAGTCGACGAGCAGCAGCAAGGACTCGAGTCCGAATTCGCTCGCGTACAGGCCGAACTGACCGCAGCCGAAGCACTCGTCCCCGAGGTCTTCCGGGATGACTACCTCCGTCTGTCCCGCGCCATGGGTGCCGACTGCATGGCCCCCGTCGAAGGCGAAAGCTGCGGCGGCTGCTTCACCATCATGTCCCCGCAGGTCCACGACCTGATCCGCCGCGACAAACCAGTCTTCTGCAAAAGCTGCGGGCGGCTGTTGTATCTGCCGGAGTAGCAGATATCAAGTAAGTGCTTAGCGTTGGTATTTCGCCAGGAATTCCCAAAACTCCTCGTTGCGATCCTTGGCCCAAGCATGGCCGATGACCGGAACCACGAGCAGTTTCACAGTCTGTCCGTTCTCTTGGTACTCCTTTGCGCTGTCCTCAATTGCTTCTACGGTATCATTGGCTCCGACGACAAGAAGTATCGGAAATGGCCGCGTCGGTTTCTTGGATCGCAACTCCTTCGGCAATGATCCCGAGTGGGCAACGACGGCGGCAATTTCATCCGACCGTTGGAACGCCAGAAGTTGGGCGAAGCTCGCTCCGTTTGACATTCCCATCAGGTAGACACGCTCGTCATCAATCTGCTGGCGCTGTTTGACGTGCTGAAGCAATGCGTCGAAGAATTGAAGGTCCGGATTCTCAGCCGTAGATGCGACCGGTCCCTCGGTCCGCCACATTCTGGAGTTCGCAACCGGATAAACCAGCACAAACCTATGCTCGCAAGCAAGTCGATCCAAATCGGTATACTTTGGCATCGCGTCGGGTGCGTCACCGACGCCATGGAAAGCAAACACAACAGGGGCGGGACCGTCTTTGACCCCATGGGGGACTACGAGGCGAAATGTCCGCTTTCCTCCGCCGACTTCGATCTCTTCGCGCGGATAAACGTCAGCGTCGATTTTTTCGTGCAGTGACCGCCAGATCACGAAGCCGATGATCATCGCGGCAGCAGCGGCTGCCACAAACCCAATGCGTCTTGTTTGCGAAAATCCCACTTTTACAGAATCGAGGGTAAAGTCGGGCTACTTCGCTTCCGCCAGAATCTCTTGCAGACACTTGTACGCCTTCGGCACTTTCCGGCTCAGCAGCCAATCGGTGTTGAGCCAGAATCCCGGCAGCACTTCGCTGCGAAAGATATTGCTGTCTAAGGCCATCTCTTCGTAATCACCGTCTCGCAATCGCAGGAAAGTGACTCTCTTCTGCAGCGGATCGATAATCCAATATTCCTGCACACCCGCGGCCTTGTAGAGATCGTACTTCTCGCTGTAATCACGAGTGCGGCTGTCGCGGGCTACGATTTCGACGGCGATGTCGGGACCGCCATCCATGTAGGTCTCATGGAGCAAATGGATTCGCTCTGGCCGAACATAGCCTACATCCGGCTCTGGCGCGCGCACTGCGTTGATCCGACAGGCATAGCGGCTGATGAAAACGTCGCCGTCAATCTCTTTGGCACCGATGTAACCGTCGAGTAGGTTACCGAGAAAGAGGTTGAGGGAATTTGCCTTCTTGGAATCGGGAGAGGCCATAAAGATGACGCCGTCGATCAAGTCTGCCTTCTGACCGTCCTCGACGAGATCGCAAAAAGTCTCGAAGGTGACGAGATCATCGGTGATGGTTGTGGGCTGCATCGTAATTCACTTCGACTCACTGGAGACTCCCCTCCATTTTACTGCGGCCGCCGCTCCAAGACCACTGCTTTCGCAGGACTTGCATCACCGACACGCGAAACGCCAGTTACTTCCCGCCCATTCCCCCATTCTCATCCTCCGAATAAAATCAGTCCCTTTCCCTTTCCTTGAAATTGAACGAAGCATCATGCCCAAGAGCCTGAAGATTGCAGTCATTGGCGGCGATGGCACGGGGCCTGAAGTGACCGCCGAAGCCTTGAAGGTGCTGGCCGCCGTTGCCAAGCTCGACAATTTCACCTACGAAACCACGCCGTTCGATTGGGGCGGGGAGCGGTATCTCAAGACCGGCGAGACGCTGCCGCCAGGGGGCGTGCAGGAACTAAAAAAGTTCGACGCAATCTATCTGGGAGCAGTCGGTCATCCCGATGTGAAGCCCGGCATCCTGGAAAAGGGGCTGCTGTTGGAATTACGGTTCCAACTCGACCAGTACATCAACCTACGGCCGGTGAAGCTCTTTCCCGGCGTCGAGTGTCCGCTCGTCGGGAAGGGGCCCAAGGAAATCGACTTCGTCGTGGTCCGCGAGAACACCGAGGACATGTATGCCGGCATCGGCGGGTTCCTCAAGAAGCACACGGCGGACGAAGTCGCGACGCAGACGGCTGTGTATACGCGGAAGGGCTGCGAGCGGTGCATCCGCTGGGCGTTCGAGTTCACGCGAAAGCGGAACAACCCCAAGGGGAAGATGCTGACGCTCGTCGCCAAGACCAATGTGTTGACCTTCGGGCACGATCTTTGGTGGCGTGCTTTCCAGGACGTGGCCAAGGATTATCCCGATGTGAAGGCCGACTATAACCACGTCGATGCCTGCTGCATGTGGATGGTGAAGACACCGGAGTATTACGACGTGATTGTCACCACCAACATGTTCGGCGACATCATCACGGACCTCGGGGCGATGATTCAGGGAGGCCTCGGCGTCGCCGCCGGCGGCAATATTAACCCGGACCAGGGTGGCGTGAGCATGTTCGAGCCAATGGGGGGAAGCGCCCCCAAGTATACCGGCCTGAATGTTATCAACCCCATCGCCGCCATCGGGGCCATGGCCATGCTGCTGGAACACACCGGCCAGCCCGCCGCCGGCGCCCGCATTATGAAAGCCGTGCAGCAGGTGACCGGGACGAAGATGAAAAGCCAGGCGGCTGGAAAAATGGGATTTGGGACGAAAGAGGTGGGAGACCTGGTGATCGCGGCGTTATAATGGCGACGGGGCTGGGGGAATTTTTCGTGCCCAGGAGTGCAGCCAATGAGCTTCTCCATTTACTACTCCGCGCGCCGGCCCACGGCACTTTCCGATAGCGAGCAAGTTGAAATCGACAAGGTACTGGCTCGCTACTGCGTCGATTCCCGGGTCAAGCGGTATGCCGAAACGGGGGAAGGCCTTAACTGGCAGCCCTTTGGCGTTGCCGCCAGCAGCGACTCTTCCGCAGGCGACGTCGTCTTCGAAGGCTGCACTCCGCTGCCGGACAACACGGAGGAAGCCTTCTCCGCCGGCGTCGTCCACTGGTGCAACACCCTCTCCGCCCTCCGCCGCATCATCCACAAAGCCATGTGGTCCGTGCGGGTGGACGACCAGGAGATTGCCTGGGACTATCAAAATGACCGGTACGATCCGGCGAAGTGACCTCAACTGCCTCTCGACTACTTTCAGGAAGCTCCATGCTCAATAAACTCTTCTCTCTCTCCGGCCGCACCGCTCTCGTTACGGGGGGCAGCAAAGGCATCGGCAAGGCGATGGCTCGCGCCTTTGCGGAAGCGGGGGCCAACATTGCCATCAGCGCTCGGCATGAAGACGAGCTCAAAAGGGCGAAGGCCGAGATTGCCGACGGAACGAATGTCAAAGTCGAGTACTTTGTGGCCGACATGACCCAGCGCGATCAGGTGAGGAAGCTGGCGAAGGATGTGCTGGCAAAACTCGGCCGCGTCGATGTGCTGGTCAACAATGCCGGCAGTAATAAGCCGCAAAATTTGGTGGATACCACGGACGAAGTCTGGGACGAAATCCTGGAGCTCAACTTGTCGAGCTGTAACTTGCTCTCGCGTCTGCTCGCCCCAGGGATGATCGAGCGAAAGTGGGGGCGAATCATCCATCTCTCCAGTGTGATGGCGCTGGCTTCAAACCCGGCTCGAGGGCTTTATTCCGCCACCAAGGCAGCTTTGATTGGCATGGCCCGAGCGCACGCCCTGGAGCTCGGGCCGCATGGCGTGACGGTGAACTGCATCGCCCCGGGCCCAGTCGCCACGGACTTGCCGATGAACCTGCTCTCCGACGAGCAGAAGAAGTCCTTCGCCGAGCGCACGGCTGTGAAGCGCTGGGGCCAGCCCATCGACATGGTCGGCCCTGCCCTCCTACTGGCCACCGACGCCGGCGCGTTCATCACCGGCAACGTGATTGTGGCGGACGGCGGCCTGCTCTGCCGCACGTTTTAGATTGCCGCCTGCCCGCGATTAGCGGTACTTCCGCTCCGTCTCGCTCTTCAGCATTGCCTGATGGGCGTGGATGGCGTACTGCTTGGGGTTTTTCTCAAACAGGTCGCGGGATTCAGGTGTGGCGAAGAAATACATCTCGGTGCGCCCGCCGTTGGGAAGGGAGACGCCGAAGTTGCGGCTTCCATCCACGAGCTGGCCGCGCTCGGCAAAAATGACCGGGTCCGCGCCGGAGAGGATGGGACTGAAAGCGTCGGGATCGGCCAGGAACTTTTGCTGCTCGGCGGCGGAGACGAAAAGGTAGGTCCGCCCGCGATGGACGGCACCGTACTGCCTGTCCCCTTTCTTCCATTTGCTGCCTTCGCGTAGCGTCACCGGGCAATACCCCTCCAGACCGATCGGCGGCGCGTCCTTCACCGGTACGAAGTGATTGCGAATCGGCTGCCGGGCGGTGATGTCCCCAGGATCTTGAAAGTTCGCCCGCTGCATCGCTGGCTGAGAGGGCTGTGCATTGTTGCCGCCTTGCGGAGCATAACCCGGCACGACGGCAGGCTGGGCCGGCGGCTGCTGCAGTTGCGAGCCGTAAGGACCGTTCTGGGGCTGGGCCGAATTCGCCGCGGTTTGGGGGCCGCCGAACACGGTTTGCACGTCCGTCTGGGCCATGCCCGGAATTTGCGGCTGGGCCTGCTCCGCGCCCTCCTGGGCGTAGCGATTGTTGGCGTCACCATTCCGAGCGACGTACTGGTTCTGCACGTTTTGCTGCTGGGCTTGCGACTGCTGTTTCGTCCCCGTTTGGTATTGCTGCAAGGCGAACTGGGACTCGCGTTCACTCAGCGATGACTGGCGAGCGCCTCCCACGAGGGCCTGAATCGCCATTTGGTCCAGCAGGGTCACATACTCGGCGGGTGACTGTTTCGTCAGATCGCGATGGAACTCCTGCCCCGCACCGGAAAGAAAGATGTCCGTGGGAATTTCTCGGATGCCGTAACGGGCCGCGACTTTCTCCTCTTTATCCACGTTGATCTTCACCGGCACGTAATTCTTCATCACCGCCTGCACCACCAGGGGCTGAGGAAAGACTTTCTGCTCGACCGTCCGGCAAGGGGCGCAGGCATCGCCGTAGAAGTGGACCAGGACCAGCTTTTTCTCGCTCTTGGCCTGCTTTACGGCCTTGGCGATGTCGGTCTGCCAGACAATTTGCTCCTGGGCGAAGGCTGGTCCCGCGACGAGAACCAAAGCCACCCATATCCAATTCGCTCGAAGCGCCATAAATCCCTCCTGGCATATCCACCAGCCGGACATCATTTCGGCATACGACCCATCCTTCGTATCGGAAGGTGGAGGTAAGCGATTGCAGCGAAAGTAGCGGTTGTAGGGGTCAAATGAGGGAAAATCGCAAATCGAAGGGCAAAAGGCCAATGAAAAATACCTCTCGGCAAGGCAACATTTCGCCGTGCAGGGGCGAATCTGCCGGTTTTTTCCTAATTTCCAGCCCCCAAGCAAATTGCCAGCTTGACAAAAGGCTTGCCGTCGATAAGATTCACGGTAGTTTGACTTCTGTCGATGTAAGCGTTCCTCTCCCGCGCGTGTTGAAGGTGGGGCGACCTGGGTGAGTGGGATAAGTTTCACTCCCCACAGGAACAGACGCTTCTCTGTAACTTGCCGTGCATTCGCTATCCAGCGGGCGCGGCACCTTGCTTTCAAAGGATATCGCCGGGGAGTAGGTTTTTCCCTCGCAAGCGAAAGCCGGGGTTCGTTGAGAGCAGGAGGCGGAGTAACGCACAGGCATTTGCCGGAACAAAGCTTGCCACGAGGCGCGGCCCTGTCGCAATGCAGCAGGTTGTCGTCGCATGGCAGTTCGCTGGATGGAGTGTTGGGGCTTCGCGGCCGCTTGGCCTGCTTTCCGCCCCGGTCTTTAGTACATCAGCCATGATCCCGCTTTGGCAATGACGCTTCGCCGTGGGGCTTTCCGCGGCCATTCGCCAGGCAACCGGTCCATGGAGTCGTCAATTTACGTTTTCAGGCGCGAGCCCTCTTGAGCCAAGGCCCTTGGCTGCTGGCGCGGTTATTTTTCGGGTGAGGTATGGCAAAAAAGAAGTTTGGCCGTCGTCCTTCGGGGGGTGGTGGTCGTTCGCAAGGTGGATACGGCAGTGGTAGTGGTGGCGGCGGAAGCGGCTACTATCAGGGGGGCGGTAACGGTTATGGCGGAGGCGGAGGCGGCCGTCCTCGCCGCGGCGGTGGCGGTGGCGGCGGCCGCCGGCGTCCCGACGGAGGGGGCTATCGCTCCGACCGTGGCCCGGATCGTGGTCCCGGCACTCCTTACCCTGCAACCGAAGGGGGTGAGCCTCGCGGCTTTGGCGACCTCCCGCCGGAAGGGGGCGAACTCCAGCCGCTCCCCGATGGCTCCATGCCCGTCGGCGTTCACACCGAGCCCGATCTCATTCCGGGTTACGGCCTCCTCGAAATGCATCCCAACGGCTACGGCTTTCTCCGCAGCCCGGACACCGGCTACTCCCGCGAGCGGAGCGACCCGTTCGTTCCCGGCACCATGATTGAGCGCTACGGCCTCCGTCAAGGCGTGATGATTCGCGGAACCGTACAGCCCGGCCGCCGTCAGCAGGGGCCCCGCCTGCGGGACATCACCGACGTGGACGGCATGGAACCCGAAGAATATCTCAACGTCAAAACCTTCGATGTAAAAACTCCCATCAACCCCAACCAGTGGTTCCGTTTGGAAACCGGGGCCACCCCGCTGACCACGCGGGTGATGGATTTGCTCACTCCGCTGGGCCGCGGACAACGAGCCCTCATTGTGTCCCCGCCCCGCGC
>JBKJNY010000210.1:0-39937 GCA_046593355.1 Pirellulaceae bacterium | reverse complement strand
CTAATCAGCCGGGCCTCATGTCAACGAAAATACCCTTGGAATCTCTATTGAAAGCGAATTGCCTGTTCGATTTGCGGCAATAAATGTGGCTCGCCGGACATCGCATTTAAGGCGTATTTTCGTTGACATGAGGCCCGGCTGATTAGTACACTCATAGTTTCCCGCCGCGGAGCGGAAGCCTCCAGTGGGCAAGGACTTAGGAAGATGCGAATGAGCATAAAGAGCCGCAGAATTACTCTCCTGGCGACGGGAGCTTTGTTGGTCGTGGTGACAGGATTGGTTCGAGCCCAGGAAACGGGCATCGACCCTGCGATGCTGCCGGGGCTCGTGCAGGATGATGCTCAAACAACGGTTTCGGGCACATGGACGAAATCGGTGCATACCAAGCCGTTTCTGGGCGAGCATTATTTGTACGCCGCTGGTGGTGAGAAGCAGACGGTGACGTTTTCGCTCGACGTGAAGGAAGCGGGTGCCTACCAGGTGCTTTTGTCATACACTCCGGGGCCGAACCGGACGGAGAAGGCGGCTGTGCTGGTGCATGCCGCAGACGGTGTGAAGGCGGTCGTCGTCAATCAGATGAAGAAGCCGGAAGGGCCGTATTGCTTTCAGCCGCTGGGGGAATTCAAGTTCGAAGCGGGTAAAGCGGTCGTTGTTGTCTCCGCCGAAGGGAACATGAAAGGGGTCGTCATCGCCGACGGCGTGCAACTGCTTACCAGCGAGCAATTCAAGCTTGCTCTGGCCGAAGCTCCCCAGAAGCCGCCGAAGCTGCTGCCGGCGCTGGCGAAGAACACGCCGCCGAAGACGCCTAACCCGACTCCCGCCAAGCCGAAGGAAGGAGCCAAGAAGGAAGAGCCGCCCCAGCAGCAGCCGGTTAAGTTCGTGCGGAAAGCGCCCGGGAAGCCGCTGGCGAAGCTTACCCCCGCGCAGCTCGATGAATGGATGGAGCAGTACATCGGCGGCATCAAGGACAGCCAGCCGATTTCGGAGGAGGCATTTCTCCGCCGGCTCACACTCGACCTGCTTGGCCGCCAGCCGAAACGAGAGGAGATGGAGGCGTTTCTTGCCGACGAACAGGCTGACAAACGAGCCGAGGCCGTCGAGAAACTGCTGGCCTCACCGGAGTTTGGCGTCAACTGGGCGAACTACTGGAGCGATGTCATCAGCTATCGCACGCCCCAGCCGGAATTGACGTTCCTGAGTTACACGACGTTCAAGCGCTGGCTGGCGGGGCGGTTCAATCAGAACGCCGCCTGGGACGAGACGGCGTACACCATGCTCACGGCGGTCGGCAAAGTGGGGGATAATCCGGCCGCCACCTTCGTCGGCTTTCATCAGGGGGACAAGTCGCGTCTGGCGGCGGAGACAACGCGAGTTTTCCTCAGCACGCAAATTGCCTGTGCGGAATGCCACGACCATAAGTTCATCGATATGCCGCAGGAGACCTTTCATCACGTCGCGGCGTTCTTCGTCCGCGTACACACCAAACTGCCCTGGAATGATAGCGACTCGATCATCGTTTCCAGCAAGGCGGACGGCGAACACAAAATGCCCGGCGGCAAGAGCGAGATGCAGCCGATTGCGTTCTCGGAACGGAAGGTGGACCTGGGAAAGAGCGACGTGGACCGCCGCACCGAGTTGGCCGACTGGATTGTGGCCCCGGAGAATCCCTGGTTCGCCAGGGCGCTGACCAATCGCATCTGGGCCCGCCTGATGGGCCGCGGCTTCAGCGAGCCCGTGGACGAAATCGGCGAACTGGGTGACCGCGTGTTGCCCGAGGTGCATACCGCAGTCGCTGAGCACTTCGTCGCGGGCGGCTACGACATGAAGGACGTGTTCCGCCTCATCGCGAACAGCAAGTCGTATCAGCGGACGCTTCGCGATCCCGACAAGACGAACAAAGACGAAACGAAGCCTTTTGCCGTCACTGCGGCCGGGCGTTTGCGAGGGGATGAGGTTTTTGACTCGCTGGCAATTGGCATCGACTTGCCGAATCTCACTCCCCCTCCAACTCCGGCCACGGATGCGGTTCGCTTTCCGCCGCCTCCCAAGAGCACGCGGGATCTGGTGAGTGATGCTTTTGGCTTTGATCCGTCCAGCGAGGCCGGTAACGTCTCCCGCACCATGCAGCAGGCGATGCTATTGATGAACAACGAGCAAATCCAGAAGCAGATTGACGCTTCCCCCGGCAGCGGCACGATGCTGTCTCGCCTTGTGGAATCCGAGGCGGACGACCCCAAGGCCGTGACGCGGCTGTATGAGAACGTCCTAGCTCGCCAGCCCAATGGCGAAGAGATTGACCTGGCTAAGAAGCACATTGCCAAAGTCGGCGAGCGTAAGGCAGGCTATGAAGATTTGCTGTGGAGCCTGGTGAACGGGGCGGAGTTTTTGTCGCGAAGGTAAGTGGTACTGAGTACTGAGTACTGAGTACCTTTCGGCGAGGGAGGTTTGTCATGCAACGCAGTATCGTCAATCTGGATATTACCTCCGCTGGCATCCGTTCCCGCCGCGGCTTTCTCGCGCAGCTCGCGGCTGGAACCGCTGCCGGCGTCGCATCGCTCTCCTGGCGGGATATGCTCATCGCCAAGGCGGAGGAGGTTCGCAAGCAGGGGAAGAGCATGATCCTTCTGTGGATGGACGGCGGGCCGAGTCAGTTCGACACTTTTAACCCCAAGATTGGCTCGCAGTTTCAGGGACCGGCCAAGGCAATTGCGACGAACGTGCCGGGGGTGGAGTTTGCCGAGTATTGGCCGAAGACGGCGCAGGTGATGGATAAGATTGCCCTCATTCGCAGCATGAAGAGCGATGAGCGGGATCATTTCCGGGCGATCAAGCTGGTCCGCACCGGCTATCCGATCAAGCCGACGATCAACTATCCGACCTGGGGCAGCGTCGTGGCCCGCGACCGTTGGGATCCCGGTTTCGACCTGCCGGCATTCGTCCGCATCGGCAAGCCGCGGATTACGACACGGGACGTGAACTTCGGCGTGCTCGGCCCGCGGTACGGCGCGTTCAAGATCGACGAACCTGGCAAGCTGCCGCCGGACGTACATCCGGCCGCCACACCCGAAGTGCTGCTCCGACGCTTGGCGCTCTCTGCTCAGATTGACGAGCAGTTCGCCAAAGCCGGCAGCAAGAAGGCCGCCAGCGAGCAGCGCGAAATCTACGACCGCACCAGCCGCTTCGTGCTGAGCCCGCTGCTCTCGGCGTTTGAACTGGACAAAGAGCCGGAGAAGCTCCGCGAAGCGTATGGCAAAAATCCGTTCGGCCAAGGGTGCCTGCTGGCTCGGCGTTTGGTCGAGACGGGCGTCAGCTTTGTGGAGGTCATCAGCACCGGCAGCATCAACGATCAGGGGTGGGACACGCACAAGCGGGGCTTCAAGGAAAACCCGCTCTTGGCTGCCGAAACCGACAGCGGCTATGCGATGCTGCTCAACGACCTGGCCCAGCGGGGGATGCTGGAAAACACGCTTGTGGTCTGGATGGGTGAGTTCTGCCGCACCCCCAAGTTTGACCCCGACGGCGGGCGGGACCACTACAGCGAAGGGTGGCTGGCGGGTTTCTCCGGCGGCGGCGTGAAGATGGGGCAGGTGATCGGAGCCACCGACAAGGAAGGGGTCCACGTCACCGACCGCCCCGTCGGCGTGCAGGATCTGTTCGTCACGTTCTGCAGAGTCCTTGGCATGGACCCGCACGACGAGTACATCACCGACCAGAACCAGCCCCTTAAGCTCGTCGAAGGGGGCGAGCTGATCAAGGAACTGTTCTAGTCCTCGCTCTGTTCGCCCTGCTCCGGAAACACCAGTTCCCGGAAGAACCGCCAGAACATCAGCATCCCCATCATCAACATCAGGCATGCGCCGACCAGCAGGGGAATCATCGCGCCCAGAGCGAAGTAGGGAGAGGCAAAGGTCCAGATCTGCTCCCAACCAACAATCAGGACGAGGGCCGCCAGGCAGAGGTACGGGCCGAAGGCAATGTCCTTGCGGCCGGTGAGCAGATACTGCGAAACGGCGATAACAAGCGCTGCCGCGGGAGACAGAAAGAAGACCATCAGGGCCGCCTGCCAGCCGAGAAACGCGCCGATCATGGCCATCAAGGTGACGTCGCCAAAACCCATGGCTTCCCGCTGCAGGGAAATGCGGCCGACGACGCGGACCGCCCAGACCAAACCGCCGCCGAAGGCGAGGCCGACGAGCGCGGTCAGGAGCGCCTCCCAGCGCGGGCCGCCGATGCACCAGACGATGAAGATCCCTGCCATCGGCACTGCGGCGAAGAGCGCGTACCGCGGCCAGTAGAAATCGCGGCGAATGCTGGCGGCATAATAAATCGCTGCTTTGGAAAGCCCGTAGCGGAGCGTGGCCGTGGCCGGAATGAGCGAGAACGACCAGACGGCAATGACCAGGCAGCCGATGGCGAGGTACCGCCAGCCATCGAGCGCGGGGAACCACGGGAGCGGTGAGGTGAAGAGGAGATTGAGAATAACCGGCGGAGGACCTGGAAAGGCTTCCGGCAAATGCGAGGCGGGAAGCACCGCTGCGAGTAGTAAGCCAAGCAGCGTGCCTGGCACCGTGACGCTGTCGGGAATGGTCTGCTCGTCGAAGTCGATGAACGTGGCCACGAGCATTAGCGCGATCAAGATGGCATGAGCCAGGAACTGAGCATGAGTTACCGCGGGCATCGCAGCCAATGTTGCGCTCCCCCAAACGGGAACCAAATGGCCGGTCGTCTCCCACCAGTACAGCCCCGCCAGGCCCAGCCCGCAGCAGAGCTCAATCAGCAGCGGGCGGATCCAGAAGCCGCGGCCGTGTAGGCTCGCTTCGCGGCGGAGAGTCAGCCAGCCGGCGAGAGGCAGGAAGTCAGGCCAATGGCGGGGAGGATCGTCCGGTTGCCGGCGCGACCAGGGGCTGATGTCCCGCGCATCCCAGGCCAGTGCAAAGATGCCCCAGTTCACGGCAGCCCCGATGACGAGCCCGATAACGAAGCAGCCCAGAAGGCGTAGCTCCAGCGGGATCGTCAAAAGGAGATTGAGCAAGGGTCAGCCGCTGCTTGTTGTGACGTGGGAGAGGACCAGAATTATAGGTCGCAGTGGCCGAATCCGTAGAGGGCAGTCCTTACGCTCACGCCTATGCAAAGCCGTGGGCGTTGCCTCCCGAGCATTAGCTTTTCAGCCAGATTGCGATCCGACTGGCGAGTTCAGCGGTTAACGACCCCTCGGCATCGAGCGTGAGGTCCGCACAGGCGGCATAGATGGGTGCGCGGATGGCCAGCAGCCGCTCGACCTCGGCGAGTCCTCCCCCGGCGGTCAAGTTGGGACGGCGCTCGGCGGTCGAGGCGTCATTGCTAATCCGCTCGAAGAGAACCTCCGGCGAAGCTTGCAGCCAGACCACCTTGCCGCTCGCGCGGATGGCCACGCGGTTCTCCTCACGCAAGACCGCGCCGCCGCCGAGGGCAATCACTTGGCTGCCGAGCTTTGCCAGGTCGGCAACAACTGCGGCCTCCAAATCGCGGAACGACGGTTCCCCCGAAGAAGCAAAGATCTCCTGGATGGTCTTTCCGGCCCGCTGCTCGATCTCCTCATCGGCGTCGAGCCACTTCCAGCCGAGCAGCCGCGCGAGTTCGGCGGCGACAGTCGTCTTCCCACTGCCGCGATAGCCGATGAGGTAGAGGTTCATGACTCTGGGCAGGCTGGAAGCCTACCCCACTTACATCTTGGCCGCGCTGATGGCCCGGCGGACGGCCTGGCGCATCATTTCGATGGGGGCGTCCACGCCGCCGGTGAAGAGGCGAAACTGATGGGCGGCCTGGCCGACGAACATGTCCACGCCGGTGATGACTTCACAGGCGTTCTCGCGGGCCTGCTTGATCAGCAGCGTTTGCTCGGGATTGTAAATGGTATCGAAGACCACCATGCCTGCCTTCAGATACGTCTGGTCGAAGGGAGTCTCGTCGAGGTTCGGGTGCATGCCGACCGGAGTGCAGTTCACGAGCAGGTCGGGCCGGACCGTATGCCGCAGGGACCAGGCCGTCGAGCGAACGTGGAACTTGTTCGCCAGCTCGTCGGCCCGTTCGGCGGTGCGGCTGGCGATGACGACGTCCGCCCCTCGCCGCTGCAAGCCGAAGACCATGGCTCGCGCCACGCCGCCGGCCCCCAGCACCAGGGCCGACTTTCCCTGGAGTGCCGAGCCCCCTTCCTCGTTGCCGCCGAAGGCCTTGTCGATGCTGCTCATGGCGGCTTTGTAATCGGTATTGAAGGCCCGCTTCTCGCCATCGACCCACACGACGGTATTCGCCGCCCCGATCTGCTGGCTGGGCTCGTCGCACTTGTCCACCTGATGCAAGATTTCCTCTTTGTGCGGGATGGTGACGGACAGCCCCTTGATCCCCAGCTCCTTGCAATCCGCCATGAATTGCGGCAGCTCCTCCTGCGGCACGCGGAACGGCACGTACACGCGGTTCATCCCGAGCTGGGCGAAGGCCGCGTTGTGGATCAGCGGACTGAGGCTATGCGACACGGGGTCGGCGATGACGCCGAAAATCTCGGTTTCTGGATTGATCTTGTCGTAGTGATAAATCTCCTGCATCTGCTGGTAGCTGAGCTGTCCTGGAGCCATCGTCCGCTCGGCGTGAAAGGTGGCGTACGTGAACGGCGAGCCGAACTTGCTGGCCAGAATCCGCGAGGGGGTGCCAATCTCGCCCATGCAGATCGCCACGGTCGGCACCGGGCTATAGCGCATCATCCGCAGGGCCTTGAGGCAATCGTGCGGGCTGTGGGCCATCGTGGCGATCTTCACCACGTCCGCATCCAGGGCGGCCATCTTGTGCTGCAGGGCCGGCAGGTTCTCCGGCGTTTCCTGGAAGTTGTGGTAGCTGACGATCCGCTTGGTCTTGCCGAACCGCGGGATCGCGGCGGCGACATCTTCTTCCAGATCCACGTACTCCACGCCGCTGGCGATCGCCTGCCGCAGCAGCATCTGGCGGTCCTCCTCGCTCCTGGTCCAGCGCCCGCCGTCCTTCTGCCGCCGGCAAGTGACGACTACGGGACAGGGCCGCTCGGCCAGCAGCCGCTTGAGGTTCGGCGGCGTCATCAAGTAGTCGAGGCGCAGCTCGACGAGC
Organism: Pirellulaceae bacterium; assembly: GCA_046593355.1. Lineage (GTDB taxonomy): Bacteria > Planctomycetota > Planctomycetia > Pirellulales > Pirellulaceae > SXOA01. The sequence continues at coordinate 32,824 of JBKJNY010000210.1, read as the reverse complement.
TGAGCCCCCTGCTCGGCGAGGTGCTTATGCTCGGCGATCATGTGGCGATGGCGGCCGCGACCTATGCTGACGCAAATCATGGGGGACTAAACCAGGTGGCACGCCCACGGCTCTGCGTGGGCGTGTTATTGGAGTAACGAGGGACGTGTAACTTCTACATTGACCCGCGGGACCAGGGTAATCAAGGGCGGAGAGCTTAGGTACGCTTGAATCGCTTATCCAGTTCTTCCCGCGTAAAGACCAGGGCCGTCGGCCGGCCGTGGGGACAGTGGTGCGTATCCTGATAATGGTGCCGCTGCTCCAGCAGGGCCGTGATTTCCTCGGGGGCCAGATAATCGCCGGCTTTGATGGCCGCTTTGCAGGCCACCATGTTCAAGAGGTCGTTCAGCAGGTCGTGCTGCTCCGGCATTTTTCCGCCGGCCAGCAGCTCATCCACCACCTGCCGCAGCAATTCCGCGGGGTCGATATTGGCGAGCATCGCGGGATAGCTGGAAACCAAAATCGTGTCGCCGCCGAAAGGCTCGATGTCGATGCCGAGCTTGGCCAGCGTCTCTTTAGCCTCGAGGGCCACCGCTGCTTCGGCCGGCGCGAGCGCCACGGGCTCGGGGACAAGCAGCCGCTGCGATTCCAGCCGGCCGGACAGGACCTTGGCGCGAATCTGCTCGTAGAGCACCCGCTCATGCAGGGCATGTTGGTCGATGACGACCATCCCCGCTTCATTCTCCGTCACCAGGTAGCGGTTGTGGATTTGAAAGCCGAGGTGGGAGCGATTGGGAAAGCCGAGGATGGTCGCGGGAATGGCGTTGCCGCCACTAGTCCCTGGAGCTGGTTCCGAGACGATCGGCGCGGCATCGCCAGCGCCGTTATACGCCTGCGGCCCACCGACGGCGGACCAGGAGCGGTCAATCCGGTTCAGATGCAGCATCTGGTCCGGCGGTTTGTCGAAGCGGAGTTCGAGGGCCGCTTGTTCGTCATCGTCCGCGAGCGCCACGGCACCGGTGCCTCCGCCACTCGCGAGTTGTCCCTTCGCCCATTGCACCAATTCCTGCCGCTGGTTCACCGTGGCAGCGCGATCATGTGCCGCGGCCGGGTCTCCTTCGTCCGAGGAAGGCCCGCGAACCTTGGCGGTCAGATCGGTCGCCAGGAACCGCTTGCGGAGCGAGCCGAGCAGCAGCGAGTAAACCCGCCCGCTGTCTTGAAAGCGGACCTCCAGTTTCGTGGGATGGACGTTCACATCCACCAGCTCTGGCGGCATTTCCAGCCGCAAGAAAGCCATGGGGAACCGCCCATGCAGAAGCAGTCCGCGGTAGGCCTCGCCCAAAGCATGTTGCAGCGACCGATCCCGGATGTGCCGCCCGTTCAGGAACAGATATTGCATCCGGTTGTTCCCCCGCGAATGTTGCGGGTCCACCGCAAAGCCCGTCAGCCGCACTCCGCCGTCGGTGGTGTCGATGGGTATGAGCGCCGCTTCAATCTCGCGGCCGAAGAAGGCGGCAATCCGCTCCCGCCAGGTGGCGACGGGCGGCAGATCGAAGACCTGGCGGTCATTGTGCCGCAGCGTGAAGTGGACATTTGGATGGGCCAGGGCGATGCGGGTGAAGGCCTCGCTGGCATGTCCGATTTCGGTCTGCACGGCCCGCATGAACTTCCGCCGGACCGGCGTATTGAAGAACAGGTTGCGGACCTCCGTCGTCGTCCCGACCGGCGCACCGCAGGGCATCACTTCCGTCCGCCTGCCGCCGTCCACCTCCAGCTCCGCGCCGCTTTCCGCCTCGCGCGTCTTGCTGCGCAGGCGTAGCTGGCTGACTTCGGCGATGCTGGCCAGGGCCTCGCCCCGAAAGCCGAAGGTTCCCACCCGGAACAGGTCATCGGCATCGGCAATCTTGCTGGTCGCGTGGCTGGAGATCGCCAGCACCAGTTGCTCCGCCGCAATCCCGCAGCCGTCGTCGGAGACGCGGATCAAATCCATCCCGCCGGCAGCCAGGGAAACATCGATCCGCGCAGCTCCGGCATCGACCGCGTTCTCCAGCAGCTCCTTGACGACGCTCGCCGGCCGCTCAATCACCTCGCCGGCGGCGATCTTGTTGACAACGCTCGGGGGCAATTGACGAATGGTTGGCATAGTGATATCTGAATGACAAAATTCGAATGGTGAATGGCGAATGGAAGTCGACTCTGTCATTCGCCATTCGCCATTCGAGTTTCGTCATTCTTATCTCCACCGGTCTGGTATTTCTCTAGTTTTCGGTACAGCGTCCGCGCCCCGATATTCAGAATCCGCGCCGCTTCTTCCCGGTTGCCGCCGCTGAGCTTCAGCGTCTGTTCGATGGCCCACCGCTCGATGTCGTCCATGCTGCGGCCGATCAGCTCGACCGGGCCACCGAGCGCGGTAGCGCCGGCTTGGGCCTCTTCCACGTCCGTCAACTCGGGGGGCAGGTCGTCCAGGTCGAGCGTCCCGTCCACGTCCAGCACCACCATCGTCTCCACCGCGTTGCGGAGCTGCCGCACGTTTCCCGGCCATTCATAGGAAAACAGCTTGCGGGTGACGGCTGGGGCGATCCCTTTGATCGTCTTGTGGTGCCGCTTGGCGAATTGGCGGCGGAAATGATCGGTCAGGGGCACAATGTCGTCCCTCCGCTCCCGCAAGGCCGGCAGATGAATCGTCACCACCTTGAGCCGGTAATAGAGGTCGTTGCGAAAGGTGCCGGCCGCGATGGCGTCTTCCAGGCTGCGGTTGGTGGCGGAGACCAGGCGGATGTTGACCTTGATTTGCTTGTTGTCGCCGACGCGGGTAATCTGATGGTCCTCCAGCACGCGGAGGAGCTTGATCTGCGTCTGCTGTGGCATATCGCCGATTTCATCCAGAAACAGCGTGCCGCCGCTGGCATATTCGAAGGCCCCGATCCGGTCGTTGGCGGCATCCGTGTAGGCTCCCTTCACGTGGCCGAACAGCTCGCTTTCCACGAGATTCTCGGCAATGGCCGCACAGTTCAGGGCCACAATCCGCTTCCCTTTGCGGGGACTGTTCTGATGAATGGCCTGGGCGATCAGCTCCTTCCCCGTCCCATTTTCGCCAGTGATGAGCACCGAAACATCCGTCGGGGCAATCCGCTTGAGCCGTTCGATGACGGCCTTCATCCCGTCGCTGGCGTAGATGATCCCCTCAAAGCCAAAACGCTCGTCGAGGCGTTGACGGAGCTCGACGTTCTTGAGCTTGAGGCGGACGGCATCGGCTGCTTTATCGGCGATGGCCCGCAGTCGGGTGGGGGTGATCGGCTTTTCCAGGAAATTGAAGGCCCCCTCCTGCATCGCCTCCACCGCCTTGGGGACCGTGGCGTGCCCGGTGACCATGATGACTTCGGCATCCGGCAGGGCCTGGCGGGCCCGCGACAGAACTTCCATCCCGTCCAGGTCGTTCATCACCAGGTCGGTGACGACGATGTCGTAGGTGTCCTGCTCAATCCGGCGGGCCCCTTCCGGCCCGGACGTGGCCACGACGCACTGGTAGCCCACCTTGACCAGGCTCTCCTCCATCGCCCGGGCCAGGGCCTCGTCATTGTCGACAATCAGCACCCGGATGGGGGGACTGGCCGGCTCCGCCGCGTCACTGGACAGTTCTTCCTTCATGCCATGCCTTCCTTATGATAGCGATGATAGCGGACTTGGGCGGGAGTAGGGAGCGGGGGCGGGGGAGTGGACCCAGTGTTCAGTGTTCAGTGTTCAGTTTTGGTAACTGTTTAGCGGCATGAAGCAACCACGGATTTCACGGAGAACACGGATATCTTGAAATAGGGAAATGGCCGGCTGATGAATACTTGATCCGTGAATTCCGTCCCGGCGCGCCGGGATCCGTGGTTCATTTCTTTAGACCGCTAAACTGTTGCCAAATTTCAAATCCCGCCGGCCTGGTTTCGTGGTAATATCCAATTGTTCAAAAACAACGCGGCCGCAGTCAAGATCTTCGGCGAGGAAGACCCCGGTCGGGAGCTGCCTGGAATGGCCATCCACCCGTCAAGTCCCGCGCGCTCCCTCGGTGGCGCGTGGGGCCGGTGTGGGGATGCGCCGTTTCCACGGATTCCCCCCGTGGGCTACCATGACATCGTGGCCACCCCTCCCTCCATTTCCGAAATCGCGGCAGTGGAGCACGACGAGCGTTTCGCCGCGCTCCTGACGCAGCTCACGGACCGGGTGCAGCGGGGAGAGCATGTCGCGCTCGAAGAGCAGTGCCGGCAGCAGCCGGAGTTCGCCGCGGAATTGCGGGAACTGTGGGGGGCGGTGATGATTGCCCAGGCGGCGGGAAGCGGCAGCATGGCCGAGACGATTTCCTCCCAGACTGACTTCCCCAGCGGCACGCTGAATCTGCCGGCCCGGTTTGGGGACTACGAGCTTGTTCAGGAGCTGGGCCGCGGCGGGATGGGTGTCGTCTATCGAGCCAAGCAATTGAGCCTCGCGCGCGAAGTGGCGCTCAAAATGGTGCTCAGAGGGAACCTGGCTTCCGCGGCGGATCTCGAGCGGTTCCAGGCGGAGGCTCAGGCGGCGGCAAAGCTCGACCATCCGGCGATTGTGCCGGTGTATGAAGTCGGCCAGGAGAGCGGACGCCCTTACTTCACGATGAAGTACATCGCCGGCACCACGCTGGCCCAGCGGCTGGCGCTGGGGCCGCTGCCGGCGAAGGAGGCGGCGACGATTCTGGCGGCCGTGGCCCGCGGCATCCACTTCGCTCACACTCGCGGCGTGCTGCACCGGGATATCAAGCCCAGCAACATCCTGCTCGACGAGAACGGCTGGCCGCACATTACGGATTTCGGCCTGGCGAAGCAGATCAGTGACGCCCCCAGCCTGACCAAGACTGGGGCGATTCTTGGCACGCCGGCTTACATGTCGCCGGAGCAAGCGGTGGGGAACCGGGGGCAGGTGGGACCGGCCAGCGACGTTTACAGCCTCGGCGTCGTGCTCTATCACATGCTCACCGGCCGCCCGCCGTTCCAGGCCGCTTCGCCGGTCGATACCGTGCTGCTGGTGCTGGAACAGGATCCCGTGCCCCCGCGGATGCTCAACCCCAAGGCCGACGCGGACCTGGAGATGATCGCCCTCCGCTGCCTGCAAAAGCCGATGGACCTGCGGTACACCTCCGCTGCGCTGCTGGCGGCGGATTTGGAAGCCTATCTGAACAACGAAAGCATCTCCGCCCGCAGCGGCCGTTTTTCGCAACTCATTTCTCTCTGGCTGCGGGAGACGCATCATGCCAGCGTGCTGGAGAACTGGGGCCTCTTGTGGATGTGGCATAGCCTGGTACTGTTCGTGGCGTGCCTGGCGACCAATACGCTGTTTTGGTTCCATGATGAAAACCGCCTGCATTACTTTTTGCTCTGGACCGCCGGTCTGGGAACGTGGGCCGCAGTCTTCTGGGCGCTCCGCCGGCGGATGGGGCCAGTGACGTTCGTCGAGCGGCAGATTGCCCACGTCTGGGCCGGCAGCATGGCCTGCGTCGCGCTGCTGTTTCCGCTGGAAGCCTGGCTGGACTTGCCGGTCCTCAAGCTTTCGCCGGTCCTCGGCCTCGTCAACGGCATGGCCTTCCTGGTGAAAGCCGGCATCCTCTCCGGGCAGTTCTACATTCAGGCCATTGCGCTCTTCATAACGGCCGGATTGATGGCGGTCTTTCCTGACTACGCCCACCTCATTTTCGGCAGCGTCTCCGCCGCCTGTTTCTTCTTCCCAGGGCTGAAGTATTATCGGCAGCGGCTGCGGGCGATATTGGAATCCTATGTAGGACGGCCTTCCTAGGCCGTCTATTCGACCGCGCCTTCGTAAAATGCCCAGTAAGGATCGGTAGACTGACCGATCCGCGATTTACCAGGGGCAACGTCCACGTGCCAGACTTCTTTGCCGTCCAGAGCCGCCGCCATCTCCGCGCTGCCTAGACGAGCGAGACTGAAGTGCCAGCGCGATGTTTCGACTGATTTTCCCAGGGCCTCGATCAACAGAATCGCTTCCGCGTTCGTGCCGTTGGCCAGTGAGAACGCCGCCCCGTCCTGAATGTCCGCGGCCAAATCCTGGTAGCGATGCAGCGGCTTCTCCAGCAGTCGCAACTCGAAGCGGGAGTTGTCCGGATCCCAGAATTCGTGGGAGGTGAACCGACGAGCCAGCTCCTTCATTTGACGCAGGCGATCCGCTTCCTTTTTTTTGGGCAGCGCGGCATCGCCGAGCAACTTCGGCTCAAGTTGAGTTTTCTCGGGCCGCCAGGTGAACCCGGCTCCCTTCATGATGACGGTCTGCGAGCCGGTCAGCGTCACCGCATGGAACCAGCGGCTCTTAATGCCCGTGATTTGATAAACTTCCAGAAAGGCCGCGGGCCGCCCCTTTTCCCCCCAGATCCAGAGAGTTCCGTTTTCATTCGCTCGCGTCGGATCACCAAAGACGAGTAGAGGCGAATCCAAGAGCTTGACCTGCTTCTTGTCACCCGCTGCCCAGCACAGCTCAAACCCCTGCATATATTCTTTGGCCTCTTGCATCTGTGCCTTGCGTCTATCTGCCGCATCTGGCTTGGAAGCATCCTGAGCCTGGCAAACGGCCGAGAGGAACAGGAGCAACAGCGACGTTTGAGTTCTGGCTACCATGTGTTTACCCATGCTACTTCTTCGGCTCCACCGCCAAACACTCATTCGGCGTAATGATGCCGTCGCCGTCCAGGTCATACTTGGCAAACTCGGCTGCGATGACTTCGGTAAAACTGGCTGCGTACTCGGCCATCATGATCTGGCCGTCCCCATCGGCATCGTTCTTCAGGAACCAGTCGGGCATTCCCTTGGGCAGCCGCTCGGTGGGGGTGAGGAAGCGGTAGCTCTTTTTGGCTGCCAATGCGGTCTTGTCGGAATTCCCCTTGTAGAACCTGCCGCCGTAGCCGGGCGGACTGGTGCTGGAAGAAAGCGGAGAAGAACCACCACCGCCAGTGTAGGTGGCAATCCGCGTGCTCAGCTCGTCGAGCGTGATGGTGCCGTCGCTGTTCGTGTCGGCCCCTTGATGCTCCGTCTTCAGCTCTTTCCATTCATCGCGCTGCAACATGCCGTCCTTGTTCTTGTCGTGCTGTTTGAGCAGCCCTTCGGCGTACTTCTTGACCTTGTCCTTGTCCCCCGAACCAGACGAGCTGCTGCCTGGCGAGCCGCTGGAGGATGTCGGGGATCCGGGAGACGACGATGCCGTTTCCCCCTTGATCGGAATGCCGCGGCTCTTGGAGATGCGGATGCACAGCTCCTCGCGGCTGAGCTTGCCATCCTTGTTCAGGTCGGAATCCTCGGGGGGCTTGGACCAGGTGTTGGCCTTCCATTCAACGCTGTCGAGACTGCCGTCCCCATTCTTGTCGAGGCGGCGCAGCAAGTCACCATTTACGTATTCGATGACGGACGGATCGAACTTCGCCTCCAAGGACATAATCGACCCGGCCCGCGACGACGGAGCACCGAAACCGCTGCTGGACGTTGCCGGCGCGCTGCCAGACGCTAGCGTCCCAAAACCGCTCGCCGGTCTGGGGCCGCTGGAGCTGGAACCAGTCTTGGTCGAAGAGGAATTAGGGGAACTGGCTTCCTGCTGTTTGCGATACTCTTCGCCAACTGCCTGCATGGCCGGGAGGAGGCGGTCGATGGGCATCGCCTGGCGGGGATCGAGCCGGGCCTTCTCCGCCGCCTTTTCGACAAATGACCGCGAGCGCCCGGAAATCTCGTTGGGCTCAATTTTCCCGTTGTTGTTTTCATCCATCCGCTTGAGGGATTCCGCGGGATCGTAGCCTTCCCGCCGACGTTCCCGCCCCTGACCCTGCACCGACAGTGCCGGCACGAGTGCCGCCGCCAGCACGACCCCGAAAACGGCTTTGGAAATGGTGCTCATGGAACAGGCTCCTGATGATCGTTTCCCGACCCTTTCATCCTAACCCCTATGGAACCCCGGCCGCCAGAATAAGTTGCGGCCGTGCGAGTTGCCGCAGTCCTTCGGCGGGGGTGGCATACGCCCTCCGGGGCAACTAAAGTCAAGGCTATGAAGACTTTCTGCTCGATCTTTCTGACCACGCTGCTGGGCTGCCAAGGCGCTGTTGCCCAAGAGCCGCCAAAGCAGCCGGCTCAGGACAAATCCCCCTACAAGGCCCTCGGTGCTCCGGCCAATCCCAAGGTTCCCGCTCGCTGGAACATCTATCATGATTATACCCAGTCCGCCAAGCTGTTGGCGGATCTGGCGAAGGCCCATCCGGAGTTCGCCAAGGTGCAGAGTCTTGGCAAGTCCTACGGCGGGCGGGAAATGTGGGTGCTGACGGTCACAAACTTCGCCAAAGGAGACTCGGAAAAAAAACCGGCGATGTGGATTGACGGGGCCATTCACGCCAATGAGATTCAGGCGACGGAAGTGGTTCTCTACACCGCCTGGTATCTCTGCGAAATGCGGCAGGACAGCGACGTGGTCAAGCGGCTGCTCGACGAACGGACGTTCTACCTGCTGCCGATGATGAGCCCCGACTCGCGGGACGCCCACTTCTATGAGCCCAACACCACGCACTCTCCCCGCACCGGGCAGCGGCCCGTGGATGATGACCAGGACGGCCTCGTCGATGAAGACGGGCCGGACGACCTGGACGGCGACGGCAGCATCACCATGATGCGGGTCAAGGACAAGAACGGCCGCTTCAAGCCGCATCCAGATTTCCCCTCGCTGCTGATTTCCACCAAGCCTGGCGAGAAGGGGGAATATCGATTGCTCGGCCCGGAGGGAAAGGACAACGACGGCGACGGCCGCGTGAACGAAGATGGGGACGGTTCCTATGATCCCAACCGGGACTGGGGCTGGAACTGGCAGCCGGATTACATCCAGAACGGGGCGCACCGCTATCCCTTTTCGATAGGCGAGAACCGGCTGGTGGCGGATTTCATCGCCGCTCATCCGCAGATCGCGGGGGCTCAGTCGTATCACAATGCCGGCGGGATGATCCTGCGCGGGCCGGGGGCCAAGGACGATGCCTTCGACAATAGCGACATCGCCGTCTACGACGTCATCGGCAAGCGGGGGGAGCAAATACTGCCCGCCTACCGCTACATGAACATCGCCAACGACCTGTACGAAGTCTACGGCGGAGAAGTGGACTGGCTGCATCAAAACCGCGGGGCCTGGACCTTCACCAACGAGCTGTTCACGCCCTTCAACTACTTCCGCACCTCCGGCCACGAAGGCTTCTTCGGCAGCAGCGAAGTGCAGGCAACCTTCAACAAGTATTTGCTGCTCGACGAAGGGCTGGCTCCGTGGAAGGAAGTGGAGCATCCGCAGTACGGCAAGGTCGAAGTCGGCGGCATGAAAAAGAACTGGATGCGCCAGCCGCCAAGCTTTCTATTGGAAGAGGAATGCCACCGCAACATGGCGTTCTCGCTGTTCCATGCCGACGAATTGCCGCTCGTAAAAATCCAGTCGGTGGAAACCAAGCCGTTCCCCGGCGGGATTACTCAAGTGACCGCCATCATCGAGAACCCCAAGACCTGCCCCACCCACTCTGTCGCCGATGTCCGCCGCAAGCTCACCCCGCCGGACATCGTTTCTCTGCACTCCGAGGACAAGGAGCTAAAAGTCATCGTCGGCCTGACCGCCAGCGAACCCTTCTTTCGCGAACCCGCCGAGCAGAAGCGCGACCCCGCCAACATGAAGCTCGACACCATCCCCGCCCACGGCATCGTCTACGTCCGCTGGCTGGTCAGCGGCAAGGGGCCGTTTGAAGTGCGGGTGGAGAGCGTGAAGGGGGGAAGGGATTTGCGGAAAGGGGAGTAGAAGCTGCGAGTTGTGGAGGCTAAGCTTGGAACCTTGTCTCAATTGGTCAGAATTTGGAGGGAAACCAAATGTGTCTCCTCGATGCCTTGGTGCTGGTTGGACTGGTCATGGGCCTCAATCAGGAAAAGGAATCACCGGGCTTTGGAAAGGCAATTCTGGCCGCGCTTGGCATCGGCCTCTTAACAACGGTCGGCGCGTATGGCATCGCCGCTGCGGGGCTAGGGGTGGTTGGACTGTTCGCTTTGATTGCCCTGGTTGCAGTAGTCTCGGGAGCCATGCTGTGGCTCGTCTTCGACATGCCGCCGGCCAAAGCTGCCCTCGGCGGCGGAATCTTCCTGGCGTACCGCGTCGTCGTCACGGTGATTTACATCATGCTGATGAGTCCTGCAGCATGAGCGAATTGAACTGGAGTCCTCCACGGTTCATGCGGTATAATTCAGACATGACACTCACACTTACAGCCGAACAGCACCAAGCTCTCATTGCCGAGCCGAACCAACCTCTTCAGTTGGTTGACGACCAAGGTCTCAGAACGTGGTACGTCATTTCCGACAAGCAATATGAAGTGGTCAAGCCGCTTTTCGAAGTAGATGAGTTTGATCCCAGGGAATTCTATCCGCTCATTGCCAAAACCGCGGCTGCGGCGGGCTGGGCAGACCCGATGATGGACGTCTATGACAACTACGATGTGCATCGGCGCAACGTCCCGGTGCCGTAATGGAAGTCGGCCTCGCTACGACACCAGCCCCTTCGTCACCATCATGAACACGTCCTCCAGCGACGGGTCTTTTTCGGCGAAGTTGTGGATGCCGACTTTGTTGTAGATGAGCTGGTTGAGGAGCTCGCTGACACCCTTGTCGTCGCAGTCCATCTCGACGACGCAGTGGTTCACGTCCACGGCCACGTTGCGGCAGGCGGGGTGGGAGCGGACGACGGAGAGGCCAACGTCCATGTTGTTGTTGAAGCGGATTTCAATGCTGCGGTTGCCGCGGATCTTGCGGTAAACATCCTCGATGGGTCCGCTCATCAAAAGCTGGCCCCGCTCGATGATGCCGATGCTGGTGCAGCAGTCGGCGAGCTCCGTCAGGATATGGCTGGAGATGAGGATGGTCTTGCCCATCCGCCGCAGTTCCTTGAACAGGGCTTTGACCTCGATGCGGGCTCGCGGGTCCAGGCCGCTGGTCGGCTCGTCGAGGATGAGGACTGGCGGGTCATGCACCAGGGTCTTGGCCATGCAGAGCCGCTGCTTCATGCCGCGAGAGAGGCCGTTGACATAGTCGTCTCGTTTGTGGCCCAGGTCGAGCAACTCCAGCACGTCGCTGATAACCTGCTTCCGTTTGGCTTTGCCGATTTTGTACGCCACGGCGAAGAAATCGAGAAACTCCCAAACCTTCATGCCGTCGTAGACGCCGAAGTTGTCCGGCATGTAGCCGATGCTGTAGCGGACCGCCATCGGGTCGCGGGTGACGCTGTGCCCGTTGACAATTCCCTCGCCGCGGCTGGCTTTGAGGAGCGTGGCGAGGAAGCGGATGGTGGTGCTTTTTCCCGCGCCGTTAGGGCCGATAAAGCCGAACATCTCGCCGGCTTCGATTTTGAGGTTGAGGCGCTCCACGGCGCGGAATTCGCCGTAGTCCTTGCCGAAATCAATGAGCTCGATCATTTTGCGGGGCCTATCTTCGGGCGGCCAGGGCGGGCCACCAGGGCAGGGGTCGGGAGTCTTTGGCGTCGATGATTGTATCAAGTGGAAAATCCAGGACGCCAAAGACTCCCGACCCCCTGGGCCCCGGACGCATGGAGTTTCGCTGCGCGCCGGTACCGGCGGGGGGCTCTTCGGGCTTCATCTCTTCGTCCAACTCCGGCAGCACGTAATCCTCGGCAACATTCTTGTCGCAGCTGGCCGCGGGAATCTTGGCCCGTGCTAGATGCGAAAGGATGAGCGTGCGAGTATTGTTCTGAGCCGGCGCGGGATAGACGTTCATGCCCGGCACGGCATCATCGGTCCAGGCAATCAGCCGCACGTCCCCCGAAGCCAGCTTGAGCTGCTTCGCAGCCAGCTCGACGAGGCGGTAGAGGCGAACAGCCCCTTTGTCTTCTTCCTGGGCCTGCACCTTGGCGGACATCACGAGGGACTGGTCCCAGTTGGCAACCCAGGACTCATTGTTCGGAGAAGGAACATAGGCCAGCGGGACGGCCGTGCCGGGCTGTACTTCGGCCACGTAGGCAACTTGAATGACGCCATCGACCTTGCGGAGCACGCCGACATCCCGCAGCGTGAACGGAGTGTCGTTGCGGACACTCTGTCCCTGCTGGGCATTGCCGGTCAACCGGATGCCCCCCGGCTTGTTCGCGTGTTTCCCCAGCGGCACCATGTGCTCGGAGTGGACCCCTTCGGTGGAATTGGAGTTCACCTGCACGCCGGACAACGTCGTGTTCTTGTCCTGGCGAAACTCCACATACTTGGCGGATTCCGTCGGCAGCCGCACGAAGTTGACGTTGGTGACAAACGGCAGGGCGACCGCGGAAGGGTCGTCGAAGCTCAAGTCGTAGCCGGTGGAGAGCGACGTATAAAGCCGCGTATAGCGGGTGACGTGGCCCCGCGGGTAATCGGCCTGAGTCTCCAGCACGGCGATTTCCGTGCGACTGCGGACGAAGCCGATATTTAGTTGAGCCAGGCGGATGACGCAGACCGCGGCGATGATGGCAATGATAGGAGCCGCGGCCCAGGCCCATTCCACGCGACCGATGAGCCAGAAGAACAGCCAATTGAGCGGCACTAGTACCAGCAAGTAGATGGCCAGCACCTTCAGGACGAAGTCCGCCTTGGGAATGGCGATCTTGCCGGCCTCGCCCAGAGACTCGCGGGCGGCTGCCGAGACGGGTGTCAGGTCGCTCCAGCCGCCGACCCCCGATTCGTTATCCGCCCGATAGCCGGCAAAGTGCCAGTCGTCCACTTTCGGCTGCTTGTCGACGGTGTTTTCGAGCGGAGCTTCCAACGGCACGTCCATATAGCCCGGAAAGCGGGCGCGCGGCGGGGCGGTTTCCTGCTGCGCTATCGTCGCGGTGCGAGAGACGCCGGCCGGACGATCCAGGCCCGTGGGAAAGCCGATGTCGCGGCTGAAGTAGCGAAGCGTGCAGGCCATGCGCGGGTCGCGCACGTAATTGGCCAGGTCCGGGGCGGACCAATTCATCCGCAGCTCCACCAGGTCGTTGCGATGGAATTCCCGGGCCGGGCGGCGCAACAGACAGCCATTCAGGAAACCGTCGAAGTTGGGCCACAGGCGGATGCGGATGTCGGTCAGCGGAAAAGCGGTGGCGGCAACTCGCCCGCCGCCGACGCGGCGTTCCACCACCAGCTTGCCGGTCCCTTCCAGGAAGTCACCCAGCGGATGCTTCAGCAGCTCCACGCCGAGCATCGGCTTGTTTCCCACGAACTTGATGCTCCGCTCCGCGGCGGTCATCGGCTTCTTCTTGTCGTTGCCGATGGAAGGGAGCGACCAGTTCGTGTTCAGCTCGTCGAAAGAGGTCTGATCCAGCTTGAGGGCCTGGCCACTCTCCGCCGGCAGATAAGGGGCGAGGAAACTCCCCTTGAGCTTATCCAGCGAGTTGGGACCGCTGATGATGAGCTGGCCTCCCCAATGAATCCAGTCGAGCATGGCGTTCTGCTGGTCCTGCGTGAGGATGGCGGGGTCGAGGTCGTCCCAAATGATGTAAGCAATGGTCGTCCACGCGAACGACGTGCTGGGAAGCGGCACGCGGCGCTCGATCTTGGGCAGGACCACATGATAGAACCGCAGGCTGCCGTCGCGGGAGATTTCGCTCTCGCTCACCACCACGCTATGCATCTTGGGGTCTTTGAGCCCGATGTACGGCTCGGCGTTGGCGGCCAGCACCACGATGAAGTACTCGTGGTCGCGCATCGACGTCCCCATGGCGGAATCTTGCGTCGCCATGCTGCCGCCGCGCGAGGAAAGCAATTCCACCCGCATGTTGTACCGCCCTTGCGAAGTGAAATTGTCCCGCTGCGGAAGGAAGAAGGTGGACTCGATGAATTTGCCTTGTCCCTTGGGAAGCGATGCGGGGCGAAACATTGACACCCGGTAGTTCGTCTTGTAGACATCCAGGGGATTGTTGTTGGCGTCGGTGGGATACGTCCTCAGCATTCCGGGATAATCAAAGTTATTGGCCTTGAGCGTCTGCATCACGGTGACGAAGTGCCCCGGCTTGACGTAGGCATATTCCAGGGTCGTTTGCTTTTCCTCCTTGGCCTTTTCTTTCTCGGCTTCCTTGTCCTTGTCTTTGGCCGGAGGATTGGTAGTGACGGTATTCGGCAGGATCTGGCTGATGATGGGATCGAAGTTCGGCTTGGGCTGTTCGGCCTTTTTTTTTCGCTTCCGATCCTCTTCCTTCTTTTTCTCGTCGTCCACCCGCTTTTTCTTTTGAGCAGCCGTCTCCTTCTGGCAGCCGCCGCAGCCGGGCAGGGAGACCGCGCCAACCAAGAGCAGAATGAGCAGCGCCGTGAGTTGCAGGGAAAGCGAGCGGCGCGGGGAAATGCACTTCATAAGCAGTCCGTTACACGAAATCAGCGGCAGAAATGTCGCTCCAGCCTCGGGAAACATCGGGGCGCTCGGGGCCATCCCCGGCGTTCTGGATGCTGAAAAGCCATCCTACACCTATCGTCGCTCCCCGAGCCAGCTTATTCCCCAGTCTAAGGGGTGCAACCGGAAGAAGAAAGTTGCCGGGGCGAAATACCAGGGCTACTCAGTTTTTCATTCTGTGATCAATGGTCTGGGTGGCACGCCCACGGCTTTGCGTGGGCGTGTGGCAGCCACGGTTGCCCCCTGAACACAATGGTCGCGCCCGCAGAGGCGTAATGGAGGAGCGAGTCCCAGCAATCGCCGCTGGAGTCCGATTTCGACAGCAGCAGGTCAGGAGGACATTTCCGGGGGGATTCTGCTCGAGTCCGCTGTTTCCGCGCGCTGCAACGAATCAAGAACGGATGGGGCGGCAAGAAAATGCAATCGCAGGCTCAGCCAGAGGGTGATGCCGCTGGCGAAAAGGGTGAGTACGAACATGATCTGGGCAAGGGAGTGGCCGAGATGGATATCGAAGTGGAGGAACGGGCGGGCAACGCCCAGCGTCAGGAAGAGAATCAGCATCAGCATGAATAGCGAACCGAGGTTGAACTGCCCGGCCCGGGGATGGAAGATTCTGGGGGCCGGCGCCAGCGTTCGATAAAGGGTATAGAGACCCAGCGGGACGACGAGTGCTTCGTAGCCCAGGATGATCAACGCCACCGGTATCGCGGCTTGACTCGGGCTCCAGCTTTTCCAAAAGATTAAGAAGAAGATGCCGAGGCTCAGTGCCGGCGTGGAGAGCCCGAACAGCAGGCTGGCGGCCGAACGCGAAACCATGCAGCCCAGGGCCACCCCCAGGCCCAAGACGCTCAAGGTTCGGCCATAGGCCAATATCGATTGGATATCGTGCATGGCGGCAATGGCCGAGCTGGAAATGCCCAAGAGCAGCACGATGCAAAAGAAGGCAAATATGCCGGCGAATGTCTTGGGGATCAGCATGGAATTACCCTGCGAGCGCCCTGAATCCTTGCACGGCGACATGATACACGATTTTGGTAGCATGGTTCGAGCTGCAAACTTTTTTCGCGGAGGTTGCCAGGGCCAGAAAGCGGTATCATGGAAAAATCGTAACAGTTTAACGGTCTGAATTGATGAACCACGGATGGCACGGATTCCACGGATAAAACACGGATTGGGCCACGATCCTCCATAATTCAAACATCCGTGAAATCCGTGAAATCCGTGGTTTTCTCCACTCGGCTAAGGTGTTACGAAAAATCACTGAATTCCTCGCCCATTCCGCCTCCCATGACCTCTACATTTTCTTCTGCCGATCTCATTGCCTACCAGCGCGACGGCTTCTTTATCGCCCGCGGCTTGTTCGACCAGGCGGAAATCGGCAAGTTGCTCGAATATGCGAAGCACGACCAGGCCTTCGCCAGCCAGCTTTACGGCCGCAAAGACGCCAGCGGCAAGGAAACCAAGCTGGCACTGTGGAACACTGCCAGCGACGACCTATACAGCATGTTCGCCCGCAGCCCGCGCGTGGTCGATCGGATGGAGCAGGCGCTGGGCGGAGAAGTCTACCTCTATCACATGAAGATGATGCTCAAGGAGCCCCGCGTCGGCGGCGCCTGGGAATGGCACCAGGACTACGGCTACTGGTACGGAAACGGCTGTCTGCTGCCGCTGCTGGCCAGCTCCCTCATTGCCGTCAGCCGGGCGAATAAGGCTAACGGCTGCCTGCAAGTCCTGCGCGGATCGCACCTCATGGGGCGGGTCGACCACGGCAAGACGGGCGATCAGACCGGAGCCGACCTGGAACGCGTCAACGCCGCGCTGGAACGGATGGAGCTTGTCTACTGCGAATGCGAGCCCGGCGACGCCATCTTCTTCGACAGTAACCTCCTCCATCGCAGCGACGCCAACGATTCCGATGACCCCCGCTGGTCCCTCATCTGCTGCTACAACGCCAGGCGGAACGATCCCTACAAGGACAGCCGGCATCCGCGGTATACGCCGCTGGCGAAGGTGGGGGAAGGTGCAATCCGCGAGTGGGGACTCTCATGAGGCTAACCAAGTCCTTCGTGAGCGACATCCGGGAATTGATCCTAACCGCCCGGACCACCGTCGCGCGCGGTATCGACCTCGTACAGGTTCGCACCAACTTTGAAATCGGCCGCCGGATTGTGGAGCAGGAGCAGAAGGGTAAGGATCGAGCCGCGTATGGCAAAGAGGTCGTCAGAGAACTCGCGGAACGATTGACGAGTGAGTTTGGCAGCGGCTTCTCGAAGAGCAACTTGGAGTACATGAGGCGATTTTACCGGCATTATCAGGGCCGATTGCAGATTGCCCAGACAATGTCTGGGCAATTGCCTGGGCAAAAGAAAGCGCAGACAGCGCCTGCGGAATTGGTCCTCGACGAAAAAAATCACACGCTAACTGGCCAGTCCTCAATTTTGCAAACAGCGTCTGCAAAATCTCCGCAGAGTACAAAAACCCAGACAGCGTCTGGGGAATTGGCAACGGCACAAGGCATCCCGTCGCGCCCCTTTTCCCTGAGCTGGTCACATTACGTCTTCCTCCTTGGCGTGAAGAATCCCGACGAACGCAGCTTCTACGAAATCGAAGCGACCAGCCAAAGTTGGACGCTCCGCGAACTCAAACGCCAGTTCGATAGCAGCCTCTACGAGCGTCTGGCTCTCAGCCGCGACAAGGCGGGCATTCGCCGGCTGGCACAGGAGGGGCAATTGATCGCCGAACCGCGGGATTTGCTCAAAGAGCCGCTGGTGTTGGAATTCCTGGGGCTTGAGGAACATCATCGCTATTCCGAATCCGACCTGGAAACCGCCATTATCAACCAGATAGAACATTTCCTGCTGGAAGTGGGGAAGGGCTTTCTCTTCGAGGCCCGGCAGCGGCGTTTCACGTTCGACGGCCAGCACTATTTCGTGGACCTGGTGTTCTACAATCGCCTGCTCCGCTGCTATGTGCTCATCGATTTGAAGCTTGGCCGGCTCACGCATCAGGACTTAGGCCAAATGCAAATGTATGTGAACCACTTTGACCGCAAGGTAAAGGTCCAGGGCGAAAACCCCACCATCGGCATCATTCTCTGCAAGCAGAAAAACAAAGCCTTGGTGGAAATCACGCTCCCCGAGGGTGCCAACATTCACGCCCGCGAATATCAGCTTTATCTCCCGAGTAAGCGGGAGCTCCAAAAGAAGCTCATGGAGTGGGCAGATGCTTCGGAGACCGGAGTCCGATGACGGCCGCGCCTTCGACAGCTAAACTGACTTCTTCACCTCGGAATTCCACCGCTTCTGCTTTCATTCAAGTCGTCCCATGATTGTCACCGTCCAGCAGCACATCCTGCACGATCAAAAACGCTTCCCCGGCGCTTCAGGGGAATTCTCCTGGCTGCTCTCGGGCATCACGCTGGCCACGAAGATGGTCCAGGCGCGAGTTCGCCGGGCCGGACTGTCGGACATTCTCGGGGACGCCGGCGAAACCAACGTGCAGGGGGAGGTTCAGCAGAAGCTGGATGTCTATGCCAACGAGGCGATGATGCACTGCCTCTCTGCCCGCGCCAGCATCGGCGTGCTCGCCTCGGAAGAGAATGAACATCCGCGGCTGACGGCGCATTGCTCGCCGGAAGCTCATTACGCGGTCATTTTTGATCCGCTCGACGGCTCCTCGAACATCGACGTGAATGTCAGCGTGGGGACGACCTTCTCCATCCTCCGCCGCCCGGAAGGGGCCGATTGCGACGAGCCCGAGAAATGGCTGCTGCAGCCCGGCAAGAAGCAGGTGGCCGCCGGCTACGTCGTTTACGGCTCGTCCACGATTTTGGTCTATAGCGTCGGCCTGGGAGTCCACGGCTTCACGCTCGATCCTTCCGTGGGGGCCTACATCCTCAGCCATCCCAACATCAAGATGCCGGCCAAGGGAAAGTACTACAGCGTCAACGAAGCTTACCGAGACGACTTCCCGCCCGGATACAACCAGTTCCTCGACCGGCTGCGAAGAGGAGAATTCGGCTCCAAGTACTCCTCTCGTTACATCGGCTCCATGGTGGCCGATTTCCACCGCACGCTCCTCAAAGGGGGCGTCTTCCTTTATCCGCCGACGGCCGACCATGCGGAAGGCAAACTCCGCCTCCTCTACGAGGCCAATCCCATCGCCTTCCTCGCCGAGCAAGCCGGCGGCATCGCCACCACCGGTACGCGCCGGGTTCTGGACATCGAACCCACCAGCATCCACCAGCGCACCCCGCTCATCGTCGGCGGCACGACCGAAATGGCCGAGTTCCAGCGGCTGGTGCGGCACGAAGTCTGATTCTGCCATCCGCTCTTATATTTCTACCTCCATTTTTCTGCCAGCCGACCGCTGCCGTCGTCCCGCTAAAACCGGAACAGCCGGCATCTTGCGGATAACCCGCAGACTCTTCCCGTTCCGCTTCTGGATACAGTTTGGCCTCGCTGCTAGCCGTTATCTACTCGAAGACAGACAGCTAGCGGCGCGCAATCACTCCCTCTCCCCTTGGGAGAGGGCCGGGGTGAGGGTGTAGCGCCAGTGACCAATACTTCAAACCCTCACCCTAACCGTCTCCCAAAGGGAGAGGGGACTTAGAACATTCATGGTCGTCATCATCGGATTCATCATCGTCACGGCCAGCGTGCTGGGGGGATTCTCCATCTCCGGCGGGCAGGTCGGGGCGCTCATCCATCCGGCGGAAATCCTGACGATTGGCGGCGCGTCGCTCGGGGCGCTCATCGTCATGTCGCCGGTGAAGGTGCTCAAGGACATGCTGAAGGGGATCCTGCAATCGCTCAAAGGAACCCCCTTCAACAAAGTCGCCTACGAGGAGCTGTTCAAGGCTCTCTACGAGCTGTTCCGCCTGGCGCGCCGCAGCGGGTTTCTCTCGCTGGAACCGCACCTGACCAATCCTCACGACAGTGCTATTTTTCAGAAGTATCCCAAAGTTGCCGGCAACCACCACGCGATGGAATTCATTTGCGGCTTGCTGACGCCGATCATGGACGGCTCGGTGAGCCCCCAGAAGCTCCCCGAGCTGATTGATGCGGAACTCAAGGCGATGGAAATTGAGCATCACGCCCCCATTGGCGTGCTCAGCAAGACGGCTGACGCTCTCCCTGGCTTCGGCATCGTGGCGGCGGTGCTCGGCATTGTCATCACGATGGGCGCCATCGATGGACCCGTGGAAGAAATCGGCCACAAAGTCGGTGCGGCCCTCGTGGGGACGTTCCTGGGAATTCTGCTCTCCTACGGCTTCGTCGCCCCGCTCGCCACGAAGTTGGAGTTCATGGGGGAAGCGGAAATGGCTTACTTCAAGGCCATTGCCGCCATCATCAACGGCTTTGTCAACGACTTGCCGCCGAAGGTGGCGATTGAGCTCGCCCGCCGCGGCCTGTCGCGCGAATTCCGCCCGACCCAGGAAGAGCTTGAAGCTCTGCTGAAGTCGGCCGAAACCTAAACTGGCGACGAAAAAACATCCGAGGTTGAGTTATGGCAGGCAAAGGGGGCGGTGCATGGAAAGTGGCCTACGCGGACTTCGTGACCGCGATGATGGCCTTTTTCATGGTCATGTGGATCACCGCTCAAAACAGCGACGTAAAAAAGGCGATCGCCCACCACTTCACCGACCCCTTTGAGCCGCTGGATGAGGCAGACGATGCCGAACCGGGCGGCTCGCCTCCCTCGTCCGAGAAAAACCCGGTCAAGCCTTTCTCCAAGAAGCCGCACGAAGGGACCAAGCGAAGGAGCAAGAGCGACGACCCCAACGACCCCGAAGCGGAAAAAACCCGCGTCCTGCAAATGCGGCTGGCGGAAAAAAGCGGCGTCGGAACGATGCTATTCTTTGCCGAGGACTCGGTCGCGCTGGACAAGAAGGCCCAGGAGCGGCTGGACCTGTTGATTCCGCAGCTCGCCGGCAAGCCGCACAAGGTGGAGATTCGCGGCCACACCTCCCGCAATCCGCCGCTGGCCAAGGGGGGCTTTCAGGATGCCTGGCAAATGTCCTACGCCCGCTGCCAGTCCGTGCTGAAATATCTGATGGAGCACGGCGTTTCCGCCGAACAGGTCCGCCTCAGCCAGGCCGGCGGAAATGAGCCACTCACGACGCGCGAAGATGCCCCGGGACAAACCCGCAACCCGCGCGTCGAAGTGATGATGCTCAATGAGTGGGTGCAAGACCTCGTCGGCACGCCGCAGGAGCGGTCGCAGCGGGTGAAGGCCGCTCCGTAATAAGTGGGGTAGGCTTCCAGCCTGCCCAGAGAAACAATTCTGGGCAGGCTGGAAGCCTACCCCACTTACACGTGGTCCGGCAGATTCCCCTGGGCATCAAACGGCATTGGCCGCGGCTCTTGGAGGATGGTCAGGTCGGGGCGCTCGCGGGCTTCGCTCAAGTAGGCGGCGGAGCATTCGACTTCGGAGACTTCCAGCGTGTTGTGGATCCACATCAGCTGGGCGTCCGGGGGCTCGGTGAGGCCGATGGTGGGGAAGGCGACATCGAGGATTTCGCGGTCGGTGGGGTAGTCGAGTGGGATCATGGCGGCGACGGGGTGGCCGCCGGTCAGGCAGTTGATCCGCGTGATCTTCTGGTCCATCTCCTCCACCAGGCGGCTGCGGCAGAACTCGGCCATGCCGATGCCGGTGGCGTTGCCGTGCGTCGCCTCCGTCAGCCCGCGGACGATGAGCCGCTTGACCTTAGGCCATTCCCCTTCCACGGCGGCGTGGTCGTTGTACTTGCGGCCGATGACGTTGGTGTCCATGCCGGTGCCGCTGATGTTTTTGCCCATTTCGTCGATCAGCAGGATGTCCGCCGTTTTGAACGGCAGCCGGGGAATCCAGGCCTTGGCCAGCACGAGTAGCTCCTTCTCCCGTTCCTCGAACTCGTGCGGGGCGACGGCCCGGATGAGAGCCGTCTGGTCGTAGGCGTTCTCGACGACGCCGATGCCGGCCACGATGCGGCACTTGGAAAGGACCTCGCGGGCGACCGAGCGGATGATCTGCCCGAAGCTGTTGTCGATGATTGCCCGGTGATAGATTTTGGCCCCCTCGAATTTTCCCAGGCCAATCAGCATCATCTTCATCAGGCCGCTTTCGATGTCCCCGACAAAACCCGTGTGCGGTTTGACGCGGCCAACGACCAGAACGTGGTCGGCTCCGAAGGCGTGCTTGTCGAAATGGACCGGAAAGCCCTCCGCCGCCTGGCAAACGACAACGGTTTCCATACTGGCCCGGATGGGACAGCCCATCGCCGCCTCCGTCACCCCGTAGCCTTCAATCAGCCCTCGCTGCCCTTCCGCCGTCCCCCCGCCGTGGCTCCCCATTGCCGGGACAATGAATGGCTTTGCACCCAATCGCTTGAAATGCTCCACCGCTGCCTTAATGATCACCGCAATATTCGCCACCCCGCGGCTGCCGCAGGTAATGGCGACGGTTTCGCCTTCCTTGATCCTTCGGCCAAGCTCCAGGCGGGAGAGCTCTGTTTCGACAGTGCCGGGGATGTCATCGACCTTCTGGGAATCGAAGGTCTGGCGGACGCGGAAGAGGAGGGGATAGGCAGACATGGTTTGTGATTAGGCGGCGGCGTATATGGGTTTGGTTGTGAAAGCGGACATGGACACTGCGCTTCATGGATCGTACTTCCCGTAGTCTAAGCGATTCAGCCTGCTGAGCCAAATGCTCCTTCGGTCAACCCCGTGCCCAAGCTATGCGCTGGGCGGATTTCAACCCCGAAGGGCGGAGACACGATAGCCCAGGCCGAGGGCCTGGGGATTGCTGCCGCGGCTGACAAGCGACGCTACCAGCAGCTCGCGGACGACTTCGCGGTCGTCCAGGAGGTGCATCGGCCGCTTGCTGAAGTCGGGGATGGTGGCGGCGGGGTCGATGCCGAGGTGGCGGTAGAGTAGGCCGTCTGTCCAAGACGTGCCGGGAGTTGACGCGGTATCTCGGGCAAAGTACTTTCGCGAAAAGTCCTCCCCCGCAGTGCAGCGACTGCTCCCGACCGTCTTGGAAAGACGGCCTACCCTTACAGCAGCTCGCGGACGCAGCACGTCCGCCAGCGTCAAGCCGCCGATGGCGAGCCCGCCGATTCTGAGCATTTCCCCGCGGGTGATGCCGTCGCAGAGCCGTGTTTCTTGACCGAAGATGCCTGAGCATGGCGGTACTCCTGGCAAAATCTCAATCGGGGGATGGCCACGAAAAACGCAAAGAGACACAAAAAACAGAGAGGAGGCTTGCTTCGTCCTCTCTTTTTGTGTTTTTGTGTTTTTCGCGGCCAATCCCCTCTGCTTCCTTACATCGTCTATTTCTTCAGACCCGGCGCGGCCAGGATGGTGATGACGTCCTTTCCATCATCGGCATTCCAGACCTTCACCTCGCCGTCAAACGTGCCGCCGGCGATCCGCTTGGTGGGCAAATTGAAGGCGGCGGAGAGGACCCAGTCCTTGGCGCCGGGGTATTCGCGGACGGCGGCTTGTTCCTTGGCCTTGAACTGGCGGACTTTTTGCTCGGCGGAGGAGGTGAGGAAGAATTCTCCGGCGGGGGTGAGCTTGTAGACCTCGCCGCCGAAGGCTAGTTCGCTGGTCTTGGCGGCGTCGGCGATTTTCCAGCGGTGGATCTTGTTGTCGCTGCCGGAGGAATAGACTTCGGCGTTGTCCGGATGGAACAGCACGCCGCGGACCGCCTGCTGGTGGCCGGAGTAGGTGATGAGCAACTCGCCCGTTTTGGCGTCGAAGACTTTGGCCGTCTTGTCGCGGCTGGCGGAGGCGAGCTTGCTGGCGTCGGCATTCCAGGCGATGGCGAAGACCCAGTCGCTATGGCTGGTGATGTTCAATATTTCCTTGCCGTCGGCCACTTGAAAGACGCGGATCGAACCGTCGGCGGCGGCGACGGCGATTCTGTCCCCCTGCGGGCTGAAGGCACAGTCGAAGACGACGTCGCTGGTGGTGCCGAGAACTTTTTGCAATTCGCCGGTCGCGGCTGTGAAAATCCGCACCTCGCCGAGCCGCCCCGGCGTGCCGCAGCCGACGGCGAGCAGGGTGCCGTCGGGGCTGAGGGCCAGGGCGAAGGTCCGCTGGCCGACGTTGGCGATGCGGCGGATCAGCGCGCCGTCCGCCGGGTTCCAAACCGTCACTTCGTGATAGCCGCCGACGAAGAGCTGCGCGCCGTCGTTGCTGAAGGTGACCGCGGTGATCGGCATGGTGGCGGCATAGACCATCGGAGCCGCCGGGTGCGTGGGGGGCGGGATGTAGCTGGCCAGCGGGGCTTTTGGGTCCGGGCCGTCGAAGGCGGCACCTTCCTCGATCCATTTCTTGATGAGGGCGATGGACTCGGCCGGCAGCGGGTCGCCATCGAGGGGCATCCGCTCCGTTACGTCCCCGGATGTGATGCGGCGGAAGCCCTCGCTGCCGTCCACCATTTTGGCAAGGAATGCAGCCGTGGCTGATTCACCCGGAGCAATCGCCCGTTCAAAAGTGTCGATGCGGTAGGCCCCTTCCGCCTTCTTGGGCCCGTGGCAGGCCAGACAGTTGTTGAGCAGGACGGGGGCGATGTCCCTCTTGAAGCTGACCTGGGCGAAAGCATCACTCGCCAGGAAGGCTAAGACCGCAAAAATCAAAATGCTGAAGATGCGCATCGGACTATTCTGAGTTAGGATCCTACAAAACATTTTCTTGCCATCCATTTTCTTGCCACAATTGCTTCTTGATTTTGGCAAGAAAATGGTTGGCAAGAAGATAAGAAGGGAAGATTTTTGTTTAGTGTTGGAACAGGAATTCGTTGGTATTGAGGATCGCCCAGCAGATGTCTTCCAGGGCGATGATTTTGTCTCCCTTGGCGGCAATGTGGCTGAGGCTGGCTTGCAACTCCTTTTCCGTCGGCTTGCGGCAGACGGCGGAGAGGTAGAGATCGGTGATGATTTCCGTGTCTGGCTTGCCGGCGGCGAGCAGCTTGCGGAAGCGGTTGTTGGTGTCGCGGAGCTTGTTGTAGATCAGCGGGCCGTTGAAGAACTGGATGGCCATGCCGAGGTTCGAGTCGGTCGTCCGCTCGCACTGGCAAACTGTCTGTCGCTCGGGCTGGCCGAAGATTTTCAGGAACTCATGCTTGACGAGGTCCGGGGCGGGAATTTGCGTCGCCTTCGTCCCCGCGGGCAGGCCGGCGAACTGCTCCGGCAGCGCGGTGACGGCGCAGATGGCGTCCAGCAGTTGTTCCGCGCTCATCAGCCGCGGCTGATAGTGGGAGCAGTACTTGACGTCATCTTTGTTGAAGTCGTTGGGGCGGAAGTCGGCCTGGTAGGTGCGGCTATTGAGAATGGTCCGCAGCGTATGCTTGCGGTCGAAGCCGTGCTCGGCGAAGTCCTTGGAGAGGGCGTCGAGCAGGGCGGCGTTGGCCGGCGGGTTCGATTCGCGGAAGTCGTCGTTGGGCTCGACGATGCCGCGGCCGAAGAGCTGGCTCCAGATGCGGTTGGCCTCGATCTTGCCGAAGAATGGGTTTTCCTTCTGCGTCAGCCAGCCGGTGAAGGTGTTGCGGCGGTCGGCATCGGCCGGCGGGTCCACCTCCCCCTTCAGCGGCAGCCAGGGCTTCATCTGTTTGCCGGTGCGGGGCTGAGTCACTTCGCCCGCTTTGGCGGAATAAATGAAAAACTCGTCGGGCCGCAGCGACTTCTTCCGCTGCACGCGGGTGAAGAACGCCGCCATGCCGTAGTAGTTGTCCTGCGTCCACCGCTCGAACGGATGGTTGTGGCACTTGGCACATTGCAGCCGCGATCCGAGGAAGACCTGTGAGATGCTCTCCACGCAGTCATTGGTATCCGTGGCCGTGCGGTAGAAATTGGCGGCGGCGTTCTCCAGCGTGCTCCCCTGCGAGCCGAGCAATTCGCGGGCGAACTGGTCGTAGGGCATGTTCGTCTCAAACGAATGTTGCAGCCAGCGGTGGTATTTGTAGACTCCTTCGCCGCCGATCTGCGTGCTGGTCATCTTGAGCAGGTCGCCCCACTTGAGCGCCCAGAAGCGGGCATACTCCGGCCGGTCGAGCAGCGAATTGATGAGCTTGGCCCGCTTGTCCGGCGCGGCGTCGGCCAGGAATTTCTGCGTTTCTTCCACGGTTGGCAGGATGCCGATCACGTCGGCATGGACGCGGCGGAGGAACTCTTCGTCGCTGCACGTCCCCGAGGGGAGATATTGAAGTTGCTTGAGCTTGGCGTAGACGAGGTCGTCGATGTAATTGTTCGACGGCGGGTTCGTCCAGGCGTAGTTCGGGATGTCCTTGACGAAGGTCAGGAAGCAGGACTCGATGAATTCCATGTAGCGGACGACGATGGCCGCCTCGCCTCGGGTATGTCCCACCACCAGGCCGCCGACGCTGACATCGGCGATTTCCGTATCGGAAGTGCTGTAGCAGGCTAGTTCGGTCACGTCGCGAATGGAACCGTCGGCGAAGTGGGCCAGAACGCAGATTTGCTGCGTGTGGGCGGGCCGTTTGAGCAGCCGGCCGGTCGGCGGATAGACCTCAATTTTCACGCACTTCGGCGAGCCTTCGGCGTCGGGCTTGCAGCCTTGGGCAATCCAGTCCTTCATCGCAATGTATGCTGGGTCGCTCTTTTTTAGTTTCATCCCGCCGCCGTGCGGCACTTTCATCAGTGGCTTGGCGAGGAGCAGGCTTTCGTCGGGAGAAAGGACGTTCGTGCGGCGGCCGAGATCCTCGCGGATGAGCGTGAGCTTGTCCACGGTCGAATCGAAGGCCCGCAGCGACAGGCGGAAGCCTCCCTTGCCGCTCGGCGAGCCGTGGCAGGCCCCCGCGTTGCATCCTTGCTTGGAAAGGGCGGCCAGCATGTCGTATTCGAAGGAAACCGCTTGCGGAACGGCCTGGGCGCTCACTTCCACGGTGGATTTTGCGGTTTGCCCGCCGATGGTGACCGTGATCTCGGCGTTGCCGTCCTTGTGGGGATGAGCGACCGTGTTATCCACCGACACAATCGCGGCATCGCTGGACGCGAACTGGGCAGCGCGGGTCAAATCCTGCACCTGGCCATCCGCATAGAAGCCGGTCACCACCAATTGCATCTGACGGCGCGGCCCCTGGAGTTTTATCGCAGCGGGGAAGACTTCAATCTTCGTGGGCGTGCCGACGTTGATGGGCTCGGGGGGTTCTTCGGCGAAGCAATTCGTGCCCGCGATCCCGAGAGCGCACGCGAGGAGGGCGGCGAATGTAATGGTGAGTGTTCGCGTCATACCAGAGTCCCTTTTTGTTAAACTTGTTCCCAAGCTCTGCTTGGGAACACACGTCCTCGAAGCTCTGCTTCGCGCCCCGAAGTTCGGGAAGCGGAGCTTCCGATCTTGCGTTCCCAAGCGGAGCTTGGGAACGAGGAGCGAGGACGAGTGATTACTTGGTTTCAATTGCCACATTCGGGCTGTCGATGGTCACATCCTGGGCGGCGTATTTGGTAGTTGCGGTGACGGCCAGTTCGGTGAAGTTCCCCTTGGCAGCGTCGGCGGCCGCGGAGAGCTCGATTTCCATTTCGTTCTGGTCGGGGGCGAAGGTGGTCTTCTCCGGCCCGGTGACGCCGACGGGGAGTTTTTTGAACTTCACGTCCACCGGCTGCTTGTCGTCGCCGCGGCGGGTGAGGGTGATTTTGACTTTCTGCGTCTGCCCGGCTGTAATCGGTCCGGCAGGGACGACGACGGCGGACAGCGGCGTGATGACGTTGATGCCGATTTCGCCCGAGACAATCGCCCGGCCATTGCCGGCCATTTCGGCGTACGCGAGGTAGCGGAAGACGTGTCGTCCTTCAGCCATGTCCTTGGGGCCTTTGAGGATGATGTCATAAGTTTCTTTCGGCCCGTTGCCGTTACGCTTGATTTCGGACGTGATGCCGGTGGGAAGCCCCAGTGGCATGACGGTCAGCGGCAC
Source organism: Pirellulaceae bacterium (assembly GCA_046593355.1). Taxonomy (GTDB): domain Bacteria; phylum Planctomycetota; class Planctomycetia; order Pirellulales; family Pirellulaceae; genus SXOA01. Next base: position 5,519 of record JBKJNY010000210.1, on the reverse strand, counting down.
GTCTTTGAAGTTGGCGTCGGTCCGGTCAAAGGTGAGGACCATCTGCGTCTGGCCAATTTGACGGGCGAAGTTGACTTCGGACTTATCCGGCGTGACGGCGTAGAACATCGGTGCGTCGGGCACCGCGGAGATCGCCACCATTCCGTCCAGCCAGGTCGGCGGCAACGGCATCTGCGGCTTGGCGGTGCGTAGCTTGAGCGTGCTGCCTGCCGAGGCCATGAGTTCGCGGCCGTCAACGATGGCTTTACCGACGACACGAATGGGCAGGAATTCCGCATCGGCGAGGTCGCGCGGCGCGATGACGTACATCTTCACTTCCGCCCCCTTCTCGGGGATGACGTTGTTGAAGACCTGCCAGCCGGCGTGAGCAGACTCGATGCCGAGCGTGATGGGTCCGTCATAGGCGTTGCGAACGACTTGCACGTCGAGCGTGAAGCCGCCGCCGTTCTTGGGGAGCGAAATCTTGGTGCGGGTCGCTGGCTCGTTCTTGAGGTTCAATGCGAAGGAGTTGCCCGTGCGACATTCGACGCGGTAGGTGCATTCGGGCCCGCCGCGGCCCAGCAGATCTTCCACCTTGAGCGTGTGGAGGCCGGTTTCCGTGGCAACGAAGGAGAGGGTTTCTTCTTCCCCCTCGCTGACCGCGGTTTCCGCCAGTTGTCCGCCGGCCGCGTTCAAGAGTTTCATGGTGAGGATCGCGGGCGAATGCAGGCTGCGGGTTGCGGCCCGAAACGTGAGCCGCGTTCCTTTCATGACGGGGAACTGGAACAGGTCGAAATCCTTCGGCGCTTCGAGCTTGCCGCTAAACGCACATGGCACAGCGATGGAAGTGAATGCGGCTGGATTATCAGGCGGCGCTGTTTCAACCATTTCGGCCAGGTCGGTTACCGCCAAGGGTGCGAAACCGCTCGACAGGCCGCCGGGGAGTTTGGCGCTAAAGAACGTGCGATTACCGAGCGCGGCAAAGGGACCGGGAAAAATCGACGTGGGAACGCCGTTCACAAATGGCCCGGCAGCGGTGATTTGGCCTGCGCCGCCGGCTTGCACGCCGAGTGGAAAAGGCGTGGAGATGAGCGGAAAATCACCGACCCGCAGCCGATATTTGCCGCCGGCTTTGTAGCGATTGTCGCGAAGCTCGATGACGTAAACGCCGTCGGCGGGAAAGGTCTGGCTGATGCGGCAGTCAGCGCCGAGGGACAGGTCATCGTCAATCAAAGCGATTTCCTGCCCGGTTGCATTCAATATTCTCAGCACGGGGTCAAAGTCCGAACCGAGCCGCGTGGCCACGACTTCCAGCGACAGCCGCTGTCCGGTCTTGGCGGCGAATTTGTAGAAGTCGAAGACTGGGCCATCGCTGGTTCCGTCCACCGCGGTCTGCGTAGAAATTTCCTGAGCCGTTTCCACCGTGTGGTTGTTGCCGTTATCCGCCAGGCTCGGCAGATCGTCAATCATCAAAAACAGTGGGTCGCTCTGCCCTTCGCTAGTGGTGACGATGATCGCCCCCACGCCGCAGGCCGCCTCGGGCGGGAGCGTGATTTTGCAGAGCAGCGTGGCCTTCCCCTTCATATTGGGGTCGCCGGGAACCGCTTCAATTGTCGCCGGAAAGCTGCTCCAAACCTTCAGCGGTTGGTCGAGCTTGCTACCCGTCAGAATAATCTCGGTCGTTTTCCCCGGAGCAGCGGCGGCAGGAACGGCCTGCGTCACAGCCGGCTGACCAAACGCACTTGAACTAGCAACAAGCAAAGCTACTAATGCAAGCAAGCTTGCAAGGCGCAGCATGAGCGGCGGGAGAGGCATATCAGGCTCGTCGAAAGGCGGGATGACAACCGGTGGGAGCACAGCCGCGGGTTCAGCGGCAGCGCCATAGACATAAAACATACCCTAGCGGCAAGGGAATTGCCACTAGCGGGCCGCCTCCCAGCGGCAACTTCCCATTGTGCGCAGGAACGGGAGAAGGGTCAACGAAAATCGGGGCGTCAAATTACGCCGCCCTTCTCGTCCCCACCATCCGCTGCCAGAACCCGCGCACAACCTCAATTCCTCCAGCGGGGAGCGACCTGGCGTAAGCAATCTGGCAATAGAGGTCGGCGAGTTGCTTGACCTCGCGGGCGACGGAGTTATCGAGTTCGCCGAGCTGCTGGGCGAATTCGTGCGGGGTCTGGCCGGTGGCGCGCGGAGCGGCGTGGTCGCGGCCCCAGGCTTCCAGGGCTTCAAAGGAATAGCGGACGAGCTCCGGCAGAGCAACACGCGCGGCCATGCCGTTTGCGAAAGGGTCTGCGTACGAGGAGAAAGTGCGCGGCGGCGCTGCGAGGACTGCTTGCGCTAAAATCTCCGCTTGCGGTTTCGCGCCGAACCATCTCGCCCAGAGGGCGCGAAGTTCCGCCAAGAGCTTGTTCCAGGCGGCGAGAACTTCCTTGCGGTAGATGTACGCAAAGACAACCGCGACGATGGCAATCGCCAGATAGAAGAGCCATTTCAGAAGCGTTCCCAGGGATGACGGAATCCGCGGGAAAAGTTTGTTGGGCTGAAAGTTCGATTGTGTTTTGCTTGGTGGTGGTTTTCCTTGGCTGCTATTCTCTTGGTTTTTTGATTCCTGACTCTGCTTCTCGGACCTGCCACTTTTCGACTTGGAGGACGAGCCACTCTTACCGCTCTTGTCACCACTCGGCTGTTTGCCTTTGGATTGCTTGTTCTCCGACTCACTCTTTCCTTCGTCGCCTTTCTCCCCCTTCTCCCCTTTACCTTTTTCCCCCTGTCCGCTCTTGCTCTTCTGGCCGTTCTTCCCTGGCTGCTTCCCGGACCCCTTGTCGCCGCTTTGCTCGCCGCCTGCTTTGTCCGAAGACTTTTCTCCTCCCTGCTTCGCCGCGTTCTCGCCTTCCGTCTTCTGCCCCGATTCCCCCTTGTCGGAGCCATCCGGTCCGCCGGGGCTATAGTTGCTGGCGTCGCGGACTTTTGACTTGAAGACGTCGAGCTGCGTAAGCGAGTATTCCGGGCTCGGACTTGGCAAGATGTAAACGAGCAGTAGCAGTGCCGCCACCATCACCGTCCCCACGCTCAGCCACGTCGTCGCCATGTCCAGCGGCATTTCCAGCCGGCGCTGTCTTAAATATCTGCGGAGGCCGAGGAAGCTGGTGTTGAGCAGCAGCAATAGGCCGCTGGCGACGTAAATCGCCATCATCCAGAACGCGAAACGGCGCGAGCCGAGATTTTCCACTGGGATGAACCATTGCCCCAAGCCAAACAGGGGAAGGGCGGCAAGCGAGAAGTAAATCACCCACTTTCCCGGCGCGTGCGGCCGACGGTCCGGCTCCAGAAGTTTTTGGAACCAAGTGAATAGGCGAGCCTCGGGGGTGCTGTCGATTTCGCGATCGGCGTTCTCGTTGCTGCCGGCTTGTGTAGCCTCTCCCTCTGTGGAAACCGCTTCCAAAGACTTGGACAAGCTGGCAGCTTGTCCCACGGAGGGAGCGGATGTCTCGCCATTCATCCGGTCCAGGCCAATGGATTGCAACAGCCCTTCGCCGGAGGAATCCTGGTCCTCGTCCATGAGAGTGCAGTCCCAGACCAACTTGTAGGCGCTCCACCAGACAAGAGCCATCAGCCCCCAATTGATGAACAGGCCAAACGGCGCGAGCGGCCCGCGAATCTGAATGAACGTGGCCAAAGAAATCCCCACCACCACCGCCAGCCCGACCGCATAAAGAGAAGCGTAGGCCCAGCCTTCCTCCATCGCCATTCGGGAGAGGGCCACAATCCCCATCACGAACATCAGCATCACCCACAGCAGGCGGAATTCATATTGTCCCTGATAAAAAACTTCCACCAGGAAGAAGCAGAGGCTGCCGACGAGAAAGAAAATCAAGGTCGGGCTGAGGGCCACAACCATGTAGTCGGCGGTAGTGACGGGAGGGCGGGAGGCCATGGGAGTGGAAATTCAATCCGTGATTTCTGACTTGGGTTCTGAAACCTGGAATCAGGAAATTGAGGCCAGATCGACCACGAAAGGATAGAGACGCTGAACATTCCTCACGAGTTTCGCGTCGGCCGTGATCAAGACGCAACCCTCGGCCTCAGCGAGAGACATGTAGAGAGCATCGTAAAAGGCCGTGCCTAGCTGCTGGCAGATTACGGAAGCTCTTGGAATGAGCGTGAGCGATGAATGGGAAAGTGGCAAGTCGCTCACGATTGCCGCCAAGAGTACCTCTGCCTGTCCGGCTCCAATCAAACGCCGCCGCTCCGCGCGAAACAAGGCATGGCCACACTCGGTGGTGAAGAAATCGGGTGCGTGAATCTCGTCGAGTTGATTCCGGCCGTTGTCCCGGATGCTGATTGCCTTGTCCGCATCCGCTTCCGGCAGCACCCACTTCAAAGCCACTGACGAGTCCACGACGTATTTCATTCGCCGTCACGTGCCTTACGAACGAGTTCGACGGCGATGTTGCGCACTCCGTGTTTTCCCTGAATATCTCGACGGGCTGCTTCGGCGGCCTGACGAATGCGGCTGAGCAGCGCGGGGTCCGACTTTCCCGCGACCATGAGCTCGACGAGACGCTGCAAGTCCGGGTCCACCGCTACGGGATTCACGTTCTCTATCACATTGGCGTTCATATCTCAATTGTTTGTCATGGGTTACAACCCGTCAATAGAATTCCGCGGCGGCAGCCGTTTCTGGGCAGGGTTCTCGAAAGTAGGTGGAAAATGTGGTCTGCTGGAAGCGCGTCGGCAAAAGGGGGGTAGATTCCCACGGTCCAGCAAGGAGGGTATTGCGATGTCGCGTCAGCAGAATCGAACGACGGTGGAACTCACGGCGGATCAAGAGGCGGAAGCGGAGCGGATTTACGCCTTGATCAAGGGGAAGGTTGACGAGCAGGTGCGAGAGATGGCGCGGCTCATGGCCTCGAAGCAGACCTGCGAGATTCTGGGGCCTGGCGAATTTCAACTCCGCGACCGGCTGAACGAGTTCGGCGCGGGAGTCGTGGAAGCCGCTCTGAACGAGCGCGTAAAAAAAGGGGGGTTATCCGGCAGCTAGCTTAGCCTGCGACTGCGGCGGCAGCGCCAAATTCGTGAACTGGCGTTCGAAATCGCTGGTGAGTTTGTTCGGGGTCATCACTTTGCTGTGTTCCTATTACTATTGCCGCTCCTGCAAGACGAGCCAGCAGCCGTGGGACACGGCGCTGGGCCTGACCAAGCGGCGTGTCACTCCCGCCGCGGAAGAAGCCATCACGCTGGCCGGGCTGCTGACGAGTTTTGGTCAAGCGGCGCGGCAGACGCTGATCAAGCTCACGGGCATCCGGCTTTCGGAATCGACCGTGCGTCGCGTGACGGAGGATGCCGGCGAAGAGCTGCAAACAGCGCTCGCCGAGAAACAAACCTTTGGCCCCGCCAAAACCTGGCCTTGGCAACGCGATGCGCTCGGCCAAGGCTGTCCCGGCGCGCCGGGACGCGAGCATCGATCATGTCAGCGTGCCGCAGCAAGGGGAGCGGGGCGCGAAGGCGGATGGTCGCCTGGCCGCGGTAGCGATGGT
>JBKJNY010000079.1:0-7755 GCA_046593355.1 Pirellulaceae bacterium | reverse complement strand
CGCCAACCCTGCCCGCACGGCCGCGTTGAGTTGGGGATCATCCATCTTGCGCGTCAGCGGACGCTCCCGCCGTCGTTCCTCGGCCTTCCGCTGCGCAAGGCCGGCGTAGTAATCGCTACCGGTGCGGTTGCGTCGCAGCTCCCGGCTGACCGTCGAAGCCGAACGCCCCAAAGCCAAGGCAATTTCCTCCTGACTGGCCTTCTCATACCGCAGTTGCGCTAGGCGATCACGCTCTTCCATCGTAAGATGACTTGGCATCGCTGGGGCTCCGTTCCCAAGGGCAGTTTACAAGACTTACCCATTGGAACTTCCCAGCGATGTTTTCTCCTACACTACTTTCGAGGCTCACTTTAGCGAGCCTCAATTGCGATTGAGACTTGAGACCGCCGTCAGCCGTACCGCCCGAAATTCCGGTCGGTTAATCTCAAGTCATCGTGTGGGCTTTTTTTATCGCCCGCAAGAGCCGGATTACCGAGTCACAGGACGTTATCTCTCGTTCTTTGCTTTCCTTTGCTACTTTGCCGAGCTTGAAGTAAGTTAGGAATGCCAACTCAAGTTTGGGCCGGTATTTCGCTATCTTCTCCCCATATCTTCGCTCGAGCGCGCAAACCCAATAAACAAAAAGCCGGAACAGACGCGAATATCGAACTGCTCCCTTCTCGGCGCTTCCTTTGCGAAGCCAAGAGCTAAGATTGGCGGTCATCTGTTTGGCAAGCGGGACTCTCAACAGCGTGTCTAGCTTCTTCTCCTTCGCCTTTAATGCATACCAGGGTACGAACACATGAACACCTGCCTCAGTATCCCGCGTTAGAAGACTTGCGGTTGTACCCATCGACGTTTCCATCGGAACAGGGATGTCCCAGGTGAGCAATGACTGCAGGCACCAGCGCTGAAGGAAATCCTGGCAGTCTTTGTCAAAATTGCGGTCCTGGTCATTTTGCGGGGACCAAATCCCCTTGAATGTTCGCCCCAATGTCTCGTAACCCCCTGTAGAGAATCCTCCCTGGAGAATGGGAAACCGGCCGCCGTTTCCTACGCCGGCGGGAGCTTGCGACTTAAGTTGTCTGAGTTCAGCTAGAAACTGGGCATTGGTGATAAGCCAACCAGCAAACCCAATACCTAGTTGTTCATTCTTTCCCCGATGGTCCACCATAGCGCATTGCAGCGTTTTGACCTCTGTTGGCGAATACCCCGCCGTTTGAAGTTCTGTTTCGGACACATCCAAAGCATCGCTCTTCCAAGTGATAAGGGGTCTTTTTTTGGCCTTTTGCCTCGGCGACTCGGTTCTAGTGCCATAAAAATCGCTTAGCAGTATGAATGGACGGTATATGTCTCGAAGAACTTGTTGTTTCGCTAGAAAAATCCCTCCGCTAATCGCCGACAGGTTTTGTTCAAACTGAAATTGTGGCCCACTCCAAAAGTCCGGGGCGAAATCATGAATCAGGTCAATAAGTTCTAGCGGCAGTGCGTAAATGCAATCCTCAGTTGGAATGGGATGGTCCTTGCACGCACGTTCAAACTCATTCCAAGCAAAAAAGAGGTCTTCTCTGATCGTTTTACGGAAGTTCATCCGGCCTACCTTTCTCGGAGAAAAACGGCCAATCCCCGAACTATGCACCGCATTCGGGAAGAAAACCAGTGAAATCTTTCCCTGGCCTGCTGGCACCCCTGCAACCTATGAATTGTGTGTATGTCCGGTGAGCCTTGCAACAACCTGCAATGGGCTGGCCGGCAAGACTCAGAGAACAATGCAGAGGGAAACATGATGAGCATCCGGGAAGTCAGCAAGTGGCTGGGGATCAGCCGCAGTTTAGTTTACGCGGAGATTCACGCCGGTAATCTTCGTGCTCACTGCTTTGGGAAACGCACCTACCGGGTGAGTGAGGAGGATTTGGCCAGCTACAAAGAGCAGCACGGGCACATCGCCAAGCTGCCGAAGGAAATCACCAGCCCCGCGGCAGCAGCGCCGCGGGGCCCGAAAGAGTTCAAACATCTCAACGTCATCCCACGGCCTTCGTGGCAAAGTCGACCAGATGTTGCTGTGCCAAATGGAGATAGCGCTCCGTTGTCGCCGTCGAAGTATGTCCCAGGAGGAGGCTCGTCATCTTGAGGTCGCCGGTCTTGATGATGGCGTTGGTGGCCGCCCTGTGCCGGACGGTATAGGGCATGACGTCCGTGAGCCCGGCCCGCTTCCGAATGCGGGCCATGCGGTGATTGATCGAGCCAATGTTCCAGGGTTTGCCACGAGCGTTAATGAAGCAATGGGAGGAGTTTTGATGCCTTTTCAGCCAGCGGAGCAGTCGCCTCATCTTGGGGACCAGGGCCACAATCTTGGGCTTGCCCGTCCGCGCCGTCTTGTGCTTCTCCAATACCGCGACGTTTTGGTCCCAGCGAATTTGGTCCCACTGCAGGTTGATGAGTTCACCGGGCCGGCACAGCGTCCAGTCCATGGCCAGCAACAACCGCCGGAATTGGGCTCCTGTGCGATGGTTGTTGGCGGGGTTCGTGGCCCGCAGCATGGCTTGGAACTCTTTGTTTGTCAGGTAACGGTCTCGCCGCTTGGATTTAGGGTAGTGGATCTTCTTCCAGCGAAGTGGCGGGATAAGTTCCTGCTCCGCCCCCCAATTGAAGCAGCGGACCACCGAACGCAGGACGATTCCCCGCGACGTGTCTCCCAAGCGGGGCTTCAGCTTGCTCAGGAAGGAGCCCAAATCCTGAGTCGTGATTCCGTGCGCCAATCGTCGGGCGAACTGGTCGACAAACTTTTGACAGGAATACTTGTACGACTCATACGTTCCTGGCTGGAGATTTTCCTGGGCAAATTCCAGGAACCGCTCACAGAGACAGGCCACTGTCATGGCACCATCCACTTGGGCGAGCAATTCCTGCTCCTCCAGCAGAGCTTTGAGCCTTTCCCTGGCTTGTTTCTTATTGTCTTTGCCCTTGGCAAGCGTGCGGCGTTTTCCGCCGATGTCCGTGCACCAAGAGCCCTTCTGGCTATTCCACCAGACGCGTGCTTCGCGTGGCATAAACGAGATCCTCCTGCGAATGAAACCTGACCCGAAAACTGACCGGGGGTCTCGCAAGAGGCTTCCGTATCTCAGAGCCCTTGTCGTAACTGCAATTGCGACAAGGGTTTTTTCTTAGTGCCCCCTGATGGACTCGAACCATCAACCCTCTGATTAAGAGTCAGATGCTCTGCCAATTGAGCTAAGGGGGCGGGCTTTTTGGAGACTCGTTAGCCTAGCAAATTCGCACTTGCTGACAAGGGTGTGAAGCCGCAAGGCGCGCTAGGAGGACGCGGAAAGTCGGGGTGAGGTTCAGAGTTAAAACCGTTGCCCTTAAAACTCTCGCCGCCGCGGACGAACAGGTTCGTCGTCGACGGAAGGGCCGGGGGAGGGGGGTTCGGGAACGGTGGAGCGACCCACGGCTGGAACGGAAGGACGCTCCGTGGCATAGGGAGTCTTGTCGAGAGCCGGGGAATTGACGGGGGGCAGGACCGGGTAGGCATAGAGTTGCGGGTCATAGACGGGATGGGATTCCCAGCGGTTGGGCCCGGTTTGCGATTGCGCCTGAGCGACCGGCTGCCGGAGTGGAGGCGTGTAGAAGTCGCCCCAGATGTCGCCGGGGACGTATGGCCACGGTTCAAAGACCGTGAGTGGGCGACCGGCGAAGCGGGAACCATAACCGGGATAGTAGCGCTCCGGAGAGTTGCCGTAGGCGTACGCGTATGCGCGCGAGGCAGGGGCAATTCCATAGGTGCTCGGATACGGCCCATACCCGTAGCCATAAGTCGCCAGGGGCGTGGTCCAGGCGCGCATCCGGTCATGGAGATAAATCTGCTGGCCGACGTCCCGTTGCCGTCTCTCTTCGCCCAACTGATAAGCGTCGTAACCTGCCTGGACGCCGTCATAGGGACGGGCAGAATGTTGCCCCATTGCTAACCGGGTAAACATCCACACGGCCACGAGAACTGCCGATGTGAGCCACGAAATTCGGGCCATGGTTTCGCTCCTTCGTATGATGCGCCGCGGTTGGTCGCGACTTCCCTTCATTCCGGTACATTGTACCGGTTTAGCTCGCCGGAGCGAAAGCGAATTGCCTGTTCGATTTGCGGCAATAAATGTGGCTCGCCGGACATCGCATTCAATAGAGATTCCAAGGGTATTTTCGTTGACATGAGGCCCGGCTGATTAGTACACTCACAGTTTCCCGCCGCGGAGCGGAAGCCTCCATTGGGCAAGACTTAGGAAGATGCGAATGAGCATAAAGAGCCGAAGAATTTCTCTCCTGGCGACGGGAGCTTTGTTGGTCGTGGTGACTGGATTTGTTCGAGCCCAGGAAACGGGCATCGACCCGGCGATGCTTCCGGGGCTCGTGCAGGATGATGCTCAGGCAACGGTTTCGGGGACTTGGACGAAATCGGTGCATACCAAGCCGTTTCTGGGCGAGCACTATTTATACGCCGCGGGGGGCGAGAAACAGACGGTTTCCTTTTCGCTCGACGTGAAGGAAGCGGGCGTTTATCAGGTGCTGCTGTCTTACACTCCGGGGCCGAACCGGACGGAGAAGGCGGCCGTGCTGGTGCATGATGCGGACGGTGTGAAGACCGTTCTCGTCAATCAGATGAAGAAGCCGGAGGGGCCGTATTGCTTTCAGCCGTTGGGGGAGTTCAAGTTTGCGGCGGGCAAGGCGGTCGTCGTTGTCTCCGCCGAAGGGAACATGAAAGGGGTCGTGATTGCGGACGGAGTGCAATTGCTTACCAGCGAGCAATTCAAGCTTGCTCTGGCCGAAGCTCCCCAGAAGCCGCCGAAGCTGCTGCCGGCGCTGGCGAAGAACACGCCGCCGAAGACACCGAGCCTGGTCTCCGCCAAACCGAAGGAAGGGGCCAAGAAAGAAGAGCCGCCCCAGCAGCAGCCGGTTAAGTTCGTGCGGAAAACGCCGGGGAGGCCGCTGGCGAAGCTTACCCCCGCGCAGCTCGATGAATGGATGGAGCAGTACATCGGCGGCATCAAAGACAGCCAGCCGATTTCGGAGGAGGCATTTCTCCGCCGGCTCACACTCGACCTGCTTGGCCGCCAGCCGAAGCGGGAGGAGATGGCGGCGTTTCTTGCCGACGAACAGGCTGAAAAACGAGCCGAGGCCGTCGAGAAACTGCTGGCCTCACCGGAGTTTGGCGTCAACTGGGCGAACTACTGGAGCGACGTCATCAGCTATCGCACGCCCCAGCCGGAATTGACGTTTCTGAGTTACACGACGCTCAAGCGCTGGCTGGCGGAGCGGTTCAACCAGAACGCCGGTTGGGATGAAACGGCCTATGCCCTGCTCACGGCAGTCGGCAAAGTCGGGGATAATCCCGCGGCGACCTTCGTGGGATTTCACCAGGGGGACAAGTCCCGTCTGGCGGCGGAGACGACGCGGGTCTTCCTCAGCACGCAGATTGCTTGTGCGGAATGTCATGACCACAAATTCGTCGATATGCCGCAAGAGACGTTTCACCACGTCGCCGCCTTTTTCGTCCGCGTGAACAGCAAGTTACCTTGGAACGATAGCGACGCGATCATCGTTTCCAGCAAGGCGGACGGCGAGCATAAAATGCCTGGCGGCAAGAGCGAGATGCAGCCGATTGCCTTCTCGGAACGGAAAGTGGATTTGGGGAAGAGCGACGTGGACCGCCGGACGGAGCTCGCCGACTGGATTGTGGCCCCGGAGAATCCGTGGTTCGCCAGGGCGATGACCAATCGCATCTGGGCCCGAATGATGGGACGCGGATTCAGCGAGCCGGTGGATGAAATCGGCGAGCTCGGCGATCGCGTGCTGCCGGAGGTGCATACCGCGGTTGCCGAGCACTTCGTGGCCGGTGGCTACGACATGAAAGACGTGTTCCGACTCGTCGCGAACAGCAAGTCATACCAGCGGACGCTCCGCGATCCGGACAAGACCAACAAAGACGAGGCAAAGCCCTTCGCCGTGATTGCGGCCGGGCGCTTACGAGGTGACGAGGTCTTTGACTCACTGGCAATCGGCATTGACCTGCCGAATCTCACGCCGCCTCCGACTCCGGCCACCGATGCCGTCCGTTTTCCTCCGCCCCCCAAGAGCACGCGGGATCTGGTGAGCGACGCCTTTGGCTTTGACCCTTCCAGCGATGCCGGCAACGTCTCCCGGACCATGCAGCAGGCGATGCTGCTCATGAACAACGAGCAGATCCAGAAGCAGATTGACGCTTCCCCCGGCAGCGGCACGATGCTCGCCAAACTGGTTGCCGCTGAAGCCGACGACGCCAAAGCCGTGACGCGACTTTATGAGAACGTCCTCGCCCGTCAGCCGAATGCCGAAGAGATTGACCTGGCCAAAAAACACTTCGCCAAAGTCGGCGAGCGGAAGGCGGCTTATGAAGATTTGCTGTGGAGCCTGGTGAACGGGGCGGAGTTCTTGTCGCGGCGGTGAAAAGTACGAAGTACCCAGTACTGAGTACTGAGTGCTTCGACGAGGGAAGTCTTTCATGCAAGTCAGCGCTGTCAATCTCGATGTTAACTCCACCGGCATTCGCTCCCGCCGCGGCTTTCTCGCGCAACTGGCGGCGGGAACCGCTGCTGGCGTGGCGTCGCTCTCGTGGCGGGATATGCTGATCGCCAAGGCGGAAGAGGTTCGCAAGCAGGGGAAGAGCATGATCCTGCTGTGGATGGACGGCGGGCCGAGTCAGTTCGACACTTTTAACCCCAAGATTGGCTCGCAGTTTCAGGGACCGGCCAAGGCAATTGCGACGAACGTGCCCGGAGTGGAGTTCGCCGAGTATTGGCCGCAGACAGCGCAGGTGATGGACAAGATCGCGCTCATCCGCAGCATGAAGAGCGACGAGCGGGATCACTTCCGGGCGATCAAGCTGGTCCGCACCGGCTACCCCATCAAGCCGACGATCAACTATCCGACCTGGGGAAGCGTCGTGGCCCGCGACCGCTGGGATCCAGGTTTCGATCTGCCGGCGTTCGTCCGCATTGGCAAGCCGCGGATTACCACGCGGGACGTGAACTCCGGCGTGCTCGGCCCGCGGTATGCCTCTTTCAAGATTGACGAACCCGGCAAATTGCCGCCGGACGTGCATCCGGTCGCCAGCCCCGACGTGCTCCGCCGCCGCCTGGCGCTATCCGCTCAGATTGACGAGCAGTTCGCTAAAGCCGGCAGCAAGAAAGCCGCCAGCGAACAGCGGGAAATTTACGACCGCACCAGCCGGTTCGTCCTCAGCCCGCTGCTCTCCGCATTCGAGCTGGACAAGGAGCCCGAGAAGCTCCGCGACGCATATGGTCGCAATCCGTTCGGCCAAGGGTGCCTGCTGGCCCGGCGTCTGGTGGAGACCGGCGTGAGCTTTGTGGAGGTCATCAGCACCGGCAGCATCAACGACCAGGGGTGGGACACGCACAAGCGCGGGTTCAAGGAAAACCCGCTGCTGGCCGCGGAAACCGACGGCGGCTATGCGACGCTGCTCACGGACCTGGCCCAGCGGGGGATGCTGGAGAACACGCTCGTTGTCTGGATGGGAGAGTTCTGCCGTACTCCCAAGTTCGACCCCGACGGCGGGCGAGATCATTATAGCGAAGGGTGGCTGGCGGGCTTCTCCGGCGGCGGTGTGAAGATGGGGCAAGTCATTGGAGCCACCGACAAGGAAGGGGTCCACGTCACCGACCGCCCCGTCGGCGTTCAGGACTTGTTCGTCACGTTCTGCAAAGTGCTGGGTATGGACCCGCACGACGAGTA
>JBKJNY010000042.1:0-3808 GCA_046593355.1 Pirellulaceae bacterium | reverse complement strand
GTTCGAAAAGCGGCCGCTGTTTGGGAAGAAGATCCTGGTAACACGCCCCGCTCATCAGGCGACGGCGCTTGCCGGTCCGCTGGCGGAGCTTGGTGCGGAGGTGCTGTTCCAGCCGGCGATTGAGATTGGTCCGCCCACGGAATGGAGTCCGGTGGATTCCGCATTAAAGCGGCTAAGCGAGTTTGATTGGCTAGTGTTTTCCAGCTCCAACGGCGTGCGGTACTTGCTGGAGAGATTGTTAGCGACGGGCCGGGATTTGCGGGCATTGTGCTCTCTCAAGCTTGCCGCCATCGGCCCCGGCACGGCGGAAGAGCTGCTGCGGTATCATCTCAAAGCCGATCTCGTACCTGATGAGTTCCGGGCGGAGTCACTGGCGGGAAGTCTCGTGGGAAATGCCCGCGGCCAGCGGTTTCTGCTGGCCCGCGCCAGTCGCGGCCGGGAGGTGCTGGCGGAGGAGCTGACTGCTGCTGGAGGAAATGTCGAGCAGGTGGTCGTTTATCAGAGCAGCGACGTGACGGCTGTCGACCCGCAGCTTGCAGAGTTGATGCAAGCGGGGAAGATCGACTGGGTCACGGTCACCAGCTCGGCCATCGCCAAGTCGCTGAGGGCGCTGTTCGGCGAGAGCCTGAAGAACACGAAGCTCGCCAGCATCAGTCCCGTCACCAGCGACACGCTGCGGGAATTGGGCTTTGAGCCGGCTGCGGAGGCCACGGAATACACGATGGCGGGGGTGGTGGAGGCTGTCTTAAGTACTGAACACTAGATGCTGAGTTATGATGGTACTATCGACCACTAAATGTGGTATGTGTCACAACAGTGGCCCTCGCTGAGTATAATGGCCTGACAATCTTGAACGTTGCCCCCGCAGCAATCACGATAGACCCATTGGTTCTGCTCCCCTGCCCTGCCCCGACAACTTTGACCCTGGCCATTCCCATGCGCCCCCTCTGCTTCACAATCGCAATCAGCATTGCCGCAGTTACATCACCTGCTGCCTTGGCCCAGCCCAAGAGCCCGTTCAAGGGAGCGGTGATTGACGCCGCCCAGGCCGACGCTGATTTCGGCCTGCAAGGGGAATACGTCGGATACCTCGCGCCGCCGGAGCGTGAATGGCAGCGGGTTGGTTTGCAAGTCGTGGCTCTCGGCAGCGGCAAGTTTGATGCGGTGCTTTACGCGGGCGGGCTTCCCGGCGCGGGTTGGGACGGCCGAACGAAGGAAAAGTTGAGCGGTGGACGTGAGGCAACGGGAACATTTCTTCGCGGCGCAGACAAGGCGATTTCTCTGGCCAGTGGTCAGGCAGCTGTGTTTACTACCGCAGGGCGCGAACTTGGCACTCTCGCGTTTATCCACCGCGAGAGCCCGACGATGGGTGCTGCTCCACTGCCGGGGGCGACGGATCTATTTCATGGCCGCGATACGAATGAATTCACCGGCGGCAAGCTCGCACCGGATGGCACGCTACTTTCCGGCGTGCTGACGAAGATGCCGGTGCATGATTTTCACATGCATCTGGAATTCCGCACGCCGTACATGCCGCAGGCTCGCGGACAAGGGCGGGGGAACAGCGGCGTCTACATCCAGCAGCGGTACGAAGTGCAGATTCTCGATTCATTCGGCCTGGAGGGGGTCGATAACGAATGCGGCGGGCTCTACAAGCAGCAGGCTCCCTCCGTGAACATGTGCCTGCCGCCACTCGCCTGGCAGACCTACGACATCTGGTTCACCGCGGCTCGCTGGGCCACTGACGGCAAGACGAAAATCGCCAATGCCCGCATCACGGTGCTGCACAACGGCGTTCCCATCCACTCAAACCGCGAGATCACCGCCAAGACCGGCGGGGGTAAGACGGAGGGGACCGAGGATTTTCCCATCAACTTGCAAGACCACGGTAACCCGGTGACGTTCAGGAATATCTGGCTGGTGCATGGCGGAGTGACAAGTGCGGTGGAGGCAGCACCCCTCCCCTGCCCTGCCCCGCGGCAGTACTTTGGTGGCAAGCCGTTCGGTCGGCGTAGGTAAGCTTAGCCGCCGCGTCCACGCGGTGATTCCCCGCGTGGACGCGGGGGCTAAGCGTGCAGAATCGCATCCGCCAGCGGCAGCGTGACGATGATCCGCGTGCCTTGGCCGGGGAAGCTGTCGATTTCCGTCGTGCCGCCGAAGAGCCGGGCGCGCTCGCGCATGCCGGCCAGGCCGTAGCGGGTTTTCTTGACCTGGGCGGGATCGAAGCCGACACCCCAGTCCTGGATGCCGACCCGCAGCTCATGATCGGTCTGCGTCACGCGGACTTCGGCCTTCAGCGCCTGGCTGTGTCTCCAGACGTTGTTCAGAGCCTCCTGCACAATGCGGAGGACGATCATCTCCACGGCTGGTGTCAGATGGACGAAGCTGACCTTTGCGGTCAGGTCGATCTCCAAACCGTGATCATCGCGAAAGCGGGCGACTAGGTTTTCTAAGGAGGTAACAAGTCCCCGCTCATCGAGCACCACCGGAATCAACCCGTGGATCAGCCGGCGGGCTTCAGTCACGCTGTCGCGGAGAATGCGCAGCCCGCGCTCGCAGGCCTCTCTGTCTTTTTCATCGGCAAACGCCGCACCTTCCGCTGCCGCATCGAAGAAGATGAGGGCTGCCGTCATGTCCTGCACGATGCCGTCGTGGATTTCAAAGGCCAGAAGCTGCCGGTCCCGCTCGTGGAACTCCAGCGTGCGCAAGAGCTGCTGCCGCTCGGCCTTGAGGGATTCGATCTCTTGTTCGGGGCTCATAAGAAAGGGGTCGATAGGGGTTTCGCGTCTGACCGTTCTCCAATTGCGGAATCTCTGCCGCGAAATTCCTCTAGGGCCCCGTTCATTATAGATACCGGTTGAACAAATTCTCCAGCATTTCCTGCCGTCCGCTCTTGTTCGGGGTGATGTCGCCCTTCTGCATCATATACGCTTCCAGCTTGGTGAAGTCGGTTTTCCCCACTTCAATCTCGGCCCCGATGCCGCTGTCGAAGCTGCTGTAGCGGTCTTTCACGAACTTGGCAAACTCCCCTTCGGCCCGGATGGCGGCTGCGATTTTCAGGCCGCGGGCGAAGGCGTCCATGCCGCCGATGTGGGCGTGGAACAGGTCGAGCGGCTCAAAGCTTTCGCGGCGGACCTTGGCGTCAAAGTTCACGCCGCCGCTGCCGATGCCGCCGTGCTTGAGGATCATCCACATGATCTCCGCGGTCAGGTAGTAGTTCGTCGGGAACTGGTCGGTGTCCCAGCCGAGCATCAGGTCGCCGGTGTTGGCGTCGATGGAGCCGAGCGCCCCTTGGGCCCCCGCGTAGTCCAGCTCGTGCATCATCGTGTGGCCGGCGAGCGTGGCGTGGTTGGTCTCGATGTTCAGCTTGAAGTGTTTCATCAGGTCGTACTGCCGCAGGAAGTTGAGGCAGGCGGCTGCGTCGCTGTCGTACTGGTGCTTCGTCGGCTCCTTCGGCTTGGGCTCGATCAGGAACGTCCCCTTGAAGCCGATCTGCCTGGCGTAATCGACCGCCATGTGGAAGAAGCGGCCCAGGTGGTCGAGCTCCCGCTTCATGTCGGTGCCGAGCAGGTTCTGATACCCTTCGCGGCCTCCCCAGAAAACATAGTTCTCGCCGCCGAGCTCCAGCGCCACCTCCAGGCATTTCTTCACCTGGCAGGCGGCATAGGCGAAGACGTCGGCATTGCACGTGGTCGCCGCCCCGTGCATGTACCGCGGGTGCGAGAACATGTTGGCCGTCCCCCACAGCAGCTTGATCCCCGTCCGCTGCTGCTCCTCCTTCAGCACCTTCACCACCGCGTCGAAGTTC
>JBKJNY010000236.1:0-6450 GCA_046593355.1 Pirellulaceae bacterium | reverse complement strand
CGGCGGTCTGGCGATGCTGGCGATGGTGGCCATCGCCTGGCCGGAGCCGCGGTTGCTGGTGGCGGTGGGTATTGTGAACTTTATCCTCCTCTCGCTCTTGGCGGTGGTCGGCAATCTCCCGCTGCTGCACGGAGCCGCCGTAGCGTGCGGCACGCTGGCTTGCCTCGTCGGTTTTCATCTCGCGCAGGGGAGAATTACGGACGGAGCGACTTCCCTGGATCTCATCCAAGCCGCGTTGATGGGACGGAGCGGAATCTTGATGACGCTGCTGGCTGTCGTAGCCGGTGGCGCGGGGACACTCTTTTTCACTAAGCAGCGGCGGGAAGATGGCCTGGTCTATTTCGGCGGCGCTGCCGCGCTCTGCGGACTGTCGATTCTGGTCGCGCTGGTCTGCGGGCTCGCGCCGCTGGGAGCCTGGGGGGAAATCCAACTCGATGCCGATTTGGCCGCGCCGCTCTTGCTGTTCTATGCCGCGGCTTGTCTGGCGGCTGGGTATTCTGTGCGACTTCCATCGCCCTTCCAAGCTGCGCCCGCACTTGTTGGTTCGGCGCTGCTGTGGATTGGCCTTGCGCAGGGGCTGACGTTGAATGAGACCCTCCGCGGCGGACTTGCCGCCATTCACACCAACCTGCTGCCCGCACACCCCATGATGCTGGCCACACTCATTCATGCCGTCATTAATGTTTTGATTGCCATGCTCACCGTGCCGCGGCTGCTCTTTGCCTCAGCGGAGGTGCATCGAGAGAGTGACCGGCTGCCGCTGTGGGATGCCGTGATTCAGCCGCTGGCCTTCTGCGGCGTGGGCACACTCCTCTGCTGCACGCCGTTCATCTTCTGGCCGCATCAAGAGCAACTCGCTCTGTATGCCGCCTACGCCGGTGTGGCGGCGGCTGTCTGGCTCGCCGCGCTTCTGCTTCTTCGCCAGCCGGTGGCGATGTACGGTGTGCAGTCGATGTTGGCGCTATGCGCCGGCTACGTCGCCGCGAATGTGATGTACGACCAGCTCACGGGCGAGTTCTGGTATCTCAAGGTGCGGCATTTGCATTTGCAAATGCTGCTCATCGCCATCGGAGGCATCCTGTTCGCCATTCTCCGCCGAATGACGAGCCGCCCGGACCCCCTGTACGAACGCTTTACCGACTGCACCCACAAAGTGCTGCTGCTTGCGACCCAGGAAGCCCAGCGGTTGAACGACGAATACATTGGCACCGAGCACATCCTGCTTGGCCTCATCAAGGAAGGTTCCGGCGTTGCCGCGCTTGTCCTGAAGAAACTGGATGTTGACCTGCACAAGATTCGCCTCGAAGTTGAGAAGCTGATCCAGCCTGGCCCCGAAATCGTTACGACGAGCAAGCGTCCTCAGACGCCGCGTGCCAGGAACGTCATCGAATACTCGCTGGAAGAGGCCCGCAAACTCAATCACAACTTCGTTGCCACGGAGCACATCCTACTGGGACTCCTCCGGGAACAAGAAGGTGTCGCCGCTCAGATCCTCATGAACCTCGGCCTTAAATTGGAAGTGGTCCGGGAAGAACTCATCAACATTCTCGGCCCTGTCCGGGAAGGAAGTGCTGGGGGCGAAGAGGGGGGACGTGGCGGTCGCAATGCGGCTGGCGTCATCCGTAGCCTGCTCGTCAATCCGTTCCCCGCCGTGGACCAACTGCTGCTAACCGTGGCTGTCCGCATGGTCCCCGGCCTGGCCATCTTCGCCGCCTGGCACGGAGTATGGTTCGAGCTTGGTATCTTTCAAACGCCGCCAGAAGGTCCGCTGACATCGCAAATGCCCTTCGCCGGAGGAATCGGCGGCTGGGGAGTAATGGTCGTGGTCTTTGCCGCGCTCCTCGTTTCCCTCTGGGAGCGCGTGACATTGCCCGCCCTGATGGGCATCGCTGTCACGCTGTTCGCCATTCCCTGGCTCGTCGCCACCTGGTGGGCCGAGGAGTATGCAGTCGCCTCCGCCGCCCGCTGGCTAACGGCAATCTACGGCCTCTGCGGCGCGTCGTTCTTCATCTTCCGCTCTCAACTGCACGACCTGGCGCAGAGGATTCCCGGTCTCTCCTGGGGCAAGCTGCGCCGCACCGCGTATTACCTCACTGCCTGGCAGCCGCTGGTCTTTTCCGGTTTGTCCATTCTCATCCTGACCATCGCCGCCGTTGTGCAACAAACAAACGGCGTAAAACTCGGCGGTCCGCTGGCGGGGAGCCTGTTCGACCTGATGGGGCCGACCATCTCCTACGCGGTGCCGCTGTATGCTTTGGTCGCTATCCTGCTGGGCTACTGCATCCGCGAACGGCAGCCGCTGTTTGCACTCGGAGGTTCGGCGGTATCGCAATTTGCCGTGAACCTGGCGTTCATGCTTCGCGTGTCGCTCGGTGCGAAAGCAGAGCCGCCGATCTACGCCATCGAGTGGTTGCAGTGGAACGCCATTGCCGCCGGCGGCTTCGGACTGCTGTGGCTGGTGATGCGGAAATGGGTGGTGAGAGTTGATGAGAAACTTTCCGAGCACGGCGTCGATTCCCCCGCCCTCACCTCTCGAATCCTGACCAATCTCCAGCTCGCAATCGCCGCCGTTGCCGCTGTGAGCCTCGTCCTCTGGACAGCCGGTACAATTTTTCTGCATCCCTTCTCCGGCTCCCAGGAGTTGGCGTCGCTCGGCTCGTATCTCAGTTACATTGCGATCGGCCTGACCGCGGCGATCGCGCTCCTGGATGCCTACCGCCACGCCGCCCGCCACGCGGCAAACATTTGGCCTTTTGCCGCTCTGGCCATCATCAGCCTGGTGGCCGCGACATGCGACCAGTTTGACGGTACCGACCAGTGGATTAGCTACCACATCTTGATGGCCGGCAGCCTGGCCATTGCGGCGCTGACCATAGTAGCCCGCACACTCCGTGTGCGGGACATCCCCTCGCACTGGGCCAGCTTTGTAATTGCGCTGCTCGTGGCCGTCATGGCGATACGCGGCGGTATTGGACCGGACCCCCAGCAGCCCTGGTGGTCGGTGGGAGCAATGGCCGGCGTCTGCCTGATTTTTGTGCTTCACGGTATTCTCCTCCGCCGCCAGCCCTATGCTTACGCTTCGCTGCTCGCCGCGCCGGTTGCCGTGTTCTTGTTCTGGGTCGGCTGGCCGACATGGCTCATCGCCATGCCCGACACCTTCGTTGTTGAAGCCTCCGTCATCGCAGTCTGCGGCCTGTGCGCGATCTGGCTGTCGCTGGAAATCCAGGCGCAGCGAGTTAGCGACCAGCCCTTTGACCCGCGCGCCTTCGGTCCGCCGGCTCATCATGTAGGCCTCATTGCCTGCATTCTCATCTTCGCCCTGCGGCTGTGCGGTGGAACATTTATTGGCGCTATCGAGCCCGTCTTTCAAGCGCAGGAGCACTTCGGCCGCTTCGTTCTCAGCGACCTGTGGATTTTCGCCGCTCTGTTGACGCTCGCGGCAGTCCTTATTCGCTCGCTGTGGGACCGTCGGGCTAGCTTCACGTTGCTGGCGGCATACGCGCTCGGTCTGCTGTTCGTCGTCGACGGACTGCGTCATGCCAATTTGCGGCTCGTGGAGCTTTGTCTGGCCGCAACCATTTCGGCGTCTGTCTACGTCGCGCTTACCGGCCATCTCTGGAGCTTCGGCGCGAACCTGGCCAATTTCGGCTCGCGCGTGGGCGTTTCAGACACCATCGGCGGCCTTAAGCGAACCTCCTACTGGCTGCCGGCAATCTCCATCGGAATCACAGCCGTCGTCTGCGCGGTCGGTTTGTCCGCGGTCCTTGCTCACCAACAACTGGAGTGGCGCGTGGCGGTTGCCCTCGCGCCCGCCATCGCCGCCTGGGGCATTTCCTGCCTGGCTCAAAAAGAACGCCAGGAGTCGGCTCAAATTGGCGCTCTATTGTTGGCCGGATTGACCATGGTTTACCTCGGCTGGGCACAGTTATATCCGCAGTGGACGGAAACACTTCTGCTGGAGCGGGTCTTCCGTCTGCTGATGGCCCTGTCCGTCCTGACGTTCCTGTATGGTCTTGTTCTGCCGCGGTACTTGTTCACCATCGGCTCCTGGAATTCGGCCGCGCGCAAGGCGGGCTATTCGTCCGGAGTCTTGGCGATCGTCACGTTCGTCGCCGTGCTGGGGTTGGAAGTTGCCTTGTTCAAACCGGGAATCGGCGCTCCGGTCGCCGATTTGCAAGTCGCCGCCGTGGCGGTGGTCCTGGTCGCTCTCATCACCGGTCTGCTGTCGCTGGCTCTCCTGCCCGGAAAAGACCCGCTCGCATTGGATGAGAAGGGGCGGATGTTCTATGTCTATGGAGCCCAGGCGGTGAGCGGCCTGTTGTTCGCTCATCTCTATGTCTGCCGGCCGATGTGGTTCGATACGGTCCTGAAGCCGTACTGGCCATTTATCATCATCGGACTAGCGTTCGCCGGAGTCGCTGCCGCCGAAATCTTTCAGCGGCAGAAAATCCGGGTATTGGCGGAGCCCTTCCGTCGCACCGGCGGACTGCTGCCGCTGATTCCGGCTCTGGCAATGTTGATTGTCCCCGCACCCAGCGCACCCTACGAGCTGGTGCTGTTCTTAGCGGGGCTCATGTATCTGGTGCTCTCCATGATGCACCGCTCCTTCATGTACGGAGCCGCCGCGGCCGTCGCCGGCAACGCCTCGCTTTGGGTGCTGCTGCAACACAACGGCTTTCATTTCACCGAGCATCCGCAGTTCTGGCTCATCCCTCCAGCCGTCGCCGTGTTGCTCGCGGCCCAACTCAACCGCACGCGCCTCAGCACGGAGCAATTGACCGCAGCTCGCTACGCCGCCACCATCGTCATCTATCTCAGCTCGACCAGCGAAATCTTCATTCACTCGGCCGACTATCTCTGGCCCCCCATGATCCTTGCCGCCCTCTCCGTCGCGGGGGCGCTGGCCGGCATCATGCTCCGCATCCGAGCCTTCCTCTACCTGGGTGCCAGCTTCACCTTGATGGCCATGATCAGCATGGTCTGGCACGCCGCCCGAACCTTTGAGCAGACCTGGCCCTGGTGGGCTTTTGGCTTCACCCTGGGCATCGCCCTGTTGGTCCTGTTCGCCCTCTTCGAGAAAAAGAAGGAAGAAGTCAAACTGCTCATCGCCCGTATGCGGAGTTGGGAGCAGTAGATGCCGCCGATTCCCCCGAATGTCCGGGCCGTCCTCTTTGACGCCGTCGGCACGCTGATTTATCCCGACCCACCGGTGGCGGAGGTCTATCACCGCGAGGCGCAAAATCTTGGTTCAAATCATTCGGTGAATGAAATCGCTTGCCGGTTTCGCGCGGCGATAACGCGGCATCTTCAAGCGGACCAGACCAGCGAGCAGCAAGAACGCGAACGCTGGCGGCGGATCGTCTACGACGTGATTGACGATGTGGACGACTCCCAGGAGCTACTGCTCAGCACGCTCTGGCAACATTTTGGTATCGCGTCGAGCTGGCGACTCTTCGACGACGTCGCGCACGCCTGGCAAGAACTGACTCGCCGCGGCTATCTGCTCGGCATCGCTTCGAACTTCGATAGCCGCCTGCGGAGCATCTGCGGCGGCCATCCTCCATTGGATGAATGCCGGGACATCTTCGTTTCCTCCGAAATCGGCTTTCCCAAGCCGGAGCCGCGGTTTTATCGCGCGGTGCAAGAGCAACTCGGCCTGCCCCCCGAACAAATCTTGCTCATCGGCGACGACCATGCCGCTGATGTTGCCGGTCCACTTGCCGCCGGCTGGCAGGCGATCTGGCTGCGGAGAGATTGCCGCGCCATAGACGCAAACACCACTGCAATCACCAACCTTCTGTGTTTGTCGGCGGGATAACGAAGGTTCTGCCCCAAGAAAAATCACGCAAAGTCGCCGAAAAACATATCAAGGGCGGCTGATGTTCGGTACAACATGGTTAGCTGAAAGATGAGCTGCAACGGAGAGCGACATGTTCCGAATCTTGGGACCGGTTACGACCGCAACTGCGCAGGCGCAAAGCCGGACGCAAGACGGGACTCCGTGAAAATGTACATTCACAGCCACTCATCTCGGAGTCTTTCGGCGGGCGCGGCACTCTTCGCGGCAAGTGTTTTCGGCGTGTTTGCGGCCCCAGCGACGGGGTCAGCCGCGGAAGAGCAAACCGTCGTTATCGAGCGATGTAATCTGTTTGATCCGCTGCGAGGTGAGATATTGCCGGAGCGAACCATAGTGATTCGCGGAGAGGAAATCACGTCGGTGCTTGGGCCTGACGAGGCAGCTGATGTGCCGGCCGGCACCATGCGCATTGATGGCCGGGGCAAGTTCGCGATGCCGGGGCTGATCGACGCCCACGTGCACCTGGTCCATGTGCTCGATTTCGCTCACGTCACGGGTGATGAAGTCTTGCCCCTGTATTTGGCGGCGGGGGTGACGTCCGTGCGCAGCACCGGCGATGAAATCGTGGCGGCGACGCTGGTCGCTCGATTTGC
>JBKJNY010000050.1:0-4721 GCA_046593355.1 Pirellulaceae bacterium | reverse complement strand
GCGTTTCGCTCACCACACCGAGGTTGTCCAATCCCCAGGAGACGAGGCTGTCCTGCGCCTGGGCGTTGGCGGGGGCCGCCGCGAGGAGGGCCAGAGTGCAGAGCGCGACGCCGATGGTAAAGCGGCCGGCTTTCGCAGGGCCGCCCGGCCTAGCGCGCTTATGACGCAGAAGTTCGATAAGGCATGTGATCAAAGATGTCATGATACGGTTTCTCCAGGTTTGCGGTAGAATAAAAAAGCCATGTTCCCAGCGCGCAAACCGAGCGCCGGGGCGAGGCTATCAGGCCGGTGAGTGTCCTGCTTTGCAGTTGGGACTCACCGGCCGCTTTTTCAAAACAGTGGACCGTCGATGCCAAGCAAAATCACCATCACGGCACGGGATTCCAGTCGGGCGACTCAATGAAGGAAGTGGAACGCTTGATGATGGTTTCGGCGCCCGACGCGGCGTCGGCAATCACCAATTCAAAGAACCTACGGTTGCGGCTGTCGTATACGGTTCGGGAAAAAACAATCCGCGTGCCGTCCGGCGACCAGGCCGGCGTCTGCACATATCCGCCCCCGCCGTCAACGACCTTGAATGGGACCATCGCGGTGACGGGATTCGGCTGACTGAGGTCCACATGAAGAATCCACAGTTGCCAAGTATTAACCGAGCTGGGACGCACGCCGACGACGATGCGGTCGCCGGACGGGCTCCATACGGGCCGGTGCAATTTGCTCACGCTGCCGCCGAAATCGGTGATCTGTCGTAATCCCGATCCGTCCGGATTGATGGCATAGAGTTCGGGATTCGCGTCTGCGTGGGTGGCGAACACGACCTTATTGAGCGCCGCCGACCAATGCGGGTCGAAGTCATAGGTCGCGGCATGGGGCGCCGACTCGGTCAGCGGCGTGATGGTGCCCGTCGCATCCACGATGAATAGACGGTTGGCGGTGAGCGTCTGGCCCCCAGCTCCCAAGTAGGTAGTGGAACCGGCGAAAATGATGGCATTCGTTCCAAACCAGCAATTGCTCGAGAGCGTATCAAACCCCGTTGAGTCCTGCACGCCGGGGCGGAACAGGTTCCAGGCCAGGAACTCCCCCTGTGTCAGGACGACCTGCTCGTTGGCACCGCTCGGGCTCATGGCCATGATGGCATTGTCGTTTCCCAGCCACTTGTAATACCCGCCAATCAGCAGACCATCGGGTGACCAGCGGGGATGGGAACCCGAAGTGTCGCGGTTGACCGTGATGCTGCTGGAACCTTTCTCATCAATCACCTCAATGTTGAAACTGCTCGTCGCCGTCAGATAGGAGATCGGGCGCTTGACGACGACGCCGGGCCTGGCTCCTTTCGCAGTGGAGTGCATGGCCAGAGCGGCCAAGGCCGCGATGGCAATCAGGGCGGTAAAGACCGCGCCGAATCGTTTGGTAAGTAACATGTTTTGTGTTCCAGTCTGGTATGGCAGGTTTGCGGTAGAATAAAAAAGCATCGCTGCCAGCGCGCAAACCGAGCGCCGGGGCGAGGCTACCAGGCCGGTGAGTGTCCTGCTTCGCGGTTGGGACTCACCGGCCGCTTTTGTTCGGGGATCAGGGGTTAGGCGTTAGGGTTTTATTGCGGTTGACAAATTTGTCATAGAGTATAGGCTTGCGGATATGGCGACAGTGGTGATCACGGCCGCGGCCCAGGAACAGTTCCAAGGCCTGCCCAAGGTGATTCGCGCTCGGATGGAGCGGGTATTTGTTCGCCTGGAACATTGGCCGGCGGTGAGCGGGGCTAAATCGCTCACCGGCGAACTGGCGGGTCGCTTCCGAATTCGCACGGGTGATTACCGGGTTCAATTTCGTGTCATCCCTGGCGCTGCCGCGGCACAGCCGCCGTTGCCGCCTCGCGTGGTCATTGAAAAAGTGGGGCATCGGGATGGGTTCTACGAGGAGTAAGTGATGTCACGACAAGTGGTGAAGGTGAAGGGCAAACCGTTCGTCTTGATTGAACCGGCTGAGCTGCGGCGGCTGGAGCAGTTGGCGGCCAGCGTCGAGACAGCCGACGCCGGTCTGCCGTCGTGGCCTTCGCTTGACGCGGAAGGCCACCGCCCCGCCGCCCTCTTCGCACGTGTATCCGTCGCCCGCAGCATTGTCACGGAGCGGAAGGCGCTCGGGCTGACGCAACAGTCGCTGGCGAAGCTCGCCGGCGTGCGGCAGGAAACACTCTCGCGGCTGGAATCGGGCAAACATTCGCCGACGGTCCGCACGGTCGAGAAAATCGACCGGGCGCTCAGGCGGGCCGCGAGACGAACGGCCAGGTGAGGGGATCGGCCACGCCAAGCGCAATCCGACTTCGCCTCTTCCTTTACGCCCAGCAATTCCGCCGCTTCGGCGCGGAAACGCTTGAGTTCCTCGTTTTCCGGCTGGTTCTTCTCCATCCACGCATCCGCCTGGTCAAACCACTTGCGAGCTTCCACTTTGTGGTCCAACTGCCAGTGGGCCATCGCCAGGAAGAACCAATCGAAGCTGTCGCCGCCTTTGCGGAGTTCCATGGACTTGTCCAGGGCGTCGGTTGCCGCCTTCCAATCGCCGGCGCGGTACTGGGCTACGCCCAACGTGTTGGGGTAAGCCTCAGCCTTCGGAGCCAGCTCGACGGCTTTTTTTGCCAATTCCACTGCCCGGACGGGGTCGCGAAATTTCGTGTCGGGACAAGTGGCCAGCAGCCAGGCGAGGTCGTTGTGTGGGAGTGCGGCCGTCGGGAAGCGCTCGACGATTTGACCGTAGTCGTCGAGGGCCTGCTGGTAGCGCCCGAGTTGCACGGAGCAACTGGCCAACTTAAGTCGCGCCCCATCGTTCCGCGGTTCCAGTTCGACGATGCGCGCGTAGTCGGCAGCGGCCTTTGCCCACTGGCCCAACCCCATGTATGCGGATGCCCGGTTGTTCAGCGCCATCAGGAACTTCGGATCCAGCTCGATGGCTTTGGAGTATTCGGTGATGGCCTCGTCCAGCTTCTTCTGGTGGTACATCGCGCTGGCGAGGTTGTTGTGGGCGCGGCTGTTTTTCGGGTCGAGTTCGATGACCTTGCGGAAGCAGGCGATGCCCTCATCTACTTTCCCTTTTCGCCCAAGAGCCACGCCGAGGTTGGCGTGGGCATTGACGTGGTCCGGCTTGAGGCGGATGGCCTCCTTGTAGGCGGCGATCGTCTCATCCAGCAAGCCCTTTTTCGCCAATATTTCACCGTAAATCATCAACGCGCCGGGCCTTTCGGGACGAAGCGCCACTGCGGCCGTGGAAAAGCGAAGCGCCTCGTCCAGATCGGGAGGCTGCTTAACCATGAGGAGATAATCTGCGAGTGACTGGTTGATCCGGAAATCGCCGGGATGCCGCTGCCTCGCTTTGCGCAGCAAGGCCAGCGATTCTTCGACCGCGCCCGCGTCTTTCAGGGCATTCGCAATCAGGTACAGGGCTACCGGCGGCAGCGCGGCAACCTGCTCCGAACCGGCCAGCGTCTCTAGGCTCGCTCGATCTTTCGGATCTTCCCTCCGCTCCAGCACGTCCGACAACTGCTGCCGCCAAGGTTGGGGATCGGCAGCCTGCCCTACCGCGAGGAGATGCTTCCAGCTCGTGTCCTCTGTCTTGCGTATGTTCCTCCGAAGCCTGGCCCACTCATCCAGCGCTGTCGCCAGCTCGACCGGGATGCTCCGCGCCCGCATGCGGTTCGCCGCCTCGCGCACATCCAGCGCCTCGACATCAACGCCGTAGTCGCGGAAGGCCTCGCGGTAGGCCGTGTCCCCTGCCGCGAAGTTAAACGGACTCGCCTCCTCCGCCAGCTTCGTCATCAGGAGGGGTATCCCCTCCAGCCGCACGACCATCTCTAGGTCGGCCAGCCGGTCGCTCACGCGCTGGCGGATCTCGGCGCTGACGTCGCCGCCCGCCAGTATTCCCTGCGCGCGCTTGGCCGCCGACAGGGCGTCCGGGTACTTTTGTTGCTGCTGGAGATGATCGGCTTCCCTTAAAGCCAGGTTTGTTTCCTGTTCAATGGCTGCTTGGCGGGCGTCTCGGTCGCGCACGGCCCAACCAATCGTTCCAGCCACCGCGCTCACGGCTACGAGCAATATGACGGCGAGCAAGCTCACGGTTGCCAGGGCCCGCTTGTTTCGCCGGGCGAACTTGCGGAAGCGATACATGGCCGACGGCGGACACGCCTGCACCGGCTCGTCGTTCAGGTAACGCTGCACATCGGCGGCGAAACCGTTGGCCGTCTCGTAACGGCGGCTGCGGTCCTTCTCCAGCGTCTTCATCACGATCCAGTCCAGCTCGCCCCGTACCAGCTTCGACAGCTTGGCTGGTTCCATGTGCCGCTGGGCCGAAATCGACGCCAGCGCCTCGCCCGAATCAGAAAGCCGGGTGCTCGGCTTTTGCGGTTCCTCCTCCTTGATGATGCGAAGAATTTCCGCGTACGCAGCGTCCTTGATACGATTACGGGTGAGCGGCGTGCTGCCCGTCAGCAATTCGTACAGCAGCACGCCCAGCGAGTAGATGTCGCTGCGGGTGTCGATGCCCAGGGCGCTCATCTCGGCCTGCTCCGGGCTCATGTATTCCAGCGTGCCGACCATCGTGCCGTACTGCGTGAACAGAGTCCGCTCGGTCAGCTTCTGCTCGGTCGCCTTGGCGACGCCGAAGTCGATCACTTTGGCCACCGGCTTGCCGTCGTGCGACGTCACCAGCACGTTCGACGGCTTGATGTCCCGATGGAT
>JBKJNY010000125.1:0-13965 GCA_046593355.1 Pirellulaceae bacterium | reverse complement strand
ATCACCCCCCCCCCCCCCACGCGCAGCAGCTCGCGGCGAGAGAAAGGAGCACCCGAGGAGTCAGTCTTGAAATTCATTCCTTCCACCAGCATCATCCTTTAC
The DNA here is from genome assembly GCA_046593355.1 of Pirellulaceae bacterium. Lineage (GTDB taxonomy): Bacteria > Planctomycetota > Planctomycetia > Pirellulales > Pirellulaceae > SXOA01. Next base: position 13,863 of record JBKJNY010000125.1, on the reverse strand, counting down.
ACGCATCAATATCCTGTGAAGGTTCCAGTCTAACCGCCCCGCTACCGTGTCGGCAAGGCAAAGGATCGTGGGGTAAGCGGCTTGCGTAAGCTGGCGGGTCACGTCGAACCCGAGAAGGGTGCAGCCCCAGGGTCCAAAGTCACCGGCCAGCATACGCAGGCCACTCGCCGGAAAGAAATGCGGGGCGCGGAATCGAATGCAACGTCAACATCGAGGTGCAAGCGCACACGTCGGCGCAGCGCGGCTACCTTTTAGTCCCTTCCGCGGCCGATTCCTTCTTGCCGCCGCTGCCGCCCGGCTGTAGCTGCTTGCGGAGAGATTCGAGGTCGGACTTGAGGGATTCGAGGGACTCTTCGAGTTGGCGGCGGCTGGCGTTAGATTCTTGGAGCTGTTGCTGCTGGAACTCGATGACTTTTTGGTAGCGGTCCATGGCTTTTTCGAGGAGGGCGATTTTCTCCGCGGACTGTTTGCCATCGGCGAGTTTTTCGCCTTCGGCGTCATCTCGCGGAGCGAGATGAGTACTATTCTTGTCATCCTCGCGGACGTAGCTGCCTTTTGAGTCTCGCCGCATTTGGACTTTGGGCTGGATGACTTCGGCGAGTTGGTTTTCGGGGAGAGAGGGGAGTTCCACGCCGCCGCCGAGGGTGAACTGCATCTCTAGCGGCTTACCGGCTCGTTCGATGGTGAAGCTGATGGTGTCGCCCGGCTGCTTGTGGAGGGTGGGGACGGTGGCCTGGTAGACGGAGCGGATGCGGATGCCGTCGGAGGCGGTGATGTGGTCGCCGACCTGGATGCCAGCTTTGGCGGCTGGTCCGCCGGGGACGACGCGACGGACGACGATGCTGCCCCCTTCCTCGCTGTCGAGCGACATGCCGACCACGGGCCGCCGGCGCTTGAGGACGATGACCGATTTGTCTCCTTCTCTGCCGGCAGTGTCTTTGGCCCCTTCCGCCACGCGGAGCAGCCGCTGCACGTGAGTGACGGGGACGGCGTAGGCCCAGCCGCGCTGCGCCTCGGGTTTGTCCGTGCCGATGACGACGCCGACGAGTTTGCCCTGACTGTTGACGACCCCCGCGCCGCAGGAGGTGTCGGTCGTCCGGACGTCGCATTGGAGGAGGGGCGGGTAGCCGCCGCCGGTAAGAGTGCGGTCCACCGCGCCGACGATACCGAGCGAGACGATGGGCTTTTCCACCCCCCAGGCAGAGCCGGTCATCACCCATGAGCCGGCGACGGCGGGTGCGGCGGCAAGCTCGATCGGGGTGGCGGCATCCCCCTTGGATTCCAAAATCGCCAGGCCGGAGAACTCATCAATCACCCGCAGCCGGGCATCCCCCTGGCTGCCGCCGGGAAAGGTGAAGCGGATTTGGGAATCGGTGCCGACCTGGACCGCGGTGACGAATTTGTTGCGGGCGACGCAGAGGCCGGTGCAGACGATGACGGTGGAGGGGAGGCCGGATTCCTTTTGTTTTTCGCCAGCGGATTTTTCGGTCGTAGTTTTTTCGGCGAAGGGGCCGGCTACGGGATTGGCGGATTCGATCTTCTCTCCGTTTTTCTCCATAGGCGGCTTCTGCATTTGGCAGAGGATGCGAACGGTGACGGTGGCGTTTTGCAAACGCTGGGTCGGTTTTTCCCAGGAGACGAAAGGAGTGTTGAGCTCCTGAGCCGCGGCGGTGGCGAGGAGGGAGCAGTAAACGACACCAGCCTGAAGCGCAAGCGAAGGAAGGCGCGGCCAACGGGGGGAGGCTTTGGCGGCAATATTGCGACTACCGGTATGCGGCAGTGTCCTTCGCTTGCGCTTCAGGCTGATGTGGGAGAGGTTCAAAGGGCTGAGTCTTTCGTTCAAAAAGACAAACTGCGGACGGCGGGCTTGTCTTGTTCCCAAAGGTCCATCAGGGCTTCGAGTTCGGGGCCGGACGTGTCGCCCAACCAGGAGGCAGGAGTGACGAGGATTTTTTGCGGCTGCGTACTTTTTGGCGTGGCAGGTTCATGCGCTACTAAGGAATCAATAGCGGGCGATGAAGCGGCTGCCGGCAGCGGGTGATTGGCGTCTTGGGGCCGATAGGAATTCGATGCCACGAGCGAGATCGTGATGAGTCCAGCGGCCAGAGCGGTGCCAGCGAGGGAACGTGTGAGCCAGGCATTGCGACGGGAAACCGATGGGACGTCTGTCTTTTGGCGCGAAACGGCAGCGATCACCGCTGGCGCCGGCGGCGGATAAGTGGCCGCCAGCCGAGCCGCGTCGTCCCCGAGTTGCTCGGCCATGAGGGCGAGGTCGGCGGGAAGCTGCAAGTCCGCGGCGGCGTCAAAGTCCGCGTCGTCTTCGCTGAACAGTTTGGGATCAAACGGCATGAGAAATGTCCTCGCTAGGAAAGGCGGGCACCTGCCGGGCCTCATCCCCTTCGCTGTCCAATATCCGACGCAGGCCGGCCAGGCCGTGAAAAATCCGGCTCTTGACCGTGCCCAACGGACACTGCAAAACTTCGGCGACCTCCTCGTACCGCAATCCCTCGCTGAACCGCAAGACCAGCGACAGCCGCTGCCCTTCGGGGAGCAGGGCGACGCGAGCCCAGAGGCTGTTTTTCCACTCGGCCACTTCCACCGGGGCATCCGCTCCCGGCACGCTTCGCTCGGCCGCCGGCTCGCGGTCCCACAGAACCCGGAGCTTGCGGCGCTTCATACCCAGTTGTCGCCGCTGCCGACGGTCCAGGTTGAGCAGGATGCCGTAGAGCCAAGTGTAAACGCTGCTTCGTCCTTCAAAATCCTTCCCTTGCCGGGCCAGGACCATGAAGGTTTCCTGGGCGAGGTCGTCGGCATCCCAGGGATTGCCGCAGAGCACAAGCGCAGCCCGATGGATGCGGGGAAAGTGCTCGCGGGTGGTCTCTTCCACGTTCAGGCGGTTCACGCGGGGAATCCTGGGCGGCTGAAAAAGGGGTCAGGCACCTCGCCGCAACATGTTTCATCGGCAGCGACCGCAGGTGGCTCGGAGCCAGACCCCTTTTTCAGCCGGAGGCGATGGTCGGGGGTGGATTACTCATTAGCTTAACTCAGTCTAAGCGGTGCAGGGAAGCGATGTTAGGAAAAATCGGTTTGCTTGCCGCACTGCCTCTCATGGGTGCTGCGGCGGGGGCAAAAGGTTCTCAGAAAGACGGTAGGGTGCATGAGCGGTAGCGAAATGCACGCGTGAACAGCGTCGCTATTTTGGTACTTGAGCCTTAGAATCATCGCCTACTCCCGCGTGCAGTTCGTGTAACTCATGCACCCTACGCTGCTCCGGCAGAACACCCATGATTGCCCTCATCGCCCACGACCAGAAGAAGCAGGCCATCCTGGACTTTGTGCGGCGGAACTTGCCGCTGTTCCAGCGGTATCCGCTCGTCGCCACGGCCAGCACGGGCAAATTGCTCAATCGGGAGCTGCCGCTCCAAGTGGAATGCGTGGCTCACGGCCCGGAAGGAGGCGACCTGATGATTGGCTCTCGCGTGGCCGAAGGGAAAATCATGGCCGTCATCTTCTTCCGCGACCCGCTCACCGCTCAGCCGCACGAGCCGGATGTCTCGGCGCTGATGCGGGTCTGCGATGTTCATCGGGTTCCGCTGGCGACAAATCCTGGCACAGCCGATGCGATTGTGGCCTGGCTCGACAAGAACAGTACTCATCTCGCTCCGCGAGCTGATTCCTCACGCCGAGCGTGAGGAGTACTTGCTTACGGTCCCAAGCTGGGGTCTGTCTCAACCGACTCTTGTTGCTCGCGCCGGAGTTCGTACACCAGGATTGTGCCGGTGTAGGTGGCCAGGCCGATCGCGGAGCAGGAGATGAGGATGCCAAACAGCGCCCAGCCGCGGCGCTTGGAGTAGAGCCCCCAGATGCCCATTGCAAAGCCGATAAGGGCGATGACCACGGCAGCGCTGATCGCCACCCACGAGGCAATCCAGGCGATGCCGAGGGCGAAAATCCCCATGAGAATGGCGGTGATGGCCCCGGCCACGGCCAAGGGGTCGTGACCGGGCGGACCAGGGATTCGCGGGGAGATGCCCGGCGCGAGTGGGTTTCGCGGAAAGGCCGCCGTCGTCACCGGCTGCATGACCGCTCCTCGGACAAACGGCGAGCCGCTGCGGACGCGATTGCCGATGGGATCTTGGAAAGCCGCGTTCGTAGCAGCGGGCACGCTGCTGGAGGCGGAAAGGGGAGAAGACGCCGCGGCGGAATCTTCGCCGGGCACGGTCGCGGTCACCGGCCCGCCGGCGAATTCCGCCATCACGACGTCGCTGGGGAGTTCGATGGGGGCGTAGCGAACCGGCGGCAGTCCCCCAGTCTCCGCCTGGGCGGTGAACTGCTGACCGCACTTCCAGCAGCGATTGACCGGACCGAGCAGCTCTTCGCCGCATTTGGAACAACGAACCGCCATAAGACCTGCCTCAATGTAGTCCGCTCGCTCCGCGAGCAGACCGCGTAATTGCCAACAAATTCACCAGCAATTAGGATTGCTGATGCCCACCCTCGTATTCTCATCTTTCCCTTTCTCCGCGCCTGCCCCTTGGCGGCAAAATCTCCCATGAATTGGTTTCGCCCGTTCTTGCTCCTGGTTGGATTGTGGCTGGCGTGTGTTCTCGCCCGAGGCGAGGAGCCGCCACCTCCGCAAGAGCCGCAGATCGCTACTGCTTCCAAAGAGGCGGAGCAGGCCATCAGCGGTTTTAAGGTTCCTGCCGGCCTGAAGGTGGAGGTCTTTGCCGCCGAACCGCTGTTGGCCAATCCGGTGGCCTTCTTCATCGATAACCGCGGACGGTTCTTTGTGTGCGAAACGTTTCGCCAGACGACGGCGATCGCGGACAATCGCAATCATGCCGAGTGGCTCGACGACGACCTGGCCGCCCAGACCGTCGCCGACCGACTGGCGTACATTCACAAGCATCTCAAGGGAAAGGCGGCTGAATACACGCAGCAGGACGACCGCATCCGCCTGTTGGAGGATACCAACGGCGACGGCAAAGCGGACAAGGCCACTGTCTTCGCCGCCGGCTTCAACAAAATCGAAGAAGGGACCGGGGCGGGGGTTCTCGTTCGAGGCGACGATGTTTACTACACCAACATCCCCAATCTCTGGCGGTTGCGGGACAAAGACAACGACGGCAAAGCGGAGGAGCGGACTGCGCTGCACAGCGGCTATGGCGTGCGGTTCGCCTTCCGCGGGCACGACATGCATGGGCTGATTCTCGGCCCGGATGGCCGGCTGTATTTCAGCATCGGGGACCGCGGTTTCAACGTGACGACGCAAGAAGGGAAGCAAATTGTCCATCCGCAATGCGGGGCGGTCCTCCGTTGCGAGCTCGACGGCAGCAACCTGGAAGTCTTCGCCACCGGCCTGCGGAACCCACAAGAGCTGGCGTTTGACGACTACGGCAGCCTCTTCACGGGCGACAACAACTCCGACAGCGGCGACCAGGCCCGCTGGGTCTATGTTGTGGAAGGGGGGGACAGCGGCTGGCGGATGGAGTACCAGTACCTCCCTGATCGCGGCCCTTTCAACCGGGAAAAAATCTGGCATCCGGCCCACGAAGGCCAGCCGGCCTACATCGTGCCGCCGGTCTCCAACCTCGCCAGCGGCCCCTCGGGGCTGGCGTTCTATCCGGGAACCGGGCTGCCTGAACACTACAAGCAGCGGTTCTTCCTCGTCGATTTCCGCGGCACACCCGCCAACAGCGGCGTGCGGACCTTTCGCGTGAAGCCCAAGGGAGCCGGCTTTGAAGTGGCGGATGGCGAAGAAACGCTGTGGAGCGTGCTGGCCACCGATGTTGACTTTGGCCCAGACGGCGCGGTCTATCTCACCGACTGGGTCAACGGCTGGAACGGCGAGGGGAAGGGACGCATCTACCGTTACTCTTCGCCGGAAGTCTCCGCCTCAACCGAGGTGCAGGAAGTGAAGAAGCTGCTGGGTGAAGGTTTTTCGCAGCGGCCGACGGAAGAGCTTGTCAAACTGCTGGGGAATACGGACCGGCGGGTGCGGCAGGAGGCTCAGTTTGCGCTCGCCGAAAGGCACGAGTCCGCGGCACTGACGAAAGCGGCGCTCGAAGGACCGAATCTCCTGGCCCGGCTGCACGGCATTTGGGGATTGGCACAGATTGCCCGACGCGAAACGGATGGGATGAAGAAACTCGAAGCCCTGCTGCCGCTACTCGGGGACAAAGAAGCCGAAGTCCGCGCTCAAGCGGCGAAAGCGATTGGCGAAGGCAAACCCGCTGAAGCGGGTTACTACGAACGGCTCGTTCCGCTGCTCAAGGACGACAGCCCTCGCGTCCGCTACTTCGCCGCCATTTCTCTCGGCAAGCTCGGTCGCAAAGAAGCCATCTCGCCACTCTCCGCGATGTTGGAAGAAAACAACAACCAGGACTCCGTCCTGCGACACGCCGGCATCATGGGCCTGGCCGGCTCCGCGGGAAGCGGCGAGGCGATTGTGGAAGCCGGAGAACATTCTTCGCCGGCCGTTCGCCTGGCAACTGCGGTGGCGATGCGAAAGCTCGGCAGCGAACAAGTGGCAATGTTCCTGAATGACAACGATCCGCTGGTCGTGATTGAGGCGGCGCGAGCCATTCATGATTTGCCGATTGAGTCAGCGATGCCCAAGCTTGCGGCGCTCATCACGCGCAGCTCCACCGACGACGCCCTGCTCCGCCGTGTCCTTAACGCCAACTACCGGCTGGGAGGCGTGGAGAATGCGAATGCCATCGCCGCGTTCGCCGCGCGGAAGGAAGCGCCGGACAATCTGCGGCTGGAGGCGCTTGCTATGTTGCGATCGTGGGACAAGCCGTCACCGAAAGACCGCGTCCTTAATTTCTGGCGTCCCCTGCCGCCTCGCGGACGTGAGCCGGCAGCGGCTGCGCTTCGCAACAACCTTCCCGGCCTCTTCAGCGGTTCGCCGAAAGTGCAAGCGGAAGGGGCCAAAGTGGCGGCGGAACTGGGCATCCAGGAAGTCGGCCCTTCGCTCTTCACGCTGCTCACCGACAAGGCTCAGCCGCCGCAAATCCGGGCTGATTCGCTGACGGCACTGGCCATACTCAAGGATCCTGGCCTGGAGAAAGCGGTTGAGACATCGCTCAAAGACGAAGCACCTCTCGTCCGCGCCGCCGCCCGCAACGTGCTGCTCGAACTCAAGCCGGCTGAGTCGCTGGCAGTGATGGAAGAAGCCGTGCTGAAAGGAGAAATCGTCGAACGGCAAGCGGCGCTCCATTCACTGGCCAACTTCAAGCAGCCGGGGACGAACGCCATTTTCTCGAAAGCCCTCGACGATCTCGTCGCCGGCTCCTTCCCGCCTGCGGCTCGGCTGGACCTGGTGGAAGCGGCCCGCCGACGAGCTTCCGGCGAAATCAAATCGAAGCTTGCCAAATATGAAAGCGACTTGCCGGCGGAGGATGCCGCAGTCTCGCCCTATCTCGACTGCCTGAAGGGGGGGGATGCCGAGCGAGGACGCACCATATTCCGCGAGCGGACCCAGGTTTCCTGCGTCCGCTGCCACCGCATCGCCGGCAATGGCGGCGATGTCGGCCCTGATCTGACCAAGCTGGCAGCCGACCCGCTCAAGACGCGAAAATACCTGCTGGAATCGCTGGTCGCCCCGAACAAAGCCATCGCCAAGGGGTTCGAGTCCGTCCTCGTCCTAGATTCCAGCGGCAATTCCTTCACCGGCATTATCAAGAAGGAATCGGACGAGAAAGTCGACCTGATGACCGCGGAAGGGAAGCTGATTTCCCTGGCCAAGGAAGAAATCGACCAGCGCCGCCCCGCCAAATCGGCCATGCCCGATGACTTGACGAAGCATCTAAGCAAGTTCGAGGTGCGGGACCTGGTGGAGTACCTCGCAAACCTCAAGGAAGGGCCAGTTGAACCCGGTCGCAAATAGTTTGCGGTGTAAGGGAATAAACCGACCGCTGGCCGGCTCCTAGTAGGTGCGGCCGCGCTGGAAGCGGCCCAATACCGCCGACAGGGCCAATGGCACTCTTTGGGCCAAGGCTACTCGGAAACACCATACTTTGGGAGATTGGTTATGAAGAAGTTGCTTGCACTCGTTAGTTTGTTGACCGTGGGACTGCTCGTCGGCTGTGGCGGCGAAAAGCCGAAGGTCGTGATTGACCCGGCTGCGAAGATGAAGGAATTGCAGGACCAAACTGGCGCGATGATTGAGGATGCCAAAGCGAAAATGGATGAGACAGTCAAGGAAGGGACCGAGGCTGTTGACACGGCTTCCAAGGAAGGGGTCGAGAAGGTCGAAGGAGCCGTTGAGGGGGCCAAGGAAGAAATCAAGGAAGGGACTGAGAAGGCCAAGGAAGAAGTCAAGGAGGGCGATGAAAAGGCCAAAGAAGAAGTCGAGAAAGTCGAAGGAGCCGTCAAGGAAGCTCCCGGAGACAAGTAGTCCTTGCGAATCGACTCTTGCGAATCAAATACGCACCCCGCGGCTCACCAGCCTGCGGGGTGTTTTCTTGTAGAAGACCTCGTGGGATAAGTTGCCGGCTTGTCCAATTCCGCCAAGGAAGTAACGAACACTCCTTACGGCTTCTTTCCCGCCAGCGGCTCGATGTTCTCGCGCAACCAGATGTTACGGAACCTCACGGGATTGCCGTGGAACTGGATATGCAGCGGCTCTTTGTCGGCATGCTTGTGGTACTTGGGGGCTTCGGTAAACGAAGTGGTGCCTTGAAGTTGAAAGTGATTGTGAATGAGCACGCCGTTATGTAGGGCAGTGATGTAGCCCGGCGACTTCACGCTGCCATCGTCATTAAACCGCGGCGCGGTGAAGGCGATGTCATAGGACTGCCACTCTCCCGGCTTCCTGCAGACGTTTACCATCGGCGGCTGCTGTTTATAGATGCTGCCGCACTGGCCGTCGAAGTAGGTCTGGTTGCCGTGGGAATCGAGAATCTGCACCTCGTACTGCCCCATGAAGTAGACGCCGCTATTGCCGCGTCCCTGCCCTTCGCCCACGACCATCTCCGGCGTGGCGAACTCGACGTGCAACTGGCAGTCGCCAAATTTCTGCTTGGACGTGATGCTGCCGCCAGCCGCGGTTGCCACGCCGCCTTCCACTTTCCACTTATCTCCTCCTTCCCAGCCGTCCAGACTCTTGCCATCGAAGAGCACGACGGCATCCGCGGGCGGCCCTCCCGGCAGCCCGGCATCCATCACCGTCGGCTCCGGCCAGATGATGCCGCTTTTGTATTCGTCCACCCACCACGCGGCAGCGAAGGAAGAGAAGATGCCGAGGATAAACAGGGTGAAGAGGATGCCGGTCGAGCTGCGCATGCGAAACTCCTGGAATCTGTTGGATTCGTGCGGCGAAGGAAGGCAGCCGCATCCACAGGAGTTTACCGCAGATAGTCGCTTCGTTTAATCCGTGTCCCAATCCTCTACCTATTCGCCTACGGTTGCGCCGGTTTCGCCGCGGTCCGTTCCGGCGTCTTAATGTTCTGCTTGGGCGCGGTGGCGACGTAGAGGTAGGCGTTATCCACGGTCCAGGGGGTGCCCCAGTTGCGGCCGTTGTCCAGGTTGATGACGTTGTAGAAGAACGTGCTGAAGTTCACGGCCCGCCAGCTATAGCAGTGCCAGCCGCCGAGGAAGTCTTTTTCCGTCAGGTCGTCGATGCCCGGCTTGCCGAAGAACTGCACGCTGCCGTCGGGAGGCATGGACATACCTAGCGTACACCAGCTCGAAGGCTGGAAGACCGGGCCAGGCAGATCGCGGCCGAATTCGTCCGCCCGCAGCACGCTCAGGATGCTGGGCTTGATTTTGCCGTCCGCGGCTTGCTCCCGCTGCATGTGGAAGAAGATGCCGGGCCAGTATTCGTCGTATTTGCCTTGTGGCGTGTAGCCATAGAGGCCGATGCGATAGCCGAACGTGGCCCCATTCTTTTTCTCCCACTGGGCTTCCGCCGGCACATATACGCGGCAGACGACGTTGGGGGACCAGGCGACCGGAATCTGCGAGCCGGCGACCCCTTCCACATTGTGCAGCAGGTCGTCTTGCTGATCCTCGTGGCTCAGCCGGCCGGGGACGCCGGGATGCAGCGACTGCATCATCATGCAGCCCTTGCTCCCCTCGATGCCTCCCGGCGGCGTGGCGATTCGTTTGACCACGTCGGGCGTGCCCCGCTTGCCTCCTTCGGCCCAGAGGTTGTTGAGCGAGATGCCGCCAGGGATGTTCATTTCCTTATCGATGTTCCAACTGCTCTTGGGATGCTGTGGGTAGTACTCGAACTTCGTGTCCTCGAAGTCGTCGCCGGTCTTGGCAATCCGCAGGCCGGTGCCGGGGATGAGGAGCCTCCTCTTCGGCTGGGCAGGCTGCTGCGTGCCGGGCTGCTGGGCGCCGGCGAGCGCGGGAAGGACGGTCGACGAGGCAAGGGCCAGCGAGCCCAGGCCGAAAGCTCGGCGGGTGATGGTATACATAGGTGCGGCGGGTAGAAGGCCGTAGAATTGGTATAACCGTTACACTTTGCCGAACCGCATGGAATAAGCGATTTCAGCGGGAGTATCGGACAAATCAGAATATCGGAAAGAATCGTTACAAGCGTGACAAATCCGCGCCGTGGCCGGAGAGCTTGACGCAAGCAGGTGGGGCAGGCTTCCAGCCTGCCCAGGAGAACGGAGGTTATCCCCTGTCTCCCGTTCCCTGGAGCCCGGTTACAATCTCGAATTGCCATCCACCTTCTATGGAGCGTTCCCATGTCTCTCTCCCGCCGCGACTTCAATCTCACCGCCGCCTCCGCTGCTGCCATCGCCACTCTCCCCGCCAACACCTTTGCCGCCGAAGAAAAAAAAGCCAAGAAACCCAAGCTCCGCAAGGCGGTGAAGTACGGCATGATTGGCGACAAGAAGCAAAAAATGTCGATGTCGCCGGAGGAATTGCTCGCTCTCGCCAAGAACTGCGGCTTTGAAGGAGTCGAGGTCGATAGCCCCAGCGGCCTGAACAAGGAAGAGGCCAAGGCGGCTGCGGCCAAGACGGGGGTAAAAATTCATGGCGTGATCGACTCGGTCCATTGGCAAGACACGCTCTCCAGCCCCGACGAAGCCGTGCGTGCCAAAGGCTTGTCGGCACTCAAGGGTGCGATTGAAGATGCCCACTTCTTCGGCTGCGACACGGTGCTGCTCGTTCCCGGCGTGGTGAAGGACGAGGTCACCTACGAGCAGTGCTATGAGCGGTCACAAGCCGAAATCAAGAAGGCACTGCCGCTCGCCGAGAAGCTGCAAGTCAAAATCGCCATCGAAACCGTCTGGAACAACTTCCTCACCAAGCCCGAGCAGCTCATTCAATTTGTCGACGACCTGAAGAGTCCCTATGCGGCCGCCTATTTCGATTGCAGCAACATGCTCAAGTACATGGTTCCCAGCGCCACCTGGATTCGCCAGCTCGGCAAGCGGATGGTGAAGTTTGATTTCAAGGGTTACAGCCATAAGAATTCCTGGTGTCCCATCGGCGAAGGGGATGAGGATTGGCCCGAAGTCCTCAAGGCCCTCGGCGAAATCGGTTACGACGGCTGGGCCACGGCGGAGGTCGGCGGCGGCGGCGAGAAGATCCTCCAGGACATCAGCCGGCGGATGGACAAAGTGCTGGGCCTGGCATAAGGATTCGACGTCGCGGCAAAGGGGGTCGGGAGTCTTTGGCGTCATCGACCTTCTATTTTCAAAGCCCACCGACGCCAAAGACTCCCGACCCCCTTTACCGGGTAAATGCACAGCCCCCAAGTGCCAGCGTGGGAAAGGGCCTTCACCTTGAGTAGACTCTGGGAATGTCCCTTGACCTGACTTGCCCGTTTTGCCAGCAGCCTTTTCAACTCGCTGGTGAGCAGGCGGGGAAGCACGCCAACTGCCCGCATTGCGGCAAACAGTTCCCCATTCCGGCGAGCGAAGTCCGGCTCACCCCCAAGGTAGATCAGGGGGCGGACCCGCAACACATTGCTCCAGCAACCATCTGGTACGTGCAGGCGGAGGACGGGCGGCAGTTCGGGCCGGTCACCGAAGGGCAGCTCCAAGCCTGGTATGAGGAAGGGCGGATTACCGGCAACTGTCAGCTTTTGCGAAAGGGGGCCGAGCAGTGGCAATGGGCCACGGACCGCTATCCCGATTTGCACCCAATCGGCGAGAAACAGCCCCTTGGTCCAGCGGCAGCCAAACCCGCCCCGCCGAAGCAGGCCCCGGATCGCCCCGCTCCGCCGCCGTCTGCCGCTCCGATTACTCCTCTCAGTCACGACGACTTCCCGACAACGGGCGCGGGTTTGAAGTCCCTCGGCCCCGTCCTCCGCCCGCTGCCGCCGGGATATGGAGAGCCGCGGCTCCACAGTTTCGAGGCGCTGGAAGACCGGCGGAAGTTCGCCCCGTTCATGGTGGCCCACATGCACCGGCCGCCGCTGCACAAGATGCTGCTGGTCCTGGGGATTGCCAACTTCGTGGTCGGGACGCTGCGAGCCGTGCTGTACTTCGCACTGTTCCTCGGATTGCTGGGTGCTATCGGGGCCGTGGACGAACGAGGGGACGAGCGGGTCGCAAACCGTGCCGCGGTCAGCCTGGGGATTGCCTTTGTCATGTTCGTCCTCAACATTTTTGTTATCTCCGGCGGCGTCGGCCTCTTGCAGCAAAAGGAATGGGGCCGCGCCGCGACGTTCGCGGGCACCCTCATCGGCATGATCATCCAGTTGACCTGCGTCTGCGTGACGATGCTGCTCGGAGCCGATGGAAGCGGCCTGGCCGGCGTGATCTGGATCGTGCTGCTGGCGCTGCTGTTGCCAAGCGTTCTCTACGACGCCTTCGCTGCCGCCGCGCTCACGCTGCCGAGCGTGGTCAAGGACTTGGAGGAGTAACTGCCCCGCGGGCCCTGGCGCCACTCCACCATGAATCACCAGATACCCCCCGAAGGAACTGCTCTGATTCATGATTCAAGCACACTTGTTTCAGCGGAATCACATCCGCAACCTATTAGCTGTCAACGACTTGCGACATTCCCTGGCATGAATCAGGCCCTTTCTTGATTCATCCGTTACTAAACACGCCGCTTCAACACAAGCCTGACGCGCAAGCGAAGGAAAGCGCCATCGCAGTGACCGGCCGTACCGGCTGGCCGCACTGTCCTTCGCTTGCGCGTCAGGCTTGTGTCATCTGACAGCCACATCCTCTCCGCGCTGCTCCGCGAACTCCGCGGTTATTCTCCCGCCCTCGTGGAGTATCCAACAACCAGATTGAGAAAGAGCACCGCCCGCGAGGCACCGCCGTCCCCCTCTCCTTTTGGGCCGAGGGCCGGGGTGAGGGTCCGCCAGCTCCACCGGGCTGGTCTTATTATACCAATGTCCAGTTGCGTAACTGGCACCTTTCCAAAACTTGTTCGGAAATTCTGGATAGCCCCAGTCTGCGCCGCACGCCAGCGAAGGAAAGTACGGCCAGCCGTTGCGGGCTGAACCGCGGCTGCACTTTTGGGCGTCGCTGAGCTTCGCTTGCACTTCCGGCTTCGTGGAACCTACGTCAATTCGATTGGACGTAAGTCTCGAATGTCGCAACCGGCCAGGAATCAATGAACCCCCTGAGGACGGCACGTCTTGATACCGGTTTTCGAACACCCTGTTCGGCGGAAAGTGTATCACGTTTTTCGCTGTAAGTTATTGCTGGAACTATATTTACGACTTGTAACCTTGGTACATTTTACGTCTTTTCTCGCTCTTCTTGATACTCCCCCCCGTCATCTGGCAGATCCTCCGCTCGTTCGGCGCGGGTCGGAGGGCTCCGCCGAAACGCTCGACCGCAGGTCTCCTCCGCAGATGGCAGGGAGACCTTCGGTCAGTCGTGTGGACGGGGTCAGGAGACCCGCGCCCAACACGGGTTGGGGTCCGATCTGACA
>JBKJNY010000119.1:0-28277 GCA_046593355.1 Pirellulaceae bacterium | reverse complement strand
CTTCTATGTGGAGGTAGGTCTGCTCGATCCGCGTGTACCGGCCGCCGGAGGAGAGTTGGCCGGAGAATCCGCAGGCCTCGAAAGTTTGCGTAACCTCGAAGTCAATGACGTCGACGTCAAGCCCGCTGGTGAAAGTGAGCACGTCCCCCGCGGTGGACGAGCTGTTCAGGTAGTTCAGCGGAGCGGCCGAGATGAACGTCGCGCTGCCGTCATTCGTAAAGGTCGTGGTGGAAGACTGGTCGAAGAGCCAGAAGCGGGTGCGGACGCCCAGACCGTTTTCTCCCACGTAGCCCAGCCACACGAGCGGCGAGGCATAGTAGGAGTACGGAAAATCGGTCTGGCTGTCGATGGTCGCGCCGCCGGAGGTGAGTGAGGTGGCAAAGGCTGGGTTCGTGGTCCAGTGCGGCTTGATGACGTATGCTCCGATACCCCCCACCCAGCCGCCGCTTCGGCAACATTCCTGGCACTCGCCGGTAGCGCAGCCCATCATGGTCGGGGCTTGCTGGGGAGTCTGCCAGGGCGCATCCACCAGCGCTTCCACGAGACCGTATCGGTTGACGGTTTCCTGGACGGGCACTTCGGCCGCCGGCTCTTCATGGACGGCGGCATCGCTGCCGAAATCTTCGTCCGAGATGCGATCCCCGGCAGCGAACGAGTTTGCTACCAAAAGAAGCGCAACACAGAAGGCGGTGGCAAAGGATTTGGCCGGCATGACATCGCTCCGAAAGCTCGAGCCCGGCCGCCTGAAAATTCTTGGCGGCCCTCAGAGTCTCTTTCGGCAGTACGACCAGAATAATCGCCAAGCTGCCGCCGCATCCGCAGGATTTGCGCAGAGTGCCCAGTATCTCGCTTGGGGCACCGCATTAGGCGGCTCTTTTCAGCCCCAGTACCGGCAGCAGCGCCAGTGCGGGCCTGGCAAGCGGCAGCGTGGGGTCATTCCGCAAGACGGCGGCGACCTGATCGAGTCGCTCAACCACGTTGAGCGCGAGATCCACAAAGATGTAGCGCCGCCCGCCAAACTGGCATTCGCCGCCGCCGCTTCCTCCCAGCCATTCCTGGCGAATGACGTAACCCATTTGGCTGGCAAGTACCAGCAGCCGCTCAAGCATTTCGACGGTATGCATCCTAGCTTCTCCATGTCGCCTGTCCGTGGCGGACTGTGAGGCCGGATTATAACGCAGGTCGCTTATGGGGGCCAGTTCGTTTCGTCGATACGGTCAAGGGAAGGGTGGGGTAGGCTTCCAGCCTGCCCAGATTCAAACTGCGCGATCTGCGTGGGCAAGGTAGTTATACGGTTCAAGGGGTAAGGTTCAAAGGGATTGCATGACCAGAGCCTCACACGCCCAGCCGCTTTCCCCCGCCGACCAGATCGCCGCGCTCGAGCAACAGTTGGCGGAAGCGCAGAAAATGACCGCGCTGGGGGAGCTCGTCAGCACGACGACCCACGAGTTCAACAACGTGCTGATGACGATCTTGAACTACGCCCGGCTGGGGCTGCGGCACAAGGACGAGCCGACGCGCGACAAGGCCCTGCAAAAAATCCTGGATGCCGGTCAGCGGGCCGCCAAAATCACGGGCAGCGTCCTGGCCATGGCCCGCAACCGATCCGGCGACCTGGAGCCGACCGATCTGCCAAAACTCATTGACGAGTGCCTCGTGCTCTTGGAGCGAGAGCTTTCCAAGTACCGCATTTCCGTGGAGCTGCAATTCGCCAAGGTGCCGGAAGTCCTGGCGAGCGGCAACCAGATCCAGCAGGTGCTGCTTAACCTGCTGATTAATGCCCGCCAGGCGATGCCCAAGGGGGGCCGCGTGCTCATCAAGCTCGATCACGACAAAACCGGCGGCATGGTGGATCTGACCGTGCGGGACACCGGCAGCGGCATCCCCGCCGACAAGCTGCCGCGAATCTTTGACCGGTTCTACACCACCAAGAAGGGACCGGACGAAAGCGGCAAAGGAGGAACGGGGCTGGGACTGTCCACCTGCAAGTCGATCATCGACGCCCACCGCGGCCGCATCCGCGTCGAATCCACGCTCGGCAAAGGGACCGCCTTCATCATCAAGCTGCCGGTGGCCAAGCCGCCACCGGAGCCTCACATTCCATTGGCCAAGCCGCCACCGGAGCCTCACATTCCATCGCCCCTGTTTGCAGCGGTGCCCGTTTTCGGCATGGCCTCTCCGGCGGCAAACGCCTAGGCGAGCTTTCTGTTCTGCGGACTCTACACCGAGTGCCTTGTCAACGCTTAGATTTGGGGTAGCCGCGGTCGCCAGACCGTGGGATATCGGTCGTTTTTTGCGATCCGCCCATGCTCTGGCGAGCGTGGCTACAACCCCAATCTTTAAGCCTGACACAGCACTAGTTAATGTCTTCGCCTTTACCGGGTTTCACTTCGTCACCAAACCCTACCAAGAACCAATCCTGGCCCGCATCGCCATAGAGTGTGTCGACGGCGTAATCCTCAAGCACGGCTGAGCTATTCAGCAAACCGCCCCTTAAGAGGGCAGTCCGACTGGAATAGGCGATCTGTGTGCGCCATATCAACAGAATGGCCTCGAGCGAGCCCCGGTCGATGGGATTGATCTCGTCCGCATAAGCGAGCAGGCCACCGACCAGAACGTCTTCCCCGTTGTTGCCGTGGATGATGTCCCCCCCCGACCCCCCCACGACCAGATCGCTGCCGGCGTTGCCGTTCAGCGTGTCGTTGCCGCCCCAGCCCAGGATGATGTCGTCGCCGAAGCCGCCGGAAATAACATTGTCCACCTCGTCCCCGACGAGAAAATCGTTTCCGTTCCCACCGGTGAGGTTCTCGATCCCGCTCACTCCGCTCACTCCGCTCACTCCGCTCACTCCGCTGACTCCGGTGGCGGTTCCGAGGTCCAGATTCACAGCGACCGCGGACGTGTAGGCCGAATAATTGAGATCGTCAGCACCGTCCGAGCCATCGAGCGTGCCAGCGAATGTCACTCCCTGGACGATGCGGTAGGTATCGGCACCGCTCCCGCCGCGCAGCGTCTCAAAGCCGCTGAAACTGTTGTTCTTGACAGTGCCCGCATTGCCTGAACCGATCACCCAGGTGTTGGCAGAATCAGCCGCGATGAGCACATCACTGCCGCCGCCCCCCTTCAAGGAGCCGCTGACACGGGCGCTGCCCACCAGCTGGAAAGTGTCGGCATCGCTCCCGCCGACCAACTGCTCGACCTGCGCAAAAAAGATCTGGCCGTCCAGGCTCCCCGCGTTTTGAGCCGTAATCAGCCAGGCATGGCTGCCGGGGCTGGCGGCAACCAGGATGTCGCTCGCGGCCCCTCCGTTAATCGTGGCGCTGCCGCCGTAAGCCGTGATCGTATCGCCGCTGCCGAGCGCATTGATTTGACGATTTTCAATGTCGTGGTCAAAGAACGGCAACGAATTGAGGACCAGGCGGCCGACATGGACCTCGAAGGCGTTGACCGACGAGTTGCCGTTCAAAACAATCGTATCGCTGCCGCCGCCACCAAAAATCTGAACGGAGCCTGTCGGCGCGTAGGGGCCCAGGATCAGGCCATTCAGGTTCAGGCTATATTCGCCGGTAATGGCCGTGGGCGTAAGCGTGAAAATGTCGTCCGCGGCGGTCCCACCGATGAGCAGGACCGAGCCATCGAACTGTACCGACGCGACGTTGACCAAAAGGGAGACCGTCGCCGATCCGCCATCATCGTCCGTAACGCTGAACTGGACGGTATAGCTACCGCCGGCAGCCGGAATAAAGCTGAAGCTCGTTCCCGAGCCGGAGGCAACAATAGCGCTCGAGGCGTCGATTGCCTGCCACGAGGTGGCGTGCGTATCGGCGCTGCCGATATCTGTGAAGCTCCCCGTGAAGGAGAGCGATTGACCTTGCACGCCTACGGATGGTCCGCCGATCGCACCGACTGCGGGTGCCACGTTATTCACCGTCAAGCCAATCGTTACGCCGGAGCTCACGGCTCCGTGGTTATCCGTGGCGCTGACCAGAATCAGATAATTGTCGCTCGGCGTGGAGGTCGGGTTGTCGTCCAAGTATTGATGGCTGACGCTGAACGTTCGAGTCTCTGGAATCACCGGGACCATCTGCACAGCCGACCCGTCGCCCCAATCGATGGTTGCCGTGTGGGTATCCAAAAGGTCGGCGTCGGAGACCACGCCGCTGAGAATGACGCTTCCATTCTCATTGATGCTCGTCTGATCCAGGTCGAGCGAAGTCACTGCGGGGAGATTGTTTACGGGCGGGTCGTAGACCGGTGTGACCGTGATGCTGACTATGGCCACGTTGCTATTGGCGGTGCCGTCGTTAGCTTTGTAGGTATAGTCGTCCGGGCCGGTGTAATTGGCGGCCGGCATGTAGGTGAACGAACCATCGGCGTTTTGGGTCACCGTGCCGTGGCTGGGGCCAGTCACCAGGATGCTCGTCAGGGGATCGCCATCGACGTCGCTATCATTGGCCAAGATTCCCGGCACCGTTTCCGTGAGCATGGTGTCTTCGGCGGTGGTATAGGCATCGTTGACCGCTACGGGCGGGTCGTTGACCGGTGTGACCGTGATGCTGACTATGGCCACGTTGCTATTGGCGGTGCCGTCGTTGGCTTTGTAGGTATAGTCGTCCGGGCCGGTGTAGTTGGCGGCCGGCGTGTAGGTGAACGAACCATTGGCATTCAGCGTCAGGCTTCCGTGGCTGGGGCCGGCGACTAGCACCGCCGTCAACGGGTTTAGTTCCGCATCAACGTCATTGGCCAGCACGCCCGTTGCTGGCGGGGGGCTCAACACCTGGTCCTCGTTAACCGAAAAGGCGTCGTTATTGGCCACCGGCGGAGTGTTCGGCGGCGGCGCGGTGACGTTCACCACCAGGGAATGCGGCGTGGTGTTGGGCGTACTGTTGTTGTCCGTTATGGAAGCCGTAATCGTGTACTGGCCAACGCTGGAATAGACATGGGACAGAGAAAACGTCTTGTCGGGATTGAGGGGCAGAGTTGGCGTTCCGCTTCCATCGCCGTAATTGACGGTCGCAGTCCAAGCTGTGGAATCCGAATCCGTGAATGCGCCTGGCAGTGAAAACTGCTGCCCCGCAGGGATCGTGTAGCGACCAAGGTTGCCCTGGTTGTAAATGGACTGCACTTGTCCAGCCGAAAGTCCACGTTGATAAAACCCAACTTCATCGATCTTTCCCTCGTAAAAGCGATTTTCAAGACCGCCAGACGGGCCCGTGTGACCGCCAATGGTCCATGGTAAGGCTGGATTGAAAGGTATGGATGCTACCGTGAGGCTGATAGCACCGGGCTGCAACTGGCCATTCACATAGCCTCGGATGGTCGTGCCATCGGAGGTCATGGCAACGTGGTGCCACTGGTTCAGGGCAAATCCACTAGCACTTGTGAAAGAGGGCTGATCGCCGTTGCTCAAGTTGGCGGCAAAGGTGAACCGTCCCGTACTGCCCGGTCCCAGAATGGACAGGGAAAGTGCGGACGAAGAGTCCAAGTCTTTGCCGATGATCTCCGCGCCGGTAGCATCAGGAATGCTGCCCGGATAGGTTGAAAACACCCACGCATCAATCGTAAACGTCTGTAAAGCCATCGAAGAGTCGTGCGGAATTTCGACGCGCCTCGGCGAACTGTTGAATTCAAATGCTTGGCCGACCCGCCCACCCGCCACGGTGGTCGCTCCCGCCACAAACGCTCCCTGATTGCCATTGGCCGAATCGTTCGGATTTCCTTCCGCCCGATACCAGCTCACCAGGCCATCAATGGTCACCTCGGGAATCTGTCCCGTCAGCACCACCCGCGGCTCGAGAGTCTCTAGGAATAGACGCCGGTTTCTCGTTTGCGTGGCGCGGGAATGTTTCTCGTTCCTTCGGGGGAAGGTTTTCATAGGGACAACCGTAGTACAGGGGAGAAGAATAGATAAATGAGTCGCCTCCGCGCCCATCCGAGCGCAGCGTGCATCCTCTACTACTCACAATCGCAAACGGGCCACAAAACCGGGCGGGAAATCCCAGAGGATTCGTGGTTTATTCAAGAAAGCATGGGAACTCCACCCGATCGGGTCATGGGAATCCCTCGGAAATTTTCCCGCGGGCACCTTTTCTTGATAGGGGTGCCTAAGAATCACCTAGTGAGGCGATGAGTCGCCAAGATGGCCCTAGGAATTTCCATCCAGAATCGCCTGGGCATCCCGGTCGACCTTTGCATCCGGCTGGGGAGTTCCCTTTTTGGATTCCCCTTTCGACTCTGGCTTCGCCTCGGCTTCACCCTTCTTCAGTTTGTCGAAGTCCTTGGCCAGGTCGTAAGAATCCGTCAGGAACGGAATCAGGTGTCTGACGTCGGCTCCGCCGAGAGTGGCTTCGTCCCACCAGGACTTGGCTTGCTGGAGCTGATCCGGGGTGGCGCTGCGATGGCAGGCAACGTAGGCACCTTTGACGACCCGCGAAACCGGATCGGATCCTTCCAGCTTCATGTCCGCCAGCGCCGCGGCCAGGCCGACGGGCAGATCGCTGTACTGATAGGTCTTGTTCTGGCCCGCCACGCGCAAGATGACCTGCTTTTGATTGGCCTCAATCATCGCCACCATCGTGCTGGAACCGACCTTGAACGACTCCCCGCCGTCCATCCCCGTTGCCGACTGCACCAGGCGGTCCTGGAACTGCTTGACATAGCCCGCCACTTCCTTGAGACGGGAAAGCTTGCCGAGGTGCTCCGACAACTTGGCCAGTTTGTCGGCTTTGGCGAGCTCAGCGTCCGCTTCGGCAAAGTTGAATTCGCCAATCGCGGACTTGGCGCTCTGCAGCGCCTTGCCGAGTTGAACCATTTCATCCTTCGTCGGCATTTCGACCGCGGGTGGCTCGGGCTTGGGCTCCGGCTTCACGGGATCTGGTTTCGGCGGCTCGGGTTTTGGAGGTTCTGGCTTTGCCGGTTCTGGCTTCGGCTCCGGCGGCTTCGTTTCCGCGGGCATTTCGGGCATTGGTCTAGTTTCCGGGAGCTTTGTTTTTTTCGGATTGGCGGGCTCGGGCTTTATCGGGGGATTCGTCGGGCGGACGGGAGTAACCAATGGCATCGTAACCGTCGGTGATTTTTCGGGAGTAACCGCGGGAGAATTCTGACCAAATTTGTCCGGCGGATTGTTGGCGACGTTGCCGGTTCCGAAATTGCCATTTGCCGCGAAGAAGCCCAGCACCGCCACGACCACCAGGAGCAGTCCGCCTAGACCGACAATCATCAGAGTCGTCTGGGAGCTCTTCTCTCGTTTAGCTGCCAGCATGACCGCGGCTGCCGAGCCGCGGCGAACTTCCTTGGCGGATTCGTCGACTGGAGCGGCCGAAATCGCTTGCGGGGGAGAGCCCGTTAAGGAACCTCCCGCTGCCACGACGGTGGTTCCCAAGGGAATCGCGGCCATTGGCGGCGACATCATTGCTGACGAGGGCGCGCCATAGGGTGTGGCCAGCGGCGCGGAACTCCGTAGCCCGCCGGCCATCGCCGTTCCCGGAATGGCCACGGGCGCCATCGGGTCAAGCGCCGCGGGAGCCGGCGGCGGCATGTAGGATTGCGGCCCCATCGGCATCGCCATCGGGACTCCGTATATCGGTCCGGCCATCGAGGCCATGCTGGAATGTGGTCCCGGCATTCCGGGCACGCCATAGCCCATCGGCTGGGGCATGGGTTGTGCCAGCGGCGGGCCGTAGCCATAACCCGGTTGCGGCATGGGATGCGCCTGCATCGGCTGGGCGGGCATCGGGTAAGCCGCCATCGGTGGTTGACCGGCGGGAGGCGGATAATAGTTCTGAGGGTAGCTCGCCGGCTGCTGCGGATAGTAACTTGGCTGCTGATACGGATAGGGCGCTGGCGATTGGGGGTAGGCCGTGGGCTGAGGCGGTTGATAGGCAGGGGGTTGCTGTGCTGCCGCAGTTGCCGCGGCGGCTGGTGGCGGCGACATTGCGCCAGGGGGAAGGATGTCATTCGTCGGTGCCGGCGGGTGTGCTAATGGAGTCGCAGGCGCAGCAGAAGTGGGCGTCGCTTCCGGCGCTGGGGGCTTCGCCTTATCGACGTTCGCGCGCGATGGCGGATAAAACGGGGAGTCCTTCCGGTCAATCGGCTTGGGGCTCGGCCCGACTCGCAGCTCGATTTCTTCGGGGGATGCCTTAGCTGGCGGCGGCGGCGAACTGCTCTTGGGAGCCATGCCCGGTGGATAGCGCGGGTCGTGCTTGACCGGCCGAGACTCGGTTTTCTTGGTGGTCGCCGCGGAAGCCACTACTGCCGCTGCGGGATCGCGCTGGATGCCCCCTTCCAACTCCCGGACAAATTCATCGGCAAACCGCAAGTCATCGTCGTAGGCGGCCTTTTTCTGAGCATCCAGCAGTTGCGCCTTCACATCCTGCAGCTCATCCAGGATTTTGGACCACTCGGCCAGGTGTTCCCCCGGCTTTTGCGAGCGGATCTTGCGAATCGCCTTGTCCGCGGCAGCCGTAATCCGGTCCTGGTTGCTTTCAAACTCCGGCAGCCCGAGCAGCTTGTAATAGGTGGTGCTGGCGGACTTGTTTTCGATATCCAGCCACGCTTTGTACGGATCGAATTCTTCGGACATGATGTTCGTTCCCAGCCAACCCGGTAGTGCTAGCCCAAAGCATGGTCCTCCCTTGCGAGGACTTGTTCATTCTAAGTAAAACCCCAATTCCACGCCATGCTTTCCGTCAAATGGTAGTGGTACAGTTTGGCCGGCGTGCCTACTTCTTCGGCGGATTTGGGGCGGGTGCCTGAGAAGTGGGCGTGGCGACGTATTTCTCAGCTATTTCTTGGATGCGATTGGGGTGCATTTTGAGAAATGGATCTTGGCTGTGATCCACAAGCAATTTAGCGTCTTTGCGTGCCTCGTCGCGTTCGGTGGCGGTCCTCCTATGGTGCACCCACCACCCCAGTGCCAGGGCCACAATCACCGTCACCAGCAGCAGGTCGCGGATGGAGAATTTCATGGGGCATCCTTTGGTGGCAGCGGTTCTTTCACTCGCTGCCAGATGTCCTCAATTCTTAGTCCGGTGGCAAGCGTCCCGGACACGAAACACTTATCACCTTCCACGCGTATCTTGAACGGGTGTACTGCGTCCAGGAACCCGACCATTCCCCCTGTCGCAAATTCGATCGTCTCCGTGTAGATCTCCCCTTTGAGGGTATAGGGGCCGCCTGCTCCGCCTTTGACTTCTTTCTTGCCGACCGTGTCATACTCCACCCATGACCAGTGGGTGTCGGTGATCAGCTTGAGACGGCGACGCTCCTTGGGGAAGTCCGAATATTCAGCTTCATCGCCGTACTTGTATCTCACCAACTCCCATGTCCCTAAAAGAGGATTCTTTGGGGCTTCCTTCTCTTGAGGAGCTGCCTTCTCCTCGCCCACTCCAACCGTTAGACCGACCGCAAAAAGTGCGGCGAGCGAGACAATGGCCAGGAAGCGGGATAGATTCGGCATAACTAGGCTCCAAAAAATGAGAAGGGAATCGGAGCAATCAGGCTCCGTAGGCTGTACTTCATGAGGGCTATTATAGGCCGCCGCCGGAATTCGCGGGGATGGCCGCTGGAATCGCGCCCCGTCTTGGACGTTCAATGACTTGCGGGCTTAGGCCGGTTTTGCCCCGGGCGCTCTGGCGGGGCTTTTTCATGCGCGGTTAGAATGGGGAGCATGAGAGAAGACGCGCCGCCAACTAGTTGGGCCAGAATTATAGCCGTCGCTATTTTTGGAGTGCTTCTCGCCCTCGTGCTCTATTCGCTGTCCGCTGGCCCCGCCGTTTACCTTCAAACAAGAGGGTACCTAAAAATCTCGCAGGGCTCGCCAGTGGGCATCTTCTATTACCCCTTGAATTGGGCGGAAAAAAAATGCCCTCCATTCGGCAGGGCGATGTACTGGTATGGCGGCCTCTGGGTTTATCGTCCACCTCCCCTGCCTGATTCTTAGGCAGTCAAGAATTTTCAATTTGTACCACTACCCGTCAAATGGCCGCCTGATGGGTGCCACGCCCACGGCTTTGCGTGGGCGTGAGCGTGGGCAAATCGTGTGGAATCACGCCCACTCAAAGCAGTGGGCGTGCCACCCCTATTGCAAGCGAGGAGCGACCGGCATTTGTACTCACCGGCGACGTCAGCCCTTGCCGGCCGTCAGTTGCGGCAACATGCTCACCAAGAACCGAGCCAACCGGTCGGAAGCCTTGAGGGCCTCTTCCTGTAGCTTCCACATATCCGCGGCGCTTTGCGGACGGGAGTAGACGGCCTTGGCGGCCGAGGCCAGCTTGGCTCCCAAGGTGGTCTGCTTCATCAATTGTTCCACCTCCTTGGGAAGCTGGTCGTCCACGCCGTCACTGATGATGCGAACCGATAAGAAACGGGTCTTGAGCCGGCGGCAAGTGTCCGCGACGGCGAAGGACTCCATATCGCACGCCAGGGCCTGATGCGCCTCGCCCAGCTTCCTTTTTTCGGCCGGCAAGCCAATCAATTTCTCGACCGAGAGCAGCCGGCCAACATGCAGCCGCTTCGTGGCGGCGATGGCTTCGGGGGAGAGCTTCAGGCCGACCTCCAGCCGCTCCCCCTTCAGGTTTACGACCTGATCCGCCATCAAAAAGTCTCCCTTGTTTGGCCCTTCCGCCAGTCCCCCCGCAAAACCGGCTGAAATGACCCAGGCGGGCTCGTGAAACTTGATCACCTCGGCTGTCGCCGCCGCCGCCGCTTCCAAGCCGGCTCCCGATTCCGCGATGACGACTTCCTTGCCATTGACGCTGCCGGCATGTTCCATGAACGACTTGCACTGCGTCGAACTGGCCCCGCTCATTTTATCGACCATGCCGCCGGCTTCGATGCCGAGGGCAAAAATGATGGCCACATCGCAGGGGGGAGCAAGCTCCGGCGGCCCTGACTCCTTTCCTTCCACGCCGGCCGCCGCGCTGGGATTGCCCCCGCGGAAGGTGTCCGCAAGGACTGACTGTAGCTTCCCTTGAGCGGCTTCACGCAGATAGTTATTGACCAACCAGCGAAGGAGCATGCAGGAATTTCCCGGCGGAGATGGTATTCTGAAGGACGCTTCCTGCATTGTAACCTCCTTCCCCGCATTCCATGCACGCCCTCGCCCTGGCTGCGATGCTGCTGGCCGCCGAGCCTCCCCGGTTTGAGACCGACGTGCTGCCGCTGCTCACCAAGGCCGGCTGCAACGCCGGTGCTTGCCACGGAGCGGCGGCTGGCCGCGGGGGGCTGAAGCTCTCGCTGTTTGCCGGCAATCCCGCGGCGGATTACGACTCGCTGGTGCGCGAGCTGGAAGGGCGGCGGATCAATCGGGCCAAACCGGCCGCCAGCCTCTTCATCGCCAAGCCGGCGGGAATGATCGATCACGAAGGGGGTGTGCGGTTTGACTTTGATGGCGCGGAGGCCCAGCTCCTGGCGAACTGGGTGGCTGCCGGAGCGCCGCGAGCGACCTCGGGCCTGCTGCGAAGCATCTCGCTGAGTCCCGCCGCCGTGGTCGGAACGGCACCCCCCTTCGAGTCACGGATTCAGGTGTTTGCGGAATTGGAGGACGGTACGAAGCGGGATGTGACGGAAATGTCCGTCTTCGCTCCGGGGGATGAGTCGGCTCTGGCACGGAAAGAAGCGGGGGTGTTTACGGTCCTTCGCCCCGGACGACATACGGTCACGGTTCGCTACCTCTCGCAGGTGCGGTCGCTCTCCATCACCGCACGACGGGAAGGGAAACCGCTCGATTTGAGTCACGCCCCTCGTCACAACTGGATTGATGACGAAGTCCTGACCGTGCTTGCCGACCTGGGAATGGAGCCCCGTCCGCCGGCCAGCGAGGCCGCACTCCTCCGCCGCGTTTCCCTCAGCCTTACGGGCAAGCTGCCGAATGCCGCCGACCTGGAGAGCTATTTGGCGGAAAGCAAATCTGGAAAATACGAACGCCTCGTGGAACGGCTGCTGGCATCCGAGGCATTTGTGGACTATTGGACCTGGCGTCTCGCGCGGCAACTGCGGGTGCGGACGGGGCCCAATGATGAGCGGGGGACGCAGGCTTTTCATGCCTGGATCCGCGAACAGGTGCAAGCGAAAACGCCGCTGGACCGGATGGCCAAGGAGATGCTCGTCGCCAGTGGAGACTCTTGGGAATACGGCGCGGCCAATTTCCATCGCAGCGCGCCGGATGCTCGCGGCGAAGCGGAATACCTCAGCGAAGTGCTGCTGGGCATTCGTCTGCGGTGCGCTAATTGCCATAACCATCCGCTCGACCGCTGGACGCAAGATGATTACCACGGCCTGGCCGCCATCTTTGCCCGCGTCGACCGCGGACGCACCGTTCGCTTGCTCGGTTCGGGGGAAATCATTCATCCGGCCACCGTCGAAGCTGCTCAGCCGAGAATTCCTGGGGAGCGATTCCTGGCGGGGGGTAAGGACACAGCCGGCGATTATCGCGGTGAGCTGGCGGATTGGCTCATTGAAAAAAAGTCCGGGCTGTTTGCCCGAGCGCAGGTCAATCGCCTGTGGAAATCCATGTTCGGCCGCGGCCTCGTTGAGCCGGCCGATGACCTGCGGGAAACCAACCCCGCCTCGCATCCGCGGCTGCTCGAACGGCTGAGCGAGGAGTTTGTCGAAAGTGGCTACGACCTGCGGCACATGCTGCGGCTGATTGCCCTGTCAGCAGCGTACCAGCGGAGCGGAGTTATGGAAGACGCTCAAGCTGCCTCGGCCGAGCAGTTTTATGCCGGATTTCCGCGGCATTCGTTGGAGGCGGAGGTTTTGCTCGATGCGATTGGCGATGTGACGGGCGTTCCCGAGAGCTTCCCCAATCAGCAGGCGGGAACGCGAGCCGTCCAGCTCGTGGAATTCTCCAAGCCGGAACATGCTTTGAGTGTCCTGGGCGTGTGCTCGCGGCAGGAAAGCTGCGATGGAGCCCCCGCCGGCGCGGACTCGCTCGGCCAGCTCACGACGCAGCTCCATTTTCTCAACGGCAAATTGTTGAACGAGCGATTGCAGAGCGACAGCGGCTTTCTTGCCATTGCGCGGCGAGAGGATCTTCCCTTCTCGAAAATCGTCGAGCAACTCTACCGTCGCGCCTATAGCCGCCAGCCCACACGGAGTGAATCCGCGTTCTGGTTGCTCGAGTTCAAGAATGAGCCGGCCGAATCCCGGCAGAAACGACTGCAAGACCTGCTGTGGGCCATCCTCTCCAGCCGCGAGTTCAGGACGAATCACTGAATATGCTTCCACCAAGCTCTCTCTC
Organism: Pirellulaceae bacterium; assembly: GCA_046593355.1. Classification (GTDB taxonomy): domain Bacteria; phylum Planctomycetota; class Planctomycetia; order Pirellulales; family Pirellulaceae; genus SXOA01. Next base: position 15,037 of record JBKJNY010000119.1, on the reverse strand, counting down.
CGACCTAGGCCGCAACTTCGCCAATCGGTTTGGAGAACTGCTCAAAATCGCTGGGGCGAAAGGGAAGCCAAGGGAAGCGGCACTCGTTCCCGCAGCGGGAGAGCGCAGCCTGCTGACGTGCGAGTCCTTCTCCGCGGGAAGAGATGTGGAGTTGGTTCTGGTCCGTGCCCAGCGCGATCCCCAAGGCAAAGAACTGGCGGTTCGGGAGACGCTGACGTACCGCCAAGATGTCGCCGGCAGCGATCTGGTGTATGACTTAACCGGAGAATTCATGCAAGGGAAGGCTCGTCCTTTCGATTGCGACCTGTGCGAGCAGCCCGCCCGGCTGTACGCCCTGTTGCCATTTCAGGTTGAAAACTTGATGGTCATCGCCAAGCAACAAGCTGGAATGGTAGGGCTGGAGATTGAATTCCGGAATGCGCTCGACCGGCGAGTGGAAGGGACTCTCCCTTGCTATGCCGTTTTGAAGTCGCCGGATGGAAAGGTCGCTTGGGAACGCTACCTGACGACTTCCAAAGACGGCACGCTCACCGCCGCGGCTGAATTGCCGCCGGGAACTCCCCGCGGCAAGTGGTCGCTCATCGTCCGCTCGCTGCTGGACGGCAAGGAAGTGACTTTGTCCTTGGAGATCGCCCGACTCGCTGAGAAATAGCCTTTGGCCCTGGCCACGAATCGTACTGGCGGGGAATTCGCGCCGCCCCCAAGGCTTGCTAAAACAGGGCGACAATTATCAGGCGGAAACTCCGCACCCTCGTCAATTCTTACGCCTCCCGGCATCACAATGAAAAGTCTCCTTCGTGCTTTTTGCTTCTCGCTATTTCTTCTGCTCCTGATGTCGCCCATTGCGATACGTGCTCAGGAACATGCGGGAGAGAAAACGACCGTTGTAGATGGTCAATCTGACCCCAGCACCGGTGGACCCAACGCCGCTGCCGTTCATCCCAGCTTGGGCAAAACGCTGCCGGTGTGGACGGTCCTTCCCTTTGTGGCTCTCCTGCTGTGCATCGCCATTTTTCCGCTGGCGAATCCGCATTGGTGGGAGCACAACCAGAACAAGGGGATCATCGTCGCGGCACTTGCGATTCCACTGGCTCTCATCTTGGTGCTGGCGATTGATCGGGCTGATTGGGCCTGGTTGCACGACCTCTTCGAGAAGATCAAGGAATACATTTCCTTCATGATCCTGCTGGGGGCGCTCTACATCATCAGCGGTGGCATCTACGTGAAAGGCTCCCTCAATGGCACGCCGCTGGCCAACACCGGCATCCTCGCGCTGGGGGCAGTCATTGCCAGCATCATCGGCACTACGGGAGCCAGCGTACTCCTCATCCGGCCGCTCCTGCGGGCCAACAAGACCCGGCAGAACAAAGCCCACATCGTGGTCCTGTTCATCTTCATCGTCTCCAACTGCGGCGGGCTGCTGACGCCGCTGGGCGATCCGCCGCTGTTCCTGGGATTCCTCAAGGGAGTGCCCTTTGAATGGACGCTACAGCTCTGGCCTCAATGGCTGTTCGTCAACTCCTTACTGCTCGTCATTTTCAGTATTTGGGACCAACTCGTGTTTGCCAAGGAAGAGAAGGAACGAGCCGGCTCGCAGTTCGAAGAAGTGATGAGACACGAGCCGATTGGCATTCAAGGAATGCTCAATTTCGCTTTCCTGGCGGGGATTGTCGCAACGATCTACCTTACCGGGCGATTGACGAAGGGAGACCCCAAATACTGGGGCATCTCCGAGCTGGTCATGGCGGCCACCGCATTGGCTGCCTATTTCACAACGGCCAAGGAAAACCGCGAGAACAACAAATTTACCTTCGCCCCCATCATCGAAGTCGCCGTGCTGTTCATCGGCATCTTCATCACGATGGCCCCCGCGTTGCAAATCCTGAATTCCTGGGGCAGGCAGGAGCGGGACGTGCTGGGTTTTGCGTTTGGCATGAGCGAGCCCTGGCAATTCTTTTGGGCCAGCGGCGCACTCTCCAGCTTTCTGGATAACGCCCCCACCTATCTCACGTTTGCCGCCACCGCCAGCGGAATGCAGGGGATTCCCGTCAGCGACGGGCCTTACCTGAAGGAGTTAGTGGAGGGAGCGAAGGCAGCTCCGCAACTGCTCGTCGCCATCTCCTGCGGCAGCGTGTTCATGGGGGCGAATACCTACATCGGCAACGGCCCCAACTTCATGGTCAAGGCCATTGCCGAAGAGAACGGCGTCAAAATGCCCAGCTTCTTCGGCTATATGGCCTATAGCGGGTTGGTGCTAATTCCAATCTTCATCGTGGTGACGCTGCTGTTTTTTCGCGGGTAAACACGCGAAAACGAACTGGACACTTGGTATTTACATGGCCTTTTGTATAATAGGCTATCGGCTTTGCACAAAAAGTCCGAGGGGTCCACAACTACTTGCGACAGCAGGTATCTGCAAGCTTCTGCATGTTGGGGATGACCCGACTTTTTGTGCAAAGCCATAGGCTATCCGGGGCGGAGCTCCGCAAAGGGCCAGGGAAGGTGGGCTCTTTTCCAATCTGGTTGTGTGTTATGACCGCAGTCGATGGAAGCGGAAAGCCTGCCGCGCGAATCTGCGGTGAAACCGCTTATTGAGACTGGTATCCGACTGGCCCCTGTTGAAAAACCGGAGAGATTTCGCAACGAACACCCCCCAAAACATCCCGGAGCGCGCGTTGCGAAATTCATGCAGTAATTCAACAAACATCCCTGCCAGGGTCGCTGTTATTGAGACTGAAGGATGGCAGCGGGAGCCGCGCTAAAACGGCGCGGATTCCGACGACGGCGCTGCCGCCAGACCTTTCAATGCGTCGAGCGTCCGCAGAGCATCGCCTAGCGATATCTGCCGCCAGCCGTCCGTCTTGTGGTGCAGCAGGGCCAACTTGAAAGACTCGAAGGCATCGGCCAGGTCGTCGGGAAGCTGTGGCAGGTTCTCGAAAGGGCGGACCAGATCGACGGCGGGCGAACTGGCGCTCTCTCGTTCCGCTCCTGGCGAACTGAGGCGCGAGCTGCCGCCGTTATCTTCGTCGCCAAAATCAGGCCCTTCCAGGCTCGGCCCCTGAACCTCCCCATAGGTTCCCGTGATCGTCCCCGGAGCTTCCTTGCCGCGAGCCGCTTCGCCACCGGCTACGTAGTCTTCGTCCAAATCGCTGGATTTGACATCGCCCTCGCGGGGCCTGTCGGCTTCCACGCGGCCCAGCGTTTCCCACCGCTGCTGCCTCATGCGGGCCAGGGACCAGCCGCTTTGGACGGCCCCTTCCAGCCACATTTCGGCGTCTTCCCAATCGAGGGCGGCCTGGAAATGGCTCCAGTAAAGTCCCGGGAACTGTTCCTGTGTTGGGCCGAACCTCTGATGCACGCGCCGCAACCGGCCGACGTGCTGGCCGCTCACGCCTCCGACGAGCTGGGTCCAAGCTTCGTCCGAGTATTCCGCTGAAAGCGACCCGCTCGCCAGCAAGTCTTCCTTCCACTGGCAGATGATCCGCCCCTTTTCCCAGTTGGAAGTGCTGATCAGCCGGTTCCACCGCCCCACGTACGGCTGCGAAGCCGACAACACCCCATTGGGCAGCGGCAGAACGTCAGTTGCTTCGGCAGGATTCATTTCCACGACGGCAGTGATTCCAGTCACAGCGACTTCCTTGAGGCAAGATTTCCTGGAGGACGGAGCAATGCTCCGTCCTACGAATGAGAGGTGCAGGAGCAAAATAGCAGTCCCCGTCGCCAGCAACAGGGGGCGTTTCTCGCAGTCGACAAATCGGCTGTCAGGTGAAGAAATCGCGAGTCTCCGGCCCGGATCCATGATGGGGAAAACATGTCAGTGACCCGGTTCTGCCCTGTCGCTGGGTCGCAGCTCAATTCTGGCCGCCTTTCCGTAACTGTCTTGCGCCGTCGCGGTTTACGGAGAAATCGCTCGCTTTTTGGCTCTGGTGGTGGAAAGGGGCCGCAAGACCGGAATGTACGGAACTTATCGCTCCGTCGGACCGTCTAACCGCGAATGTGGTGCTTTGCGAGCACGCTTCGCGGCTAATTGCTTGCCCCCTGGGGAGCCAGCAATTACGATGTAAAGATTGTTTGACAGCCGCGATTCTCGGCGGGCAGGGATTGCCTTCCGATCGGGTCGCTCGAATGATAAGGGCTTATCGTGGACCGGAACCCGCGGTAAAGCCCACCTAAAGAGGTTATCGTCAGGCCCATGACGCAGCTCTCCTTCGGCCGAAAAACTCCCGCGCGCACCCGCCGGGAAGCCCGCTCTCTACACCTGCATCGCCGCTGGCGGCGGAGTGTGTTGGAGCGCCTGGAGGACCGCAATCTGCTCACCGGGATGCCCTTTGGCGCTCTGCCCGACGATACGGCCGAATACATGCTCGGCGACGTGTACGTGAACGTCGTACTGATGGAATCGAATTCCAGTCTGGCACCGTTCGACGTGGAAACCGAGGACTGGACGGCGAGTGAAATCGCGGATGTCAAAGCTCGCATCACCGACGGACTGAAATGGTGGGAGGAGACTCTGGACCGGATGCCGAGTGTTCGGGACGGCCTGCTGAAATTTACCACCGACTGGACGCACGCGGACACTCCGGTTCCCACCGGTTACGAACCCATCACGCGGCAGAGCCAAGAGTTTCCACTCTGGGTTTATGATTTTCTGGGCAGCGTCGGCTTTGCCCAGTCGGGCAATTTTCTAACGGACCTGCGGGCTTACAACAACGCGCAGCGTCTGGCCCATAGCGCCAACTGGGCGTTCACAATCTTCGTTGTCGATGACTCTTACGATCTGGCCAATGATTTCAATCTCGATCCCGACGACGACATTCCCGATTATGACGGTGCCGGCCGTTTCGCCGCGGGCAGTAACCCTACCCGCTCCTTCGCCTACGCCGGCGGCAACGCCTTTGTGATGCCCGGCGATCGGCCGGCCAGCATCGTGGCCCACGAGACCGGGCACATCTTCTGGGCCCTGGACGAATACAACAGCAGCGAGTCGCAACTGAGGCGCGGGTACTACAACACGCAGAACTCCAACAGCAATGGGAATCCGGCGACCAGCATCATGGCCAGCGGCACGAAAGTCGATGACGCTTACGCCGCTCATATCAGCTCGATTCCTTCCTTGGAAATGATCGGCTGGAAGGATGACGACGGCGACGGCATCTTTGACGTGCTGGACGTGAAGTTCGCCCTGAGCGGCACCGGCAAATACAACAGCGCGGCCGCCACGTTCAAGTTCGTGGGCAAATCGCAGGTCCGCACCCTGGCTAACCAGAACACCAGCGGTCTCAAGAGCGACATCACGATCAACCAGATTGACCGGGCGGAATACTCCATTGATGGGGGCGCCTGGACAACCGCCGGAACCTACCACAAATACGTGACGGACCTGGACCTCACCATTCCCGTCTCCCCCGGCGCGAGCCAGATTAAAATTCGCACGGTGGACGACCGCACCGGAGTGATGTCGGTGGAATATGTCGCCAACTTAGGCGGCGGCAACCCCCACACTTCCCCCGAGCCGGGCATCAGCGGCTACGTGTTTAGCGACCGCGACGGCAGCGGAACCTGGGAAGGCGTTGAAAACGGCCTCACGGGCTGGCTGGTCCGTCTCGTGAACCAGTTCGGCCAGCCGGTCAACTTGCACCGGCAAGTCGAGCCTGACAATTATAACCATGGGGCGCTGCTGAACAACGTGGCCGCTCCCGACGTCACGCTCACTTCTATTGGCGGGGACGTGGCCGACGGCAGTGTCTATGCCCGAAATAGCGTTTCGAGTCCCAGCGGCAATAAGGTCTTTTTCAACAACAGTGTTACGGAGTCCAGGCCCAGCGACACCTGGACCGTCGCTCGGCAGCTCAGGATCGATTTCACGCCCGGCGTGACGGCACTCAACATCAAAGCGATCGGGCGGTCGTTTGACGTGAACGTCTACACCCAAACCGACGGATTTATCGGAGAAAATGAGGTTCAGGTCATCAACGTGCCTGGCTCGACGGGCGGGACGTTCACGATTTCCTACGCAGGACAGACCACCGGCAGTATTGCCTACAACGCTCCGGCCTCCACGGTTGCCGCGGCTTTGGGGGCCCTCTCCAACATCGGAGCCGCGAACGTCACCGTGACGGGCACCGCCGCCAACTGGACGGTGACCTTCCGCGGAGCCCTGGCGGGCACGGACGTCGCGCAGATGACCGGCAACGGTGCCAGCCTGATCGGACCCAGCGTGGGCAGGCTGGAGATCTATAACTCCGCGGGCGTCCTCTTGGACCGCTACACCACCGCTGTACTCAACACGGGCAACAGCCAGGTGATGAAGCTGGTTCGCCCCCAAGGAGATATCGCCTACGCAATCGCCGGCGGCCACGCGGGCACCAAGGTCGTGCTGGATACGTTGGAATGGGGCGCTACCTCCAGTGACGTCACCGACCAATTCGGTTACTACTCCCTGCCGGAATTGGCTTCCGGGTTGTATCGCGTCGCTGTCGTCCCCTTGCCGTTTTACTCCCAGTCGTTTCCCTTCACCGGCATTCATCTGATTGATATGCCCAGCGCGATGCACGGGGCGCCTAACTTGAACTTCGGCTTTATTCCGCAATTCGGTCCTTGGCGGAATCCAGACAACGGCTTGGACGTGAATGACGACGGTTCCGTCTCCGCGATCGACGCTCTTGCCGGCATCAACTACGTCAACGCGAACGATGCCACCCTGCCCCTGCCCCCCGAGCGCCCGGATGGCGCAAACTATTACGACGTGAACAACGACGGCTATGTGACCGCGGGCGACATCCTGCTGGTCATCAATGAGCTCAACAAGCCCGACGCTCCGCCTCCCGGCGGCGAGGGGTTTTCCGGCGGTGGAAGCGGCGGCTTTGGCGGCGGTGCCAACGGCGAAGCCGATTCGCTGTCGCAACCGTTGGTGCCGGGAGACGACCTGGCTGCCCAGTATTACAGCCGTAGTCCGCTCCAGGTTCTTGAGATCCCCGGCTCGGACCATTGTCATTGTGATCAATGTACCGCGATCACCGAGGTGGCCTCCGCCCGCGTAAACAACGCCGCATCGACCGCCACTGCTCCGCCTGTTGTCCTTCCGCTGGAAGGGCAGTCCTTCGCTACCGCGAAAAAGGATGCCGGCCGGCTGAATCGCCTGAGTGAAGCCCCTCCGCATATCGACATCAGCTTGCTCAACACGCTGGCTGCCGCCGTCAATGACGGCGAGAACCTCCAAGCGGGCCGGCGCGGACGGCGATAGTCTCCCCCGTCGCTCATGAGCATCTGCTTGTACTTCTGCAGTTCATTGCAGTCCAAGCGGCCTAGAACAACTCTTTGATCGCCTCTCCTTCCGTCAGAATCGGCACCGGTCGCCCGGTGAAGTCGTTGAAGGCCAACTCGGTGTTGATCCCCATCACGCGGTACACCGTTGCCAGCAGGTCGTGTGGCTTGAGCGGCCGCTCGACGGGGAATTCCGCCTTGGCGTTGGTCTGACCAACGACCACGCCTCCCTTCAGTCCACCGCCAGCCAGCATGACGCTGATCGCATCGCCCCAGTGGTCGCGGCCGGGAATCGCAATGCCGGGCTGGCCGTTGTTGATCCGCGGCGTGCGGCCGAATTCACCCATCACCATGACGAGCACCCGGTCCAGGATTCCGCGCTGCGATAAATCCGAGATGAGTGCGGAAACCGCGATGTCCACCGCTTCGAGCTTCGTTCCGTGGCCGACGGCGATGTTGGAATGATCGTCCCAGTGCGGCATGTCGATGGTCACAAAAGTCACGCCCGCTTCGACGAGGCGGCGGGCCATCAGCGTGTAGCGCCCCCACGGAGATTTGCCATAGGTCTCGGCCAGTTTGGGGTCTTCCTTGTCGATGTCAAAAGCCTCGCGGGCCTTCTCGCCCAATATCATCGAGAGGGCGTTCTGCTGGTGCCGGTCGATGGAATCGATCTGGCCGCTCCGGTCGAGTTGCCGCTTCAGCCCATCAATATTCGACAGTAGGTTCTTCCGCCCTTCCAACCGCGGAACTTCAATCCCAGCGGCTTCCAAGCACTTGGGCGTCTTCACCACCACGTTGGAACTGTAGCCGAGGTACTTCTCCTCGTTGTTGACGTCGAACGGGTTATATTGCCCGCCCAGATAAGCCGCTCCTTGATAACCCGGAAACAGGTAAATGCTCTGTGCTGCCGGCAGTCCCACATAAGCCGGCATCCCCGCCTGATTCGGCCCCCTCACCCGCGAGATATACGAGCCGACCGAAGGATACTTCTGCGGCAGGTTAACCGACGTCGAGCCGAAGCGGCCGGTCAACATCCAGTGCCCAGCGGCAAAGTGATCGCCAGTCCCATGATGCAGCGACCGGACGAAAGCCATCTTGTCGGCCAGCTTCGCATGACGCGGCAACGTCTCGGAAAGGATAATCCCCGGCACATTCGTCTGCACCACGCCAAACGGCCCGCGATATTCCGACGGGGCGTCCGGCTTAGGATCATACGACTCCAGTTGGCTCGGTCCCCCGTCCAGCCAAATCAGAATCACTGCCTTGTCATTCTTCTTCGCCTGCCCCTCCGCCCGCAGCCGGTTCAAATCCCCCAGCGACAAACCCGCCAGGCCCAAAAAACCGGCCTTGATCGCCGTCCGTCGTGACAGCCCCTGGCAATTGGGGTACGGGGTTCCGCAGGAAACTTGAAGCATGGTCCTTATCCTTTTGGTTTACTTGAAGGATGGCCCTCCCAGACCATCCAGCTACGCATGTATCCGCCAGTTTATGCCGCTCAAACCCACAAATCAATATCGGCTGATGAATGTGCAGGGGCTGATCAAAACCGATTGTACCTTTCGCTGGTTATAATCGGCCCATCAATTTGCCGCAGAAACACGGCATGCTGCCGGAGAGCACTTCATGGAAATCTGGAACCTGCACTGTCACCTCTCCGGCGTAGACGGCAAAACGCCCGACGAGCGAATCGCGCAGATCATGGAGATCGCCGACCGCCTGGGAAGCGGCCAAGTTCAAACTGCCAGAGTCAGCCCTGGCGCGATTCCAGGTGGAGGCGATCACGGCGAAAAACGCAGCCGCAATTTAAGAAAATCCGCTATTTCTTCCCTCCCACAATCCGCAGATTCGTCGAAAAGAAGTACGGCATTTCCCCTTCCTCTTCAAACACCGCCTCGGCGAACATAGCGGCATAACCCTGGCTGGGAACGGGCAGCGTGCAGATGTACTTGTCCGCGGCGGCCTGCGATTCAGATGATTTCCATTCGCTCTTACGGAAGTCCCGTGTGCCTGCGGAGGTGCTCCATGTGGAAACTTTCGTTGGCTTCATATCGCAGCTCACATGCAAGGTGAGCTTTCCATCGGCTTCGGCGAAGTCCCACTTCAGCTTCGGAAGCCGCTTGTGGTCGGTGATCTTGTGATGCAGAGCATTCAGGCTGCCGAAGATCCGCGGATAGTCCTTGAGACCATGCACATTGTTCGGGCAGTAAAGAATGTACTTCTCTCCCGGCAGGTCGTCGTAATAAAGATTGAGAGCGTCGAGCGGCCAATACGGGTCGTTGGTTCCCAGGATGATCAGCTTGGGCTGCGTGAAGGCCGCGCGGTAGCGGTAGGGGTCGACAATTTTCAGCAGGTTTTGTCCCTTCGGGGTGTTCACGACTTTGTCGAGGCCCTGCTCCTTGTAGTCGCCGACTTCTTCACTCAGGTCGCCGAACGAGAGCTTCTGCAGGTCCATCTGCTGATCCATCCGCAGCGTGTCGATGACCATCGGGGCCAGCGCGGTTGCCCGTTTGTCCGCTGCGCCGGTGAGCCAGGTCGTCCAGCCCCGTTTGCTAGCCCCGCTGACGGTGAAGGTGTCGATGCCCAGGTTCCATTCGCTCTTCGCCACTGCCTGCGTCGCGTCCATCCCGCGGACCGCGCTCTTCACCATCGGCATGAGCAGCGGCCAAGTGGGATCCTCGGTCTTGAGATACTGCGAGAATGTGAAGGCGATGGCCTGGTCCTCTTTCTTCCCTTCAAAAATCGGCTGCTGGGGGACGTGCAGCAGGATGGCGATGGGCGTTTGGAATTTATTGGCCATCTCGGCGAAGAGCGGTGCCTCCCGCGGCAGCTTGCTTTCTCCCGGCAGGGCCAGCTCGTCTTTCCAGCCGCCGCCGGTGATGAACAGGAGCGCGTGCTTGGAAGCGGCGTTGCACTTCTCCGGTTTGAGGATGAAGAGCTGATGCTTCCAGACGATGTCCTTCCAAGTCTGCGACGTGAGGATGATTTCCACGTACTTCGTGCCGGCGTATTCTCCTTCGCTCCGCTTGAACCACTTGTAGCTGTCGTCCTTTTTGCCGACGTAATCCGCAAGCGCGGTCGCCGGAGTCGCCACGACGGGCAAGGCTCCTTCCGCCAGCAAAAGACCGGGAAGAATCAACAGGAGCAGGAGCGCGGACAGGATTTGTTTGGCCATGAGGGAACCGTGGAATGGAGGGTCGAATCGGCCCTTCAATGTAATCGGGCGTGGCGGGCCGGGATACAGGGATTTGCGACCGATCTGCGGGCTGAAAATGCTCTGGCCGCATGGTAGAGTTGCACAGAGTAGCCGACACACTCCGTGTGCCGGCATTCCCTCACACGGAGTGTGAGGGCGACTATTTTCGCCCCTGAGGTACGCACCGTGAGATTTCACTCGCTCCTTGCTCTCTGCTTCGTTTGCCTGGCCGCCTCGGCGTTCAATATTGCCGCCCAGCCGCCGTCGACGGTTCCCGTCGATGGCCTCCGCGAGCACACGCCGTCGGTCTTTGCCCTGACAAACGTCCGGATCGTTCCCGAACCGGGAAAGGTGATTGAGAAGGGGACCATCGTCCTCAAGGACGGCGTCATTGTCGCCGCGGCTGCCGATGCTGCCATTCCGGCGGATGCCCGCGTCATTGACCTGCCAGGAAAATCGGTCTACGCCGGCTTTATCGATCCCTTCACCGAAATGAATGTCCCGCCACAGATCCGCCGCTCCGGAGCCGCCCACTGGAATGAGCTGGTCACGCCGGAATTCGACATGGCCCGGCACTACGTTGTGAATGAGGAGCTGAACCAGAAGCTCCGCGCCGCGGGAATTACGGCTCGGTTGGTCGCGCCGGAAGGGGCAATCATCAAAGGCAAGAGCGCCCTCGTTAGCACGGGTGCGGCTGATGCGTCGAAGGCCATTTTGCTAAGCGACATTGCCCAGCATGTCCGCCTGACCGTCCCGCACGGCCGAGAGCGGGATGATTATCCGAATTCGCCGATGGGTGCCGTCGCTCTCGCCCGGCAGACGTTCTATGACGCCGATTGGTACGGGAAGGTTTGGGCTGCTTACAAATCAGATAACAAGCTGCCGCGACCGGAACGGAATGAGGCCCTGGCGGCTCTTGCGCCGTATTTGGGGGGCGAGAAGCCGGTCATTATCGACGCGGCGAATGAGCAGTTTTTCGACCGGGCCGATCGCTTCGCCCGCGAGCTCGGCCTCTCCATCATCATCCGCGGCAGTGGGCGGGAGTACCGGCGGCTCGATCTGGTGAAAGCTTCCGGGCGGACCATCATTCTGCCGGTGAACTTTCCTCGTCCGCCGAAGGTGGGCACCGTGGAGGATTCGCTTGATGTCTCTCTGGAAGAATTGATGCACTGGGACCACGCCCCGGAGAATCCCGCTCGTCTGGAAAAGGCAGGAGTGAAATTCGCCCTGACAACCTACGGACTACGAGATGCCGCCGCGTTCTTGCCGAACGTGCGGCGGGCGGTGGAGCGCGGGCTGTCGGCAGACGGCGCTCTTAAGGCGATGACCGTTACGCCGGCCGCGCTCGTCGGTGCGGAAAGCCGTCTCGGCACCATCGCTCCGGGCAAAGCGGCCAATCTGGTCGTGACGGACGGCGATCTGTTCGCCAAAAAGACCAAGATCCTGGAGACCTGGGTCGATGGCCGTCGCTATGAACACGCGCCGGATCCCAAAACCGACGTCCGCGGCACTTGGGCAGTCGAACTCGGCGGAGCGGACGGGCGTTTCGCCAAAGCCATTGTGCAGCTCAAGGGTTCGACCAAATCACTGCAAGGGACGATTCGCCGCGATGCGGACGGCGCTGACAAGAAGGACGAAGTCAAGCTGGCCAAGGTCAGCCTCCGCGAATCGCAGCTTCATCTGACGTTCGAGGGAAAGACCTTCGGCCATGAAGGGGTGGCTCGACTCAGCGCCGTGGTCGCCTATCCGCCGGAAGGGAAAAAAACGTGGCTCGGGAGTGTACTTTGGGCTGATGGCGTGCAGGAGACTGTCCAAGCCGAGCAGACCGCTGCGCCGACGGCAAAGGACAAGGAGGACGAAGAAGAGGAAGACAAAAAGGACGAGCCGGGTGAGGACAAGCCGGCGGTGAAAGAGCTGAAGATTGGTGAGAAGAAGGAAGGGGGAACAGAAGGGAACAAAGGAAACGAAGAGAAGGCGGAGGAAGGGAAAAAGGAAGGGGGCAAGAAGAAGGAGCCGAAGCCGGAAACTCCCGCATTGTATCCGGTGAATTATCCGCTGGGCGATTTCGGTCGAGTTGCCCAGCCTGAACAGCCGAAGGTTTTGGCCATCAAGAACGCTGTCATTTGGACCAGCGGTCCGGCTGGAAAAATCACCGGAGCCACACTGCTGGTTCAGGATGGCAAGATATCGGCGGTGGGCAAAGACGTGGCGATTCCCGAGGGGGCAATTGTCATTGATGCCGGCGGCAAACATCTCACGCCGGGCATCATCGATTGCCATTCCCACATGGCGACCGACGGCGGCGTGAATGAAGGGACGCAGGCCATCACCGCGGAGGTTCGCATCGGCGACTTCGTCGATGCCAACGACATCACCATCTATCGCCAGCTTGCCGGCGGAGTGACGGCCGCCAACATCCTGCACGGCTCGGCCAATCCCATCGGCGGCCAGAACCAGGTAATCAAGCTCCGCTGGGGGTTGCCGAGCGAGGAGCTGAAGTTCAAAGAAGCGCCGCCAGGGGTCAAATTCGCGCTCGGCGAGAACGTCAAGCAAAGCAACTGGGGAGAGAAGTTCACCACCCGCTATCCCCAGAGCCGCATGGGGGTGGAGCAGATCATGCGCGACGCTTTCGCCGCCGCCAAGGACTACCAGAAGCAGCAGGAGAAATGGGCCGCCGAGCACACCGGCCTGCCGCCGCGGAAAGACCTGGAGCTCGATGCCCTGGCGGAAGTCGTCGCCGGCAAGCGATGGATCCACTGCCACAGTTACCGGCAGGATGAAATCCTGGCGCTGATCCGGGTCTGCGACGATCACAAAATCCGCATCGGCACGCTGCAGCACATTCTGGAAGGCTACAAAGTCGCCGACGCGATCGCCAAACATGGGGCGATGGGCTCCTCCTTCTCCGATTGGTGGGCCTACAAGTTCGAGGTCTTCGATTCCATCCCCTACAACGGCTCGCTGATGCACAAGGCGGGCGTCGTCGTCTCCTTCAACTCCGACGATCACGAGCTGGCCCGGCACCTCAATCACGAAGCCGCCAAAGCGGTGAAGTATGGCGGCGTGCCCGAAGAAGAAGCCCTCAAGTTCGTCACACTCAATCCGGCCAGGCAGCTTCGCATCGAGCAGTACGTCGGCTCGCTGGAGCCCGGCAAGCAGGCGGACTTCGTCCTCTGGAGCAGCTCTCCCCTTTCGACCCTGTCCCGCTGCGAGCAGACCTGGATCGATGGCCGCAAGTATTTTGACCGGGCCGAGGACCAAGCCGGGCGAGGCGAGCGGGACAAGATGCGAACCGCCCTGATCCGCAAGGTGCTCGAATCCGGTCAGGACTCTGGCGACGGCAAGGACAAGACCGACGATGAATCCGATCTCTGGCCCCGGCACGACGAATTCTGCCATGGACATACGCACGATCACTAGAACCAATACAACGAATACAGTTTGGAACAGAAGGAAACGAAGGGAACGAAGAAAGGCAGAGGAAGATTATGCTGAAGTACAACACGCCATCTCCACCGCATTACTCCCCCTTCGTTACCTTCGTTCCCTTCTGTTCAAAAATCCCCACTTGCATCCCAATGACTTTACTTTCCATGAAAACTCTTCCCTCCCTCTTCTCCATCTTCTGTCTCCTCCTTACCGCGAGTGCCTTCGCCAATCCCGAAATCCCCGGCAAGCCGCAGGAGAAGCCGATTGCGCTCGTCAATGCGATCATTCATCCCGTCAGCGGGGACGTGATTGACCGCGGCACCGTTCTTTTCGACAAGGGAAAGATCGTCGCCCTCGCCAAAGAGGTTGCCATTCCCGAAGGAGCGGAGAAGATCGATCTGGAGGGTAAGCATGTTTATCCGTCGCTGTTCGATGCCTGGACCGACATTGGCCTGGTCGAAATCAACTCCGTCCGGGCGACGGTGGATGTGCAGGAAAGCGGGCAGATCAATCCCAACGTCAAGGCAATCGTGGCGGTCAATCCCGATAGCGAAATCATCCCCGTCACTCGCAGCAACGGCGTGCTGCTGGCACTCACCGCCCCGCACGGCGGACTGATTTCCGGCAAGAGCGCCGTCATTCAGCTCGATGGCTGGACCTGGGAAGAGATGGCCCTGCTGCCGGAGGCGGCCATGCATCTGGAGTGGCCGCGTGTCGCGCGGGGTCGGAACTTGGAATCGGAAGAAGCGCCGGCGACGAAGCCTGACGAGGTGGTGACGAAGCTCCGCGAGACTTTCGCCGATGCCAGGGCCTACGCCGCCAGCCGCAAGGCGGATCCGAACTATCCGCTCGACGCCCGCTGGGAAGCCCTGCAGCCGGTGTTGGCCGGCAAGCTGCCGGTCGTCATTCATGCCGACGAACTGATCGCCATTCAGGCCGCCGTCGCCTTCGCCGATCAGGAGAAGGTGAAGGTCATCCTGCACGGCGGCTACGACGCTCCCCGCTGCGCGTCACTCCTGAAGAAGCACAACATCCCGGTCGTGGTCGCCGGCGTTTACCGCGTGCCCCGGCGGCGCGGGGACGACTACGATGCCTCCTACTCGCTCCCCGCCCGGCTGCACGAGGCGGGCATCAAGTTCTGCATCTCCAGCG
>JBKJNY010000062.1:0-108377 GCA_046593355.1 Pirellulaceae bacterium | reverse complement strand
TGCTGGAGCAGTTTGAGAACAGCCAGGATATCCGGCTGGTCCGCCGGGCCTATTCGCAGCAGGAGGCGAGCCAGCTCATCGTCGCGGGGGAGGCCCGGATCGGCATCATCATTCCGCAGAACTATTCCGAGCGGTTGCAAGCCGGCGAGACGGCGCAAATCCTGGTGCTGGTGGATGGGACGGAATCGAGCATCGCGGCCTCGGCGGTGAACATCAGCAACGCGATCACGCTGCGGGAATCGCTGATTCGCGTGCTGGGGGACCGGCAGCAGCTTCCCATCGAGGCCCGGCCGCGAGTCCTGTTCAACCCGGATACGCGGAGTGCCAATTTTTTCATCCCCGGCCTGATGGTGGTGATGTGCCAGATGATGGCGACGATGCTCTCCGCCAACGCCATCGTCCGCGAGAAGCAGGCCGGCACGCTGGAGCAGCTCTTCATGACCCCCGTCCGCCGCGGCGAGCTGATTATCGGCAAGATGGTCCCGTACGTCGTGCTGACGAACCTGGAATTCTGCATGATCGCTTTCCTGATGCGGATTTTCTTTTTCGTCCCCATCCGCGGGGCGTTCATCACGCTGCTGCTCATCACGTTTCCGTTCGTGCTGACGATGCTCGGCGTCGGCCTGTGGATTTCCACGCGGGCGAGCAGCGTGGATGCCGCCGGCCAACTGGCGATGGGGACGTTTTTGCCCTCCGTGTTCCTCTCCGGCTACGTCTTTCCGCTCGATTCGATGCCGTGGATTCTGCGGCAGGTCGCCGTCCTCATCCCCGCCACCTGGCTGATCGACGCCAGCAGAAGCGTCATCCTCCGCGGCGGCGGCTGGCGGGAACTGTGGCAGCATTCGCTGGTGCTGTGGTGCATGGCGATTGGGATGCTGATATTCAGCTCGCTGAGGCTCAAGAAGAAG
Source organism: Pirellulaceae bacterium (assembly GCA_046593355.1). Taxonomy (GTDB): domain Bacteria; phylum Planctomycetota; class Planctomycetia; order Pirellulales; family Pirellulaceae; genus SXOA01. The sequence goes on along the minus strand of JBKJNY010000062.1, from coordinate 107,469 downwards.
CTGACGTAAGGGGGAGGGGTCGGGAAGGGTTTTCGCGGCGACAGAGATGACACTCCGATAGACGACGACCGCGAAAACTCTTCCCGACCCCGTTCGCGTGGCACCGTGCGCGATGGCGAAGGTTCACGGCGCGAAGGGGATGCGGGACCGCTCTCAGGAAGAGCGACGTTCCGGTTCGCAGCGCGGAGGGGGTCAGGAGGAGTTTTCGCGGGCTACGTTTTCACCAGTGGATAATCCGGGACCGGGAAAACACCTCCCGACCCCGGCTGCAGCCCTCGCGTACTGCATGGTTCGCGGAATATTGAACAGGTTCTTGCCGAGGGATAAGTAGAGACTCTACGGCTGGGGTCGTGTAACGTTTTCAGCCCTGTACTTCACCCACGAAATCTGCGTGACAAGTTGATTGAGGGCGGCGAAGGAGATGTGGGCGTTGGTGGCGAATTTGGGAGTCGAGTTGCTAGGGTAGGTGGCCAGCGTGGCGTCGCCCACGAGGAAGACGTTGAAGTCCTTGCTGAGGTTCTCATACCCGGCAGTCGTTTTGCAGTAGCACATGTCGGTGGCGTAGCCGGTGAGCAGGACGTGGCGGATTTTGTGCTCCTTGAGGAAATCGCGCAAGGGTTCATATCCGTCGTTGTCGTAGATGACGACATCGCTGGGGTCCGTTTCCAAATCGCTCGTCACGGGGATCGGCAGTTCCCAGAAGCCGGAGTTGTTGAATTTGGCGCTAGAATCGAGGCCGGGAAATTGCTTGAAATAGTCGCGGACTGGATTGTCCTTGGAGAGCGCGATTGTCTTGGGGAGCGGCTCGCCGGCGTAGCGGAAGGAGTTGAGCTTTTCTTTCAGTTCCTTCGCCCCAATCTTGCGGTCTTCGTCGGTCGGTTTGCCGCGGAGGCCGCGGTACAGCTTTTTGCGGATGGGGTCTTCCCTGCCGGGGAGGCTGTACATCTGGAAGGCCACTTTGCCGCGGAGCGACTTGTGGAAGGGGCTGATGACTTCCTTGGTGTGGCGGGCGGCTAGGTGGTTCTTCTCGGGCGTGCAGAAGTCGCAGACCCCCGCCGGCTCCGGTGTCCGCCATCCCTGCCCGTCATCAATCCCCCACGGATGCACCATGATGACTGCCGTATCCGCCGCCTTGAGCTTGTTGGGCATCTCGATGATTCCGCGGGCGTTGTAGGAAAACCGCCAGGCCCGCACCTCCAGATCGGCCCCCTCGTCATCCACCAGCAGCGGCGCTTCATACCGCGCGAGCTCCTTCACCGGCTCGATGAACTCCGGATAATCCGCCAGCAGCGGAGGGGGATTCTTGAGGAGCGTGAGCGTGTTCTGATATTGGCGGGCGGGCTCGTCGGCGACTGCCAAGCACACGACCGCAACCGAAATGAGGACAGTAAGGATCATGCGCATGGGTAATTCCTCCGATTTGTAGGCAGCTTGTAGATTCTACTCGTTCCTCAACTCCGTCCTTTTGAGGATTTCCCTTACGAAATTGTGGAACTCGCAAGGCCATAGTCCTCAATCGCGTTAATCTCTTCAGCAATACCATCCAGCCGACTTTTGGGGTCGTAGCGCTGCAAGATTTCTCCCCACGTTGCTGAGTTGTCTGGCGGCGTATAGTTCCGAAATAGTTCCAGCGCCTCCCTGAATAACATTTCAAGTCTGACCAAACCGTAGCGATGCATTGCATTGGCCGTTGCGAGCATGGTTTCACGAGTTGGTAACCGGTTGTAGAAATATCCAGACAGGCCGTTCATTTCCAACTCGATGATGAAATCCTGAATTAGAAACAAGTCTCTTTCATCAGAGGAAAGCGATTTAAGTCCTTCCTCCAACCCTTTATCGAACACTTCGGAAAGTCGTTTAGATGGCGCTGTCATAGTCCACAATCAGCATTTGGGTTGCTAGTTCTCTGGTATATGGTGTTTTCACTCCTCGGGCTTCTTGGCGGCTTGCAGGTAAGCGAACAGATCGCGGAGCTCGTCGGGCTTGATCTGCTTCAGGATGTTGTCGGGCATGAGGGACGTAGTCGATTCCTGGATTTCGTCAATGTCGCTATGGGCAACTTCCGTTTTCTGCCCCTTGGCATCGAGGAAGACCATCTTCGGCGGCTTGTTTTCCACGATCAGCCCGGTCACGACGGCGCCGTTCTTGAGCAGGGTCACGTGGCTCTGAAATTCCTTCCGCACCACCGCGCTCGGATCGACCGTGCTGATCAGCAGATAATCCCGATCCGTCCGATTGGCGAACGTCAAATCAGGTCCGACGGCGCCTCCTTCGCCAAAAAGCTTGTGGCAGGTGGCGCAATGCTTGGTGAATAGCGTCTTGCCGTTTTTCGCATCGCCGGGAAATGCTCGCAGGTCGTTGTTGAGCCGGCGAACATCGGCGAGGACTTCTTCCTTGGTGGGCGGAGAAATTCTTCCCCACTGTTTGAGGACCACTTTGTCCATGGCGGGCTGATTGTGGTTCGCCACAATTCTTAACTCATCAATTGAAAAATCTTTGGCAGGCAGAGAGCCGCGGTTGACGGCCCCTAGGATGGCATTCGCCCAGTCGCTCCGCGCCAACAAGATTTGTCGGATCGTGACTTTCTCGCGGTCGGACAGGTCAGGATAAGCCTGCAACAAGAATTGTGGCGTTACAGATCGCTCGGAAGGCGCCCGGTCCGCTTGCGCGAGTGTGGAAATGGCCGCCAGTTTCACAGCTTCCTGCTCCTTGCCCATGATCAGCGCCTCAAGCTTCTGACGATTCACCCTGCGGTGGCTGACGGGCATCACGCTTCCAAAAAGCTGGAGTAACTCAATCCGATCTGCAACGCTTGCTTCGGTGTCGAAAATGACTTCGTTTGCCAGCGTAACGGCGTCATGATCGCCAAGTCGGATAAGAATGCGAAATAGCGTCTGATCACGTTGTCGAATGGAGAAGTCCTTGAGTCGGTCGGTTACCGATTTTGCGAACGGTTTTCGTGCCGGGCGCTCTTGCATGCCGAGCTCGACACTCCTCAGCAATTCAAAATTGGCAGCGTTTGCTTTGCCGAGAATTACGGAGACCGCCTCATCCAGCTCCGAAGTTCCAGTCGCGATGTATCGCCGCACAAGTCGTGGCAGAATCGTCTCCTTTACGATTGGATTTTTCACTGTCGAACCTTCCGTCAGGAATTCAGGCAGGTCCAACTCCGCCGCAACGCAGTGTTGCTCAACTGCCCACCACAGTAGCAGCGGAATGTACGGGTCCTTCTCATCGCCCGTATCGTTCCGCGCGAGCAGAGCCCGAATGATTGGCATGGCGTCCTTCGTCGGCAGGCGCTTGGCGGTGCAGGCGAGCTGGCTGCGGACGAGGGGGCTCTCGCTTTCTTGGGCGAGTTTCCTCAGCCGGGCGGCAGTGGTGGGTTCCAACTTTTTAGGATCACCGAGGAGCCGCACGACCCAGCGGCGGATGAGGGGGCTTTTGTGGTCCAGGAGCTCGCAGCCGAGCTTCTCGTAGAAGCCGCCGCTGATGTCGAGGGCCCAGAGGGCTTTCAGTGCGTCGTGTTCGTCCTTGGATTCGGTGACGATTTTTTCCAAGGGAGCGTAGAGGTTCGCATCGCGCTTCTCGCCCAGAATTCGCCGCGCCCGCGTCGCCAGCCAGTGATTCTTGCTGAAGAGGAGTTTGAGCAGCTCGTCGGAAGAAGCCTTCGCGAGGTCGGGAATAGTAGCCAGCACACTCCGTGTGCTGTGCCTGCCCGCAGACGGAGTCTGCGGGCTACTAAGAAACTCAATCCGGTAGACCCTCCCGTTCCGCCGGTCCCAGTCGGCATCGGGGTCGGGATGAGCAGTTCGCTTGTCGTGCCAGTCGGCGACGTAGACGCAGCCGTCGGGGCCGAGGCAGATGTCGCTGGTGGCGAACCAGGTGTCGTTGGCGACGAGCAGTTCGCCGCCATGCTTCGTCTGAAACGTCGTCCCTCGCGGCTCGATGTCGTGCCAGTAGACGCCGTGGCCGAGGAGGTCGCCGGCGATGTACTTGCCGCGGAATTTTTCGGGATAAGCCTCGCCGCGATAGACGATGCCGCCGACGGTGACGTGCCCGCCGAAGAAGCTCTGGTGCGGCACGTGGTCGAAGTAGCCGTAGGCGTGCGGGTTGTGCAATTCGCCGTGCTTGCCGAACTGCTTCCAGAGATAGGCTCCCTGCACGCCGTGCAGCATCACGAAGCCGCCGTGGTTGGTGCTGTAGAGGAGGTTGCCGTCGTCGTCGAAGTCGAGCCCCCAGGAGTTGCCGCCCCCCTCGCAGAACAGCTCGAACTCGCGGCTGCGGGGATGATACCGCCAGACCCCTTGCTGGAACTCGATGCCGCGGATGTTCGCCGTGACCGTGCTCCCCTGGCAGCCGTACAGCCAGCCGTCCGGCCCCCAGGTGAGCGAGTTGGCGACGGAGTGGGCGTCGTCCATGCCAAAGCCGGTGAGCAGCACCTCCGGGTCGCCGTCCGGCACGTCGTCGCGGTTCCTGTCGGCGTAGAAGAGTAGGTACGGCGGATTGAGGACATAGACGCCGTCGTGGCCGAATTGGAAGGCGCTGGCGAGGTTGAGGCCGGAGAGGAAATCTTTCCCTCGCTGGCGCTTCGGGTTAGTGTCCGAGGCAGCATCTGGCTCCACAATCGTCAGCCGGTCTTCCCCCTTCGGTCCCTTCGGTGGCGGCTCGGGGACTTTGTCGTATTTTGTCCGAGAGAAGCGGTCCACCTTCACCCGTTCCAATCCGGCCGGATTGGGATACTGCAAATACTGCATAACCCACAATCGCCCCCGATCGTCAAAATCAATCGCCACCGGCTGGCGGATGAGCGGCTCGCTGGCGACGAGCTTGGCCGAAAATCCCTCCGGCAGTTTCATCTTGCCGGGAGCTTCGGCCGGGGAATAGCCTTGGCCAAGAACCGCGGTGCCCAGCGACAGCAAAGCAAAGGCAGCCACGGATGAAACACGGATGGACACGGATGGGAGCATGGGTAGGTTGCCGCTAACGGGCTGCAGGGAATTCCGGGGTCATTTTGACGTAGTCGCCGGGCAATTGCCACCGGCGAATTGGATTGCATTAATCTCCAGTTGATAAGAGGCGGAATACCCCCAGGGCAGCGGGTCGTTATTCACTTTTTTGCGCTCCGTTTCACGCGGGAGTCCGCCTCCGGCCCATCGTCGCAAGTCCCTTGGCGTCGGGCTGTTGCGGCAATTCATATGATGCATAATTCAATTCATTTTCGTCAAAACAGCGAAATGCATTATTCACAAAAAACGGGCCTTGTGATAAGGGGTTTTTCATGTTCCTGGAGTCACGGCAAGCCTCTCCGCTCGGCAGCGATCACCCCGCCCGCCCGTACCCCAGCGCGCACCGGAGGCCGCCAGTTCGCAGTATTGAATACTATACAATTGATACATACCGGTCAAGCCCAGGGCGAAATTTTCAACCCTCCAGATTCTGAAAACGAACTTCGAATGGGCTCGTTATGGTTTCTTCGGTCGCCCGGACGAAAAAAGTCGGTCGTAGAATTCGACCCCGCCGACACGATTGTCCTTAAGCACATCGAGTTTGATGTGTCCGAATTCAGGATGCTCTAAAGAGATCGTCTCGCGATATTGCCATTCCGCTCCCGGTTGGTTCGCATCCTTCGAGTCCACAAAGTGAACGTAGATTCGGCGACGATTCCAATGGCACGAAGTACACTTTGCAAGCGATTCCGCCAGCCACGGCAAGTCCGGCCGTTGTTCTTCGGCGAGCTTCACCAGCCAGGTTGGGTCGTGCGGCTTAAATCGCATGATTCTGCACTTTGCCGGTGAGGAATGCAGCGACCAGCGCCGGGTCTTCCATCCCGTTCTCTTGAAACCCCTTAATCCGGAGCTGGCAGGCGTCGCAGCGGCCGCAGGGGCGGCTGGTGGCGGGGTCGGGGTCGTAGCAGGTGGTGGTGAGGCTGTAGTCGACGCCGAGGTCGAGGCCGCGGCGGATGATTTGGGCTTTGGTGAGCGTGATGAGGGGGGTGTGGATTTTCAGCCGCTGCCCTCCTTCCACGCCGGCTTTGGTGGCGAGGTTGGCCATCTGCTCGTAGGCGGCGATGTACTCGGGGCGGCAGTCGGGATAGCCGCTGTAGTCGACGGCGTTGACGCCGAGGAAGATGTCCGCCGCGCCGAGGACTTCGGCCCAGGCCAGGGCGAAGGAGAGAAAGATAGTGTTGCGGGCCGGCACGTACGTGATGGGAATGGAAGCGTCCATCTCCGCCAGGCTCCGGTCCTTCGGCACTTCCAGCGCCGCCGAAGTCAGGGCCGAGCCGCCGAACATCGCCAGGTCGATGTCCACAACGATGTGCTTGGCCGCCTGCATCTTTTCTGCGATCAGCTTGGCCGCAGCGAGCTCCACGCTGTGCCGCTGGCCGTAGCGGAAGGTCATGGCGTGGGCGGCGAAGCCTTCGGATTGGGCGATGGCGAGCGTGGTGGTGGAGTCGAGGCCGCCGCTGAGGAGGACGACGGCCTTCTTTCCTGCACTCACCATGATTCAGACTTTCAAAACGAGCCTACGGGCTCGCCCCGTAGGTTTACATGCAGCGGGGCCAGTAAACCGTGGGGGCAAGCCCCACGGCTCATGTTCAATGAGCCTACGGGCTTGCCCCTAGGTTTTCAATCCATAAAACTCAATCGCCGTCTGTCCCTTCATCATTCCCCGCTCCGCCGCGGAGTACGGAGCCAGCAAGTCGTCAGCCGCTCCCTTCCACCTCTCATACGAGCCGGCGAGGAGGCAGACTGGCCAGTCCGAGCCGAACATGCACCGCTGGGGGCCGAAGCAGTCGATGGCGTGCTCCACGTACGGCTTCACGTCGGCGATTCGCCAGGTGTTCCAGTCGGCTTCGGTAATCAGGCCGGAGATTTTGCAGTACAGGTTTGGGAACTGGGCCGCCGTCGCCAGCTCGCGTTTCCAATCGTCGATTTCACCATGCTTGATCCGAGGCTTTGCACAGTGGTCGAGCACCAGCTTCAAATTCGGCAATCGGGCGGCGACGGCGGGGGCGTGCCGCAGGTGGCGAGCGAAGAACAGCAGATCGAAGGGGACGGCGTGCTTCTCCAGCACCGCCAGACCACGGAGCACCTCAGCGTGAATGATGAAGTCGTCATCCGGCTCATCCTGCGTCACGTGCCGCACGCCGACGAATTTTGGCTGGTCCTTGAACTCCAGCAGTTGCCGCTCGCAATCGGGGCTGGCCAGATCCACCCAGCCGACGACGCCGGCGATGAATTCGTGCTGTTCCGCCAGCGAGAGCGCCCAGCGATTTTCCGCCAGGTCATGCTGCGTCTGCACCACCACCGTTTTCTCAATGCCGGTCGCTTTGAGCAGCGGCGCGAGGTCCGCCGGCAGAAAGTCCCGCTTGATCGGCGCCATCAGCGGGGCGTCGAGCCAGCGGTAATTCAGTGGCTGGGAGAGCTGCTGGGAGAGTTGCCAGAAGTGATGATGAGAGTCGATGGTCATGGCTTCTGTGGTGGTGCGACGGAGACTCTGAATGACGAAACTCGAATGGCGAATGAATGCAGAAGTATTTGGGCCAGTTCCGAATTCGCCATTCGCCATTCGAATTTCGAATTTTCCTACTCCATCCTCACTCCTATATGCAGCAGCACGTTCGCGTACCGCTGCTGGTCGGCGGTTTGAATGGTCAGGACGTGGTCGGGGGTGGCGACCTCTTCGTAAAACTTCCACTTCTCAATCGGTTCGAGGCTCAGTTTCAGTCCGGCGGCTTGGATGGCGGCGCGGTACTGGCTCCAGGCGGGCGGGTCGGCAGTGAGGGCGTAAGGGCCGCTCGTTTCGTACTGCATCGTGTGGATCGCCTCCACCGGCACCGCCGAGAGGATGGCTTCCAAGACCTGGGTGCAGTTGACGATGCCCGGCGAGAGATTGAGCGAAATGACTTGGGCGTTGGGCCCTTTCTTGGAGGAGGCCGGGTAGTTACCGTCCGCGATGAGCACCGTGGAATGATGTCCGGCAGCCCCCAAGATGGCGTTGATCTGCGGATGGATAAGCGTGTGTTTGAGCATATTCACTCTCGGGTGGCACGCCCACGGCTTTGCGTGGGCGTGATGCGATTGATTTGATTACGGTCGAAAGTAAGTCTTGAACGCCTTGATCGTCTGCTCCGCCGCTTGGTCCGAATCGGGATACGGCAGGGCCTCGGCGCTGCAATAGCGGTCGTAGCCGGTTTCCCGCAAGGCGGCGGCGATGGGGGCGTAATCGAGGTGCCCCAGCCCGGCCGGGCGGCGGTTGGAATCGACGAAGTGAACGTGGCCGATGACGCCCTTCGCCGCGCGGATGGCGGCCGGCAGATCGGTCTCTTCAATATTCATGTGGAACAGGTCGGCGAGCAGCAGGACGTTGCAGTCTCCCAACGGCTGCAACAGTAAAGCCCCGTCGACAATGCTCGTAATCAGATTCGTCTCGTACCGGTTGATCGGCTCATACAGCAGCGGCACGCCATACTGCCGGGCGTGGCTGCCAAGCTCCTGCACCGCCTCCAGCAAATACGCAATCGCCGCTTCCCGCGTCACCCCATCTCCGTGCCGACCTTGCATCGACCCGATAATCGCCGGCGCACCGAGCGGTCCGGAAAAATCGATGATCGACTTCACAAACGCCCTGGCCTTCTGCCGCACCGCGGCATTCCCGTCCGTCAGCCGCAGCTTATGCTTGACCCACCCCGCTCCGGTACCGACCGCGGCCAGCGACAGCCCGTGGTCGCCGAGCAGCGATTTGACCTCCCTGATCGTCAGCGCCTCCGGCCCCGGCGGAAAAATCTCCACGGCGTCAAAGCCCAGCTTCTGAGCCTTGCGAACACTCCCCGGCAAGTCATCCCAGAACACAAATGGCCCCCCGCGGGCTTCGGGGACCAGGCTGATGGTTACGGCTGATTTAATCATGGCCGTATTCTGGCAAAGAGAAACATAGGGCGTCAGCCCCTCATTCCCGACGCATGGTGCAAAGACCTACGTTGTCCGTATCTCGTCGCCGCTGTGTGAGAATTCCTTATTCCGCTACTTCTTCAAGCGCTTCTCGAAAAACTCAAGCATCGCCTTCTCCGCCTTCGCCGCATCATCTCCCTTGAAGCCGTGGCCAGCGCCTTCCAGGGTAAGCAGCTCTACCTCGACTTCCGACGCCTTGAGCTTGTCGTGAATCCAGGTAGCCTGCTCGTAGGCGACGTAGGGATCCTTGGTGCCGTGGATGAGAAGCGTGGGTGCGGCGGCGGGGGTGACCCAGTAGAGCGGGCTGGCGAGGATGTGCTTTTTGTGCTCTTTCGTGGCATCGCCCCCCAGCCAGAGCGGCAGCACTTCGGCGGCATCGACGCTTTTGCCGTAGGACTTCGTCAGGTCGCTGGGGCCATAGTAATTGACCACGCAAGCCACGCGGCTGGACTGGCCGGGATTGCCGCCGGTCCCTTCCAGGGAAGGCACATCCGCGGTCACGCCGAGATATTGCACCAAGTGCCCGCCGGCAGAATCGCCGACGACTCCAATCCGTTCCGGATCGATGTGGTATTTGGCCGCATTCGCCTTGAGCCACCGCACCGCCGCCTTCACGTCATGCACCGCGGCGGGGAACTGATGCTGAGGGGCGAGGCGATAGGTGACGGTCATCGCCACATAGTCCTGCTCCGCCAGTTGCTTGCAAAGCGCGTCCCAGCGCTCCCGTTTGCCGGCGCGAAATCCGCCGCCGTGGATGCAGATCACGGCGGGAAGTTTCGCCCCTTCTTTCACTTCCTTGGGGCGCGCCAGGTTGAGTTGGAGGTGTTCGTCGCCGGGAGCTGAGTATTCGATCCCGGATTCGAAGACGATTTCGCCGGCAATGAGAAGAGTCGGCGCGAAACCGCAAGCAATGATCAGGACTGACAGTAGAAATGTTTTCATAAGATGCGCCGTCAAGGATAAGAAGCCAAAATCAATGAACAGAAGGAAACGAAGGTAACAAAGAAGCGACATAAAGCAATCGACCACAGGGAAAGACTCCCCTCGACCTTCGTTTCCTTCGTTCACTTCTGTTCAAATTCTACTGTCAATACCAGAAGACGCATCAGGACGGGCGGGCTAAGAATTCCACTACGAGGAGACTTCCCAACCCTTCCGATATTCTTTCGTCAGGAGTGCGTTCGCCTCGGGCACGTTGGTCACCTTCATCGTCACCGGGTCGTATTCAATCGTTTTGCCAACTCGGTACGCGACGTTTCCCAGGAGCACAATTTCGGTGAACGGACCCGCGTATCCAAAGTTGCTGCCGGTGCGACTTCCCGTCTTGCAGGCGGCGAGCCATTGCTCGTGATGGCCGGGTGACTTGGGGAGGAAAGGCTCGGGGCCTTTGAAATCCTTGAACTGTTCTTCGGGAAGGAGCTTGGGCATTTGGTCGTGAACGATGGCGATCTTCCCTTTGTCGCCGATGAACAGTGAGCCGTTCATGGGGAGCTCCTGGGCGATTTCCGCGGGGGGGTTGGCTCCCCCCTCGTACCAGAAGACTTTGATCGCGGCGAGCTTTTTATCATTCTGGCCAATCCGCTCGCCGAAGTCGAACTCCGTCTCCATCCAGGTCGGCCCGCTATGCGGATTGGGGGCTGGGCCTTTCGACGTGACCTTCACCGGGCCCCCGAGCTCCAAGGCCCAGAAGCTGGGGTCCATTAGGTGGATGGCCATGTCTCCAATCGCCCCGCAGCCGAAATCCCACCAACCGCGCCATTTGAACGGGACATAAGCCGGGCTGTAGTCCCGCTCCGCGGCGGGGCCGAGCCAGAGATCCCACTTCAGGTCTTTGGGGCTCTCCGCTTTCCCCGTCGGCCGCTCGATCCCCTGCGGCCACCAGCGGCCGGGACGGTCGGTGATGACATGGACTTCCTTGACGCTTCCAATCGCCCCGCTTTGGATCAGCTCGACCAGGCGAAGATAGCCGGAGTGCTCGTGGTTCTGCGTCCCCATCTGCGTTGCCACTTTCATCTTGGCAGCGGTCTGGGCAATCAGGCGGGCCTCCTGCACCGTGTGGGTCAGCGGCTTTTCGCAATAGACGTGCAGGCCGCGGCGGAGGGCGCGGATCGTGGCCGGCGCATGGTGATGGTCGGGCGTGGCCACGACAACGGCATCCAGGTTCTTCTGCTCAAGGAGTTCCCGGTAATCCGTATAGGTCTTGGCGGAGTTGAATCTGGCTGCCGCGCCACCGAGGCGTCCTTCGTCGACGTCGCAGAGGGCGACGATATTCTCTTCGGCCACTGCTGCCAAGTCGCTCGCGCCGCGCCCGCCGACGCCAATCACGCCAATGTTGAGCCGCTCGTTCGCCCCGAGCACACGGGAAGTGGAAACCAACGGCAGACCCGCACCGGCGGCGGTGGCAAGTACCAGCGAGGATTGGAGAAAACGGCGGCGGGGAAGTTTACGAGACATAGGAAACCCATGAAGTGTGGTAGTTGCAAGCGCCGCTATCGTACCGCCTGGGGTGCGGTTCCCGCAACTAACCCGCGAACTGCTCTTGACACGGTTTCTCTCCCTGCATTACAAGCCGGGGCCTTATCTACCTGAACCGCCGGGCGGCTTTCGCTGCGCGGTGGAACCGCGGCATTTCGTCCGTCCGAAGGAACATACGCGTGCATTCTTACCGCATGGCTTTGATCCTGGCTGCCCTGTCCATCCTCGCGATCGCCGCGACGGCTGCCGCGGATGATCCCGCGCCCTCGCCGGCTCGCGCGGCGACGAAAGTTCCGCCCGCGTCGCCGAGAAGGCCCGCCGCGGATGTGGATGAGCACGCTGGGCATGATCATGCGCGGCATTCGGACGACTACTATGCGGAGAATCCTTTGCTCGGCGACGTCTTCGCCGAGGAACAAGACGGAATCGATTGCGGCTTCGGCAACTGCGGCAGTTGCCGCACATGCTGCGGCACGCTCTGCAGCCCCGGCGGCTGCGGCATGTATGTACGGGCCGAGTACCTGCTGTGGAGCACCAAGGGGATGCGGCTGCCGGCGCTCGTGACGACCGGCGATCCCACGAGCACGGTGATTCCCGCGGGGGTCATCAATGAAGACGGCAGCTTGCCCGGCAACACCACGATCCTCTTCGGCAATGGCCAGGTGAATGGCCAGGGGCGTTCCGGCGGACGAATCGTCTTCGGCACGCACATCAACCCGTGCTGGGCTCTCGAAGGAGATTACTACGGACTGGACGACAAACAGACGGCATTCCGCGGCGTCTCCACGGGGGCCACGTTCCTGGGCATCCCGTTCTTTGACGTATCGAATGCCGGCCTGCCGGCTGTCTTCGTTGTGGCCCCCGGCGCTGGCGGCCCAGACGGCGACATCAGCATCGACGCCGTCACCCGCTTTCAAGGTGCGGGGGCTCGCCTCCTCCGCAACCTCTGCTGCTGGGAGGGCTGCGGCCCGTCCTGGTGGGATGGCTGCCCGGTGCCGCTCGCCAAGCGGTTCGATCTGCTGATGGGCTATCGCTTCAACCGGCTGGATGACTCCCTGACGATCAGGCAAACTCACGATATTCAAGGAACAACTCGCATCGGCCGCGACGTGTTCGACACCGAAAACCAGTTCCACGGCTTGGACCTGGGGACGATGCTGCAATTCCGCCGCGGCTGCTGGTCGCTGGACTTGACCACGAAGGTCGGCATCGGCAATACGCGGAGCGCGGTGCTGATTAACGGCGTGGCTTTTCAGAACGGCGTGCAGCAGACTCCCGCCGGCAGCATCCTGGCGGTCTCCTCCAACAGCGGCCGCTTCGTCAACAACGCCTTCACCATGTTGCCGGAAGTTGACCTCAATGCCGGCTATCAAATCAATCCCTGCTGGCGGTTCACCTGCGGCTACTCGCTGATGTACTGGTGCGGAGTGTATCGGGCCGGGGAGCAGATTGATCAGCACATCAACCCCAACCTCTGGCCCCCGCTCCCCCTGAATGGCAATAATGCAGGTCTCTGGCCGCAATACCCCGGCCGGGGCAGCGACTTCTGGGCTCAAGGCGTCAACTTCGGTCTGGAAGCCCGCTGGTAGGTTCCCACCTCCAGCCAAACTCGCCGGGGTCGGGAGTCTTTGGCGGAGGTGATTCCGCAGAATGGCAGACGCCTGCCGCCAAAGACTCCCGACCCCTTACCGCCATGTCCGCCAAACCCACTCCCTTCGGCTCGTCCGATCTGCGCCTCCCCGATGACCTCCGCGAGCCGCTACAAGCTCACATCTCCCAGTTGCACAGCCGCTTTCAGGGTCGCGGCTGGGGCGGACGTGTCGGGTTCGGAGAGCGGCCGGCGCTGATCGTGATTGACCTGGCCATCTTCTGGACCCAGCCGACGACGCAGATCGGGAGCGACCTGGAATCGGTCGTGCAAAATACGCTCTCGGTCTTAGCTGCGTCTCGCTCCGCGGGCATTCCCGTCTTCTTTACCAGCTACGCGCTCGATCCGGCTGATCCCGTCAGCCCGCAGAACAAGAAGCTCCGACTGGGAGAGGGCGCACAGGATCCGGCCATGTATGAGCTCGACCCGCGCTTGCGACGGCGGCCCACGGAGAAACTCGTCCGCAAGCGTTATGCCTCCGCCTTCAAAGGGACCAACTTGCATGAGATGCTGACTTCCCTCCGTATCGACACGTTGATTGTCACCGGCGTCAGCACCAGCCACTGTGTCTACGCCACCTGCCGCGACGCCACCGATAGCTTTCGTGTGATCGTGCCCAAGGAAGCGGTCGGGGAGCGCTGCGAACTGCTGCACGAAGTGAACCTGCTCGACATCGACCTGGACCTGGGAGACGTGATGCCGGTGGCGGAAGTCATTCAAGAGTTACGTCGGTAGCCCTAAAACCACTCGGCCCGCGGGAAGCCGTCTTCTTCCTCGGGGCGATAGACGACGTCAATCAAGTTGACGACCTCCACCCCCTCCACGGCCATGCGGACTAGCTCTTGGGCAAGCTGCTTGTGGTAGTAGGAGTCGACGCGCCCGCGCAGGATGATCGCCTCGCCGTCTTGAAAGACGTGGAGCGTCCGCAGCACATAGATGCGGCTGCGTTGCAGGACTGTCTTCGCATGCACCACAAAATCGTCGACGAGTGTCTCGGCCATCTTCCTCGGCCTCCATCCGTGAGCGGCTTCCCTAGAAAGGGAATCCGCGGTTTTCCGCCTGCGCCAGTTCCAGTCGCTTGGCGACCGGAATTGCGCCCTGAAGTCCATTAAGAGTCTAAATTTACGGGAGGAGAGCGGAATGTCAACGCCCAAAACTCTAGTCTCACGAAATTTTCATGGAATTCTGTAAGTATGCTAGCACTTCCTTGGCCAGGTCTTCCGCCGAGGCGGTTCCGGCGGCCAAATGCAGCTCGGGGGCCTCCGGGGGCTCGTAAGGATCGTCGATTCCCGTGAAGTTCTTGAGCTCCCCGGCCCGGGCCTTTTTGTAGAGCCCCTTCGGATCGCGGGATTCGCATACCGCTAATGGGGCATCCACAAAGACCTCGATGAAATCTCCCTTTTGCCCGCGCTCTTCCACCAATTTCCGCACCGCCAAGCGATCGGCTCGGTACGGACTGACGAAGGCCGTCAGCGTGACCAGCCCCGCCGAGGCAAATAGTTCCGCAACCGCTCCCACGCGGCGGATATTCTCCTGCCGGTCCTCGGCTGAAAATCCCAGCCCGAACCGCCGGGCAAACGACTCCCCAAATTCCGCCAGCATCGCTGGAGACGGATTCAGCGACTGCCGCACGTTGTCGCCATCCAGCAGGAAGCTATGCACGCCGCGAGCGTACAGCATCCGCTCCAGCAGGTTGGCCACCGTGCTCTTGCCGCACCCCGACAGTCCGGTGAACCAAACCACGCAGCCGCGATGACCGTTCAACGTTTCGCGGTCCTCGCGGGTGACGCTATGGGGGTGCCAGGTGACGTGAGCGGATTCCATGGGGTTTTCAGCGGATCGGGCAGCGAAGTTAAGAGTATGAAGAACGGAATGCAATTTGAGATTTGAGATTTGTGATTTGAGATTCTCAAGATTCTGCCGAGAAGCCTCAGCAATGAACTTCCTTTTGTTGTCTCTCGTCTCAAATCTCAAATCTCAAATCTCAAATCCGCCTTCTTCCAGCCATCATCCTACCGAGTCATCGGAATTTGTCCTAGAATCGCTGGCAGGGATTTGGAAACGGCTCGCTCATGCCAATCATGAGGATACGCTCCGATTCCCCTCTGAATTGCGCTAGGCCGAAATCGGCGTCAAACGCTAAACTTCCTGCCACAGCTGCCAGACAGGTTCTATTCTAGGTTTTCAAGGTTTCCTCAAGGAGAGATTACCGATGGCCCAGCCTCTTCCCGCCGCAAGCAGCAACGGCTGGGCTCAGCGGCGCGGAGTCGCAGAGAACCTCAAATGCGCGATTCTGGCGGCTGGGCTGGGGAAGCGACTGGAGCCGCTGACCGCCCGGCACCTTCCCAAGCCACTCTTTCCACTCGGCGGCAAAACCCCGCTGGCGGAAATCTGGGTCCGGCGAATGGTGGAAGCCGGAATCACTGATATTTCGATGAACCTCTGCGTTCTGGCGGAGACCATTGAGCGGCATTTTGGTGATGGGTCGCGGTTCGGTGCAAACATCGCCTATGTGAAGGAGAAATCTCCCAGCGGCACGCTTGGCGGCGTCTGCAAGCAAGCACTGGGACGTGACGCCAAGACTTTCGATAACGAACCTTCGCCCGCCGCGGAGCCGTACCGCGGCTCGACGCTCATTGCTCCGAGCGGAGACGTGGTGACGAACTTTAGCGCCGCGCTCCTGGAGGAAATGTACGACATTCATACGCGCGCTGGTGCGGCCTTCACGCTGGTCTTGAACCCCGTCCCTTGGGAACGTCGGAAGGATTTTGGCACCGTATTGCTCGAAGGGGCTGAAGCTCGCTCCGGGATGTTTTCCCGCTCCGGCCGGATCAGCGATTTCCGCGAGAAGGATCCGGATTCCCCCAGCAACCTCAACAATGCCTCCATCTACATGATCGAAATGGACTTGCTGCGGGAACTCGACGCCCTCCGCACACCGGCCAGCCTCCAAGTGCCGCAGCCGTTCTACGATTTTGGCAAACACGTCTTCCCCGCGATGCTCGGCCGGCTGCCGTACGCGAAGCTGTCGCGCGCGTATCTGCTGTGGGGAATTGAATACGACGGCGCCTGGTTTGATGTTGGCCAGAAGCGGGACTATCTGGAGGTCCATCGCAAGCTGCTGGAAGGCGAGCTCACAGCGACACTTCCGTTGGAAGAAAAGTCGTGGGGATTCGTCGGGGCAAACGCGAAGATTCACCCCCAAGCTAAAATCGTCCGCCCCTCGATCATCGGCAACGACTGCCTCATCGAAGCCGGCACAACCATCGGCCCCTATGCAGTCGTTGGCGACGGCTGGACGGTGGAAAAGAACGCCACTCTGAAGAATTCCGTGCTGTGGGAAAGGTATCCGTACTTCGACGAGAGCGGCAGCGAAATGCCGGTCGCCGAAAGAACGAAGGTCGATCCTCATCGCATCGCAGCCGGCGTCACCATCGACGGCAGCATCATCACCGGGGGCCAGATTGACAGAAACCTCCACGATTGCACTGCCCACGTCGATACCGCCGGCCGCCTGGCAGTGCTCCCCATCGACTGGGTGCCGGCTGATCCGCGAGCTTGATTCCCAGCCACTCCCCCCGGCTTCGCCATTTTCTCTGGACGCGGCGGCGTTCTCTCCCTAGATTCTCGCTCACCAATTAACTGGGCAGGCGGTCGAGAGGTTTCAGCCAGGTGCAAGGAGTGCGGTCATGCAATTCAATCTATTCGCGTGGATTCGAGAAGGTGTGCGGCGGTCGGTCATCCTCGGCGTGAACGACGCCGTCGAAGAAATCGGCGCTCCCCATGGAGATGAAGCCTGGAAGGACCGGCTGGTTTCGCTGCTGGAATCTCCCGCAGCGGACGATGCCGCCTCTGCCACAGGCATTAGCGCCGGAAAGAGAAAGCGGCTAGGACGCTCGCTGAAGGACTTCACGCCGGAATAGCTAAAGAGGGGTCGGGAGGGGTTTTCCCGGTCATCGACACTCCATCGTCAACAAACACTGTCCGGGAAACTCCTCCTGACCCCGTTCGCGCCGCATCCCAATTCGCGTCGCTACGTTGAGCGCCAGAGCCCGCACGGGACGTCGCCCTCAAAGTGGCGGAGGCGTTTCGGTATTCCCATTGCCCTTCCGTCTCGGCGCGAACGAGGTCAGGAGAAGTTTTCGCGGCCACGATCTATCGCCCTCCACGATCACCAGCCGCAAAACCCCCTCCCGACCCCTACAATTCCAGCGTGCCCCCGCTCCTTCCCCTGCCGATTGACGAAGTCCTGCCGCAAGTCGTGGCGGCGCTCCAGCAGTGTCCCTGCGCGGTGCTTCGTGCGCCGCCGGGTGCGGGGAAAACAACGCGGGTGCCGCCGGCGCTGCTTGATGCGGGTCTGGCGGAGCGCGGCAAGATTCTCGTCCTCCAGCCGCGAAGAGTCGCGGCGCGGGCGACGGCGGCGCGGATGTCTTATGAACGGGGAACGCGGCTGGGGGAGGAAGTCGGCTATCAGGTCCGCTTCGATTCCCGCACCAGTCCGCGGACGAAGATTGAGGTCATCACGGAAGGGATTCTGCTGCGGATGCTCCACGAGCAGCCATTCTTGGAAGGCATCGCCGCGGTCATCTTTGATGAGTTCCATGAGCGGTCCCTGAGCAGCGATCTGGCCCTGGGGATGGTGTGGCAAATCCAGCAGTCGGTCCGCTCCGACCTCAAGGTTCTCGTCATGTCCGCCACGCTCGCCGCCGAGCCGATTGCGGCGTACCTCGGCGGCTGCCCGGTGGTGGAGAGCTCGGGGAGGATGTTTCCCGTGGCCGTCCGCCATTTGCCCGTCCTCGATAGGCGGCCCAGCGAAGAATTGACGGCAATGGGGGTCGCGGAAGTCCTGAGTGAATCCGCTGGCGATGTCTTGGTATTCCTCCCCGGCGTCGGCGAAATCCGCAAAGCCTCTGCCAGACTAGAACGACTCGCGGAGGAACAGAATCTCGCCGTCTTGGAGCTCTATGGCGACCTCCCCGCGGAGCAGCAAGACGCGGTGCTGACGCCTGGCCCGAGGCGGAAAGTGATCCTGGCGACGAACGTGGCCGAAACCTCGCTCACCATTGAAGGGGTAACGGCAGTCGTCGATAGCGGCCTCGCCCGCATCCAGCGGCACGATGAGCAGACCGGGCTCGACCGGCTGGAAGTCGCCTCCATCTCCAGAGCGTCCGCCGACCAGCGGGCAGGGCGCGCGGGGCGGACGCAGAGCGGCGTCTGCCTGCGGCTCTGGCCGGAGGCGGCTCACAGACATCGGGCGGAGTATGAGACGCCGGAGATTCACCGCGTTGATCTGGCGGGTGCGGTCCTGCAACTCGCCGCGTGGATTGAGCCGGAATACCGCGCCTTCCCCTGGTTCGAAGCGCCGGCGGCAGCCGCGCTGGAGCGAGCCGAACGTCTACTGACCATGCTCGGGGCGCTCGATGACCGGAAAATAACGCCGCTGGGAACGGAACTAGCCGCCTTGCCCGTCCATCCGCGAATTGCCCGGCTGCTGGTCGAGGGACGGCGACTGGGAGCGGCTGAAGAGACCGCGCTCGTCGCGGCGATGCTCTCGGAACGCGACCCGTTCATCCGCAGCGGCGGCCCGCAGCGCCGGCCAGCGAGCCACTCCAGTCAGAGCGACGTGCTGGACCGCCTGCACGCGTTGCAGGATTTCGAGGATCGCGGCATCGCCGACGGCAGCAGCGGCGCAATCCACCGGCAGGTGGCGAAGCAGATTTTCAAGGTGCGGAAGCAACTGCTTTCACTCTTGGAAAAATCGAGCAGGCATCGCAATTCGCGGCAGCAGGATGCATCCTCCGATGACGCCGTTCTGCAGGCCATCCTTGCCGCCTATCCGGACCGGGTCGCCCGCCGCCGCGAGACCGGCAGCAAGCGAGCCGTCATGGTGGGCGGACGCGGCGTCAGACTGGCGGAAGAGTCCGCGGTGCTCGAAGCCGAGCTGTTTGTCTGCGTAAATGTGGACGGCGCGTCCGGAGAAGCGCTCGTCCGCCAGGCCAGCGGAGTGCGGCGCGAATGGCTGAGCGAGGAGCTTCTCCAGTCCGAGACCATCGCCCTATTTGATGAGCAACGGGAAACGGTGACCGCCAAGAAGCAGGTGAGTTGGAATGGGCTGTTGCTGGAAGAATCGCAAGCGGCGTTACCTGCGGGAGAAAAGGTCGAATCTCTACTGGCTGCATCGGCTTCAGAAAATCTGGAGCGCGTTCTACCCAAGGACAACGCGGACTTCACGCAGTTCATCACCCGAGCAAAGTGCCTCGCGGCCTGGCGGCCGGACTGGAACCTGCCACCCCTCGATGATGAAGTCCTTCGCTCGCTCCTCCCGATGCTCGCCTCCGGCTGCCGGTCGTTTGCGGACCTGCGGAAAGCACCGTGGCTGCATGCCGTGAAGAGTCTCCTCACCTATCCGCAACTTCAACTCATCGAGCGCGAAACGCCGGAGCGGATCGAAGTCCCCAGCGGCAGCCGGATTGCCGTGCAGTATGAGTTGGGGCGGCCTCCCATCCTCGCCGTGCGCATTCAGGAGGTTTTCGGCCTGCTCGATACGCCGCGCCTCGCCGGCGGCAAAGTTCCGGTACTCCTGCACCTGCTCGCACCCAACATGCGAGTCGCTCAGGTCACGGATGACTTACGCAGCTTCTGGACGAACACCTATGCTCTCGTCCGCAAAGATCTGCGTGCCCGCTATCCTAAACACTCCTGGCCCGAAGATCCCTTCAGCGCCCAGCCGCAACGGCGGCCTGGTTCGTAGTATCCCGCTTCAGCGGGTTAGCACTCGTTCCCACGGTCTGGGTGGGAACAAGAACAACCCGCTGAAGCGGGTTACTACAAACGCTTCCAAGTCTCGCGCCACACGCACCCCGCCCAGGACCAGCCGACGCCGAAGCCGACGAGAACATTGTTCATCCCTCTCGTCAGGCTGTTGTTGCGGCGGAGGTCGTCGATGAGGATGGGCAGCGTGGACGAAACGGTGTTTCCGCAGTGCTCGAGCATGATGGGCATGCGATCGGGAGTCAGGTCCAGGGCTACCCGCAATTGCTGCAGCATTTTGAGCGTCGCCTGGTGCAACAGAAAGAGATCGACTTCGTCCTTCCGCAACTCGGCGGCGTTGAGGATGTTCTGCACGAGCTGCGGGACGGCAACGACGGTGAAGTTGATGAGGCTCGGCCCGTCCATATACAGGTCGCTTTCCCAGCGATGCCGATGCCGGGGCTTGATGGCGTCTGCCGCGGGACGAGCACCTCCCTTGGTCACCAGCAGCGTATCCGCCCCCGTGCCGTCCGTGCCGAATTGAAAGGCCGACAGCGTCGGCTCCGGGGCGGATTCGATCAGCGTGGCGGCGGCCCCGTCGCCAAAAATCGTGCGGAGGCTGCGGTCGGTGGGGTGAATGTATTTGGAGTAGGTCTCGGCGGTGAGCAGCAGCACCCGCTTGGCGCATCCCGCCCGGATGAGGCCGTCCGCCAGCGACAGGCCGTATACGAATCCGGAGCACCCCAGGTTGAAATCAAGCGCCCCGACGTTCGTCCGCAGTCCCAGCCGGCTTTGCACCAGGCAGGCCGTCGTCGGCAGCGGGTAGTCCGGAGTTTGCGTGCAGAGTAGCACAAAGTCGATGCTTTGCGGATCGACCCCTTCGTGAAACAGCTTGTTCGCGGCCGCCACCGCCAGGTCCGATGCGCACTCTCCCGGAGCCGCAATATGCCGGGAGGCGATGCCGGTCTTCTCAAAAATCAGCGGCATGTCCCAGGAAGGGAACTCCGCTTGCAGCTGCGCATTGGTCTCGACGCGCTCGGGAAAGTGAATGGCTATCGGACCAATCGCGGCGTAATTCACGGACAAGCCTTCGCAAGAGTCGGAAAAGTAGTCCGCTCACTCCGTGAGCGGACATGCCGCGAGGCAGACGGCTGACCCAAAAAAACAGGCAGAGGGTGGCAATTCGACCCCGGTACTGAACGATACCGAGATTACGGAAAGGGGTCAATTGGAGTGCTACGCCCCATCGCCGCCCCTTACCAGCCTTGCGCTGCTTCTCTTGACCTGCCGCCCCTTCTCCGCCTACAGTCCCACCCTTTCGGCACTACCCGCCGAAGTTTCAGACATCAGCCAGGCAAGCGGGAGCGGACATTGCAGCGAGCTGGCAAACGAGCCCGACTGATGCTCGGCCTGGCAGTGCTCTGCGCGCTGGCGGTGGGCGAAGCACGCTCGCGTACGCTGGCTGCCGAAAAGTGGCCGACCGAACGAACCGCTGGTCCCTTCCTCTGCCACGCGGATTTCTCGCTCGACGCGCACAAGAAGCTGCTCGCCGAGATTGAATCCTTGCAGCAGGACGTCGCCACCATCTTAGGAACGCAGGAGCCGCGCGAGACCATGCACCTGTTTCTCTTCGAAAAGCCGGAGACTTACGAGACTTACATGAAGCGGTACTTTCCGCGAGTCCCCGCGCGGCGGGCTCTCTATATCAAAGGGCGCGGGCCGGGAATGGTCTTTGCTCATCAAGGAACCGACTTCGAAATCGACGTGCGGCACGAAAGCACCCACGCCTTGCTGCACGCCTCGTTCGAAACCGTGCCCCTCTGGCTCGACGAAGGAATTGCCGAATACTTCGAAGTCCCCCGAGACAAACGGGCTTCCGAAAACCCGCACCTCGCCACCATCCGGGCACTGCTCCGGCAAGGCTCTTCGCCGCGTCTGGAGGCACTGGAAGAAATCAGCGACCTCAAAGCCATGGGCCGCGACGAATATCGCGACGCCTGGGCCTGGGTCCACTTCATGATCCACGGCCCTCGCGAAGCCCACGCCGAGCTGATTAGCTATCTGCAGGACGCTCAGTCCGGCGGAGAAACCGAAAAGCTCTCCGCCCGATTGCGCCGGCGGGTGCCAAATTTGGAACGCAAAATGGCGGACCACTTCAAGCCGTAATCGCCATCACCGCGGCATCAGGCAAACTGTGTAGTACAGCCATAGCAGCGCCGCAATGGACAGGACCGTTGTGGCAAGGATTGAGGGCCATACGACGAAGAACTTCGGCAGCAGAATTGGGGCCGAAGGAGCATCGGCAGGGGGCCGTGATGAGTTTCGTTGCCACCACAAAATGTGCATGGCCAAGAGCACGCACGCCACTTTCAGGACCGTTGCCGAGTCGGCCATCAGCCTCGGCAGGCTTGCCTGCAATGTCCGCCAGACCGTCGGTCGGAGCTCTACCAATTCGTTTTCCACGCCTCGCCAATAGATTTCGGTGATGAGCCACCCGGCGACAGTCACCGCCAGCAAGACCAGCGTCGCTTGCCGCTCGTGGGTATAGGAACGTGGTCGCAACCGCCACTGAATTATCTGGTCTGCACTAGAATCCTGAACTTGACCCAGCCGTAGCGTAGTCTCCGTAACAAACAACAAGAGAACGATTCCCCCCGTGATTAAATTGACCGCTGCCGGCAAAGATACATCTTCTCCATAATAGAACCAATAGGGTTCGACGTTCGGCAGGCCGGTGGATGCCGCCCAACTTACTTCCCAGCCCGCCACCGCCAGTGACAAACCTAGCGGCAGAATCCAGAGCAGCTCCCTGGACCGGCCGCCGTTCCAACGGCGAACCAGGATCTTGGTGAACACTACCGCCAGCACTACAGCCACGGCGGCGGTGATTGCGGACTGAGCGCAGTCTCGCACCCACACGTCGTGTGCATCGCCGGACACATCAATAAACCGAAGCCTGGACAGCACAATGCGAATGTTGCGCTGCACAAGCTCATGAATGAAGAGCCGGTCGCGATAGAGATAGAATAGCCACACGCCGCTGCCGACCCCGAGGATGACGTCCCGCAGAATTCGTGCGGGGCGGCCGCGGATAATTTCGCGCGGCGGGGCGCGGAGCAGCATTCCGGACATGAGCGCCAGCAGAAACAGGGTTTCCGGCATCTCCCATACAGGCCAGAACGCCCTGGATTCCAACTGGGTCAACGCCAGTAGTCTGCGAGTCATCTCATCAGTAAGAACGGCAGGAGAACGGAGCACGAGCCAGGTCAGATATCCCAGGAGAACCACTGACAATAGGACCCGGCGGAGGAACTCGATCACAATGGTTCCCCGGACATTCCAGCTCGAATTCTCGGCGCGACCACTTGCTCTCAAGAGATCGCAAAGCTGATTGCCAACGCCGACTAGGAACCAGCCCACCACGACCACGAGTAACCCATCGTGCCAACGTGACAGGTCATACCGCACCAGCATGGAACCCAGCGCCGCAAAAACGACGAGGACCATCAGGCCGCGAATCGTGAAGCGAAAATCCGTGGCGTGGGCGTTCCTGATATTTTCCGGCATTTGGCGATGCGTGGACCGGCAATGATGAGGCGTCCGCAACTTCCTCCTAGCATAACAGGCGAATCGCAGAAGCAGGTTGCCACATGAAAACTGGAACGTCTAACCCGCTGAAGCGGGTTACTACAAACTACTTCCCTTCCAACTGTCGCTGGATGTAGTCAACCTGGACTCGGACCTCTTCCAGGTCGGGGTTGAGGTTGAGGGCTCGGCGGAAGCATTCGAGAGCGGCAAAGGGTTCGTCCATTTCCAGATAGCAGTGCCCCATGCCAACGGCCGCGCCAAAATGATAGGCGTTGAGCTCCAGCGTCTGATGGCAGTCGTTGGCGGCGTCGACGAAGTGCTCCAGGGCAAAGTGGGAGATAGCCCGCTGGTTCCAGCCTTCGCCAATCCACGGAGACGCTTCGATGAACTCACCGGCCGCGGTCAGGCATTCGGCATAGAGGCCGGACGAATTCAGCCGGGACAAGAGCGCGAGTTGCTTCTGTTCGGCGATACTCCCCTGCCGCCGCCAGAGTTCCCGGATACCGTTATCGGCCAGCATCCGCACGCCGCGGTCCCGGTCTCCCAGGGCGGCTCCCAGGGCGGCGTTCTGGCGGTAATCCCCCAAAAAGCTGATCGCCAGCACGGCGGCCCGTCGCGAAATGCACTCGCCATAGTCGGCCAGGCGGCACAGCGTGGAGAGCGTGTACTGCTGGGCCACGGAGCGGACGAAAGCCGCTGAGTTCTCGCTTTCCAGGAAGCGGTGGTAATGTGCTTCCAGGGCCGGCCGCGATGCTTCCTCGGATTTCAAGCAAACCTCGAACAGAAGGAGGGAGCCGGCCGCGAATAGAATGAAACGAACCGCATGGCAAGTCCCAGTCTAATCATCGTGCCACTGCTTCTCAACTTTTGTACCGCGAAACGGCCGAATTAACTTCCCACCGGCAGCCGCTTCGTCAAGAATGAGAAGGGGTGTCAGCAGGAATCCGCAGCATGGAGATGACCAGGCAAATGGCGAACGATTGGACTACGTGCCGATGGAGGCTGCGGGTCGTGACGGCGTTCACTTTTTTTAGCGCCTGGATTTGTTTTGTCCTGTTGGGCGAGGCAGTTGCGCAAGAGTCCCGTAAAGCTGGGAAAGAAGGGCGAATTCTGGTGACGCTGGAGTGGGGCGATGTCCCGCTCCGCCAGCGGCTGACGGAATTTGGCAAAAAGTACAATGTCCCCATTTTTCTGGACCGGCGCGTGGATCCCGATCAGCGAATGGATCTCTCCGCCCAAGACTTGCCTGTGGAGGGAGTGCTGTCGCTCGCTGCCCAAAAGCTCAAGCTGGGAACATGCACCGTCGGCAAAGTGCATTACATCGGCCCCAAATCCACCGCCAGCCGGCTGACCGGCGTGATCGCCCAGCGGAAGTTGGATCTCCGCAAGCTGCCGCCACTGGCGCGAACTCTGTGGAACAAGTCCAAGGAGTTGCAGTGGGACGAAGCCGCCTCGCCGCGAGACATTGCCGCAGCGCTCGCTCAGGAAGCCGGCGCGGAGGTCGAAAACTTGGAGCAGATTCCGCACGATGTCTGGCCCGCCTACGATTTGCCCGCCATGACACTGGCCGAGCGCCTCAGCCTGGTGCTGGCGGGATTCGATCGGACCTTTCGAGTCTCGGAAGACGGCAGCCAGATTCGCGTCACGCAGTTACCCCCAGACAAAGTGGCGGCGAGCGGACAGGAGCGTGACATTGACCACGCGCCCCAAGCTGGCACGACGAAGACCGTCACCAAAGGGCCAATCAAAAAGGTCTTCTCCATGACCGTGCAAAAGCAACCGGCAGGCGCGGTATTGAGCACAGTCGCCAAACAACTGGGCAAGGAATTCAAATATGACCCTTCGCTGCGAGACAAGTTGCGCGAGGACGTCAGCTTCACCGTCAAGGATGTCACGCTCGAAGAGCTGCTCGCCAAAACCCTCACACCGCTGGGCCTTTCGTGTAAAGTGACAGAGAAGGCGCTCGAAATAATCCCGCTGGAATAACTGCCCACCAATTTTCCCCGCCACGCATGAGTTCCAACTCCTCCAATCTGCAATCTGAAATCAGCAATCTGCAATCTCAGCCCCTCCTTTCCCGCCGCGACCTGCTCACCCGCTGCGGCACCGGCCTGGGGATGCTCGGCCTCACGACTCTCCTTTCCGACTCCGGCTTGTTAGTGGCGGAAGACAAGAACCTCACCGCCGTCAGCCCGCTCGCCCCCAAGCAGCCGCACTTCGCGGCCAAGGCCAAACACGTCGTCCACCTGTTCATGAACGGCGGGCCGTCGCAGGTCGATACCTTTGACCCCAAGCCGGCTCTCGACAAGTATCACGGCCAGAAGTTGCCGGGAGAGAACCTTCGCACCGAACGCAAAACGGGCCACGCCATGCGTTCGCCGTTCAAGTTCCAGAAGTACGGGGCGAGCGGCATCGAGGTCAGCGAGCTGTTCGCCAAAACAGCCGCCCACATCGACGACATGGCCATCATTCGCTCGATGCAGGCGGACGTACCCAACCACGAGCCATCGCTGATGCTGATGAACTGCGGCGATGCCCGCCTGCCGCGCCCCAGCTTCGGAGCCTGGGCCACCTATGGCCTGGGGACGGAGAACCAGAACCTGCCCGGCTTTCTCGTGATGTGCTCGGGCGGCTATCCGATTGTCAGCACGCAGAACTGGCGGAGTGCGTTCCTGCCGGGGGCCTACCAGGGGACGTACCTCGACACGCAGCACAAGGAGCTGGACAAGCTCATCGCCAACATCAAAAATGCTGGCATCCCCTTGGCCGACCAGCGGAAGCAGCTCGACCTGGTCCGAGCCCTCAACGAAAAACACGCCCAGGAACGACAGCGAGCCCCGCTCCTCGAAGCCCGCATCGAGTCCTTCGAGCTCGCCTTCCGGATGCAAACCGAAGCAGCCGAAGCTTTCGACATCTCCCGCGAGACGCAGGCCACGCTCGCCGCCTATGGCGACACCCTCCACGGCCGCGAGCTCCTCATCACCCGTCGGCTCATCGAGCGGGGCGTGCGGTTCATCCAGGTCTGGAGCGGGGCGGGGCAGCCCTGGGACAACCACGACGGCCTGGAAGCCAACCACAAAAAGCTGGCCGAAGGCTGGGACGGCCCCATCGCCGCCTTTCTCACCGACCTCAAGCAGCGCGGCCTGCTGGGCGAAACGCTCGTCCTCTGGGGGGGCGAATTCGGCCGCACCCCCGTCGCCGAGCTCCCCGCCCTCAGCGGCCGCGACCACAACCACTACGGCTTCACTTGCTGGCTCGCCGGCGGCGGAGTGAAAGGGGGGATCATCCACGGGGCCACCGACGAATTCGGCTTCGCCGCCGTCGACCAGCCGGTCCACGTCCACGACCTGCACGCCACCATGCTCCAGCTCCTCGGCTTCGACCACACCCGCCTCACCTACCGCTACGCCGGCCGCGACTTCCGCCTGACCGACGTCCACGGCAAGGTGGTGCCGGAACTGATTGCGTAGGCGCCCAGAGCTGAGATTAATTAGCCGCAGATCGCGCCAATCAGAATTGCCACATCGACCCTGCGCGTGCGGCTTGTAACGCTTTTGACGGTTATTCCGACTGTGCCGAAGAGTCGCAAATTCGTGATTCTTCCGTGCGGGCGGGTCCGACCCAATACTAAGGAAAGTAGCGACAACAGGGAACAGCGCGTCCGCGCCCGTCGTTTCGGGGGGGCCGTGCCGACTATTCGCTGTTGTGGACTAATGACGGGGATGCTATCGCCCCCCGCAAACCGGAGCTTATGAGCATGAATACCAAGAGATTAGCAGTCGGAGTCTTGTTGGTCGTCCTCGCCTCGAAAAGCTGTACGCTAGCGATGGCACAAGGTGTGGAGCCCCCCTCGGAGGCGAGTAATCGCCAGGCTGATCCGCCCCGGCACCTCGTGTTCCTGTCAGACGCACCAGGACAGAACCCAACGGCTTCAGGCCCCGACCAGCAGCGATATACGGCACCGTCGATGTTGGAGTCGCAGGATGGTGGTATCGACGGATGTTACCGTCCCTTCTGTGGGGATCCATGTCCTTGTGTCTATGTCCAGGTTGGGGCCTTGTTCATGCAGCAGGTACCCCGATTCTCTAACCAGCCGATCGTCGTCGACCCCAACACGAACACGACATTCCTGTCCACCTCGGACCTCAATTCCAACTTCAATCCCGGTTTGCAGGCAACAGTTGGCATGCGCCTGTGCGGCGGCCGGGCGGTGGAATTCGATTATTTCGGCCTCTATGGCGGAAACGCGTCCGCGGTCGCCGTAAGTCCTGATCCCAATGCGTTCCTTATTTTCCCAGATAACCTGGCTGGCAATGTATTTGTGGACATGGACCGCGCTCAGGTGGATTATTCTTCCGCGTTGAATAGTTTCGCGGTGAATTTGCCCTGCTGCTGTGGGTGCTGCGACGAATGTTGCTGCGGTGACGTCCGCTGCCGATCCTTTGAGTGGTTTGCCGGCTTTCGCTACCTCAACCTCAACCAAAGACTCAACATTTCAGCCCAGCGAACTGTGGCCGGCGCGGTCGAGGAAGGCACTTACAACATTCGCACCACCAACAACCTGTATGGCGCGCAGCTCGGGGCGAGGTTGCGACGCACGTCGGGTCGGTTGGGGTGGGAGGCGGGTGGCTTTGCCGGCATCTTCGGCAACGATGCGAGTCAGACGCAATCGGTGACCGACTTTCCCAACTTCCCGTTGCGGCCGACCGTATCGAGCAGCGGAGGCAGAGTCTCTTTTGTGGGCGGGGCAAACCTCTCCGCTCTCTATAGCCTGACGAACGTCTGGAACCTAAGGGCCGGTTACAACGTCCTATGGATCGAGGGTGTGGCCCTCGCCCCGGATCAGCTCGATTTCAACTTTGCGGCGGCACCGAGCGGCAACCAATTGCACAGTGGCGGAGGCATGTTCCTGCATGGGGTGAACGTCGGCCTGGAAGGACGCTGGTAAGGCAGACTACCTGCGTGCAGAGCGGCGGTTCCCTGTCGCGCCGCGGTTACTTTGGTAGTCGCTAGTCAGTTCAACCGCGAGGCTGCCGACCTGGCTGAAGTAGGCGTCGCTGGCTGAAGTGGAGGCTTCACCCTCGGCGTGAACTGCGGGCGAATTCTGCGGGGACGGCACCGACTGTTTGTTGAGCCAGTTGATGATCAGCAGGGCGTCCACCGGCGAGACTTCGCCATCGTTGTTGATATCAACGAAGGGTGTAAGGCCATAGAGCGGCTCGCTCAGCGGGGGTGTGCTGGAGTTGAGCCGGTTGATCACCAGCAAGGCATCCACCGGAGAAACCTGGCCGTCGTCATTGGCATCCAGCGGGTTCTCCAGGTTGGTATCGCCGCCGGAGAGCGTGAGAGACGCGAGCGTCGGATCGGATTCGCCAGAGGCTGGTAAACCGGATTCGTCGCCGAACGTGGTCGTGAAGTTGAGCACGCCGCCAGGCGTCAGCCCTTGAGGGATTGTCGCGATGAAGTAGGGGCCCAGAAAGCTGCCAGGGACCGCCGTGGCGGGCGAAACCTGGAGCGGCGCGACGCTGGTAATGTTGAACACGCGGATCTGGCCAGTGGTCCCGCCCGGTCCCTGCACGGCAAGAATTGCATCCGCGATTTCGTCACCATCGGTGTCCAGTGCCGCGACCTGAACCGGCGCGGTTCGACTCGCATCCGTAAACGCGGCAAAGCCAATGCCATTCGCCGACAAGCTGGACAATGTGGCGGAAGCGGTGTTGTCCCAGGCCCAAACGTCCACCAGAGATTGTCCGTTGACGCCGGCACCCACCACGATGTCCGGGATGAGATCGGCGTTGATCCGCGCCACACTAAGGGACACTCCCCCTCGGTAACTGGTAGTGGTGGTGAAAGGAGTGAAGCTCCCAGCGGTCGCGGGAGTCGCGCCAGGCGTGGGCGTGATCAGGCCGCTCACGTCGAACACTTTCACGGTGGTCGTGATGCCGGCACCGCTCCCGACGACGATTTCGGCCTGCTGGTCCAGCTGCGTGTTATCGAACGATCCGCTGGCCAGTGGGGTGCTACCCATGTCGGCCGCGGCAACCACGGCGCCGCCGATAAACGACGAGGGGAACGCGAGGAAATCCCTGTAGGGCTGGGACGCATCGAACGTGGGCACCCCGCCGACAAGCACATTCCGGAACACCTTCACCTCGGCAGGCCCGTAGCTGGGGACCGTGATGATGTCGTTCAGCCCGTCGCCGTCGACGTCACCGACCGCCACCTGGACGCCGCCGTCGAACGTTGAGCCGTACGGTCGGAACGACGTCAGCAGTACGCCATTCTGGGTAAACACACGAACTTCCGCGACAATGCTCCACCCCGGAGCCGTTACGATTTCGACGACACCATCGCCGTTGAGATCGCCAGTGGCGACCCGAACGCCTCCCTGGAAGGTAGTGCCGTAAGGCGCGAACTGCGATAATACATCCCCGCTCTCCTCGTCGATCAGCTGGACGAATTGCGGCGTCCTCGGACTCTTGCCCGGCCCGATGACGATCACACGCCGGTTGTGGAAGTCGGATTCGTCGGTGTCGCCGGCGTTATCCACCCCTCGAACGCCGATCACGGCATTCAGGTCGCCGACACTGACCGTGACCAAACGAGTGGGGTCGTTGTCGATGGCGAAGCCGGGCGGGGCCACCGTTTCGGTAATCGTGTACGTGCCCAGCAGGACGTTGTTGACTTGCAGCACGCCGTTGGCCAGGCCGTCGGCGTCGTTCGCGCCGCCATCGACCACGATCAGCGCACCCACGCCGGTCAGCGGGTTGGGGCTGATTTCAAACGTCGCTCCCGCCAGCAGGACCGGATTGGCATCGGTGGCCCGCTTTTCCCAGGCGATGCTCCCCAGCCGGTTAACGGGAACGACATTGCCATTCGTATCAAACTCCAGCCCACCGCTGTCGCCGGGGCCGCCGTTCGGGCAGACGTTACTGATGACGTTGGTATCCATCGTTACCGCGCCCGTTTGCGCTAAGGCTCTGCCGCACAGAATTGTGGCGGTGGTGTTGAGGGTGACGCTCGCCAGCGCGAGAATATTCCCTTCGAACGCCGTGCTGGTGCCGAGCGTGGCGGAACTGCCAACCTGCCAGAACACGCCATTATCAGTGCCGTTATTCGAACCCTCATTGATCACCACAACAGACGAGGCGCTGGCGGTCGTCAGCGTGCTCCCGATCTGAAAAACCCAGAACGCATTGTTGTTGCCCTGGGCGTCGAGCTGGAGGATTCCCGTCAACTGAGCCGACGAGTCAAAACGATAGACGCCCGACGGGAGCGTGAGTCCACCCAGATCCTGTCCAGTCAAGTTGCTGGTGAACGGCATGGCTGCCAGACCAAGGTACGCAGTGGTGTTATCAACCTGCGCCTGTTGCGCCACCGCATCAGTTTGGTGTACGGTCCCTGTGATCGTGATGCTCGCAAGGCCCGTGATCGAAGTACCCGCGTACAAACCCAGATCTCCGGTGAGGGTGGTCGGGCCGGTGTTGGTCACCGTCGAGGCGCCCAGAACCGCGAAACTCTCCGCCGTGCCCAGAATACTTGCGAGCAACCGGCGATCCTCCAGGCAAAGGAACGCCAGCGGCCGGGTGAAGCGTTTCGTGACCAGCGCGGGGCGGGCGCGCTTGCGGGACCAGGATCTTCCGAACAGTCCAGCGAATCTCGGGTAAAACATGGTGCAACTCCGGGTTAAGTGTCTTCGACGACGGAGTGCATCTTGCGCCCTATCGGTAATTCTGGCCGCTAGCGATTGATCTATCGGTGGAGGAATGGACCCTCTCGATTGGGTGTTCTCCCAAAGATGCACGTTGCATCTCTGAGTCGCCAGGATCGCCGAATGTCGGCGATGCCGTAGCGGATGCTGCTTGAAGTATAATCACGACGCAAGTGCCTAGCGCTATCAAATCGATGTTTTGTCGGTTCCCGCTTGTCTTGGGAGCGGCCACTGTATAAAGCACGACCAAATCGCCTTCAACTCTCTACACCAATCCGTGCGAGCCATTTTTCGCGACCAATTCCGCGCCGTGGCTTCTCTTGGGCACTTCTTAAGCCGGCTCGCGACGCCCCAGCATGGCAATTCACCCGTCTTCGCGTCACCTATCGCCCTCGCTCCGCGCCCCGAGCGTAAAATGCTGTGAATGGCCACAGTGTAGAGAAGTTGCAGCTTGGGGAGACCCTTGAGTTCAATAAGCGGTATCGCTCACATTGAAATTACGAAGGCTCCACTGCTGACGGGTGACAGCTACCCGATCCCCGCCATTCGCTAGCGTGCCCTATCCCCCAGCACGCCCCCCGGTAAGATGAACAGCCGATGGGGCCAGAAAACCCCTGGGGAGGCCGCAAAATCGCTGCCGGCTGAACATCTTGAGTGCCGTGCCAGCCCCAGAACTGTTCTGATTTTCGCGTGCCGCGGCCAGTCGCAGGGAGGCCCGTTTGAACCCAGGATCCCAGGGGTGGATTAGCACCGCCCGCACCTCGCTATTGCGGTCCGACGTCAATTTCTTCCAGGTGAGGCCGGCGCGTTACTGGCTGGACTTTCTGGTCAGCGTCACGATTGCGTATACGGCGGGGACCGTCTACCTGGAGTCGCCCCTCTTCTCCTGGCCGCAGCTCGTCGCGTTTCCGATCACGGTTTTTTGGCTCTATCGGACCGGGTCGTTGATTCATGAGGTGGCGCATCTGTCACACTATGAAATGCGGACGTTCAAGGTGGTCTGGAACCTCGTGGTCGGCGTGATTACGCTCTCACCGTCGCCGTTCTTTACACGCCATCATCGGGACCATCATACCCAGCGGATTTACGGCACGCCGCAGGATCCGGAGTACGTGGTGAATATCTGGCGGCGGGGAAGCTGGCTCGGCCTGGTGGTCTACCTGGGGATGATCGCCCTCTTTCCGCTGGTGGTTTTTTTGCGGTTCCTGCTGGTGCCGCTGACCTATCTCCATCCGCGACTCAGGGAGTGGACGCTGACGCGGGCGTCGTCGATGACGTTCAATTGGCGGTACGTGCGGAAGTTGAACGACCAGGACCGCTGGTCGATTGCCGCGGTGGAATGGCTCTGCTGGCTGCGGGCACTGTTGATTCCGCTGCTGGTTATCCTCGAAGTGAATCACTGGACCCGGCTGCCACAGCTCTATGCCTTGGGCTTCGCGGCGCTGCTCTTGAACCAGTTGCGGCAGTTGGCGGATCATCACTTCGAGTCGGATGGCAAAAATCTGGAGCTATCCGACCACATCCAGGACTCTTGCAACTACACCGGCAACGACTGGCTGACGTGGCTGTTCTTCCCGTTCGCCATCCGGTATCACGCGCTGCACCACTTGTTTCCCACCATGCCGTATCACAACTTGAAGGCGGCCGATGCCTTCCTGATGCGCGAGCTGCCGGCTGATTCGCCGTATCGTGGGCTGGACCAGCCGCGATGGTGGTCGGTGGCCCGAAAGATGTTCCACGCGCAGCCGGAGCGCGTGTTTGTGGGAAAGCATCACATGCGCGGCGGATACCGAAGGGAAGAGGCGGATTTGAAATCTGAGATTTGAGAGTGGGAACAAATTGCCTCGCCCGCCACACTCTGCTAACCTGGGCCATAGGCTGCAATGATGTGATGGCCCGAGGAAAAGTTGCATGTTCCGCTGCCAGACGACCGAGCATCAGGAGAACCACGCCTTTGTCGGGCTGAATGCCCGCCTGGCGGAAGGGGTGCGCCTGGTCAGCCGGCGGAGCACGCTCAAGGCGGGAATTGCGGGTCTGGCCGGGCTGTCATTACCGCAACTACTCGCGGCGAAGGAAGAAGCCGCGAAGACCGGTAGCGGGAAACGGAACAAGAGCGTCATTCTGATCTGGATGACCGGCGGGCCAAGCCATATCGATACGCTCGACGTGAAGCCGGAAGCTCCGCCGGAAATCCGCGGCCCGTTCGGCACCATCGCCACCAAGCTGCCGGGCATTCGCTTCTGCGAGCACCTGCCGAAAATGGCGGCCATGCTCGACCGGCTGACGGTGATTCGTTCGGTGGACTGCCGGCACAGCAACCATGAGCCGAACATGGTGATGCAGACGGCGAATCTGGACGCCGAGCCGCGGATCAACCCCGAGGCGGAAAAGTATCCGGCCATCGCCTCCATCGTGGCGAAGCACCGCGGCCCGAACGACCCGGCGATGCCGCCGTACGTCGCGCTCAACATGAAGAGCCGCTCGCACATCGCCTGGCCGGGCTATCTCGGCAAGCAGTACGAGCCTCTGCTGGGAACGACTGCCAATGGGCTCTTCAATCTCCCCGCGGATCTCAATCAAGACCGGCTGCGGACGCGGCACGATTTGCTCAGCCAGTTCGACAGGCTCCAGCGCGGCCTGGACCAGCACGGCAGCATGGACGCCCGGGACAAATACGTGCGGCAGGCGATTGACCTCGTTGTCGGCAAGAAGGCCCAAGAGGCGTTCGACATCACTCGCGAGCCTGTGGCCACACGCGAAAAATTCGGCGAACATCCTTGGGCCCAGCAGATCCTTCTCGCCCGGCGGCTGGTCGAAGCGGGGGTCAACTTCGTCACCATCGACCTCTCCAACCACGGCGCATCCGGCACCTGGGACACCCACGGCGACAACATCCCGCCCTACGGCGGCATCATGAACGGCCTGCGTCCGCTGCTCCCGGTCTTCGACCATTTGCTGACGACGCTCGTCACGGATTTAGGCGAACGCAACCTGCTCGACGACGTGCTGGTCATCGCCATGGGGGAATTTGGCCGCACGCCGCAGATTGGGACGCAAGGGAGCCTCGACGGCCGCAACCACTGGCCGGTGGTGATGAGCATGACCCTCGCCGGCGGCGGAATGCGGCATGGCCAGGTCATCGGCTCGACGGAACGGGACGCGGGGCAAATCAAAGAGCGGCCGGTCACTCCCGGCGATCTCGCCGCCACCATCTACCACCACTTCGGCGTCCCCCTCGGCACCACCTACGACGACAACCGCGGCCGGCCGCGGCTTATCCTCAACTGGGGCGGCGAACCGATTAAAGAGCTGGTGTAACCAGGGAGGAAATGGTGCCAGCTATCATCGGTGAAATTGGACCCACCTCCTACTTCTTACTGCTCTTAGTTGTCACCGTGACCATGTGGGGTCTTTTCGGCACAGTCCTTATTCGTTGGAGTTGCTCCGCCCTGAACGGGATCCGGGTTATCTATCGGTCGGTCCTCGCCGAACGAGTACAAGATGGATTGGAGCGAAGGGCCTTGGAGGAGGACGAGATTGTTATGGCGGAGTTTGCGGATGAACCCCATAACACATCGTTCATCAAGACCCCAAACTTCATACGTGCCTTCGGCATGGTGGTCCTCAACGCGCTGGTGGTCGGGGTCGCCGCGATTGGCGTTGTCTCGATTAAGGCGGCCGTCGAGTCGGATGGAAGCAATCTGCACCCGGCTCAAGTGATTGGTTTGATAGTGGGAGGAATGCTCATTGGACTAGCAATTCTTTGGATTAATCGCGAAGCCCTAATGACGACTTGGCTTAACACGGCCGTCGTTACGGTGTCGTATCTCCTAGGGACCATTCTGCTCATATTCGTTGTCTTCAGCCTGTTACAGGTCGTCGCCAGTATTGCTTGACGCGGCCTCGTGCCCTCTAACCTCTGCCCTCCCTCATGCCTCGCGCCGTTGTCTTCGATCTCGACGGCCTGATGTTCAATACCGAGCAGATATATTCGCACGTCCTCAAGGAGCTACTGCGGCGGCGGGAGAAAGAGTTCACGCACGACCTGGTGGACCAGATGATGGGCCGCCCGGCAGCCGCGGCGTTTGGCGTGCTGAGCAGCTACCACAACCTGGACGAGTCGCTGGAAGAATTGATGGCGGAGTCCGACGCAATCTTCCTCGGCCTACTCGACGCGCAACTGGCCCCGATGCCGGGCCTGGTCGAGTTGCTGACGGCGCTGGAGCAGGCGAGCATCCCCAAAGCCATCGCCACCAGCAGCCGGCGGAGCTTCACGCAGCGGATCCTGGGGAAGTTCCATTTCGAGCCCCGGTTTGAATTTCTCCTTACCGGTGACGACGTCACCGACGGCAAGCCGCATCCGGAAATCTATCTGAAGGCCGCGGAACGCCTGGCGGTCCCACCAGCGGAGATGCTCGTGCTCGAAGATAGCCAGAACGGCTGCCGGGCCGCGATTGCCGCAGGCGCTTTTGCGGTCGCTGTGCCCGGCGAGCACAGCCGCAGCCATGATTTCACGGGAGCGGCTTTCATCGCCGAAGGACTGGCGGACCCACGGATTTTTGAGGCGCTGGTATTGAGGAGGCTTTGAGCCGCGTGGGGACCGGGGGATCCACAAAGTCTCAAAGACACGAAGAAATGCTTCCTGTTCCAAATCCTTCAGCCCCGCCCCCGCCTGCGTCTCAATTGCCTCATGCCCCTCCTCCAGCATAAAATACTGGAATGATTCCGCACGAAATCGCTCGACGTATTGTGGATTACAAGTTCGACGTCGCATCGCAGGCGCGTCTTTCCGAACTAGCTGTCCGCAGCAATGCAGGCGTTCTCACTTCCGCCGAACACGACGAATACATGCAGTATGTTGAGGTCATCGACATCCTCGGGATTCTGAAGGCCAAGGCTCGGAAAGTCTTAAAGTCAGATGACGGCACCTGAACAGCGCGCCCGCCGATTGATTCGATTAAAATGAGGTGCTTCCCCTTGCCCCTCTCCCCACTGACTGTCCGGCATGTTTAGATTGACCTTGCGAATCTTACTTCCTGTCTGCCTGGTGCCTTGTTGCGCTCCAATTTCCGCCAGCGCCGCGGACACGGCCGCGGTGCAGTTCAATCGCGATATCCTGCCGATCCTCTCCGACAACTGCTTTCAGTGTCATGGCCCCGATGAGAAGAAACGGGAGGCGGACCTGCGGCTGGATGTGGAAGCGAGCGCGAAGCAGTTGAAGGAGGGAAAGGGCGCGGTCGTGCCGGGGAAGAGCGGCGAGAGCGAGCTGGTGCGACGGATTTTTTCAGCCGATGCCGATGAGGTCATGCCGCCGCCGACTTCGCAGCGGAAACTGACGGCTGAGCAGAAAGAGCTGCTGAAGAAGTGGATTGATGGCGGGGCGGAGTGGGGTGGGCACTGGGCGTTTCAGAAATTGACCGCGCCGCCGGTGCAGATTCCGGCGAAGTTCGCCGCCCGAACGAATGGCCCTATCGATAGCTTTCTGTTTTCTCGCTTGGAGAGAGAAAACATCGCGCCGTCGCCGGAAGCTCCGCGGCACACGCTCATCCGCCGGGCGTCGCTCGATCTGACCGGACTGCCGCCATTGCCGGAGGATGTGGACGCATTCACCCAGGACCAATCACCCGACGCCTACGAACGGCTCATCGACCGGCTGCTGGCGTCTTCCGATTTCGGTGAGCGGATGAGCTGGGAGTGGCTGGAAGCGGCCCGCTATGCGGACAGCAACGGCTATCAGGGGGACGGCGAGCGGACGATGTGGCCCTGGCGGGACTGGGTGGTTTCCGCGTTCAACCGCGGCCTGCCGTACGACCAGTTCACGCTTTGGCAACTAGCGGGGGACCAGGTTCCCGGCGGCGGGCCGGAGCAAAAGCTGGCCACCGGCTTCTGCCGCAACCACATGATCAACGGCGAGGGGGGCCGCATCGCGGAGGAGAACCGCATCGACTACGTGATGGACATGGGAGAAACCACCGGAACCATCTGGCTCGGCCTGACCTTCAACTGCTGCCGCTGCCACGACCACAAATTCGACGCCCTGAAGAAACGGGACTACTACAGCCTGTTCGCCTTCTTCAACCAGACCCCCGTCGACGGCGGCGGCGGGAATCCGCAATCGCCCCCCGCGATGGATGCTCCGACGGCGGAGATGACGGAGCGGCTTGCGCGTTCGGATGAAACGATTGGGTCTTTGACTAAAGACCTCGTGGATTTTGAAACGGCTCTCTTCCCGCGTGAAGCCAATCAGAACGCGGCGGACTCCCCCGCTGCGGCGACGCTGCTGGACGGAATCAAAGCCGTTCTGCGGGTGGCGATTGCTCAGCGTAACAAGGACCAACTCTTACAGCTTGAAAAGCAGTGGGAGAAGGAAAACGCCGACTACGCCTTGAAACTGCGGACATTGCGGACGGCGATTGAAGAGCGGGACAATGTGAGAAAGAGCATTCCACGTGTGATGGTCATGGAGGACATGCCAACGCCGCGCAAAACCTTCATGCTCGACAAAGGACTCTACGACAAGCCGCAGGAAGAAGTCACCGCCGCCACGCCAGTCAGCCTGCCCCCTCTACCCGTGGAAGCGCCTCGCAACAGGCTAGCCTTGGCCGAGTGGCTGGTATCCAAAGACCAGCCGCTCACCCCGCGAGTCGTGGCGAACCGGTTCTGGCAGCAGTTCTTCGGCATTGGCATCGTAAAAACGCCCGAGGATTTTGGCGTGCAAGGGGAACGGCCAAAGCATCCCGAATTGCTCGACTGGCTGGCCGCGGACTTTATGGGTGGCACGCCCACGACTTTGCGTGGGCGTGAGAGCGAAGGAAATTCTGGGCAGGCTGGAAGCCTACCCCACCAAGGCGGCTGGGACACGAAACGTCTCATCCGCCGCCTCGTCACCTCCGCTGCCTATCGCCAATCCTCTCAAGGAAGCGCCGCTCTCACCGAGCAGGATCCCGAGAATCGCTTGCTTGCTCGCGGGCCGCGCTACCGCCTGCCGGCGTGGATGATTCGGGACCGAGCCCTGGCCGTGAGCGGGCTGCTGGTCCGCCAGGTCGGCGGGCCGCCGGTCAAATCCTATCAGCCGGCCGGCGTGTGGGAAGAAGCGACCTTCGGAACCAAGCAGTACAAGCAAGACGGCGGCTCGGCCCTGTATCGCCGCAGCGTGTACGTTTTCTGGCGGCGGATCGTCGGTCCCACCATGTTCTTTGACAGTGCCTCCCGCCAGTTCTGCACCGTCAAGCAATTCCGCACGAACACGCCGCTGCACTCCCTCGCCACCCTCAACGACACCACCTACGTTGAAGCATCCCGCGCCCTCGCCGAGCGGGCCATGCTGCATTCCGAGAAGCAAAACGAACGCCTGGACCATATCTACCGCCTGGTTCTCAACCGTACGCCAACTGACAACGAGCGAGATGTGCTCCTCAAGGCCCTTGGCCAGTTCCAGAGCGACTATCAGGCGGACTCCGCCGCTGCCGACAAACTCCTGAAAGTGGGCGAGCACCCGCGGAACATGAGCCTCGCGGCCGTCGACCACGCCGCCTGGACCGCCCTCTGCAACGCAATCCTCAACCTGGACGAAGCGCTGGTGAAGGAATAATGCCCCTTTCCAATGCCGTGCCGCCCGACTTCCTCCCCTTCGCTTCGCTCGACATGCTCACCGCGCGTGCGGCACTGCTGAAGCGAATGCGAGCCTTCTTTGACCGCCGCGGCTTCGTGGAAGTTGAGACGCCGCTCCTCAGTCATGATGTTGTGGTGGACCGGCACTTGGACCCGCTCTCGGTAACGCTCTTCAATGACCCTCGCGAGCCGGCAATCGGCCCAAAGCTCTGGCTGCAAACGTCTCCAGAATTTGCCATGAAACGGCTGCTGGTGGCAGAAAAGGAGAGGCTCCGCGCCATCTACCAAATCACCCGCGCCTTCCGCGGCGGCGAAATCGGCCCGCTGCACAATCCCGAATTCACAATGGTCGAGTGGTATCGCGTGGGTGACGACTACGCAGCCGGCATGCAACTGCTGGCGGACTTGGCGGAGGAGATGCTCGGTATGGGAGCGCCGGAACGATTGACGTACCGCGAGGCGTTCGTGCGCTACGCGGGCGTTGACCCGTTTGTGAACGTCGCTGCTGCCGACCACGACCTCCATCTCGACCTCCTACTCACCCAGCAAGTCGAGCCCCACCTCGGCCAGGGCCGTCCCACCATCCTCTACGACTATCCCGCCAGCCAATCCGCCCTGGCCCGCGTCCGCGACGGCAATCCACCCGTCGCCGAACGTTTCGAGCTCTACGTCCGCGGCATCGAGCTCGCCAACGGCTACCACGAGCTGCTCGATCCGGCAGTCCTGCGTAAGCGCAACCGCACGAACAACCAACTTCGCCAAGACGACGGTAAACCCCCGCTTCCCGCCGACAGCCGCCTGCTCGCCGCGATGGATTGTGGCCTTCCTCCTTGCTCCGGCTGTGCCCTCGGCTTCGACCGCCTGGTGATGGCGGCCACGGGCGCAAAGTCGATTCAAGAGGTGATGGCGTTCCCAATCGAGCGAGCTTAATGTTCGTAGTAACCCGCTTTAGCGGGTTAGCGAGCCTTCTAACCCGCTTAAGCGGGTTACTACAAACAGTTACTTCTTCACCTGCAAAAACGCCATCCGCAATTGGTGCAGCACCGCCTCCAACAGTTGCGTCTCATCGCCGCTCAAATTCCCCTTCGTCTTCTCCTCCAAAATCCCCAGCGTATCAATCGCGTGCTTACCCAGCTCCGGCTGAACGTCGGTCTTGTTCGTCATGGGATTGGGGGCCATGCCGAGGGCGATAGCTCCCTGAGCGCCGAGCGTCGTCACCAGGAACGAGAAGGAAGCCGGGGGAATCATCTTGGGGTCGAGCGGTGTGTTGGCCATGCAACAATCCTACCGCATCTCCGCGGGCGGCTCAATTTCCAACTGTCTCACGCTGCGGCAGCATGGTAAAGTCAATGTCCCCTTGGCCCGCCGTTATTCCTGCCTTGCGAGCCCCTGATGAAGGTTTGGACCGCTCCACTCTCGCTACTCTTGCTGCTCGCATGTGCGGTTGCCGCGCAGGCGGAGTCACCGTCTGCCGAGCAAGCCGAGTTCTTTGAAAAGAAGGTCCGGCCGCTGCTCGTGGCGAAGTGTTTTGAATGCCACAGCGACCAGAACGAGGAGAGTGAGCTGCGGGTTGATTCGCTGGCCGAGCTTTTGGCGGGCGGAACGCGCGGGCCGGCAATCGTGCCGGGCAAACCGGCGGAGAGCTTGCTGGTACGAGCCATCGGACATGGCGAAACCTTGCAGATGCCTCCCAAGAAGAAGCTCTCGGCGGGAGA
Source organism: Pirellulaceae bacterium (assembly GCA_046593355.1). Lineage (GTDB taxonomy): Bacteria > Planctomycetota > Planctomycetia > Pirellulales > Pirellulaceae > SXOA01. Next base: position 67,020 of record JBKJNY010000062.1, on the reverse strand, counting down.
GATTGTCGATTTGACGAAGTGGATTAAAGACGGAGCGGCGTGGCCGGGGGAAAACGCGAAACCCCCAGCGGTAGTTGGCGCAAATAGCAAAGAAATGGTTTTTTCAGAGGCGCAAAAAAGTCACTGGGCATTTCAACCGGTTCGCGACCATATCGTTCCCGAGGTTCGCGATAGTTCCTGGTGCCAGTCGCCTGTCGACCGATTCCTGGTGGCGCGATTGGAGCAAGCAAACCTGAAGCCCGCGGTGCCGGCGGATAAGCGGGGTCTGCTTCGTCGGACAATGTTTGACTTGACCGGGCTTCCTCCCACGCCGGAAGAACTGCGGGCGTTTCTGGCGGATGAATCGCCGGACGCCTTCGCCCGTGTTGTCGACCGCCTCCTGGCCTCGCCTCGCTATGGCGAAAAGTATGGCCGGCACTGGCTCGATCTGGCCCGCTACGCGGACAGCAACGGGCTGGATGAGAATCTGGCTTACGCCAATGCCTTCCGCTATCGCGACTGGGTAATCGCCGCCTTCAACAAGGACAAACCGTACGACCGCCTGGTGCAGGAGCAACTTGCCGGCGATTTGCTGCCGGGGACCGAGGAGGAGCGGATTGAAGGGACGGCGGCAACGGGGTTTCTCTGCATTGGGGCCAAGATGCTGGCCGAGGATGACCCGGTGAAGATGCAGCTGGACATCATCGACGAGCAGGTGGATACGCTCGGCAAGGTGTTTCTGGGCATGACGCTCGGCTGTGCCCGCTGCCATGACCACAAGTTCGACCCGCTGCCGACGCGCGACTATTACTCGCTGGCGGGAATCTTCAAAAGCACCAAGACGATGGAAAACCATTCCGTCGTCGCCGTCTGGCAGGAGCGGCCGCTGGCGGATAGCGCCGCGATTGCCGGGCGCGACGAGCATCGCAAGAAGATGGACGTAGTTCGGACGGAAATCGCCAGTATTGTAAATGGAGCGACGGAAGAGATTCTGAACGCCGAACGAAAGCGGGCGGGAGAGTATCTGCTGGCCGCGTGGCGGAAGTCGCAACTGAGCGAGGTCTTGGCGAAGGCCAAGCCGCTGGGAGGATTGCCGGAGGAGGAGCGCAAGAAAATCGCCGGTTGGCAACTGATTGAGATGGAGAACTTCGCACGCGGGAATGTGGCGAAGCACACAACCGGCTATGGCGAAGGCATCGGCGTGTTGGTCAATCAGGGTCAGTTGCCGAACTTCGCCGAATACGATGTGACGGTCGAGACAGCGGGAACCTATCAACTGGAACTGCGTTATGCCGCCGCCGGCTCGCGGCCGTGCAAGGTTCTGGTCAACGGGATGTTGGCCATCGACGGAGCGGCGGGCCAGGTGACCGGGAGTTGGAACCCCGATACGCAGACGTGGTTTATTGAAGGATTTGTGGAGCTCAAGGCCGGGCCGAGTACCATTCGAGTTGAAAGGGCTGATGCGTTTCCGCATCTGGACAAGCTGCTCATCGCGCCGACGATGAGGGCGGGGTCGGGAGACCCGCGCCCAACTGTCGTAGCGGTGAAGAACGAAAATCAGCCGCTGAATGTGGAGCTCGTCGAGCAGTGGGTGAAGTATCTCGAAAAGACGAAGTCCGAGCCGGAAAGCGTTCTTGCACCCTGGCATGCGGTCATTGCCGGCAAAGAAGCTACGGGCAATTTTCTGGGCGAGCCATTGCCGAAGAGCGCGAACGAAGTCGCCGCAGCTTACGGCAAGGCATTCGTGAGCGTGGAGGAAGCCTGGCAGAAATTGAAGGCTTCGCCGGAAGGAAAGGACGCGACGAAGTTGCCCGATGAAATGCCGGAAAAGCTCCGCCAGATGCTATATGGCAAGGAAGGGCCGTTTGCTCCGCCGAAGGGAATCGAAAACTCTTTCACGGCGGAGCTCCGTGATTCGCTCAAAAAGCAACGTGAAGAACTGGCCACGCTGGATGCCTCACTCCCCAAGCTGCCCGAGGCAATGGCAGTATCGGATGCCAAGCCGGAAAACCTGCGGGTCCACATTCGCGGCAGCCATTTGACGCTGGGGAAAGAAACGCCGCGGCAGTTCCCGCGAATCCTGGCGGGAGAATCGCAATCGCCCTTTACCGGAGAACGAAGCGGGCGATTGGACCTCGCCCAGTGGATGACGCGAGCGGAGAATCCGCTTACTTCGCGAGTGATGGTCAACCGCCTCTGGCAGTGGCATTTTGGCGAAGGGCTGGTCCGCTCGAGCGACAACTTCGGCCTGCTTGGCGACAAGCCGACGCATCCGGAGCTGCTGAATTATCTGGCCAGGCGGTTCGTGGACGACGGTTGGAGCATCAAGAAGATGCATCGGCGAATGATGCTGAGCGGAGCGTATCAGATGCGTGGAAGGCCGGAATTGAACGACTCCATCGACGCGGAAAATCGCTTGCTCTCCCACTTCCCTCGCCGCCGGTTGGAAGCGGAAGAAATCCGCGATGCGCTGCTGGCAGTGTCGGACTCGCTCGACTGCCGCATGGGGGGCACGCAGCTCGGCATCGAGAATCGCAAGTACGTGACCAGCACGGCCAATGTGGACCCGGTCGTCTACACCGGCAATCGCCGCAGCGTCTATCTGCCGGTGGTTCGCAGCGCGCTCTACGATGTTTTCCAGGTTTTCGATTTCGCCGACCCCAGTGTCGCCAGCGGCAAACGGGACAGCACCACCGTCGCCCCGCAGGCCCTCTTCATGATGAACAGCCAGATTGCCTCCGCCCAAAGCCGCGCGCTCTCCGAATTACTCGCACAAACCACTCTCGACGAAGCCGCCCGCATCCGCCTGCTCTACGAGCGGGCCTATTCCCGCCCGCCCACCGACACCGAAATCAGCCGCAGCCTCGCGTTCTTGGAGCGTTATACTTCCGCGTCCGCGATGGCGGGTAGTTCGCCTGTCGTTGCCCGTTCCCAAGCCTGGCAGGTGTTGTGCCGGGCCGTGCTAGCGGCCAACGAGTTTGTGTATGTGGAGTGAGAGGGTAGAATGGAAGTGGCTGATTTCCGCGAAACGAGTTGCTGAGGGGTGGTATGTCAATCGTTCATGAATCACCGCCGATTCACATTCCGGCAAGCGCTTTTTCTTTCGCTGGCTTTCGGCGCTGGGCAAACTCGCCGGACTATCCCAAGCACGGACGAGTCTGCTACATTCGCGGCGAAATCGAGGTGGACATGAACGCGGACGAGCTCCGGGACCACAATCCCATCAAGGCGGCCATTCTCGTCGATTTGATGATTCTGATTCGCGTCGAAAAACTGGGGAAGGTGCTAACCGACGGGGTTCGACTAGTAAACGAGGAGGGGGTCATCATCAGCGAGCCCGATCTGGTGTTCGCCAGGCACGAAACCATTCGAGCGGGAAAGGTCCGCTATGTAGAATCGGACGATGATAGTGGCCGTGTGCTGGAAATGGAAGGAACTCCCGACCTAGTTCTAGAAGTCGTCAGCAAACACTCCGTTCGCAAGGACACGGTACTGCTTCCACTCGCGTACTACGAAGGGGGAATTTCTGAGTACTGGTTGATTGCGCCGCAGGACGACGGTGTTGACTTTCGGTTGTTGGTGCGGGGCGAAAAGGCGTATGTGCCAGTGCCAGCGGACGCTGATGGCTATCGATTTTCTCCGAGCTTTCAGCGGTCGTTTTTCTTGCAGCGAATGCCGGACGAGTATGGCCGTTACGACTATCAGCTCCTGTGGCGATAACGAATGAATCGGCCAATTCCCCACTCCTGCTGCCAATTCACCCCCGTCTTTACGCGCCGCGAGATGCTGCGCGTCAGCGGCGCGGGTTTCGGCAGCTTGGCGCTGGCGGCGATGCTGGGTCAGCAAACAAGCGCGGACACATCCAAGCCCAATCCTCTCGCTTCCAAGCCGCCTCACTTCGCCGCCAAAGCCAAGCGGGTAATTTTTCTGTTCATGCACGGCGGGCCGAGCCAGGTCGATACGTTCGATTACAAGCCGCTGCTGACGCGGGATAACGGCAAGCCGCTGCCGTTTGATAAGCCGCGGGTGGTGTCGAGCCAGACGGGGAATTTGCTCGCTTCGCCGTGGAAGTTCCAACAATACGGGCAGAGCGGAGCCTGGGTAAGCGACCTCTTCCCTCACGTCGGCCGCTGCGCGGATGACCTGTGCATCATCAACGGTATGTGGGGGTCGAACTCGCGCCACGGAGCGGCTCTGTTGGAACTGCACACTGGCAGCGATACGTTCGTGCGACCGAGCATGGGGTCGTGGATTACCTACGGCTTGGGAACGGAGAACGAGAATCTGCCGGGGTTCATCACGGTTTGCCCCACGCTGACGCACGGCGGCGTGAATGCTTACTCATCCTCATTCCTCCCCGCGGTCTACCAAGGAACGCCGCTGGGGAACGCCAGCATTCCCGCGGACAAAGCATCAATTCCGTTCATCAAGAATGCCGACAACCTACCGCGGGACTTGCAGCGGATGGAACTGGACCTGGTGCGGGAATTGAACCAGGACCATCTCTCTAAGAGCGGTGCTGATTCAGCTCTCGAAGCCCGCATCAACTCCTTCGAGCTCGCCTTCCAGATGCAAGCTGCTGCCCCGGAGCTGCAGAGCATCGCCGATGAATCGCCGCAAACGCTCAAGATGTACGGCATTGACGGCGGGCCGACGCAGAACTTTGGCCGCCAGTGCCTGATGGCCCGCCGCTTCGCGGAGCGCGGCGTGCGGTTCGTGCAGGTCTCGCACAGCTACAAATGGGACCAGCACGGCAATCTGAAAGCCGAGCATGGCCGCAACGCCCTGGAAGTGGACCAGCCCATCGCCGCCCTGCTGACGGACCTCAAGCAGCGCGGCCTGCTGGAAGACACGCTCGTGCTCTGGGGGGGCGAATTCGGCCGCACGCCGGTCGCACAAGGCGGCGATGGTCGCGACCACAATCCGCAAGGCTACACCATGTGGCTGGCCGGAGGTGGCGTCAAACCGGGCATCCGCTGGGGAGCGACCGACGACTACGGCTACTACGCGGTGGAGGACAAAATGCACCTCCACGACCTGCATGCCACCATGCTCCACCTCCTCGGCCTCGACCATTTGCGGCTGACGTACAAATACGCCGGGCGGGATTTCCGCCTCACCGACGTGGCGGGGGAAGTCGTCAGCGAAATCCTGGCGTAGCATGCTTCGCATTGACATCTCCAACGAGCATGATTTTCCGCTGGATGAAGGCCGGCTGAAAAAAGCGGTCCGCGCGGTCCTTAAAGACGCTGGTTATGAAAACGGCGAAATCAGCATCGCGATAGTCGGCGGTGCCGAGATGCTCGCCCTCAACCGCAAGTACCTGAACCACGACTATCCCACCGACGTCCTCAGCTTCGTGCTCGACGAAGAGGAGGGCCGGCTGGACGGCGAAATCATCGCCAGCAGCGACTACGCTTTGATAGAAGCGGAGATTTATAATTGGACCGCGGAAGACGAAATCCTGCTCTACGTCATCCACGGCTCACTGCACCTGGTGGGGCACGACGACCTGGAACCGGCCCGCAAGCAGAAAATGCGAGGGGCGGAACGGCACTACCTGGGTCTATTCGGATTGACCCCTATCTACAGCGAGTGATGCCGCAAGATTGCGATTCCGCCCCCCGTCGGCTAATATCGGAACATTGAATTCACCTGCCCGCCACTCCTCCCCCGCCCATGAGGAAGACCGTCATGCGTCTGCTCCCGTCTCTCTCACTCGCCGGTTTGCTGATTGTCTCTTGCCACGCCGCCTCCGCCCAGGAATGGACCCGTTTCCGCGGCCCCAACGGCAGCGGAGAGAGCGAGGCGACGACGATTCCGGCCCAGTGGACCGAGAAGGACATCAACTGGAAGACCAGCCTGCCGGGCATCGGCCATTCCTCGCCGGTCGTTTGGGGGGACAAAATTTTTCTGCTCAGCGCGGAGCCGGACAAAGGGGCTCGTCCCGCCATGCGGTACGTGCTCTGCGTCAATGCCAACGACGGCCAGATCATCTGGAAGCGGGAATTCCAAGGCGTCCCCCATAAACTGCACAACCTCAGCAGCTATGCCTCCTGCACGCCGGCGGTGGATGAGAAGCGGATTTACTTCGCCTGGTCCGACCCCGAGCACACGCTACTGATGGCGATGGACCATTCGGGCAACGACCTCTGGACGCAGGACTTCGGACCCTGGATGAGCATGCATGGCTTCGGCACGTCCCCCATGCTGATCGACGACCTGGTGGTCATCACCGGCTCGCAGGAACCCGCTGGAAAAAATGCCGATTCGCCGCGGCCCAAGGACAGCTACGTCGTCGCCGTGGACAAAGAGAACGGCCAAATCCGCTGGAAGACCCCCCGAAAAATCGACACGGCTTCTTTCTCCGTTCCCTGCATTTACAAAAACGCGGACGGCAAGTCTGAGCTGATTTGCTGCAGCACGGCGGAAGGCATTTTCAGCCTCGACCCCAAGACCGGCAAGGAAAACTGGTCCGAGCAGGTCTTCAAGCTCCGCACCGTCAGCTCGCCGATCCTGGCCGGCGGTTTGGTGATCGGCACCACCGGCCAAGGCGGCGGCGGCGGCAACGCGGTCGTTGCCCTCAGACCCGGACCAAAACCGGAAATCGTCTACGAGATTGCCAAGGTGAAGGCCCCCTATATTCCCACGCCGGTCGCTAAGGGAAACATCCTCTTCCTCTGGTCGGATTCGGGTTTCGTAACCTGTGTGAAGGCCGACACCGGCGACGAACTCTGGAGCGAACGGGTCGGCAGCAAATGCTACGGCTCGCCGGTCCGAGTTGGCGACAAGCTGTTTTGCGTGGAAGACGACGGCAAGGTCTATTGCCTCTCCGCCAGCGAAAAATTCCAACGCCTCGGCATGTACGACCTCAAGGAAGACAGCCGCACCGTCCCCGCCATCGCCGGAGGCAAGATGTACGTGCGGACCTTGTCGCACCTGTATTCGATCGGCGGGAAGAAATAGCTCACGGGTCGGAGCCGTGGTCTTCGACACCAGCCTGAAGCGCAAGCGAAGGAAACCGTCGCCACAGGAAAAGACGCTGTCCTTCGCTTGCGCTTCAGGCTGGTATCTACCGCTGGTATCTACCCCAGCAATTTCGCCCCAAACTTCGCTGCGCAAGCCGCGACGACGGAGTCGCGGGCCTGGTCGGCTTCTTCGCTGGTCAGGGTGCGGCTTTGGGCGCGGAGGGTGAGGGAGAAGAGCAGCCGCTTTTTGCCGGGACCGTCTTTGGCCGTGTCGCGATAGGTATCGAGATATTCGGCGGCGTCGAGGAAATCTCCCACGCTCGCCCGGACAACCGTTTCGAGATCCGACCAGCGGAGCGGCTCGTCGACGATGAGGTTCAAGTCGCGGCTGATGGCGGGGAAGGCGCTGACGGGGGCGAACTTGGGAATCAGCACCGCCTGGGGCACGAGTGAGCCGAGGTCGATTTCCAGGATGGCCGTTTCCTTGCGCAAGCCGAACTGCTTGAGCCCGGCAGTAGTCACCGTCCCGAGGAAACCTAGGCGTGTCCCGGCTAATTGCAATTCGGAGATTTCAATCACCGGCGAGCGGCCAGCGTTAGCTGGCCGGTAATCCTGCACCTCAATCCGCAGCTTGGGATTGAGGGCAGACAGCAGCGTCTCGACAACCCCTTTGAGGTGCAAGAACCCTTCACCACTGACAGCGGTCATCGTCCACGGCTCATGCGGAAGTCCTGCGCCCTGCGGCAGATAAATGCGGGCCGTTTCAAACAGCTCCGCCGACGCATTGCCAACGGATTCATTATGCCGCCGAGCGCCGAGCAGGCTGGGGACCAGGCTGCGGCGGAGGCGGTCTTCCCCTTTGACCATCGGCGTATTGGCCACGAGCGGCGGGGCGTCGGACCAGGGGCAGAAGGCGGCGGACCATTCTTCGCTCACCACGCTGCGGGTCATCGCCTCATCAAAGCCGGCCGCGGTTAGCACCTGACGAACACGGGCCAGCACACGGTCGGCGTCCGTGCGATGCGAGGCAGCCATCGGCACGGCGGCATCTTCCGGAATGGCGTCGTAGCCGTGGATGCGGGCCGCTTCTTCAATCAGGTCAATTTCCCGCGTCAAATCCCGCCGCCAAGACGGCGGAATCGTTGTGATTTTCGCTACATCAGCCGCCGTTTCCCGGCAACCGAGCGCCGTCAGAATCTGCCGCACTCTATCGGCGGAAATCTTGATTCCCAGAATCCGCTCCACCTGTGCCAACCGCAGCACCACCGGCTCTCGCGGCTTCCGTTTCTCGCCGACGTCGGTCACTCCTTCGACAAGCGTCCCGCCCGCCAGTTCCAAAATGAGCTGGCAGCAGCGGCGACTGGCCCAATCGACTCCTTCCGGGTCGGTGCCACGTTCAAAGCGGTAGGCAGAATCGCTTGTAAGCTTTAATGCCCGCGACGTAGTGCGGATGGAAAGGGGCGCGAACTGAGCCGACTCAATCAGCACGTCCGCCGTGGCGGGGGTAATCTCCGTCTCCGCGCCCCCCATCACCCCGCCGAGCGCCACCGGCCGCTGGGCATCGGCAATCACGCACATGTTCTCGTCCAGCCCGTACGTCTTATGATCAATCGCGGTGAACGGCTCGTTCTTCTTCGCTCGGCGGACGACGATTTGCTGCCCCATCAGCTTCGCCAGGTCAAACGCATGGAGCGGCTGACCGCATTCCATCAGGACGTAGTTCGTGATGTCCACAATGTTGTTGATCGCCGGCTGCCCAATCGCCGCGAGCCGCTGCACCATCCAGGCGGGGCTGGATTTGACCTTGATGCCGCGGATGACGCGGGCGGTGTAGCGGGGGCAGAGGTCGGGGGAGTCGATGCGGACGGGGAAGGGGGGCGGTTGACTGGGGGCTGGGGACTGGGGAAGAGCGGGGGGAAGTTTGAGTTGTTTGTCGTGTAAAACGGCGATTTCTCTCGCTACGCCGATGTGTCCCAGACAGTCGGGGCGGTTGCTGGTGATTTCCAGGTCGATGCAAGCATCGCTGCCGGCGTCTTGGATGGACTCCAGGTTGAGACCGGCCAGCATCAGGCGATTGGCCACTTCCTCGGGCTTGAGGCCGGCGAGATCGACGTATTCTTTCAGCCAGTTCCAGGAGACGAGCATGGGGATTCAGAAGTAGGGTGCATAAGCGCCAGCGCCATGCACGCGTAAGAGATGGAGGAGAGAAGAGGATTAAGATTAGGATTACGATTAAGATTAAGATTAAGACAGAACGAGCGAGGTGACGCGTGCATTTCGCTGCGCTCATGCACCCTACACCAACACCTAAAACTGCTGCAAAAACCTGACATCATTCGTATACAAATCCCGAATATCCTTGAGATCGTGCCTTCTCATGCAGAGCCGCTCGACGCCGAGGCCGAAGGCGAAGCCGCTGAATTCTTCGGGGTCGTAGCCGACAGCCCGCAGGACGTTGGGGTCCACCATGCCGGCGCCGCCGAACTCCATCCAGCGTTCCCCCCATCGCATGTCGGCTTCCACGCTCGGTTCCGTGAAGGGGAAAAACGAGGGGCGGAAGCGGATATGCACGTCCTGGCCGAGGTAGCTGGTGGCGAACATCCGCAGCACGCTTTTCAGGTGGGCCATCGTCACGTGGCGGTCAATCATCAGCCCTTCCATCTGGTGGAACATCGGATAGTGCGTCATGTCCGCCTCATCCGGGCGATAGACGCGGCCGAGCGAGATGATGCGAATCGGCGGCCTGGTCTTCTCCATCACGCGGATTTGCACCGTGCTGGTCTGGCTGCGGAGGAGCAACGGCTCGCCTGTCGTTTTGCCGGCGACTGCCAGATAAAAATTGTCGCTCGCCGACCGGGCCGGATGCTCCAGCGGGATGTTGAGGGCCTCGAAGTTGTGATACTCGTCCTCAATCTCCGGCCCATCCGCCACCGTGAACCCGAGCCGCCCCATGATCTCCTTGAGCTCTTCAATCGTCTGCGAAACCGGATGCAGCTTGCCGATGCGGAATTTTTTTCCCGGCAGCGTCGGGTCAAACAGCGGCTCACCGGCTTTCTTCACCGGTGATGCGGAAACGCGAGCCTGAGCCGCCTCAAAAGCGGCCTCCACCGCCACCTTCACCTCATTAAACCTCTTCCCCGCCGCCGGCTTGTCCTCCTTCGCAACCGCACCCAGCCCCTTCTGCGCTTCCTTGACCCTCCCGCTCTTCGCCCCCAGAAACTCAATCCGCGCCGCTTCCATCGCATCCGCATCCTGCGCGGAGCCGAAAGCGTGAGTTGCATCGGCTTGCAGGGCGTCGAGGGTCGAAATGAAGTACTGTGAGGCCATGGTTTTGCGGTTAGAGCTAGGAATCGGGAATTCAACAATATAAGCAAAGGGGCGAATTCCCGACAGGCATTGAATCGCCAGGCATACGGATGACGAATCGCGGCAGTGGCACGCGACGATTTTGAATCCGCATCGGATTCTTCCCTCCGCGGTCTCTGCGCCTCCGCGTGATGCCTCCCCCCGTCTGAGAAAGAGCATCACGCAGACGCGCGGAGAACGCAGAGGAAGAGTCTGAGAGGAAGATTACTCAGTTCTCTGGGAAAAGGTTGCGACAACCGGATTGTGGTCGCTCCGGGCCATCCATTCGTCGCTCTGCAGAATCTCCGCGGAGGTGAGCGAGTGTTTCCAGGTTTCTGGAACGAATAGACCATCGCAATGGTAGGCTGGAGCAGATTCTTTCGAGCGGTAGCGCAGCGTTCGGCCCAGGGGAATTCCCGCATTCTTCGTTTGCCAGCAATTCATCAATCCCATGTCGGCAAGCCGCGTGTGGATTTCTTTCTCCTGGCGCGTCGCGGTCCAGGACTGTTCAGTGTCCCTCAATTCGGAGGCGTGCCGCTCCCCAAGGCTGAGAAGATTGAAGTCGCCGCCAATGACCAAATCCATATCTCCGCAATTCTGAGTGATTACGTCGAGCATTTGCTTTACGGTCTTTGGATACGAAATGCCGCTGACGGTTGAGGGCGGAGTATGGAGACTGAAGACCCGAAGTCTTCGGTCAGAGCCCAGCGGATTCAAGCCACCCTCGATGTCAACCCCAACCAACCAACCAGTCAACCAATCGTGATTGTGCTGAATATCGAGTTGCGAGATTCTTCCATGTTTGACGTAGACCGCGCTCCCCCATTTGTTTCTTGTGAGTTGTCGCTTGATTCGGGTCGAGACTTCGTCCGGTGGAGCTTCTGATTCTTGAAGGAGCAGAATGTCGGGGTCGAGGTCTAGTGCCGCCCGCCAATTCTGTTTCCCGGCACCGTTGTATGTAACAATCTTCATTTCGCACCACACCTCAATAACAGCCGTTCGATGGCCCAGGTATTGGGAACTCCCGACGTGGCGTTATCGTAGTCGGTTTCGACTGCCAGTTGTGCGAGCAAGCCGTTAACCCGCGTAAACGGCGGGCCTAATGGGAGAGAGCCTGGTAAACCACGCTCAGGTTCGTGGAGACGCACCGTAAAAAATCTCGCCCCCCCCCTCTTTCGGGGACTTGCCGGACACTTAGTATTAGTGTACAATTGGGTCAAATCGGGCCGGCGAGAATCCGGTAAGGTCTTTGGCAATTGAACAGGAACAGATGCGGAAAGCGGGGCGATGCTGCGCGCGATTGGAAGAAGGAGCCGAGGGAAGGCGATTTGAGATTTGAGATTTGAGATTTGAGATTTGAGACAGCCTGATACGGGTTGTCCCCACTTCCGAGGAGGGGGGTGGTGAAAATGTCGGCGGGGCGGAATTGGTAACTCGCGGCGGGCTAAGGAGTTGCAAAATGATGGTCGGCGACTTATTCACCATTATCTCTTTGTGACTACCCAGCGGTCAAACGTCAAAAATCACAAGATACAGGGCGCAACATATTGTCGCGATTGTAGTTAGGCAAAGGTTGGGTATCAAAATTTGGTTAAAAGAGATGGAAATGTATCACAGAAGTATCAAAATATATGACGGAAAGTCAGAAGTGGAAAGGAGTTGGGGAGACGGGCCGGCAGCGCGAGATTCCCGAAAGGAGTGATCAAAAAGCGGTATCAACAGGAGCGTGAATCATGAATTGGGATGGCGTGGAAAGGCCATCCTGCATCGAACTAACTCCACATTTTGACCAGCAGGATGCCGAGCCAGACGGCGAAGAGGCCGGCGAGGAGGTTGGCGGCGATGTTGGACAGGGCGAGGAGCGGGCGGTCGTCCAGGAAGAGGCGGGTGGTGTCCCAGCCGAAGGCGGAGAAGGTGGTGAGGCCGCCGAGGAAGCCGACGATGACGGCCTGGCGGAGGGTGGCGATGAGCAATAGTTCTGAGGCGTTTGGCTTGACGGAGGCATCGGCCGCGAACCTTTGCAGGAGTTGGCCAATCATTCCGATGAGCAGACAGCCGACGACGTTGACGAGGAGCGTGGCGATTGGGAAGTGCTTGCCGGGGGTGTGCGGGAGGGCGAGGCCGACGGCGTAGCGGGCCAGGGCTCCGAGGGTGCCGCCGAGAGCGACGAGGAGGGCATCACGCATGGGAGGAGGGTAGAGGTTAGAGGGCTGAAGTCAGAAGGGCAGGCTGGAAGCCTACCTCACTTGCGTTAGATTCGTCATAACATGATTGACAGTAAGCATTTATGCCAATTAGCGGGCCGCGAAGCCCTTGAAAAATTAGGCAGTGTGTCATAATCTAAGAAGTTTCCGTCGTAATCCCAATAGTAAGTAGCCTGCACACTCCGTGTGCAGGAATGTCCGCTCACGGAGTGAGCGGACTACTTGAGGAGCCTGTGATGCCTACGCTGACCCCTGCCACCGAAACCCAGTTGATGAGCGGGGCCGACATCCTCGTGAAATCGCTGGTGGATCACGGGGTCGAGATCCTCTTCGCCTATCCGGGCGGGTGCAGCATGCCGATGCACCAGTCGCTGACGAAATATGCGGACAAGATTCGCACCATCCTGCCGCGGCATGAGCAAGGTGGGGCCTTTGCCGCTCAGGGGTACGCTCGCAGCACCGGCAAGGTCGGCGTCTGCATGGCGACGAGCGGTCCGGGGGCGACGAATCTGGTCACCGCCATCGCCGACGCCAAGCTGGACAGCGTTCCGCTGATTGCAATCACCGGGCAGGTTCCGACCTGGAACATCGGCCTGGATGCTTTTCAGGAAACCCCCATCGTCGAGGTCTGCCGCGGCATCACCAAGCACCATTACATGGTGACGGACGTGAACGATCTGGCCCGCGTGATGAAGGAGGCGTTCTTCATCGCCACCACCGGGCGGCCGGGGCCGGTGCTGATCGACATGCCCAAGAACATCCAGCAGGAGAAGGTGAGCGTGGACTGGAACGTCCCCATGAATCTGCCCGGCTACACGGGGAAAAACAAGCAGGCCCAGCCCGAGCAGATCAAGCAAATCGCCGCGGCCATCAAGCTGGCCAAGCGGCCGCTGATCTACGCCGGCGGTGGCATCATCTCCGGCAATGCGTCGGCGGAGCTTCGCGAGTTGGTCCGCAAGACGGGCATTCCCATCACGATGACGGTGATGGGCCTGGGCGCGTATCCCAGCGAAGGCCCCCTCTCGCTGGACATGTTGGGGATGCACGGCAGCGTGTACGCCAACTGGGCGATCCGCGATTGCGACCTGCTCATTGCCCTCGGGGTCCGGTTCGACGATCGGGTGACCGGCAAGATCGAGGCCTTCGCCAAACACGCCAAGATTATCCACGTCGATATTGACGCCTCCGAACTCAACAAGAACAAGACGGCTCATATCCCGGTCTGCAGCGATGTGAAGCCGGTGCTGCAGGAGCTCAACAAGATTGTGGAAGCGCCAGATATCGCCCCCTGGGTGAAGACCGTTCTCGACTGGAAGGACGCTCATCCCTTCAAGTTTGACCCCGGCTTTGACGGCATCTTGCAGCAACATGCCATCGCGGAGCTCAATCGCTTGACGCAGGACCGGCAGACGTTCTTCACGGTCGGCGTGGGCCAGCATCAAATGTGGTCGGCGCAATTCCTCAAGTTCAAGCACCCCCGCACCTGGCTCTCCTCCAGCGGCCTGGGGACGATGGGGTTTGGCCTACCTGCCGCGATGGGGGTGCAGGCAGCTCACCCCGATGCTCTCGTGGTCGATATCGACGGCGACGGCAGCTACCAGATGAACATCCAGGAGATGGCTACTTGCTTCTGCGAGAAGCTGCCGGTCAAGGTGCTGCTGCTCGACAACCAGCACCTGGGGATGGTGGTGCAGTGGGAGGACCGCTTTCACGACAAGAACCGGGCCCACACCTACCTCGGCCCCATCGACCACCTCGAGGCGAAGGGCAAAGGGGGCGCCAACTTCGTCAGCGAGCGCTACCCCGACTTCGTCAGCATCGCCAAAGGCTACGGCTGGGGCGCTGCCACCATCAGCCAGAAGTCCGACCTGGCCGGCGCGATCGAAGAAATGATCGACAGCGACGGCCCGTACCTGCTCAATGTGCAAGTCCCCTACGTCGAGCACGTGCTGCCGATGATTCCCGGCGGGCGGACGGTGGATGACATGATTTTGGAGTAGATAGAACGGGCGACGTGTGGTTGCGGCTTAGGAGAAGTACACTCCCTCCGCGGTCTTTGTCAGCAGTTTCTCCTTATCCCCGGCGGAGAGGAAATCGAGCTTGTCCCGTATGAGTTCGATGGAGGCTTGGTAGGTGTTGTCTCCCTGCGTCTGGTACGGCGCGTCGCTGGCCCACATGCAGCGGTCGGGGGTGTAGGCGTCGAGTAGCCGGCGGATCATCGGAGTCAGGTCGAGATAAGGAGGCTTTTTTTTGCCGAGGGCGTAGTAAGCGGAGAGCTTGACGTAGGTCTTCTTGTGCTTGGCCAATGCGCATAACTGTTTGAGGTCGTTGTCGTGTACCCTGCCGTCGACGCCGATGCGGGCGAAGTGGTCGATGACCACTGTCGTACCGGGGTTCTTCTTGCACATCGCGTCGACCCCCGGAAGATCCATAGCGTCAATCAGGCAGGCCATCACCTGCCCCGTCTCGGCAGCGGTTTTCCACATTTCGGCCATGCCCGGTCCGCTGAGCCACTTCTCGCCGCCCCCCGCGCCGATGCCGGGGCGCGAAGTGATGCGGAAGGCTTTCACCCCCTTCTTGTGCAAGTCGCGCATGGCTTGGCCGGGATTGGGCTTGGTGTCGTTGACCATTCCCGTCACCGCGAAGACGCCGGGATGGGCCTTGGCGGCGTCCAAGAGATACGTGTTGTCGTAGCCGTGATAGAGCGTGTGCTGGATGAGCACCACTCTGCCGACGCCGACGGAATGCGCCAGCTTGAGCAGCTCATCGGGAGTGAAGCTGGGCGGGTCGAGATCCTGTTTGGTCTTCCCGTTTGCCAGTGGCCACTTGTCGGTTTCCGGGGACCAGATGTGCGAATGGGCGTCGATGTAGGGATGCTTCTTCAGGTCCACGGCGGGCTCCTTCTCGGCAGCGGCAACAGGCAGAGGTGGAACCGCGGATAGTGCGGCGGCAGCCAGGCCAGCCGTAATGGCATCACGGCGAGAGACGGGGTGTGCGGAATTCATGGAGGGGATCTCGGCTGAAGGGACGAAGATGCGAGTCCCTAATCTCGCTTGTCAGGCAAGCGATTTCAACCAGAGGCCACGAAAGGAGCGTAGAGCTTACTTCTTCTCATCCGCCAAAGCCGGGAGCGTGGCTTCGCGCTGTTTGCGCTCCACCTCTTCGGTCAGCAGCCGGTTGAGTTCCTGGAGCTGTTGATACAGAACCTTGTTGTTCAGGTACAGCCGGCTCATCTCGGTACGCTTTTCCTTGATGCGGGCGGCGACGGCGTCGGCGTACTTCTTCATTTCGTCCCGCTCGTAAACCACCTTGTCATAATCGGCTTGCAGCAGCAACTTCTCGGCCTCCTGCAGCTTGGTCTGTTCAACGGCCGCCAGCCGGGCTTCCACGACGGAGGCTGTGTCTCGCACGACCACGGCCGTCTTGTCCCGCAGAACGTACAGCTTGCGGCTGATGACCTGGAATGCCTGTTCATAGTCGTTGAGCTGGCGGACATAGATCAGCCTCTGCCGCTGCGCGATTCCTCGATTGATCAGGTCATCCGCGGTCGCCTGGTCGAAAATCGCAAGGTCGTCTTTGGCGAACTTCACCGGCTCGGGCGTTTTGATGTCCCTGGTGCGAAGCAGACGCGGAATCTGGGCCTGCCCCTGAGCATCAAAGTGCTTCTCCTCGACGGGAGAAACCATCGATGCGGCATCCACCGTAATCTCGTGGGATTTGGTGAACTTCACTTCGACCCAGGTGTTGTCCTTGGGGTCATTGGCGTCACCGGGCTCGTTGGTGCGGGCGTAACTTTCCGCGGCGGCGGCGGGAATTCCCAGTTTGGTGAGCAGGTCTATCCGCTGGGCCTTCTGCACTTCCTTGGCGAACGCAAAAGGCTCGTGGGCGTCGGGCGGCAGAACTTCGTACAGCATCCAGGGAGTGTCGACTTCATTGGCCTGAACGGGGCCGCGCAGATACGTGGGGGTCATCTTCAGGGTCACGGTGGTCTCGGTGACGGCGGTGACCTGGAATTCTCCCACATAATAAACCGGCAGTGAACCTTGCTGCGGGGGGGATTCCTTGAATGCGAACACGATGTCCTGGGCTTTCAACTCATGCTTCTTCGCCACCGCGGGAGCCGCCGGCGCTGCGGGAACCGCGGGAGGCAGAGCCGCCGGATCCACCGGAGGCGGCGCGGGAGCGGCCCCAAGATTCATCGTCAACGTCACGGTATCCGCAGTACCGGCGGGAATGCAATTGCGCCACACGCGGCCGCGGTCCACCAAGGCTCGGGCCAGCTCACTTCGATAATGGGCGAGCGACGTTTCGATGGAGGCCGGCTCTTCGGGACTGCCGTTGACGAGCTTCTCGACATTCCTGGCTTGCTTTTCGTTGGCGTCGTTAAACTTCGCGACGGATTCATTCCAGGCCAGACGAGTCTTCATCACCAGGGCGGCATAGACCATGAACGTCCCCACGGCGCAAAAGACGGCAAACGTGGTCAGCGCATGGAGCCAGCGCCACGTCTTGAAATTCATCACCGTCAGAAAGATGAAGAACAGCGCGAGCAGTACGCCCAGGCCTTGAAAGATGATTGCGTAATCGCCCATCGCGAACCGCCGTAGCGAAAGAGAGTGGCTCTAGGGATGCGGCCCGCGTACACCGCCTGGTGGGGCGGCGAAAAAGGCCATGAACTCGATAATAAACTGGGGTATTTGGAGTGTCAAGTTTCGCGGAAGAACTCTAGACCCGCGTAAATCCCTATCCTGACGCGATTTGGGGCGAAAACGAGCGCATCACCCGCAGCTTCCGCATATTCGTTCAAGTCTGAACGGTTTATTCCCGAATCTTTCCGTAGCGAAGCGATGCGCTGACTTTGTCAATTGTACCGGCCGCGTCGCTCGTTTTCAGGGATGGGGGGCAGCTTTCTCATGCCAGTGGCAACACCCAGGGTCGCTCCATCTCCCAACCGTGGCGAAGGAGACGCCGATCGTCTGCTGGAACTCATTCATGCCGCGGGAGGGGCGTTTCGCCGCCTCCGCGGCATGCTCGATGAGCAGGTCCACCCGCTGGGGCTCGTCGGGGCCGAATGTTTGGTCCTCTGGCTCTGTGACGCCCGCGCCCACCACGCCGGCTGGGCGCAGCAAGACCTGGCAACGGCTGTCGGCGTGTCGCCGGCGTTAATGAGCAGCATGGTCGAAGGGCTCCGCAAACGAGGGCTGATGGAAATGAAACGCTCCTCCGTCGACCGCCGTCGCCAGGTTTGGCGCTTGCTCGCCCAGGGTGAAGACCTGCTCCATCAAGTTCGCGGCAGCCTCAGCAGCATCGCCCAGCAGCTCGACGACCTGGTTTCTTTCCCCGAACAGCAAGCCACCCAAGAAGTCTTCACTCGCTTATCCCAGCCTATTTCCGCCGGCGCTGCGGCGCTTCGTACTTTTGACCCCGATGGGTTGAGCAGCCAGCGGAGCCGTCCCGATACCACGGAGCAAGGAGGCGGCAAGTGAACTCGATCAAGCAAAATCAGCAGCGGCGTCATATCACCCTCGCGCTCTTGGGCATCCTCGTCGCCACACTGGCCTCGACCGGTTGTTCGCGGGCCTATTACCGTCGCCAGGCGGATGCGGAAGCCTTCGCCCTCACCCGCGAAAAAGTTGTCAGCCCGCACTCCGATCTCGGCGGCCGCTATTCGATCGCGGTCGATCCTCGCTCCCGAATGTACGACCCGTACAATCCCGATCGTCCCCCGATTCCCGAGGACGATCCCGACGCCCATCGCTTCATGCACTGTGTCGACGGCAAACGCGGTTGGCCGTTCTGGGACGACAATGGCCAGCGGATGGAAGTGGAAAACCCAGCCTGGATGGAATACCTGCAGTTCGATGAAAACGGCAAACTCGTCATGAGTGCCGACGATTCCGTCCGCATCGGGCTCATCAACTCCCGCGAGTACCAGGCGGAGCTTGAGCAGCTATACTTGTCCGCGCTCGACGTCAGCTTTGAACGCTTCCGGTTCGATAGCCAGGGCTTCGCCGGCTGGCAGACCTTCTTCACTGCGGACGGCCCGCAGCGGCCCGGCGGCGGCGGGCAATCCAGCAGCCTCTTGCAAACCGGCACATTCTCCAACGGCCCGCGCGGCTGGTCCATGCAAAAGGCTTACACCACCGGCAGCACGCTGGTCGTCGGATTTGCGAACTCGCTGGTCTGGCAATTGAGCGGGCCGGACGACTATCGCGGCAACACGCTCATCGACTTCGCCCTGATTCAGCCATTGCTGCGGAACGCCGGGCGGGACCGCATCTTGGAACGCTTGACCGTCTCGGAGCGGACGCTGCTGTACAACGTCCGGGCGATGGAGCAATACCGCCAGGGCTTCTACTTGCAAGTCATGGTCGGTGCTAACGCCGGCAGCGGCCCCAGTCGCCGCGGCGGTGTGTTCGGATCGGGACTGGAAGGCTTCTCCGGCGTCGGCGGCGGCGGCTTTGGCAATGTCTCCACCATCACCACTGCCGGCGGCGGCGTTGCCAGCGGCGGCGGCGCCGGCGCGCAACAACTCAGCCTCTCGTACTTGTCGCTGCTGCAGACTCAGCAGAACATCCGCAACCAGGAAGAGAACGTGGAGCGCCTCCGCAGCAACCTGTTCCGTTCGGAACAACTGCTGGTCGAGCTTCGCACCCGCGCCGGCGACCCCGCGCTCGTGGACAACATCCTGCGCCAGGATCTGCAAGTCGCCCAGGCCCGGCAGGCGCTCTTCAACTCCGAAAGCACCATCCTCAACTCGCGGGCCAGCTACCAGGACAGCCTGGATGCATTCAAGATTCGCCTGGGCCTGCCGCCGCAGTTGTGCATGGATGTGGAAAGCGACCTGCTCAGCCCATTCCAGCTCATCGACCGCGAGACGGTCAAGGAACAGCGGGAGCTGGATGGCGTGACCGCCGCCTTCGGCGAAGTCCGCCTCCGCATCACCGCTCACATCACAACCAAAACCGAAGCGGACCCCGTCAATCCGGCAAATACGCGGGTAGTCCGGATCCTGGAGTGGTATCCCGAGCTGGAACGGGATCTGGCCGACTTGAAAGAAACCTTGCAGCCCGCGCGGGCAATCCGCGAGCGGCTGCTCTCCACCTATCTGCCGCGGGTCAAAGCCGACATTGACGCGTTCGAAGCGGTGATTGCCCGGCGCAAGGCCTGGGTCGCCCGTCTGCAAGAAAAGATCGAGGCCTACCGCCTGGAGCCCTGCCCGCTGTTGCCGGCTCCGGACGTCAATCAGGAAGTCTTTCGGGTGGAGCGTCTGGATCGCGAAGCGGCTGAGCTGCGAAAGCAGTTGGGCGAGTTCGCGGTCAAAGTGGATGTGGCCTACGGCAGCCACTTGACGGTCCGCGAAGGGAAGATTGATGGGCTCTTGAAAGACGGCAAGACACTGACGCCGGAGGATCTCTTCACGGCGCTTTACGAAGGAGTCCTTTATCCCAAACGGGGCGATGACCCAGCGACGAGGTCTGTCCCCGACATCTTCGTCGTCTTGCCGTCGGACATCCTGGCCTTGCAGTTGGTACAGGCTCGGGCCCGCACGGAGAGCGTGGACCTAAACCCCGTCGATATGCGGGCCGAGCAGGCGCTGGAAATCGCCCGCCGTTACCGCCGCGACTGGATGAACGCTCGGGCCTCCCTGGTCGACTCCTGGCGCCTCATCCAGTTCAACGCCGATCAACTGCAAAGTTCGCTGAACCTGTTCTTCAGCGGCGACATCGGCAACGTCGGGCAGAACCCCTTCAATCTCAACAGCGATACCGGCCGCCTCCGCGTCGGCTTCCAGTTTGATGCCCCGATCACGCGGCTTTCGGAGCGGAACACCTATCGCCAGGCGCTGATCGAGTATCAGCAGGCTCGGCGAAGCTTCTACGCCTTCGAGGACGGAGTCGCCCGGACGCTCCGCTCGGAATTGCGGGCCATTGCCAACCAGCAAATCAACTTCGAGCTGCAACGGCTGGCCGTGCTGGAAGCTGCCCGCCAGATCGACCGGAATGAGGACATCCGCATCCAGCAGGAACTCGGGAACCAGGCAACGGGAGCGACCGCCACCCGCGATGCGGTTTCCGCCCTTTCCGATTTGCTCACCGCCCAGAACAACTTCATGAACATCTGGGTGAACTACGAAGCCCAGCGGCGAACGCTGGACTTCGACCTGGGAATGATGGTGCTCGATAACGAGGGGCTATGGTGCGACCCCGGCGAAATCGGCCCGGACTACGGCTCGACGGACCCTTGGCTCCGGAAGGAAGGAAATTTCGCTATCCCCGAAGGCACGAAACTGCCTCTTGACCTCGAGGAGCTTCCCGCGGCCCCCGCTCAGCCGGGCCACAAGGGGATGAAGCCCGCTGCGCCGGGCGCTCCGGGAGCGGACGAAGTCCTGCCCGGTCCCGCTGCCGAAGTACTCCCGGAAAAAGCACCTCCCGCGGCGGAAAGGCAATCCCGCCTGGATCGATCCACCGGCCGAATTGAGCTCCAACCGCTCGATGTGGACCCGGCCTTGCTGCCGCCCTCAACAGGGCAAATTCGTTCCGCCAAACGCAGCCAGCCGCGGCTGTTGCCGTCAGCGCTAGCCCCGCCGCCCGTGGTGGTGGACGAATAGAATTCCTTACGGCCTTCGCAGCCGTTCTTCTTCCTTGACAATTTCGTTCAGGAAAACCCGCCGCAACGCGTCGTAGCCTCGTTCGTTGGGGTCTTCCAGATTTTTGCCGTACCAATAGGTCGGGTCGCTGCTGCGGTAGTGCTGCCGCCACCACTGGCGGCAGTGGATGCCGTGGCCGAGGAAAGCGTCGTGCATGGGGACGACGCGGACATTGGGATGAGTTGCCGCCACGCCGCGGATGGTCTGGTTGTAAGCCGCGAGGATTGGGAGCGCGTCCGGCCACGCGGGAAGTGCCCAGGTTGTTTCCGGATCTCCGACGCCATCGGACGGGTCATAGATGTCCGCCAGGAAAATCAGGCACCCGCCGGGGAACTTTTTCTCGATATCCGTCAGCAGGACATCCAGACGCGTTTTGTAGTTGGCAATCCAAGGCTGAGCTTGCGCGAGCGTCGCGCCATACATCGCCCCTTCGCGTGGCGGCTTGCGGCCATACCAGTGGATGAGATCGTTGCCGCCGCAAGTCATCACGACGATGCCAAAGACATCCTCCGGCTGCTGTTCAAGTTCGCTCTCGACATACCCGACGTGCTGCAGCGAGTTGCTTCCTGAGACGGCGATGTTCTTCACTTGCAAATTCGGCAGCACGCGCCGGAGCGAGCGGCCTTGCATGTCGTCGAACTCATCCGAAGGATTATCCGCCAGCAGTTCTACATAGCCCTTTCCCTTAGACGCCCCAAAGCCGGCCGTCACGCTGTCGCCGATTCCCACCAGCACCACCTTTCGCTCCGACCACGGTTTCTCAAACGGCTTGGCGGCGACCGGCGGGCCAGCGGGGCCGGTTCCCACTGGAAGATGGAAGCGGTAGTTGATGAACAGCAGCGCCGCGACAAGGGCAATGCCGCCGCTGGCCAGAATCCAGCGGAGGCTGCGAGAAATCTTGATGCGGCTGATGAGAGACATGGTGACACCAGAGAAGTGACGTGCGGGCGAAACCCGCAAGTTCATCGTACAATCAAAGCGATCCAATTCCAAAGTGGCGTCAGGTTTTAGCAGAATGATAAAGAGCAGAATAATGAAAATCAAACGGCCGCGAAGCTTCCGCTTATCCCATCCGTGTTCTTTCGTGTTTCATCCGTGGCTCCTCTTCTTGCTTCTTCCGGCATTTGCCCAAGCCGCCGAGCCCGAAAAAATCCCCACCGTGGCCGTCATCACCACCGAGTGGCGGCTGAATTCTCATGCCGACGTCATCGCCGGGCGGTTGGTGGAGGGGTTCACGCTCGACGGCCAAGGGGAGTTCCCCAAGCTCAAACTCGTTTCCGTTTACACCGACCAGGTTCCGGCTAACGACAAGAGCCGCAAGCTGGCGGAGAAGCACGGGTTCAAGATATTCGATTCGATTGCGGGAGCCCTGACGCTCGGCAGCGACAAGCTGGCGGTCGACGGCGTCATCATCGTCGCGGAGCACGGCAAATACCCTGAGAGCCCGACAGGACAGACACAGTTTCCCAAACGGCGATTCTGGGAGGAGACGATCAAGGTCTTTGAGACGAGCGGCCGAGTGGTCCCCGTCTTCAGCGACAAGCACGTGGCCGACAACTGGAAAGACTGCGAATGGATTTACGCCCAGACCCAGCGTCTGAAAATCCCGTTCATGGCCGGTTCGTCCCTCCCCGCCACCTGGCGGGAACCAGCCGCCGACGTGAAGCGCGGCGGGCCGCTCAAGGAGATCCTCATCACTTCCTACCACACGCTCGATGCCTACGGCTTTCACGCGCTGGAATCCCTGCAATGCCTGGCGGAGCGGCGGAAGGCCGGCGAGACCGGCATCAAGCAAGTCCGCTACCTGGAAGGAGACGCCGTCTGGCAAGCCGGCGAGCGGGGGGAGTTTGACATGAAGCTCCTCGACGCCGCGGGCACTCGCTTCAGGAACCGCCCACTCCCCGCGGGCAAGACCTTGCGCGAAGAAGTGAAGAAGCCGAGCCTGATGCTGCTGGAATATGGCGATGGCTTGCGGGCCAGCATCCTGACCATGGACGGCGGCTACAGCGACTTCGCCGCGGCCTGGCGGTATGCCGATGGCACGGCGGACTCCACCCTTTTCCTGCTTCAGGAAGATCGCCCTTTCTCGCACTTCACCCACTTGCTCAAGGGAGCCGAGCAAATGATCCACACCGGCAAGCCCGCCTGGCCCGCGGAGCGGACGCTGCTCACCAGCGGGGCTCTCGATGCCATCCACATCTCTCGCAAAGAGCAAGGCCGCGTCGTCGCCACGCCGTATCTCAGCATCAAGTACGAAACCCCGTGGAACTGGCAACAGCCGCCGCCCATGCCCAAGGGAAGAGCGGGAGAGTAAAGGGCGGGGGTTTGTCGCTTTCGGCTTTCGCCGTCCACGGGTAGAATGAAGCGTATCCCACCGATAGCGCCAGCTTGCCTGGCTCCCGCCCATCAACGAACTCACCCCCACCATCATCGCATGTCCAGTCGTACGACCTCTCTCTCCCGCCGCGAGCTGCTCCGGACCGGCCTGGTTGGATTTTCCACCCTGAGTCTCGCGGAACTGTTTCGCATTCGAGCAATGGCCGAAGCGCAAAAGCCGGCCGACAAACCCGCGGAAAAGACGGCGGTGATTCTGGTCTGGCTGCGGGGCGGCGGCAGTCATTTGGAGACGTTTGATCCCAAGCCCGATGCACCGGCGGACTACCGCGGGCCGTATGGTCCGATTGATACGAACGTGGCGGGGATTCGCATTGGCGAGCTGCTGCCCAGGCTCTCCAAGTTGGCCGACAAGTACGCGCTGCTTCGCTCGGTGGCTCATACTGGCGGCGGGCATCCCTCGGGTTCGCTCCAAATTCTGGCGGGAGATCCCGATCCGCAGGACAAGATCAAGCCGGTCTACCCGGACTGGATGTCGGTCGTCAGCTATTTGCGACGGGATCCCAACCGCGCGCTGCCGAATTATGTCGCCGTCAACCCGGTGGACCATTACGACAACTTCACAATTGCGGGGCCGTCGTATGTCGGCCCCGCCTATGAGCCCTTCAAGGTGACGGGGGATCCCAGCAGCCCCAGCTTCGAGATTCCGAACATCGGCGCGAGCGGCGAGTTGCAAAACAGCCTGTCCCGACGGGTGGGACTGAAGGGATCGCTCGACCAGTTGCGGCGGCAAATCGATGCGTCCGGCGTGATGAAGGCGGCGGATTCGTTTGAAGCGCAGGCCCTCAACCTGCTCACCAGCCCCGCGGCTCGCGCGGCTTTCGACCTTTCCAAGGAGTCCGACCAGTTGCGGGACAAGTACGGCCGCCATCAATGGGGTCAGCAGTGCCTGCTCGCCCGCCGATTGGTCGAGGCGGGAGTGGACGTGGTGACGACGGAGTTCGACGGCCCGCTCTGCGGCCGCGTGCAGAACTGGGACGACCACGCCGTCAACCAGCACGTCTTCGACGCCTACAAATTCCGCTCGCCCTCTTTCGACCAGGCCGTCTCCGCCCTGATTGAGGATGTCTACCAGCGCGGCCTCGACAAGCGGGTGCTCGTCATCGTCACAGGCGAGTTCGGCCGCACGCCGCGCATCTCCTACGTCGCCAGCAGCGGCGGCGGAGTGGCCAGCGCCGATGCCGGCGTCGTTCAGCCGGGGCGGGACCACTGGCCACGGGCCAACAGCATGCTCTTCGCCGGCGGCGGCATTCGCACCGGCCAGGTCATTGGCGCGACCGACGCCCGCGGCGAAGACCCCATCGAGCGGCGGGTCGGCCCCGGCGACTTCCTGGCCACCATCTACCGCCACCTCGGCATCGACTACCGCCGCGTCGCCCTCCCCAACTTCGCCGGCCGCCCCGTCCCGATTGTCAGTGCAGGGGAAGCCATCGCGGAGCTGGCGGGGACCAAGCTGTAGGGTGTCCCTGGAGTCCCGCGGACGCCCCGTCACCCCCCTGATGTGATGGTTTTGATTCATGATTCATTGCCAACTTTTTCAGACACTTACGACAATTCTTGTTTTCCTAAGATATTTAATTGCAGTAGTTTGCGATTAGTTCAATCGCCGCAACCTTGATTCACGCTGCCTTTTTTGATTCGCCCTTACGCGACCTGAGAGTCTGCCAACTTGGAGTCTGAGTCTCACGAACTGCACGCGCGAACCGTGCGGCTGATAGAAGACGGTCCACTCGGTGATTAACCGCGGGGCGGGCATGCTTCATCAGCACCGCCCAACACGTCTGCATATTTCGCGGACGATTATGACACCCTCCAGACTGGACAGTTGGTATTTTGTGACGCCGGCTCGTGTACATGGGACACCTCGTGAAGAAACGAACGCATTTTTCCGGGAAGTACCGCCCCGCGGCCCTTCCCAGGCTTCACAAACTGTATACACTTGCTGATGTCACAGTCAAGTGTTCGTGATGTGATTTTCACGACATTGCAGGCGAGCCGAGCTGCAAACGGCTAAAGTAGGCCGTCACTCGGAGACGCTCCAGGAACGCGCGACGATGAGCTCCTGGCCGCGTCAGGCGCCCGCCGACCAATCCTATCTTTATCGTATCGCCTTCCAGTATCGCTTTTGCGCGTAGAACGCGAGCAGGTAGACATTCATAAAAGGTCCGACTTCGCTCATTCTCGTGTTGCTTATCATAGAGAACGGCTCGCGCCATTGATCTTTGACCACTTGAGTCAAGAATGAGCAGGAGTCGGCGTCGGTGACAACGGAAGGGGGGACTCTCATCCTGCCGCCTAAGAACAGGCGAGAGGTTCCCAGTCCTGGCAGAGACATGTCCACTCCGAACACGCCCAAAAATGCTTTCAGCGCCTGCACCGGATTGGGTGGATCAGGTACGCGAACGAGACGATGATCTGCTCTGAGGGCCGCGTAGAGGTGATTATTATGATCGTCAATCGACGTGACCACAATTATCGTGTGCCGCTCGGCCTTCTTCCCAAAGCATTTCGTGTATATGCCGCACCTTGCGGCCTCGTATGAAACTTCTCTGTCACCATCAAGGAACACGGCAGCGTCTCGCAATCGAACAACTTCCATCGCTTCGCTCTTGGAAACTCTCGATTTTTGCTCGTCAAAGATTGGACTGATCTCCAGACTGCGGTCCGGAGTCGGGGTCAATTCAACATCCAAGACTTCAGCTAAGCGACGTTCGTTAAAGGCGCGGCACAGGCGCGCAGCGTCGTCCGTCGCCAACTCCACCGTGAGCCGAATGCTCTCCTTAAGAATGCCAACGACAACTTTGATTCCTCCTCTCAAAGTAGCATCCAAAGTGATAGAGTCCAGTCGCCGTTGTCGACGTTCGTCCGTAAACATCAAAGGATTGCCCGCAATGGTGAGAGTCAATCGATCAGATTCACGTAAGTCCGACGATCGGTTTAGGAATTCATGGAGCGCCTTTTTAGCGTGAAGCAGTTCCGCTGGGCTCAATCGTTTGGACTGACTGGTCTTAGAATCGTAGACGTCGTGGTGCGGAAGACAGAGGTAAGCAAGGTTTGATTCTTGGTGGTTCGTTCGATTTCGGTCGATGTGGGCGATTTGGCCTTGGAGGTTTGCGTCGGTCGTGTTTTTTAGATGGAAGCAAAGGCAGCATCGCCTCCGAGATTCCGTTAGAACTTGAGCCTCAATCGCTGATGGAATCTTCTTTCTAGACGTTCGACTCATGATGCCCTGTAGTCCTTGAACACATTCTTGGGTCAGGCCTGGGACATTTTACTCTTAGAAGCCGCGCGTAGTTAAGCACCACCTCTGCTCGCGAAGTAGTCCCGCAAAGCTCAAATGCCTTGGGAATTCTGCACGTCTTTCCCTACATCAGCCCCGCGATCGGCTCCGCTTCGTAGATGTGGTGCGGGCGGTCCTGGTGGTCGAGCCAGGCGGCGGTGGCGGGGATGCCGAGGGAGGAGTAGATGGTGGCGGCCAAGTGCTCGGGGGTTTGCGGCAGGTTGGCGGGATAGCCGCCGATTTTGTCGGAGGAGCCGACGACGTTGCCTCCCTTCACGCCGCCGCCGGCGAAGAAGACGGTTTGCACCGCCCCCCAGTGGTCCCGGCCGGGCAGTTTGTAATGCTGCGGCAGATGGCTGATGCGGGGGGTGCGGCCGAACTCGCCGGCCATCACGATGAGCGTGCTGTCCAGCAGGCCGCTCTCGTGCAAATCGTCGAGCAGGGCGGAGAGGGCGCGGTCGGTCGGCGGGAGCAGCTTGTCCTTGAGGTGCGGGAAGGCTTCGCCATGCGTGTCCCAGGATTCGTTATTCCCCAGGTTGACCTGCACCAGGTTGACCCCCGTCTCGACCAGCCGCCGGGCCATCAATAGCGACCAGCCGAAGGAGTTTTTGCCGTACCGTTCCTGCGTTTTTTCGTCGGCCCGAGTGACGTCGAAGGCGTGCTGCACCTTGGCGTCGGTGAGCAGCGAAATGACCCCCTGGCGGAAGCGGTCAAAATTCTCCGTCTGGGCGAAGCCGTCGAGCTCCCGCCGCTGCTGGGCGAGGCTCGAGAGGAGGCCGTTGCGGCCGGAGAAGCGGCCGGTGTCCATTCCCTGCGGCAGAGAAATATTGGGGGCCTGGAAGACCCGCTTGTCCTCTTTCCCCCGCTCCTGATGGTCGAACTGATACTGGGGGAAGGCCCCGTAGGAGGTGTTGTGAAACGGCGAAGCCTCGATGAACCAGGGATTGCGATGCGAGCCCATCAGACCGGCGAATTGCCCCGGCAGCACGCGGCCGCTGTAGTGAACCAGGCGGTCCGGCAGGGCGACCGCGGGAGGAATGTTGTTCCGCACGCGGGTGGCGTCTCCCGCGACGGAGGCAATGCTGGGCCAATTCGTCGGCTGAGGCGCGGCGGAACTGAAGCCCGGCGGCGTAGCGGTCCGCCCCGTGAGCATGATGTGATGGCCGAGCGTATGGTCGTTGGACGGATGCGTGAGCGAGCGGCAGAGAGCCCACAAGTGGCTCCGCTCCGCCAGCAGCGGCAGGTGCTCGCAGATCTGAATGCCCGGCGTCTTGGTGGCGATGGGCTTGAACTCACCGCGCACGTTGTCCGGCGCGGAAGGCTTCGGGTCGAAGCTATCCTGCTGGGCGAGGCCGCCGGAGAGAAAGATATAAATGCAAGTCTTGGCCTTTCCCAGCGGAGCCGCGGTCCCCGATGCAGGGGCCGCATCCGCCCGCAGGGCCTGCAAGTGGTTCATCCCCAGTCCCAACAGGCCGACGGTGCCGGCCTGAATCATGGTCCGGCGGGAAAGACGCGGGTGGGTGAAGGGACGGCTCATGGCGGGAGGTGGTTGCTGGAGGTCCAGGGCGGGAGCCAAGTTCAAAGTATCGCTGAATTTGGGGCGTGGGTCAAATGGCAAAGGGTGATAATATGGGTGGCTGGCATGTCCCGATTAACATTAGTAGCCGGCACACTCCGTGTGCCGGCATGTCCGCTCACGGAGTGAGCGGACTACCTTATGCCCCGCAAGATCTCCAACCTGAAAGCCCTCTCCAAACTGTTGGATGCTGCGCCGCAGCCGGTGTATGTGCTGGATGGGGAGCAGCGGTTTGTTTATGGGAACGGGGCGTTTTCCGCCTGGGTGGGGCGCAATGCGGAGGAGCTGGCGGGACTGAAATGCTTGTACTCGGCGAGCGGCGAATTGACGGGAGGAACGGAGCTGGCCGCGGCGATTGCTCCGCCGCCGGAGGCGTTCTCCCAGAGTGCGGCGGAAGGACGAGTTGCCGCGGCAGGGGAAGGAGGGAAGCTGGTTTCGCGTCCCGCGTGGTTTGTGCGATTGCCGGCAGCGGCTGGAGAAGCAACTGGCGTGCTCGTTGTGGTGGGAGAGTCCATTGAGCATGAAAAGCAACAAGATTCCGCCGAAGCCGCTCCCGCTGACCTTCATCAGGAGTTGCAGACGCTGCGAGGAGAGTTAGGCCGCCGCTTTCACATCGGTCAATTGATCGGCCAATCGCCGCCGATGCGGCGGGTGCGAGAGCAGGTGCGAGTGGCTGCGCAAATCGGCGGGCGAGTGCTGGTGATGGGACCGGAAGGAAGCGGGCGCGAGTTGGTCGCCCGGATCATTCATTACGGTCCGCGCGGCGGCGGAGCGGCGGTCGGTCCATTGGTGCCGGTGGATGCGGCGCTGATGGATGCGGAGCTGATGCAGTCCACGCTGACGGCATTCCTCAAGCGGCAAGGCGAATGGCGCGGCGAGCGGCCGCCGGCGATTCTGCTTAAAGACGTCGACCACCTTCCGGTCGATGCCCAACAAGAACTCGCCGGCTTTCTGCGGCTGCCTGGGGTAGAGCTGCCGTTGATTGCGACGGCGACTAGGTCGTTGGCCCGGCTAGCCAAGCGGGGAAAGTTCCGGTCCGACCTGGCGTACAGCCTCAGCCCGCTCACGATTCAATTGCCGCCGCTTGGCGAGCGCGAAGGAGACCTGCCGCTGCTTGCGCAGTTCTTCCTGGAAGAATTCAACACGAGAGGCGAGAAGCAGCTCAGCGGATTCGCGCCCGCAGCTGCGGACATGCTGCTCGCCTATTCCTGGCCAGGGAACGTGGAGGAGCTGGCCGAGACAATCCGCCAGGCTTGCGAGCACGCTGCCGGCCTGTTCATTCAACCAACGGACCTGCCGCCGCGACTGCACCACGCCGCGGACAAAGAAGCGCGGCCCGCCGCCGAGCCGGAGCGAATCGAGCTCGATGCCTACCTGGCGACGATTGAAACCGAACTGCTCCGCCGCGCCATGGCACAGTCCCGCGGCAACAAGACCAAAGCCGCCGAGCTGCTGGGAATTCATCGCGCCCGGCTCATCAGACGGCTGGTGCAGCTGGGGCTGGTGCCGGCGGCGAGTGCTGAGGAGCCCGTGGTGTTTGAGCAGGTCGATGGGAGTGAAGAAAAGTAGGGTGCATGAGTTCCACGAAATGCACGCGGGAGCGACGACGTTCGCGCGTGCATGGCGCTGCGCTTATGCACCCTACTTTTCCACAAACACCTTCAAGTGGGCCGTCGCGGTGAAGCCCTGTTTGTCCGTGCGTGAAACGCGCACGAGGTAGACGCCCGGCTTGCCATAGGTCCGTGCGTACCGCGGTCCTTTCCCTTTGTTTCCATCGCTGAACGTCCATTGAAAACGCTGTGAAATCGTTAGCGAGTTGTTCGCCGACCATGAGCGGCTGCCGTCGAGCGTTACATTTTCTCCCACGGTGACGAAGTGGTGCGGACGGGCGACGGCGAGAAGCTGCGGCTTGTGCTCGCGGAGGTAGGCTTCCCAGAGGAACGCGTAGCCTTCGATGATGTCCCAGTTTCCCGACGGCTGGCGGCCGCTGATGTCGAAATGCAGGTGCGACCAGCCCCCGCTCGTGCCTTCCTTGCCGAGCAGCCCCAGAGGGCGAGGGGGTCGGGAGTCTTTGGCGTCAACGATTGCTCCATTTGTTTTACCTTTGACGCCAAAGACTCCCGACCCCTTGGCGCTACCGCCGGATTTCGGTCAGGCCGGGGAGCCTGGCCTTGAGCTTGTTCACTCCTTCGTCGGTCACATTCGGCAGAAAGGTGATGACCAGCGTCTTCAGATTTCTGTGGTCCCCCAGTGCTTCGAGCGCGGCGTCGTCCACTTGCGTGCTGCCGATGTGAAGAAACTCCAGTTGAGTCAGGGGACGGAGGTGGGACACTCCTGCCGCGGAGATTTTGCAATCGTCGAGGTTGAGCCGTTTCAGTTTTGTCAGTCCCGCGATGGACTCCAGGCCGGCGTCGGTGACCTGCGTGTGCCAGAGATTGAGATCCTCAAGGTTGGTCAGGCCCGCGAGACTTTTCAGCCCTGCATCTTTGACAAAGGTCTCCGATAGATCGAGCAACTTGAGCTTCTTCAGTCCGCTGAGGTGGACGAGTCCCTTGCCGTTTAGACCGCAATTGCGCAGTTCCAGCGAAGAAAGTTCTTTGAACTTTCCCAGCGGCTCCAAGTCCGCGTCGAAGATGTTTTTGGCATTGGTGAGTGAAATCGATTGCACGTCCGCCAGAACGGCAACCTTCCCCAATCCCGCGGCTGTGACCTCGGTGGATTCCAGGGAAAGCGATTTGAGATTCTTCGCTCCGGTGATGAATGCCAGCGTGGAATCATCCACGGTCGGTCCCCACAGCCGCAAGGATTTCAAGTTCTTGAAGTTCTCCAGGATTTTCCACTCCGCTTTGGGAACCTCGTTGCAGTCCTGGAGGTCGAGCAATTCCAGCCAGGTGCAGCCTTCGAGAGCGGCAAGGCAGGCTCCATTGAAATGCGTCTGCGGAGCGCGAATCCGTTTGAGCGTTTCGATTTTTGCCAGCGATTCATACCCGGCTGAAGAAATATCGCAGCGTTTGAGATTCACTTCTTCCAGCTTTGGCAGATTCGCCAGATGGGCGAGGCCGGAGTTCGTAATGCCGCTGAGGGTCAGATCGAGCGTCTTAAGCGCCGGATGTCCCGCGAGCGACTCCAGCCCTTGGTCCGTCACGCCCCGTTTGTCGGCTACCAAAGCTTCCACCTTCGGCAGGTCTTTGAGCAGCGCCAAATCCGCATCGCTTCCCTCCGGCCCAAGTTCGACCCGCACCACCTGTCCCTCCTTGCGGACCAGCTTCGCCCCCGTCTTCTCCAGCGCCGCCGCGGCGGCTTTGGACTGGGCATTTTCTTCGCTGCCGCTTTTTACGGTTTCGGTGGGATCCTTTTCCCCGGTCTTGCCGCCCGTGGTCCCAGTTCCCGCATGGGGCGCGGGAGATGACGAACACCCGCCAAGGACCGCGGCAGTGCATAGGACTGTCAAGGTCGCCGAAACAAGGCGAAGCACACTGGTTGACATAAGCACAACTCCGCATGGCGGAAGGATTAACGGCCGAGAAACTGACCCGCTGGTGTCGAGCCCTAGAACCAAATGCAGCGTACTGAACGCCGCCCATGAACGCAAACCCCCGGCACTTGAAAGTGTCCGCGCGTGCGTGTTTGTGAACCAGACAACATCCATTGTGAGCTAAACTTAAGGGATAACTTTTCATCGGTCAGGTGCCGCACATGCGATTCATCCATCCTTTCGTGACATTCGCCCTGACATTCCTCCCGTTCGCGGCTGCGCCGGCTTTCGGACAGGACTGGCCGCAGTTTCGCGGGCCCACTGGAGACGGCTGCGCGGTTGCCAAGAACCTGCCGGAGCGCTGGGGCGGTTTCGACGCTCCCGCCTGGCAGACCGAAATCCCGGGGAGCGGCTGGTCGTCGCCGATTGTTGTTGCCGGCCGCATCTGGCTGACGAGCGCGCAGCAAACCGCCCTGGATGAAAAAGGGCGGGAGAAAAAGCTGACCGCCAATCCCGTATTGACGCCGGATTTTCAGACGCATGCCTCGGCCACGCTGCTCGCCATCGAGCTTGATGTCGGCACCGGCAAAATCCTGCGGACGCTAAACCTCTTGACCGCGGATGACCCTAAGCCGATCCACGCCCAGAACACCTACGCTTCGCCGACCTCCATCAGCGATGGCGAGCGGCTGTATTGCCACTTCGGCTCGCTGGGCACGGTCTGCGTGGAGATGAAAAGCGGCGAGGTTCTGTGGAAGCGGGTGCTGCCGGTGGACGACATTACCGGTCCCGGCAGCTCGCCGGTGCTGTGGAAGGACAAGCTGATCTTCGCCTGCGACGGCGCGGACCAGCAGTTCGTCATCGCTCTTAACAAGCTCACCGGAAAGGAGATCTGGCGCACCAGTCGCCCCCCCATCGAATCCGACGACGACAAGCTCCACCGCGCTTTCAGCACGCCGCTGGTCATCACGCATGAGGGCCAGGAGCAGCTTATCGTCCCCGGGGCTCAGTGGGCCTGCTCCTACGAGCCGGCGACGGGCAAGGAAATATGGCGGGCCAATTTTGGCGCTGGGCACGCCGTGGTGCCGCGCCCGGTGTTCAAGGACGGCCTCGTCTACATCTGCACCGGCTTCATGAAGCCCGAACTGTGGGCGATCAAGGTAGATGGCATGGGCGATGTGACGGATTCCCACGTCGTCTGGACCTATGAGAAGCAGGTTCCCGAGATTTCTTCGCCGCTCGTCTCCGGCAACGAGGTCTATTTCGTCTCGTCCAAGGGAGTGGCCACTTGCCTCGACGCCAAAACGGGGGAGGCGGTGTGGCAACATCGCTTGGGAGGGAATTTTGCCGCCAGTCCCTTGCTGGCGGATGGCAAGCTCTATTTCACCAGCCAGGAGGGCATCACAACCGTCCTCAAGCCCGGCCGCGAGTACGAAGAAATCGCCCGCAATCAGCTCTTCGGCCAGACGCTGGCTTCTCTCGCGATTGCGGGAGATTCGCTACTGATTCGTACGCAGTCCCAACTCTCCTGCATCCGCAAGTCTGGGCCGTAACGCCGGTGACAAATGTGGGCAAGGGCCATATAGACTGTAAGCGGTAAGTTGTTCAGGCCTCTCCCGTTTCAGGCGCGTCACAAACGCTACGTCGACCGGATTTTATTGGAGAATTCCAGACATGTCCGACCATGCAATGGATGGCGTTGTGATTCCTGACGAGGATTGGCGCGATCTAACTGAGTATGAGCGGGCAATACTGAACCGCCTTTTGGAGCGAGAGTTCCCTGGGCGCAACGAGCTCCGAGCCCAGCTAACCGGGTGTAAAGTCATGCGCATTTGTGGTGATGGGACCATCAAGTTTAAGATAGAGACTGGGAACGCGGCCAGTGTAACATCTAGTGTTCCCGTTGAAGCTGTCGCGTCCGACTCCGATGGGATTCCAATTTACTATCTGCTGCGTGTTGTTAATGGATTTGTCGCGGAACTAGAGATATACAAGGCGGCAACATTTGACATTAAGCGAACTCCTCATCCTGACGAACTTCGCGTCATGAACACCGGAGAGCATATGTCCGAGTGAATAATCTTACTCACCCTACTCTACTTCGCATCGTTGTTCTTCTGCTTCGCCTTGGCTTTCTGAGCAGCCGGTGCCGGCAGCCAGCGGGGTGGCTGAAGCTCGGCGTTCCATTTTTCCCAGAGAGCACGCAGCTCTTTGACTTTCTCCGGCTGGTCCGCGGCGAGGTCTTTGGATTCGCCGATGTCGTCCGCCAGGTTGAAGAGGGAGGCAGGCTTGTCCTTGCGGGCGGCATTCATCGGCTCGTTGGCGACGACCAGTTTCCAATCGCCGTGGCGAATGGCCCACTGTTGGCCGAACCGCCAGTAGAGAGCCGCGTGGGGAGGCTTCAAGCGGCCAAGGTTCGCGTCAACCTCGCCCGTCAAGTGAGGCAGCAGGTTTACGCCGTCGAGCTTCCATTCCGGATCAATCTTTCCCCCAGCCGCAGTGAGCGCTGTGGGCAGGATGTCGAGCTGAATAATCGGCTGATCAAACGTCCGGCCGGCGAGGATGTGCCCTTTCCACTGTGCGGCGAACGGCACCCGCACGCCCCCCTCCCAG
This sequence comes from Pirellulaceae bacterium, assembly GCA_046593355.1. GTDB lineage: Bacteria > Planctomycetota > Planctomycetia > Pirellulales > Pirellulaceae > SXOA01. The sequence continues at coordinate 32,536 of JBKJNY010000062.1, read as the reverse complement.
GTCGTCGCTTTGTTGCCACGGAGCGGAGTATTTTTTGAAGTGGTCTGCAGGGTTGGCCCGCCGTTGTCAGCCAGGAAAAAGATGAGTGTGTTTTCTTCCTGGCCGAGATCGCGGACTTTCTGCAGCACGGCCCCGATGGCGTCGTCCATGGCCGACATCATGGCGGCGAAGATTCGCCGCTTCTCGTCCGCAATGTCCGCGTGGCGAGCGAGGTATTTTTCCGTCGCTTGCAGCGGCGCATGTTGCGCGTTGAACGGCAGGTAAAGCAGGTACGGCTGGTCCTTGTGCTTTTCAATCCAGTCGACGGCCCGGTCGCGGTAGGCGTCGGTGGTGTAGAAGGTGTCGTCCTTGATGGGCGTCACCTGATCACTCTTGCGGCTGTCGATGAAGTTTTGCGGATTGAGAAACGACGTGTTGGCGACCGTCCCAAAGAACTCATCGAAGCCTCGCTGCATCGGAAAGAACTCCGGCTGGCGACCAAGGTGCCATTTGCCGATGGCGCAGGTGGCGTAGCCCATCTCCTTGAACCGGTCGGCGATGGTCTTCTCCGTCAGCGGCAAACCGAACACGCTGCCTCCCGGCGTCGGCTGGCCCTCGTTGAATTCGTGGCCGAAGCGGGTCTGATAGCGGCCCGTCATCAGCCCGGCCCGCGTTGGGCTGCAATACGGCCCGCTCACATAACCGCTCGTGAAGCGAACGCCGGCCTTGGCGATGGAATCGATGTGGGGCGTGGGAATTTCTTTGTTCCCCTGCATCCCCAGCTCGCCATAGCCCAGGTCATCCGCCAGAAAGATGATGATGTTGGGTTTTTTCGCGGGGGCATCCGCGGCACTAGCATCATTTCCAGCAGCGAGAATTCCCGCCAATAAGAGCGCCGCCAGTCCCACAAATCGTGAATGGAGCAGCATGACGGAATCTCCGAGGTTGAGTTCCAAAACTCTCGAAAGCAGAGAAACGGTAAGGCAGATTACCAAATGCAGCGGGGGAAGCAACTCCGCGCTCCTGTCCGCCGCTCTGCCAGGATGCTTTCGCGGGGACCACGGCGCGATGTTCACAGAATGAAACATCCCTCGCCGCAACAGCCAGATCCACTCAGCCGCGAAGTCTTAAATGATTCGTACGCACCAGGGTTGCGCCGATTCCCAGTCGCTTCCAGGGCGTTCAAGAATCGGAACATTCGCGTAAGTCAAAGTCTAAGTGATACTTGGCACAATGTTTGCTTCTTGCCGAAAGCGGCGAGAGAAACGGCCGGAGAGCAGTCATGCCGATGAAAACTGACCACGAGATCCTGAACTACATACTGACGGTTTTTCCACCGGAGCTTGAGCTATTGGAACAGCGGGCAATAGCGCTGCGGGAGCGAAATTCCGCCGGACTGGAGCGTACGCCCGCGGACGTGGAGCCGGTGCTGGTGACCACGCTGTGGATGAAGCGGGTTTTGCGGGAAGCTCGGGCAGGGAAACTTGACGTGAAGGGGATTTTTGAACTTTCCGCTTGCCTGGCGAACGAACTGCCCAAAGTGCAGGCCCAGCGCGACGAGGAATTGCGGGGAGATGCTCGCTGGGGCACACCGCCAAGCCTTGGAAAACAAGAATTTGGTAAAGCCCGGTGATTCGGGTGGGTTGCAGGAGGCCGGTTCTTGGAGTAATCTTTTGACATTCAGTAGAGCTTGCTCTGCCCGCCGATTTTACCAAACGTACACGAATCCGCAGGTTTGGACAGTTTCGATCGAGGATAAAACGCGGCCTCGGCCGCTTCCATGTTTCACATCGTCGTTAGCTCTTCTCGTTTCTTTCAGGAGGATTTTGCCATGCGTCGCTTGCTGTTGACTTTTGCCGCTTCCGCCCTCATGGGCAGTGTTGCTTTGGCCGCCCCGGTTCAGGGTCCGGCTCAGGCTCCGACCCAAAAGGGCGTTGCCCCAGTTCAGGCCCCGACCCAAAAGGTTTCGCCCGCCCAGAAGCCGACCCAGGCTCCCACGCAGAAGAACTGCGGTTCCTGCCAGTCCCCGACTCAAAAAGGTGGCGGATATGCTTCGGCTCCTCGTGGCCGTCGCTATCGCTAAGCTATAGTCTTAGTAGGATGGCCTTTCCAGGCCGTCCTTGCCTGCGCGGGACGGGCTAGGAAGCCCATCCTACAAATATCTTCAAGGCCCTTGGAAGACCCAGAGATTCCAAGGGCTTTGTCGTCGCGCCATCCGTCTTTCGCATCATTGTGGAGCCAGCCATGTCTTCTGCCGCCGTGTCCCTGCTTCTTCTCGCTGCCATTGCGGGGCAGATTAATTCGTCCTCGGGCACCATGAAGCCCGACGAGCTCAAATACCAACAGCAGGCGTTCAAGCAGTGGTGGGAGCAGGATCTGGTCCTCAAGTTCGCGGATCTGCCCGCGGACGGGAAGACGGCGGACTTTCGCATTCCTTACTCTGGGCACGACTACCCCGATAAGCGAGGCGGGACCATTGACGCCATGCGCAAGTACGATGCCGCTTTTAGCCGCGGACGGCCTTTGGCGGAAGAATACGAACGGCGGGACGTCGGTGCCCATCGGGGACGTTTTGGATTTGACAGCGATGGCCCGCCGCGGCGAGGGCTGTTCGGCAGGATTCTCGCTGGCCGCGACCGCACTCCTGGCTGGTATGGCCACTGCAACGGCTGGACGGCGGCGGCAATTCGTCACGCAGAACCCGAAAAGAGCGTCACTCGCAACGGAGTGGTATTCACTCCCGCGGATATCAAGGGAATGCTCGCCGAAATGTACATGTATTCTCCCACCGAGTTCCTGGGGGGAGAGGATGCAGCCATCAATCCCGCCTTGTTGCACGTAGTTCTGACCAATTGGATTGGCCGCGGCTCGCATCCCGTGGGGATGGAATCGGCTCTGGGCGAGGTCGTCATTAACTACCCGATTTATGCGTACAAAGCCACCATCACCAAAATCTCCGACCAGCAGTCGGAAGTGAAGATGATGTGCCGCTACACGCTCAATACGCCGCAGGAGCATCAGAAGGGGCCCAAGAGCACGCAGCTCATCTACTTCCACTACGTGCTGGACCTGGACAAGGACGGCGATATCACCGCCGGCCGCTACTACGGCGATACGCAGATGGTGGACATGCTCTGGACCGCGCTCAAGCCCGTGCAGGGTGGCCAGAAGGGGAACGAGCGGGGCAACCCGCACATGGACATCAAGGAAGTCCTGGCAATCTGGCGGGAATCCGTTTCCGAGAAGATCCGCCAGCAATGGCTGAACGTCGATCCGACCGACGAAGACCGGGTGGTCCTGAAAGCAGAGCCAAAGTCGGAAGTGCCAGCCCCCGCAACACCGACCGCATCGACCACCAGCGCCACTCCAGCAGCCACACCTATCCCACCTGCGCCTGCGCCGGCCACTCCTGCCGCCACGTCGCCGGCTGCTGCACCCGCCACGACTCCGCCCGCGACGCCTGTGCCGTCGCGGGATGAAGAGTAGTCGCAGCCCGTCATGACGACTGCTCGCGGATTGGGCAGCGCGCCATTTTAGCGGCCAGGCTGATAGACGTGCTGGCCGCGGAACGGCGGCAAAGCGCGATGGAAAACAACGGGCGCACGTCTCGTGTGGACGATTTGGCCTCCTCCTCCTCGGTACTGCCGTGCTTGCACAGCCAGGGGCGTAGTTAGCGAGGCGACGACGAGAATCACGGCGGTAATTGCGTTCTTCATGGTGCTTCTCCTGTTCAATGTGGTGGATCAGTTTGGACCTGAGGCAAAATGCAAAATGCGCGCCCGAGCATTCCGCATTTTGCGGCCCGCCGTTTGCATCCAGCCTGAAGCAAACAGGAGGATCGCGAATCATGGTGATGGCCGCAAAACCCGAAATCAACGACGTGTTGTGGGAATGCCTGGATGTCTGTTCGAACTCTCGCAATCCCCTCAACAGCCTGAATGACTTCGTCAAGGATCTCCGCCGCAGCCGCCAATGGAGCCGCCGCGAAATCGAAGAATTGGAATCCACCGCCAAGATGCAAGCGTTCCGTAACGGCGGTTCTTCCTGAAGCAGGTAGCCGGCATCTCGGCTCACGGAGTGAGCGGGCTACTCTTTTCTTCCGGCTCAACCGGCACCGAGCGGAAACACCCCCAAAGCATGGCGGCGACGAGCAGCACGGCGACGAAGACGTACAGCGCGGGATCCCACTGGTCGCGGCCGACGTATCCCCAGCCTTTGCGCAGGTCCACGAATCTGCCGATGAAGTACTGCGAAGCCAGGGCTCCCACCACCCCCATCATATTGAGCAGCCCGAACAGCGAGCCGACGTGCTTCCCGCTGATCTTGATGGCGCAAGTCCACCAGCTAGGAAGAACCAGAAAGGCGGCCAGACAGGAAAGTGCCGCCAGGCCCGCGGTCGCTGCCGGTGATTGGCAGAATATGCCCAAGACCAAGAACAGCGCCGCCAGCGCAAAACAGGTGCCTCCCAACCAGCGGCGAGCGCGGTCAATATCCGGAAATCGCCGTACCAGCCAGTCCGCCACGAATCCTCCCGCAATCGTGCCGATGGCGGATCCCGCGAGCACGAGCGAAGTGAGTTTGCCGGCAGTCACTTCTTCCACGCCTCGCCCGGACATCAGGTAATCGCCGAACCAGGAAAAGTAGAAGTAAGAATTGAATGCGGAACAGGTGATAATGGTTCCCAAAATCCAGATGCTCGGGTTCGTCAGCACGAGGCCCCAAGGTACTGCTTCATGCTGTGCCGGGGGACGAGATGCGGACGCTCGAATCAGGGCCAGCTCACCCGGCGTCACCGCGGGGTGTTCGGCGGGGTCGTCCCGGAACCAGAGCCAGAAGGCGACCGCCCAAAAGATCCCCACCGCGCCAAAGATCGGAAAAGTCGCCCGCCACCCGAGGTACTTGATGAGGTACGCGGCCAGCGTCGGGGCGAGCACTCCTCCCAATTGCCCAGCGGTCATCACGAAGCCTTGTGCCCGGCCTCGTTCGTTGTCGGGAAACCAGCGGGAAAGGATCCGGGCCACATTGGGATAGGCCCCCGCTTCTCCTGCCCCAAACAAAAACCGCACCAAAAGCAGCGAATACAGTCCCCAGGCCGCGCCGGTCAAGGCCGTGAAGATCGACCAGCAAATCGTGATTCTCACCAGGACTTTCCTCGCCCCGATGCGGTCCCCCCAACGGCCGGTTGGAATCTCGAACAGGCCATACGCCAGCGTGAAGGCCATCATCACGTAGCTCATCTGCGTCTTGTTGAGCGTGAATTCCTTCTGGATTGCCTTGACGGCTTGCGACATGCAAATCCGATCCAAGTAGAGCACCCCCGCCAACAGGCAGAGGAAGGCGAGCACGATGTAACGCGCGTGCGACGCGCGTGCATCTGCGTAATCGCTCTGAATCTGCGGACTCTGATAAGGATTGTTCGCCATCGGTGAGCCTGACTGTATTCGCCGGCGGAGCAAGATACAATCGCGCCATGCTGCTCGACACGCATACGAACTTGATGTGGTATCCCGAACATCTCTCGGACGAATTCGTGCAATACGCCTGGGAGGCCAAGAAGGCCAAGATGAAGCTCTCCCCCGACGTGTACTTCGCCGGAGCGATAACGAGCCAGCACAACGCTTTCGATTCCCGCCCCGATGCTCTGCTCGCGGCGACCAAAGACTGCGACAAGGTGATCGTCTTCGGCATCCAGGCCCCGTTCTGCGGCATCCGGGCCGATCAGGAATTGATTGCCCGGTTCGTGAAGGAGCATGCCGACCGCTTCATCGGCTGGTGCTCGGTGGACCCGAGCGATGTTGACTGCGTGGATAGGCTCGCGTATTACGTGAACGACCTCGGCTTTCGCGGGCTGAAGGTTTCGCCCATCTATCAGAACTGGGATCCGCAGGATCCGCGGCATATCGGGCTCTTCAAAAAAGCGGAGCAGCTTGGCATTCCCGTGAACATCCATCAGGGAACCAGCTTCGTCCGGCCTGGCCCGCTCAAGTACGCAAATCCAATCCTGCTGGAGGACATCGCCATCGCCTGCCCTGACCTTCGCATCATCATCGCTCACATGGGGCATCCGTGGGAAACCGAATGCGTCGTCCTCATCCGCAAGCACCCCAACCTCTACGCCAACATCTCCGCCCTGCACTACCGCCCCTGGCGGCACTGGCAAGCCTTCATGACCGCGATCGAATACGGCGTCGAGCACAAGCTCCTCTTCGGCTCCGACTTTCCCTCCGCCACTCCCGAGCAGGTCATCGCCGGCCAATGGAAAGTCAACAACATCGTCGAGGGTACGAATTTCCCCAAAGTCCTGGATGAAGTCATTCACAGCATCATTTACGAAAACTGGAAGCGGGCGTTGCCGGAGTATGCATAGTCGTCTTTCGCGGAGCGAAAGGCGACAATGGAAACATTATGAAAATCACCCGCATCGAATCGATCCCCGTCCGCGTCCCGCTCAAAAAAGGGATGAGCACCAAGACGGCTCATGGGGAACATGTCGTGACCGAAATCGTCATCATCCGGGTGCATACGGATGAGGGACTGATCGGCCTGGGGGAAGCCACCGTCGCCGTCCGCTGGACCGGCGAGACCAGCCAGAGTTGCGTCAGCCTCATGGAGACGATTATCGAGCCCGCGCTGCTGGGAACGAACCCGCTGGCGATCACGCTGGCCCGGCAGACGATGGACGTGGCCCTCAAGCTCAACCCGTTCACCAAAGCGGGCGTGGAAATGGCCCTCTGGGACATCGCCGGAAAAGCGGCGGGGATGCCGGTCTATCAGTTGCTCGGAGGGAAGGTGCGGGATACGGCCCGCATCAAAATGGTCGTCGGCGCCTTCGACATCCCCCGCGTCCGCAGCCTGGCCCAGCAGTTTCTGGAATGGGGCGTAACCTGCATCAAGGTGAAGACAGGGCTCGTTCCCGAGGAGGATGTCGCCCGCGTTCGAGCCGTCCGCGAGTTGGCCGGGCCAAACTTCCCCATCACCATCGACTCCAACTGCGGCTGGACGGTGACGACGGCGAAACAGACTCTGCGGAAGCTCGCGGACCTCGGGGTCACCGTCGCCGAGCAGCCGATTCCGCCGGATGACCCCGCGGCGATGGCGGAGGTCCGCCGGGACACGACCATTCCGATCATGGCGGACGAGAGCGTCTTCACGCTCAACGACGCCTGGCAACTGACCACCGCGCGAGCCTGCGACATCCTCAGCATCTATCCCGGCAAGCACGGCGGCATTGCGGGGACCGTGGAAATCGCTCATGTCGCGCGGGCCGCCGGCCTCAAATGCGCCATCGGCAGCAACCTGGAGCTCGGCATCGGGACGGCCGCCATGCTGCACGTCGCCGCCGCCCTGCCGGAAATCGATAGCGAACTCTGCCCCGCCGACCTGATTGGCCCACTCTATCACGAAGCCGACCTGCTGACCGAGCCGCTCTCTCTTGGTCCAGCCGTGGCGAGGGTGCCGGATGGACCGGGGCTGGGTGTCGAGCTGGATGAAGATCAACTCAGGAAGTATCGCGCATAGTTTAATGATCCGCAGATGGAGCGGATGGACGCAGATCGAAGCCGCCTTCATGATTTTCCGGAATCTGCGTCCATCTGCGAAATCTGTGGACAACCTGTGAGGTGAAACCATGACCAGAATAAACTCAACGTCGTTGTCCACCGTCCAGCTCGTGCCGCTCACGCCGCTGTCCTCTGACGGCCGGCGGGTGGAATACGAGCGGCTGACGATGTTCGCGCGGGACTTGTACGAGGCGGGCATTCGGGTCTTCCTTCCCGCGGCGGGGACCGGGGAATTCCATTCGCTGTCCACGCGCGAAGTGGTGCAGTGCGTGGAGGCGACGAAGGCCGGCGTGGGTCCGGACGCCATCGTCATTGCCCCCGTCGGATTTGGCCTCTCTCACGCGCTGGAGATTGGCCGCGGTGCCATTGAAAATGAAGCCGACGGCCTGCTCGTCATGCCGCCGGTCCATCCGTATCTGTGCGACGAAGGAGTCCGCGAGTACCTGCTCGCGCTGGCGAAGGAATTGCCGCTGCCGCTTTTGGCCTACAAGAAAGGTCCGGCTCCGAGCGACGGATTGCTCCTGGAGCTCTGCAAATCCGGCAAGCTCGCGGGCGTGAAATACGGTGAGAACAATCTGGACGCGGCGGCCAAGCTCATCAAAGCCGTCGGCGACTCGGCTGTTGTCTCGTGCGGAATCGCCGAGCGGTACGCAGCCTACTTTCATCTGGCGGGGGCCGTCGGCTACACCTCCGGTGCCGGAAATCTCTGCCCGCGGCTGACGCTGGCGTTGCATGCGGCGCTGGTTGTTGGAGACTTCGCGGAAGCGACGCGCCTGCTCAATATTCTGCGGCCCATCGAAGAATACCGGGCCCGCGCCGGCGACTCGTACAACATCTCCATGCTCAAAGCCGCTATGAAGGCGACCGGCCGCGACTTCGGCCCCGCCCGGCTGCCGCAGCGGCCGATTACGGCGAGTGAGCAGCGGGAGATTGAGTCACTCGTGGAGCCGATCTTGGCGCAAGAGCAGAAGTTGGCGAAGTAGTTAGATCATGCCAGCACCCGCTTGTGCAAATCCCCCGCGATTTCCTGCACGTAACGCGGCACGGCGTAACCGGGCAGATGCTGCCGCATCTCTTCAATCAGCTCGAGCCCTCGGTAGGCGGGGACTTCAAAATGGGCCGCCCCTTGCACCCGGTCCAGCTGGTGCAAGTAGTACGGCATCACACGAAGGTCCACGAGCTTGCGGGACAGGTCGATGAGCGCGGCCGCGGTGTCGTTGATGCCGCGGAGCAGGACGGACTGGTTAAGGACAGGAATGCCGGCATCGACTAATCTCCCGAGCGCCTTGGCAACCGCTTCGTCAATCTCATGGGCATGATTGGCATGGACCACCATGATCGGCGCGAGGCGCGTGCCGCGGAGCCAGGCTATAAGCTCGTCGTCCACGCGCTGCGGAATCATGATGGGCAGGCGAGTGTGAATCCGCAGCCGCTTCAGATGTGCGATGTCCGCCAGGCGCTGCGCAAGCTCCGCGAGATGCTCGTCCACCAAGGTCAGCGGGTCGCCACCGGAGAGAATCACTTCATCCAAACTTTCGTCGCCACGAATGACATCCAAAGCCGGCTCCCACTCTTCCGCCGACCTCGGCCCTTCCGAGTAAGGGAAATGCCGGCGAAAGCAGTAACGGCAATGGATGGCGCACGCGCCGGTGGTGATGAGAAGTGCCCGGCGGTCGTACTTTTTGAGCAGCCCTGCACTCTTCTCCGCAGCCAGATCCCCCACGGGGTCCGCCGTGAAGCCGGCAGACGACTCCAGCTCCGCCCCCAGCGGCAGGACTTGCAAGAGCAGCGGATCGCGGGGATCCCCCTTCTTCATCCGAGCCACATATTCGCGCGGTACAAACAGGGGGAAGGAAGCGGACGCCAGCTTGGCGGGGCCGAGCAATTCTGCCGGAAGTTCAAGCTCTTCAAGGAGTTGCGCCTCACTGCGAATTGCCAGTTTGAGAGCTTCACGCCAGGAAACGGCCTCTTCCAGTGGTCGAATCGGCGCTTTTGCGATTGGCCAACAACCGGCGGGGACAGGATCGCGGGGGGAAGCTACAATGGTCATTTTTCCACCAGCAAATCCCGCGGCCTGTCCGAATTGGACGTGACGCGAACAATGAACAGAGGCAGCCGCCTCGCCCATTGAGAATAACCCACCCCATTTAACCAGCGAAGTAGGCACGACCCGTGGCGACGTACAAGACCAGTGATTTCCGCAAGGGACTGAAAGTAAACATCAACAACGAGCCTTGGCAGATGGTGGAAATGAACTTCCGCAAGCCGGGCAAGGGGAACGCCCTCTACGAAGTCCGCCTCAAGAACCTCATCCGCGGCACTACGCTCGACCGCGTTTACAAGGGGGGGGACACCCTGGAAGCTGCCGACGTCGAAGAGACCGAGGTGCAATATCTTTACAAGCAGCAGGACACGTTCGTGTTCATGGACAACACCTCGTTTGAGCAGTACGAGATTCCCGCGGATAAAGTCGACGACGCCACCAAATATCTCAAGGAAGGAATGCCCTGCACCCTGATGCTGTTCAATGGCGTGGCCATCAGCATCACCCCGCCGGCCCACGTACAGCTCAAGGTGGAATACTGCGAGCCCGGCGCCCGCGGCGATACGGCCACTAACGTCACCAAGTCCGTCAAACTGGAAACCGGCGCGGAAATCCTCGCGCCCCTGTTCATCAATATCGGCAACGTGCTGAAGATTGACACGCGGACCGGGGAGTACATTGAGCGGGTTTCGACGTAAAGTATTCTTCACGCTCCGCGTGAAGACAAAGTGCCGATTGCGCTGCGCGGAATCGTTCCTCACGCGGAGCGTGAGGAGTACTTTTCTTGGCGCGTTCATTCCGTCACCTCCTGCAGCCCGCTGATGTTCGCCTTCACGCTGGCGTGGACGCAGAGCATATTCATGGAGACAACAGGGCCGAAAGCGTTGGCCGGGTTCTCAAAATAGTTGCCGGCATGGAATAGCGGCGGCCGGTGCCAGAAGAGCTTGTAGCCCAGCTCGCGGATGTGCTGAACGAGCGGGGCGGATTTGTCCGGCCGGTCATTTTCGACATAGATAATGGGGCGGAACTTCTCGATGGTCGCTCTCGCTCCGCGGAGGACCGCCAGCTCCATCCCTTCCACGTCCGCTTTCAGGAAGTGGCAGGCGGAAAGATTCAGGCCGTCGATGGTGATGAGCGGGACTTTCTCTCCTTGTTTGAATTCCCCCAGCCCTAGGCCGCCGAAATTGTTTTCCCGGCGGTAGTCGAGCGGTGGAATCACAACCTCGCCGTCCGTTTCGCCGACTGCCGCGTGATGACAATGGACGTTGGTCAGGCTGGCGAGCGCTACGTTGGCGCAGAGCGTCTGAAACACCACCCGCTGCGGCTCAAAGGCGACGACTTGGCCGCTTTCGCCAACGAGGCGGGCCAACGGGACCGTGTGAACGCCGATGTTCGCCCCCGCTTCCACGACAACCCAGCCGGGACGGACGATTTGCTCGAACAGCGCCACTTCGAGCTGCGAGAATTCGCCGTAGAGCTCCAGCGAGCGGCCGATGTACTTGTCGTGTTTGTTGTAGAGCGTGAGACCGTGCCGCCCTCGGATAAGCCGGTTGAGATCGCCGTCCGCGAGTCGATACTCCTCGGGGGATTTCATCGTAAGCTGCTTGTGCTCCGTGAGAAGCGCGGCAGCCATCTTGCGGAAGACGACCCCCCATTCGCCCGGCTGCTCCTGGCGGAAGAGGCGCAGGGAGGGATACCAGGGGGAATCCTCGCGCTTCAGGAACCAGCGCCAATCGGGCACCAGCGTCAGCGCCATCCACACCGGAACGCCGAGCGCGCCGGCCAGATGGGCGACCGCCGTGTCGGACGTGATGACGAGGTCCAGGTTCTTCATTACGGCGGCCGTGTCCATGAAGGGGCCGCTGCTGGTGTCGACGTTGTCGCCGAGCGTATGAACTTCCATCCGGCCGCCGAGGCTGGCCAAATGCTCGGTTCCAAAACCGCGTTGCAGGCTGATGAGCCTGATGCCGGAGATTTTGGCGAGCGGCAGGAAGCTTGGCAGCGGGATACTGCGGAAGCGGTCGGTATCCATCCCCGGATTGCCTTGCCAGGCGATGCCGATTTTGAAGCCGCCCAGCGGAGCGAGATTCTCGCGCCATTTCCGCACGAGTTGCTCGTCGGCTTGGAGATACGCTGCCGCTTTGGGCAGATCGCCCACATCATGCTGGCCCAGGAGCGCGGGGAGACTGAGCATCGGCGCCCACACGTCATGAGCCGGCAGCACTTCGCCGCGGATGGCCCACTCATCGACGCCAGCTACGTCTCTGAGCAACCTCAGCAGCGGCTTTTGCACGGCGGCGATGACGCGGCAGTCGTACTTCGCCTTCAGGAGCGGCGCGTAGCGGATGAACTGAATGGTGTCGCCCAGTCCTTGCTCGGCCAGTAATAAAATCGTCCGGCCGTTGAGGGAATCGCCATTCCACTGCGGCCCCGGCAGGCTGGGGGTGCCGAACTCGCCCCCCTTCTGCCTCCAGGCATATTCCCGCCAGCCCTGCTCGAACTCGCCCCGTAGCAGCAGGATCATGCTCAGGTTCTTGTGCAGCTCCGCGTCGTCGGGCTTGAGCTTCACGAGCTCGCGATAGTCCTTCTCCGACTCGTCCAGATTGCCAAGCCAGAGCTTGGCCGTGGCCAGCACTTTCCTGGCTTCCAGGTCGTCGGGCGCGAGGGCCAGCGCCCGCTGCACCGAATCGACCCCCGCCTGCAACTGGCCGTCCCAAATCAGGGCCGTGGCCCGGTTCATGAAGGCGTTGACATACGTGCCGTTGTGCCGCAGGGCCGTATCGTACGCGGCGATAGCTTCCTTGAAGCGATGGAGGCGGCGGAGCGAGTTTCCCAGGTTGTTCCAGGCAATCGCAAAGCCGGGCTGTATCGCCACCGCCCGCTGATAAGCCGCTACGGACTCCTCCAGCCGCTGGGTATCGAAGAGGGCGATGCCGAGGTAGCACCAGGCGTTGGCGCTAGCCGGCTCGGCCGCCAGGACTTGCCGGTAGACCTTTTCCGCCGCGGCGAGATCGCCGGCCTGGTGAATAAGCCAGCCTCGATCAAGGTGTTTTGCGGAGGTCGTCATGACGGGCTACGCTCCCTCCTTTTGGCAGGGGGCACGGGTTTTTCGCTCGCTTCGCGATGAGCGACGGGCATCCCCCTGATAGTACTGTTTTTATTCATGTTTTGAAGCTCCTCTTTTGCGATGATCAGTCTGTTTGAGGAATTGCCCTAAGATGTTGCTGCGTTGTGTCTTAGGGTCGCTTTACTCACACCATTTTCTATTTATTTTCGTCAAACTCTACTCGTTACTTTATACATCAACATTTGCTCATGTGATAAGGACGTTTCCACTACTCCGCACACCTTTTTTTCGCCGCTTTCGACCGGCACACGGCAAAGGCAGTAAACGGGAAATTACCGCGGAGAACGCGGAGAGGCGCGGAGAGGCGCGGAGAGGCGCGGAGGGGATTTTCGGCTTCTAACTCCGCTCACCGAAATTCTTCCTCTGCGCCCCTCCGCGTCCTCGGCGGTTAATCCCATGTGCTTTGCTCCCATCCGGTTGGGCCATTCGGAACATGAACAATTGTATCAATAAGGTTGTCCAGATCAAGTCCTTCGGCCAAGAATTCTGAAGATTTTTTTTGTCTCCTGCCCATGCCTGGAAAAGGCGGTCGGGGGTCTTTAGCGCCCTCTTTTCTAAGCATTCTGCCGAAATCTGCCCGACGCCAGAAACGCCGCCACCTGCTCCGCGGTTTCCTGCCGCCAGACGAGCGAGGTGTGCATGCCGGGCAGGATGATGTGCTCTTTCTCCGTGGACAGATGCGTGCGGGGCTCCGCGACCAGAAAATCATTGCGAGCGGCGATGATGCCGATTTCCATCTGTGCCAGCGGCGGCAGCGAGGCCACGAAGCTCTGCTCCTCATCGGAGAGTTGCACCAGCGGCGGGCAGAGGCGGCCGAGGACCGGTGCGAGCGAGCGGGCCACGTGCGAGCCGGTGTTAGGCGGCGCGAGCATTACCATCCGCCCCATCTTGTTCGGCACATGGGTGGCGAGTGCCAGCCGGGCCACGATGCCCCCCATGCTGTGCGTGATGAGGTCAATTCGCTCCACCGCGGGGTCGTCGTCGAGCCGCTGGAGCTGCTCCGCCATCTGCTGGCCATGGCGCTCAATCCCAGACCAGAGGCTGGAGTAGCTCCAATTGATGACCCGGCCGAACTGGCCTTGCAGGCGGCGAGCGAGCGGGGACATGATCAGCCAATGGGCCCCCAGGCCGTGAATGAGAATCAGGGCGTGGGAGTTTGATGGAGACACGGGCAATTCCGTTTGTAGTAACCGGCTTTAGCCGGTTAGCGACCAGGCAAATCCCTAACCCGCTAAAGCGGGTTACTACGAACCCAGCACGGCGGCAATGGCGTCGCAGAGGGCCGACATGTTATTCGCCGTCATCCCCGCGACATTGATGCGGCCGCCATTCCCGACGACGTAAATCGCGTGCTTCGTCCGAAGCTCATCGACCTGCAAGTTCGACAGCCCCGAAAAACTGAACATTCCCCGCTGCCGGGCGATGAAGGAAAAATCGTGCCGCGGGGCTTTGGCTTGCATCGTCTCCACGAAGAGCTTGCGCATCTGATGAATGCGGGAACGCATCGCGGCGACTTCCTGGTCCCACTGCTGGCGGAGCTTGGGGTCGCCCAGGATGGCGGCCACAATCGCGCCGCCATGCGTCGGCGGGTTCGAGTAGTTGGTGCGAATGCTCACGCGCACCTGGCTGAGCGCCTTCTGCGCCGCATCGGCAGAGCCGGCGACGAGAGTGAGCGCGCCGACCCGTTCACCATACAGGCCAAAATTCTTCGAGAACGAACTGCATACCAGTAGCTCGGAGTTGACCTTCGCCAGCTCGCGCAAACCGGCGGCATCTTCGGCCAGTCCTTCGCCGAGTCCTTGATAGGCGAAGTCGATGAGCGGCAGCAGCTTCCGCTCGGCTAGAACTGCGGAGATTTCGCGCCACTGTTCCGGCGTCGGGTCGATGCCGGTCGGGTTATGGCAGCAGGCATGAAGCAGGACGATGTCGCCGGCTGGAATCTGCTTCAGCGCGGCGAGCATCGCGGGAAAATCGAGTCCCTGTCCCGCAGCATCAATGTAGGAATAGGTCTCCACCTGCTGGCCGGCGGCAGCGAAGATGGCGGGGTGATTGGCCCAGGTCGGTTTGCTCATCCAGACTTTGGCCGTGGGAAAGTGCTTCCTAAGGAGGTCCGCCGCCACCCGTAGCGCCCCGGTTCCGCCGGGCGTTTGTGCCGTAACCGCTCGCCCGCTGGTCAGAATCTCGTGCCCCACTCCAAACAGCAGCTCTTGCACGCGCGAGCCGTATTCAGCCAGTCCCTCAATGGAGAGATAACCCTTGCTCTTCTCCCGCTCCAAAAGCTGCCGCTCCGAGTCCTTGACGCTGGCCAGAATCGGCGTCTCCCCCGCTGCGTCCTTATAGACCCCGACGCTGAGGTTAATCTTCTTGGGATTGGGATCTTTTTTGAAGGCTTCCCCCAGGCCGAGGATGGCATCCGGCGGGGCCAGCGGCAGAGCGTCGAACATTGCAGGTCAAAAGTAGGGTGTATGAGCGTCAGCGAAATACACGCGGCGGAGTAAATTCAGCACGCGGGATGCAGCGCTTCTTACGCGTGCATTTCGTGGACCTCATGCACCCTACAGCGGTTGCTTTCCTCGCGGCTGGACATCCGGTGGAAAGAGAATTATCCTAGCCTCACAGCTTTTATGCCGTAAGTCCCCGCCTCTCGTGGGACGGAGCACTGCTCCGTCCTACTTCCCTCCCCCTGACGAACCTCTACGTATGGCCCGGCGTAAAATCGGTCTCTGGCTCATCGGCGCGAAAGGGGGCGTGGCCACCAGCGTCACCGTTGGCCTCGTCGCTCTCCGCAAAGGGCTCGCCGGCAACTTCGGCCTCGTCACGCAGCTTCCCCTGTGTGCCAATCTGGACCTGGCCCAGTGGCCGGACTTCGTGCTCGGCGGCCACGAAATCCGCCAGACGACGCTCCACGAAGCCGCCCTGCTGCTGGCGAGCAACAATCACGCCCTCGACTCCGACCTGATCGCCAAGTGCAAGCCGGATCTCGACAAGATTGACAAGAACACCCGCGACGGCACACTGTTCAATGTCGGCAACCGGATTGAACAGTTCGCCACCGACGAAGTGAAAAAACGGGCCGGCAAAGAAAGCCCCCGCGCCGCCATCGAGCGAATTCAGACCGACCTGAAGGAGTTCGCACAGACCAACAAGCTCGACCAGCTCATCGTCGTCAACCTCGCCTCCACCGAACCGCCCGTGGACGAAACGGCCATTCCCACGCGCTGGAAAGACCTCGCCAAACTCCTCGACAAGCCCAAGAAGTGCAGCCTCGGCGCCAGCAGCTTGTACGCCATCGCAACTCTCGAGCTCGGCTATCCATTCATCAACTTCACCCCCTCGCTCGGCAGCGCCCCAGCCGCCATTTGTGAGCTTGCCATCGAGAAGGACACCTGCCACATGGGGCACGACGGCAAAACGGGGGAGACGCTGCTCAAGAGCGCCCTCGCCCCGATGTTTGCCGCCCGCAATTTGCAGGTGATGAGCTGGGTGGGTCACAACATTTTTGGCAACATGGATGGCAAGGTGCTCGACGACCCGGCCAACAAAAAAACGAAGGTCCGCAGCAAGGACCACCTGCTCCAGCAAATCCTGGGCTACTCGCCGCAGACGCTCGTCACCATCGAGTACATCGAAAGCCTCGGCGACTGGAAAACCGCCTGGGACCACATCCACTTCCGCGGCTTCCTCGGCACGCCAATGACCTTGCAGTTCACCTGGCAAGGCTGCGACTCTCTCCTCGCCGCCCCGCTGGTCATCGACCTCGTCCGCCTCACCGAATGCGCCCACAAGCGCGGCGAACGCGGTCTCCTCACCTTCCTCGCCAGCTTCTTCAAAAGCCCGCTGGGCATCAGCGAGAACGATTTCGTGAGGCAGTTCCAGATGCTGGAGGCATGGGTCAAGAAGGTGGGGTAGGCTTCCAGCCTGCGTTTACTCATCCATCTCATCAATGGGCGTGCCTTGATTTCCCCATCTTGCCCCTTCTGCTTCGGCATTCATTAGTTGTTTGTGCTGAGCGTGTGTAGGGTAAAAGCGATTTCCTGGAATCGTCGCGATGAGGGGCGCGTAAAGAATTAGTGCCGCTGCATGCAGGTTGGTGTTCCAGCTGAATAAAACGAGGTAGTGTCCGGGCTCGCCTTCGGGCACGAGCGAGAACTTGTAGGGGAAAGCCCGAAAGGCAAGAAATGAGCTGACGTAGAGAATCAATGAGGCCGTCAGTAC
Source organism: Pirellulaceae bacterium (assembly GCA_046593355.1). Lineage (GTDB taxonomy): Bacteria > Planctomycetota > Planctomycetia > Pirellulales > Pirellulaceae > SXOA01. The sequence continues at coordinate 15,612 of JBKJNY010000062.1, read as the reverse complement.
CGCAAGTGTTCGCTTGAACTTCATAACCAAAGTCTACACCACCAGAGACGAGGTCTCAGCAGCACTTGCCTGGGCTGGGCGTTTCATCTGGAAGAAGCTGCAATTGTTGACGCCCTTGAGTCGGAGTAAGATTCACATGTCGCTCCGCCTTGCCCCAAGTGCCGAGATATTTCAATGTTGACGTATAAAGCCGCGTATCAGTTCGTCGATACCGGGGTTCACGCCCATGTCGTGGACTTTCCGGGTGCGATTACTTGCGGCTCTGACCTAGCCGAGGCGAGGCGACTGCTGGCGTCAGCTCTGCGCGATCTGGCCGAGCTGTGCCTGGAGCGCGGGGAGTTATTGCCCGTCCCCGACCCGTCCCGGTCCGATCCGGATGCAGATGTGGAAGAGCCGCTCTACTTGCACCTGCGTGCCAGCACGGCGGTCGAGGTGATCCCGGCGGGCGTGGTGGTGGCGTGAAGCGGCGAGATTTGATTCGGCACTTGCGAAAGCACGGTTGTGTGCTGACGCGAGAGGGTACGGACCATTCCATTTGGGAGAACCCGGCGACCGGTCGCCGGACGGCTGTTCCGCGACACCGAGAGGTTCTCGCTCCTACCGCTCGTGCGATCTGTCGCCAACTCGGGATTCCAGACGCGTAGAAAAACCCTGTACATGGTGCCTGTGGGTTAACGGCGTCACTGTACCTCACGAGCGCGGCGATGTTCATTGAAGGGCGTTTGTCGTGACAGTCCAGCGGTCCCGGCGTACAATGGAGCCATGAAAACCGAAATCATGCGCGGCGAAGTTCAGCGACTGGTACGTCAAGCATCGTTTCGCCCTTTCGTTCTCAGTCTGGAAAATGGCGACCGGGTCACGATTGAGCATCCGGAGAATATTGCCTTCGACCCTGGCGAGAATGGGCACAAGGGGTCCACCGAGTTCTACGTCATCACGGACAAGCTCCGGCTGTTCAGCACCTTCGATGCTGTCACCAGCGCTGCCTGCCCGCCTTCCTCGCCCCCACCCGAGCTTGCCTCGGTGGAGCGATGATTCTGCACTAGCAAGCGACAAGCAAATACGGTTACCCCCCTCGCCGGGAAAGTCGGATGGGCGTTTGTCGCACTAGTTCAACACGACGCTCTTCGTTGTGTAGTCGATCATTAGCTTCCGATCCGCCAGCAACATCGTCCCGAGAAGCGGAAACTCGCCGTCGTTGGCAACGGCCTGCGTTCGATAAACACTGCCGAACCAATCCAGATAACAAGTGAATGTTTCCAGGTCGACTAACTGGCCATCGGCCAGGATTGCCTGCGTGGTCGAAGCCTGTTTCAACCCTAGACGCTCGATCTGGGGACGCGGAATCGCAAGACAACCGTTGAAGGCCGTGTCGATCCACACCCTGATCGGTTCTTTCATGGCATCCTTGTCGGCTGCCAAGAGAACATCCAACAAAGGTCGCAGAGATTCATCCGCGATCCCATTCACTGAACCAACAGACCTAGATGAAAGGGGGCGGAATGCCCAATTCGTAACGTATGCGTCAACCGATCGGGAAATGCGTCGATGGCTGCGTTGACCGCGTCGTCAAACGTCTCGCCAATGAAATGGCTGCCAGACGATGGCTCAATGCAGACGTACCGATCGGGGTACTCCCGTTCCAGTTGCTGCCGTAACTGCGACTCATAGAATTTCCGTGCCTTCTGGGCCGTCACTTTCGATTCCTCTGAGATCATGGCACTTCCTCCGGCAACTAATGATCAACCACACCCGATTGTACAATGCCTGGACTCCAAAAGCATCCTCACCAGCACCGTGCTCCTGTCGGGAATCGCGCCGGCCAGTCCGTCCTTTCTGACAATTCTCCTTTCTCCCAGCGAACCACCCGCGCCGCAATCGCGTCTTGGCTGGCGTGAACGGATGCACGCCCAATTACGATGAAGAATCAGGGAAATACGGTTGTCTCACGCCCTTGCTTCGTAAACAATAGATGAGTCGAAGCCGCAGCAGACCCATTTCCTGACCCCAGCCCCGAATCCCTAACCCCCAGCCCCCGTCCTTCCCATGTCACGCGTTCTTGAGCGTCCCACTCTGGTGCTGAACCGCAACTGGCAGCCGGTGCATGTCAGCTCCGTGGCTCGCGCGCTCATTCTCGTTTGGAATGGGGCGGCCAAGGTGGTGGACCCGCATGACTTCGCTCAGTACGACTGGGCCGATTGGTCGCGGCTGCGGCCGAGCACCGACGAGCTGTTCGTGCAGGCGGTGACGATGCAACTGCGGGTGCCCGAGGTCATTTCGCTCACCACGTTTGACCGGGTGCCGCGGGGCGAAGTCGCCTTCAGCCGCCGGAACCTCTGCAAGCGGGACGGCTACACCTGCCAGTACTGCCGGCAGAAGATGACCGGCGACGAGCTGACGATCGACCACGTCACCCCTCGCTCGCGCGGCGGCCAAAGCTCGTGGGAAAACTGCGTGCTGGCCTGCGTCGAGTGCAACAAGCGGAAGGCGGACCGGACCCCCGAGCAGGCCCACATGCGGCTGCTCCACAAGCCCATCCGCCCCAAGTGGAAACCGCTCTACGCCACGAGCCACCTCCCTATCGCGAGCTGGACGAAGTTCATCAGCGAGGCTTACTGGAGCGTGGAGCTTGACCCGTAGTCGCGGCGTTGCGGCGAAAAACTGTCCTCAAATTGCGGCCCGGCTGACTCTTTGTTAGCCGGGCCGTTTTGCGTTCTTGAGGGCAGTCGTCTTGTCGTCAGCCTTAACCTGAACAGCTGCCGCAGGCGCTGCAACTTTGCGGCGGAAAAATCGGCGACGCACGAGCAGGGCAGTGACGGGAACAACGACAAGCAAGCAGAGGACTGGAAGAGCGATGGCGAAGATGGTCGTGACCACCGAGAGAATGAGCTCCAGCGTGGAAACGATGAAGTTGCCCAGCCCCGCGGTAGTGACGGTGGAGGTGCCGCGAAGCGTGACCGTGCTGAGCTGAATGATGCCGGCGACCGCGCCCCCCGCGATGAAGGCCAGGGACCAGCGAAGGAGCGGGGACAATTCGCTCGCCATCGGCGTGGGGGCCAGCGTGGCCGCCAGCGTGATGGTGCCGGCCACGACCGCAGCGGGACTGGCGACGGTATCGAGCAGGTTGTCGAGCCAGGGTACATAGTACGCGACGATTTCCAGCGAGGTCGCGGCGAGGAAGCAGATGAATGCAGGAGGCGTCCCGATCCACTCGAACCCGCTGGAAAGCTGCAGATGCCCCGCCATCGACGCCACGCTCATCCCCAACATCGGCACGAAGACCCGAAAGCCGCAGGCGGCTGCCAGGCCGATGCCGAGACAGAGGGAGAGGGCGAATTCCATGAGGAAGAAGGAGAGACGGAGAGTGAGAGTGACTACGCTGTGATGTTATTCGCTGAGAAGGGGAGTTTCTTGCGGCAGGATAGAGGTTGCCCCGTTGGTGCGGAAGTGGGAGGATGACCCTGTGAGGCTTCCATGCTTTCCCGCGGCAAACTCGTGCAGGACTGGCGACAGCGCTTGGCTGCCGCCGAAGCCGAAGGCGCGGAGCAGCACCGCCTGAAATGGCTGTACCGGATGCGGGTGCGGCTGTACCGTTACTTGCTCTCCTGCTACCCGCAGGGGGACTGGCGAGCGGACGCGCCGTCGATTGCCGTGGACGAAACGCTGGCCGATGTTCTCCACGGCGATACGACCACCATTCTGGACTGCCCGCTCGACGGCAAGCCAGCCAAGACTTCCGGCAAGATGCTGGCGGTTCTCAAATCCGTTAGTGCGGCGCAGGACCACCCGGCGAAGGCCGGGCCGCTCCTTGGCGGCATCGCGGCGGATGACTGGGTCGTCGCCGTCTCGGTACGGGACAAATTGAAGATGGCCGGCTGCCAGGAACTGCTGCGGCAATTTGGCATTGTTTCGAAGTGGACGGTGATTGGGGAAATCAAGGTTCGGCTGTTTGACCTGGAGCGAGCTTCGCAGATTGTCCGAAAGCATCGGGAGGCTTTGAAGATCAAGGCCACGCACGCCCTTTCCTGGTCGCACCCGTCCTTATTTCCTCCGACTATTCCCGTCACAAGCTGGCCGATTCGCCTGGCCATTTTGATCCTTTTCTTAGCGCCCATCTACGCACTCTTCGGCGTGCTGCTCATCCAATGTGTGCTAGTGACCATCAAACAGCCGATCATGAAGGATTGGCAGATTGTGATAGGGCTGGCTATCGGTTACGTCGCCACGGCGGGGCTGGGCATCGCGATGTTCTTGCTTCGGGACGAACGCCGTAGGCGAAACGAACGACAGGAGGCCCGGCAACTGGCGGATGAGGATCGAAAGATGCCTGGTCCTACGGGGTCGCTCTAAGTAACGGATTCATTACCGCGACGCCATCGTAGACTTGCCCATGATTGAGGTCTTCGGTGTAAAGCGTCCCGCACCCCAGACTTCTGGCCGCTGCGATAATCTGGGCGTCGAAGTAAGAGATTTGGTAATGTCTCGCCATCCGTATCGCATCTTTCACAATCGAAGTCTCGATAGCGACGAGCGGGAACGCCAACCAGAGGTCTATCCATTGTTCCGCCTCCACTAACGAGAGCCGAGCCGGCCGGCGAGAAGAAGTGCTGGCGTTAATGAATTCGGCAGCGACTTGAGCAGACCAAGCCCAGTTGGCCGTTGAAAGTAAACTTCGCGCGGCCGCGGATTTTGCTAGTTCAGACGGCTCCGTGCTGATTGCGTAGATCAGAATGTTCGTATCGATGAACGAATCAGGTGCGGGCATTCCGCTGCTCTCTATCGTCCGGAGTACCGACAGCGAACTGCCAGTTCGGTTTGGCGAAACGCTCGGTCATTGCTGCTCTCGCCTGCCGAACGTCATTATCGTCCGCCCACTCCCGCAAGAACTCGGACACGATCTCGCCGACCGAAGTATCGAGCGAGGCCGCCTTCTGTTCAGCTCGCGACAGAGTTGTTTCGTCGATGTTCATGGTGATGGTCGTCATGATAGAATTCTACCATGTAGTAGCGTCCTCGATACTGCAGAGACTTAGGCAGGCTGGAAGCATACCCACCATAACCCACGTTATCCCACCAGGGGCACCTTCCCCGCGAACATCGTCTGCGCCCGGTCCGGACCGACGGAGACGACTTCCACCGGTTTGCCGACGAACTCGGCGACTCGATCAAGATAGCGGCGGGCGTTGGCAGGCATGGCGGAGAGCTCGCGGATGCCGGTGACGTCAACATTCCAGCCGGGGAGCGTTTCGTAGATCGGCTGCACGCGGCGGAGGTCGTCGACGTGGCTGGGGAAGCGGGTGGTTCGCTGGCCGTCGAGCTCGTAGGCGGTGCAGATTTGCACTTCCGGCAGATGGCTGAGGACGTCCATCATCATCATGGCGAGGCAATCGACGCCGGAGAGCCTCGTCGTGTAGCGGACGGCGACGGCATCGAACCAGCCGCAGCGGCGGGGGCGGCCGGTGGTGGTGCCGTATTCGCGGCCGATCTGGCGGATTTTTTCGCCGGTGGGGTTGTCTTGCTCGGTGGGAAACGGTCCGCCGCCGACGCGCGTGCTGTAGGCCTTGCAAACGCCCAGCACCTTCTGAATCCATTTTCCCGGCACGCCGCTCCCGCCGGAGACGCCCACGCCCGAACTGTTGCTGCTCGTGACATACGGGAACGTGCCGTGATCAATATCGAGCAGCGAGCCCTGCGCTCCTTCAAACAGCATCCGCTTGCCCGCTTCCGCCGCGTCGAGCAGATAGGCCGTGGTATCGCCGACGAAAGGCCGCAACTGCTCCGCATAGCCGCTGTATTCCTGAAAGATGGCGGCTGAATGGAGGGCGACATGGTCCGCGCCGCTCAGGCCGGTGAGCAGCCGGTTCTTGGCCAGGACAATGTGCTCGATACGGCTGCGGAAATCGGGCCGCAGCATGTCCCCCAGGCGAATCGCGTGAGCCCGCCCCACCTTGTCCCGGTAGCACGGCCCAATGCCGCGGAGCGTGGTACCGATACTCTCGCCGGCGGGGGCGACGTTGAGGAGTTTGTCCTCCTCGATGTGCCAGGGAAAGACGACGTGAGCCCGGTCCGAGAGCATCATGTTCGAGCCGACCGCCACTCCCTGCGAAGTGAGCGACTCAATCTCCTTGAGGATGGTCGGCGGATTGATGACCACCCCCGGCGTGACGACGTTCATCACGCTCGGCGTCAGAATGCCGCTGGGGACGTGATGCAGCTTATAGGTCTTGTCCCCGACAACGACCGTATGGCCGGCGTTGGCTCCCCCCTGGTAACGGATGACAATCTCGAACCGCGAGGTAAGCAGGTCCACCAGCTTCCCCTTCGCTTCATCTCCCCACTGGAGGCCAATCACACACGTACCGGGCACGGGAACACCTAAGGGCAAGCGGTCAGAACTGGGTCAGAATCAGGCAAACTCCCCATCGTAGGCAGGGACCGTCGGAGTGGTCAATGAGACAGACGACGGTGGCTATTGCCTCGCCGATCGGTCGCTGGGTCGACGTCCTGGCCGCCATTTCTTGAAACGCCAGCCCTCCCAGCGACCATCCCTGTTTGTAATGCCCCTTTCCCTTGGGCTAAGATGGGACTTGGCCCGCCCCCCCACTCCTCCCGCCAGGATTTGCCTGCCGCATGAAGCCCCCGCCTCGAGTCGTCGTGCTGAAAGGAAATACGGTGCTGGAAGGAACCGTGTTGGAAGCCAGCGTGCTACCCCGCGGGCCGGCGCAAGCCCGCCATGCCGACGCAACGGCGGAGGGGCAACATGCCCTGGTGCAGAATGCCCAGCGGGGGGACAAAAAGGCGTTCGCGGCTCTGGTCGAGGTCTATCAGCACACCGTCTATGGCTTTCTGCGGGCTCGGCTGCTGGAGCCGGCGGATGCGGAGGACTTGTGCCAGGAGGTCTTTCTCCGCTGCTATCTGGGGCGGGAAAAGCTGGCCCGGGCCAATGCCGTCGGCTCGTGGCTGGTGGGGATTGCCCGCAACGTGCTCCGCGAGCACATCAAAAAGCAGCAGCGGCGGAAAGAAGTCGCCTGGACGGAGTTGTGCCTGGAGCTCGACGCCCTTGTCGGCCATCACCACGGGGAATCGGACGACGCCCTCCATCATCTGCCCAAATGCCTGGAATCCCTCGGCCAGTCCGCCCGCGAAGCGATTGACCTGCGTTACAGCACCCCCCTGAAGTGGGCGGAAATCGGCACCCGCTTGAGGCGCAGCGAAGGGGCGGTCAAGCTGCTCGTCCACCGGGCCCGCCAGGCGCTCAAACATTGTCTGGACCGAAAGCTCAGGCCGACCCCATGACCGACCAGGAACTGCTCGCCCTCGTGCAGGCCAAAAATCCCGATGAGCTCTCGCTCGAGGAGATCGACCTCCTCCGGACGCGGCTAGCGGAATCGACCGAGCTGCGGGAGGCGCTCTTCGGCCAGATGCAGATGGAAGCGTACCTGGCCGAAGCCCTGGGGCGAGTCAGCTTCACGCCGCAGGAAATCATCGCCCGCGCTCACGCCACTCAGGGCCGATTTCAACTCACGGTGCCGCTGGTCTGCGTGCTGCTGGCGGTGCCGTTGTTCTTGCTCCTCGGGGCTGCTCTTTGGAACGCGGTAGTACCTAAGAAAACAGAGGTTGTAGGGGTGCCGAAGGTCACGGAAAAGAAGCAGGTTGAGAAGAAGGACGAGGGGACGTCAGGCAATGCCAAGAAGAATGAGCAGGACACGAATCCGGGAACTGGAAAAGTACCTATAGCGGTTCCTGGCACTAAGGCTGAGACGACCCCAGCGGCAGACACCCCTTCCCCGCCTACGGCAATTGCAACGCCAACTCCACCCATCATCAAGGAACCCTGGCAGGAGGTCATGGCGGCCCAGGGAGACATGCCTGTCTTTCAGGAAGTTGCCTTTCAGGAATTCGACACGGCGAAATCGCTCCCCCGGCGAGCCGATTTGCAAAAGTGGTTCGAGCCGGTGCCGGGTCAGAATTACCGGATTGTGGAGGCGGACACCCAGCGAGGCCGCTGCGGCGTGCTGGAAGGTGCGGCTCGACTGCGAGCGCCGTGGACGAACGACTCGGCTCTGAAATTCGCGGTGGAGAATTACAAAGGTCTGATCATTCACTTCTATCACGGGCAAAGCGGTGTCACCCTGGCCTACTACCAGGATGCCGGGGACAAATGGGCCGCCTGGACGACGACTCGCAAGGCGGGCGCGCTGCGCCCGGAGACGATGGCCATGACCGCCACGGACGATGACCGGGCTCGCCGCAGCGAAGTCCGGTTTGGCGGGCCGATGGAAATCCGCTGGAGAAACGGCGAGCTGATTTTCAGCCGTGGAGACATTGTGCTGCTTACCGCGCCGCTGCCGGGAATTCCCAGCGATGTCTATTTCGAGGGCCGGGCTACGTTCCTGGGAATCGCGGTCAAGCGGACGCGCGATGACCTGGTCGCGTTGACGTCATCCCCCATTGCTTATGAAACGAACAAGCCGGCGGAACTGGCCTGGCAACTCAGCAAGCCGGACATTGCCAAGCTGGAAAAACTGCCTGCTGGCGCACTACGCCTTTCCGCCGACAAGGCCAAGGAAAAAGTGCAGTGCTTCGCGCCGCTGCCGTTCTCGGGCTTGGGGGAAGTGATTCTGGAGCTGGATGACATCACGCCCGGAGCAGGCGTCTACCTGGGAAAGGAAGGCGGCGCAGTGCAGGAGGTCATTCGTTTTCAAAAGAACACCCGCAACGGGCAACTGGGGGTGAAGATGACTTATCCCGACGACACGACGGAATCCGACCTGGGAACGCTGGCCGAAAAGCCGATCCCGCTCGTCGGCTCGCGCTGCTTCGTCAAAATGCTGCACGGCTGCGGGAATTTCCGCTGGTGGGTCAGCAGCGACGGGAAGCACTGGGGACAGCCGGAAATGGCGGCGGATAACTCGCCGGGGAACCGCAGCTTTATCGGTTTGCAGGTGGTGGCCAACCGGCCTGACACGCATCTGACGCTGAAGCGGATTGAATTCCGAGAGCTAGTCGGATTATCGGCGCTGGCCGCCAAGGACGTGCGGGACAAAGCGCCTGCCATCACGACCACGCCGACGCTCGGTTTCTGGCTGGCCGAGGTTGTTCGCCGTCAACCTGCCGGCGTTGATGCCGCCGAGTGGCGGCGGGCCTGCGCCATTCGCAGCTTAGGAGGCGCGCCGCCGCGGGAATTGGCCTATGCCCTGCTCGAACTCCTGCTCGATGATGCCGCCGCCCGCAAGTTGCCGCTGGAAGCTCAACTGGCCGCGCTGGACGATGCGGCCTTGCTGGTGTGGGATTTTCGGGACGGCCAGGCGATGAAGGTTTCGATGGGGCGGCGCTATCTGGAATTGGGACAGCGAAAATATGAAGAAGAAGGGCTGCCGCCCTGGAGCAGTGTTCGCCGCCATGCCATGAGCGTTCCCGTGGTCACGTACTTGCAACAACCCGCCAATCCCGAAGTGAACCTCCGCTGGGAGCTTATCCAGGCAGTCAGCAATCGCAAGCCCGACGAGTCCCTGCGGCTGATGAGGCAAATTCGGTTTTTCCAGCAGCAGCAGTTCGCGCCGCTGACGGATTGGGCCGAAGCGAGCGCCCGCCGCGATTTGCCCGGCCGCGCCGCCGGGGATTTCGCCACGCGCCTCAAGGACAATTGGCGGCACCCGCTCGTTGAGGAATTGAGCAAGGAAACCTACAACTCGCTAACCGAGCTGCAAGCGGTTCTGGAGAGCGAAGCCTGGCAGGATGCCGCGCGGATGGTGACATCGCTCGACCCCGAGGCGGCTCCGGGCGTTGCTCCTTACCATAAGGACAAGGATTTGCTCGTCTCTCTGCCGGTGGCGGTTCGGCTGACGCTCGCCGACTACCCGCAGCTCAAGCAGGCCCTCGGCCAGCAGTTCGGCACGCTTGCCAAGCTGCGGATTGGGCAAGCGATGGCCGGCGGAGACGCCTCCGCGCTCGAGCTAGCCACGGTGCAGTTCGCCGGCACAGAAGCCGCTGCCGAGGCCCATCGCTGGCTGGGAGACCGGGCCCTCTCCAGCGGCTGGTTCGAGCGGGCCATCGCCGAGTATCGCCGCTCCACACAGATTCAGCCCGCTTTCGCCGGCGACATTTCCCCCCGGCTCAGGCTGGCCGCGGCCATGCTGGGGCAAGATGACCAAAAGCCGGTGACAAGAGCAGTCTCCTTTGGCGAAGTGAAGATGACCAAGGAGCAGTTCGAGGCTCTCGTTGCCGAAATGCGCTCCCGCGGCAACAGCAGCTTGTCGTCCATTATCGCGATTGCGCCGCCGCCATTCCCCAATCCCACGAATTTTCAGGTCAATCTGAAAGCCAGGCTCGACGGTCCACTCGGAGCCAACCCGCAAGAGGAAGTTGGCCGGCGGACGAATCAGTTCCGCGTTCCCTGGGCGGACCGGCAGATCGCCACCGTGGTCGAAGGGGATTTGCTGTACGTCTCCAACCGCTTCCAGGTCGCGGCCTACAACTTGGCGAGCGGCCAGCGCGTCTGGCAATCGGCGGCTCCCCCCGGAGCAATGGCCAAAGCCCAGGACTGGGCAATGATCGCCATGAAGCCGATCGTCACACAGAGCCACGTTTACGCCCGGCTGCTCTACGGCCCCAGCCCGCTGCTCGTCTGCCTGGAAAAAGCGACGGGCAAAATCGTCTGGACCGGCCCGCAGCAGGACCGAGAATTCCTCATCTCCGATCCGGTCCTCGTTCAAGGCCAACTGGCGGCGATGAGCATTTCGCTGCTCGACCAGCAGGAAGGCCAGCTCCGGTGGAACGTCTTTGACGCCCTGACCGGCGAGCTAACCAGCCAGAAGGACCTGATCCGCCTCCGCAGCACCTGGGGCTCCCGCGGCTGCTGCGAAATCACGCCGCTGGAAGACGCCGTGGTCGCCACGCTCGGCGGCGTTACCTTTTCCTGCGATGCCGTCGGCAATCTCAAGTGGGTCCGCCGCCAGGTGGTCCTGCCCGCGGATGAAGAGCCGCGCTGGGTTTTGCAACTCTACCAGCGCCCGCTGCTCGACCAGTCGCGGCTCTACGTTTCCCAGCCCGGAGTGCGGGCCGTCGATTGCCTGGATGTTCATTCCGGCGCTCGCCACTGGACGAGCGTCGTACCTGATCTGGTCGGCATCGTCGGCATTGCCGAGGACAAGCTGCTGGTCCGCTCCGAGACCGATATCCGCGCGCTGGACAAAATCACCGGCAAGCTCCTCTGGCGGCGCGACCTGGCCGATCAGCACAGCTTCGCTCTTTCCACGGACAAGACGCTGCTGGTCGCGCAGCGCGAGCCGGTGCCCATGCAAAACAACCAGCTTCAGACGCGACTCTCCTGGCTCGACGCTGCCACCGGCAACTCCGTCGCCACGACCGTCCTGCCCAACCTGAATGATCCCGATCCCCGCCTCGGCCCCTTCGTGCAATACAAGGACCGCCTCTGGACCTTTTTCGGCAAGGGCCAGCACGAACCCGCCCGCGACCTCGTCGAACTGGTTCCGACGGGCGACGCCGAAAAGCTGCTCGCGTCGTTGCCGGCACTCGACCTCCTGTGGTCGAGGACCGTCCCCGCCAATCAGCAAGCTGCCGCCCGAAAATTCTTCCCCGACTGGCAACTCATCGCCAGCAGCCCCGGCGACCGGACCGGCCTGCTGCCGGAAGTGCATGGCGAGAAGGACGTGCTCGGCCTGCGGGCGACCGCGCAGTCCCCCGTCGTCTTCGCCCGGCATATTTCCCTCCCCGCCGGCGGCAAGCCACGCCTGCGGATTCGCGTGGGAAACGATCCCGGCCAGAACTGGAAGCTGGCCGTTTCCTTCGGCGACAAGGCGTTACATGCGGTGGACATCACCGACGCCACCCATCCCGACCGGTACAAACAACTAGAAATCGATCTGTCTCCGGTCGCCGGCCAGAGCGGAAATCTGGTGGTTCAGGCCCAATTTGTCAGCACCGGGGACGCCACGGCCCTCTTCTGGAAGGCCCTGGAAATTCTGTTCTAGCCGGTGCATAGGGGTCGGGAGGGGTTTTCGCGCGCCTAAACACTATGGCACCAGGGAAAACGCAACCGCGAAAACTCCTCCCGACCCCCGACCGATGAACATGCTTTTTGCGGCTTTTGGGACGCAACTCTCAAATCAATTGCATCCCCTACACCTTCGGGCTACTATGGACTTTCCTCCGTTATTCGCTTGACAGATCCGTCGAGGGGGCCAGCCCGTTCGTAAGCACCAGCGAGCGAAATCAGCCGCAATCGGCTGATCATTCGTCGTTGCTTGCCGGGTTTCTCCTTCGCCGCTTGCATTATTCCTCGGCCGCTGAAGGAATCGCTGAACCATGCCCACACGCAGCACCTGGCTTCGGAACAGGGCCTCCCGGAAGTATCAATAACAGGCGGCCCGCGCGCGGTGGCGCAAGCTGCAGCACGAGACGCTGGAAGTCCGCCTCGCGCCCGCCGGGTCGATCAGCGGCGTCGTCTTCAACGACATTGACGGCGACACGCTCTATGAGCCGGGGCAAGGCGAAACCCCAATCAGCGGACGCACGATTCTGCTGGATACGAATAACAACAATGTTTTCGACGTGGGGGAACGCACCGAGTTGAGCGACGGCACAGGCAGTTACCTCTTCACGGGCGTACCCAACGGCATCCATCGCGTTCGCCTCATACCCGAGCCCGGCAGCGAACAATCGCTTCCCGAGCACAGGCTGACAACTCACACCTTCTTGCCGCTGCCCACGATTGTTACTCCGCAGGCCGACTTGCAGACGACCGTCGATCATGTCTTCGATCCGACGCGCGGGCTGCATTACATCTCCACGAACGACGGAAAGATTCTCCGCCTCGACGTACGGACCAGGGAGTTCCTGGCCCCCTTCGACGTCGGCATTCAGCTCGGGGGAATCGATATCACGCCCGACGGCTCGGCGATCTATGTCGCCGAGCAAGAACCGGGAACGACTCAGTCCATCATTCGCAAGGTCGATCCCGAGTCCGGCGCAGTCACCAACTTGACGTTTGATCGAGTGGGGTTGGAAGCCGGAGCCTATGACCTGGCAATCATGAACAATGGCAAGGCAATTTTCACCACGAATTACCGCGGCACGGGCTTTACCCCGGTGCGCGAGATTAATCTCGTCAGCGATACGATTTCCATTCGCGGCGACGCGCTGGGGGCTGGTCCCGGCGGCACAGTCCCAGGCGGCACGCGCATCGGCCTCAACGGCGGCCGCGCCAAGGCGTTTTTCCGATTGGATAACCTGATCGATCCGTTGTTTGAGTATCGCAGCACCGCAAACGGATTCTTCCCGCCGCAATCGCCGGTTCGCGACAATGCCCAGAGCGGCGTCGCCTTTGATCCCCTCCGGCCAGATTTGGATTACACGTTGACCAGCACCCAGGTTAATCCGATCGCGAACAACACCTTCAACCGCATCTACCAGCGCGTCCACCCAGATACGGTGCTGGCCTTTGACGACGCAGCCGACATCAGCCAGACGTTTGGCAACAGCGGACAACGGACCCAGGGATTTTTCGTTCCGTTTAATATCACCGCGGCCACGGCGAGCTGGTTCGACGACCTGAATAGCCTTGACACCGCGGTGGACGCCAACAAGCAGAACTTCAGGGTTCGTCTGCTGAACCAGTTCGGGATCCCCGTTCGCGAAATTTTTAACGCGAATGTGGTTGATGCGGCGCCGAATTATCGTTCCTTTGACCTGACATCCGCTCTCCAGTCGTTGGGGGAACAGTTTATCTTTCTCGCCATTCGGGTGGACGCGCTCAACGCCGATTATAACGTGAAGCTGGAGAACGTTCTGCTCCATGCCTCCATCAATAATACCACCGGTTTCCTTCAGCCCGTTTTTGAAACGCTGGCCAATGGTAATTTCTACCAGACCGCAATGAGTCCCGATGGGGACGAGCTCTTCCTGTCAACCACGACTGGATTGCATGTTTACACCCCCACCCCGACTAATTGGAGGGTGCTGGTCAACGACAACAACAGCACCGACTTCGGCTTTGGCGCTCGTCCCGTGACCAATCTCGCCCCGCAGGCCGCGGATGACTTCTATACCACCGCGGGTTCTCAGTCCGTGATCGTCACCGCGGCGAATGGGATCCTCAAAAACGACCGGGAAGCGAACCTTAATCAGTCGCTTTCCATCCAGATCGTCACGACCGTGCAGCACGGCACGCTCACGCTCAATCCCAGCGGCAGCTTTACGTATACGGGAAATCCCCTTTCGGGCCCGAACCCGTTCGTCGATACCGATAACTTTAGCTACCAGCTCTTCGACGGAATCACGACCTCGAGTGTCGTCACCGTCCTCATCACCAAGAATGCCAACACCGGCTCTTCGCTCAGTGGCCTGGAATTCAATGACTTCGACGGCGACGGCATCTTTGAGCCGGGCCAGGGCGAAACCGTGGCGGCGGGCGTCAAGGTCTTCTTGGACCTCAATGACAACGGCATCCGCGAGCCCGCGAATGAGCCGCAGCAACTGTCCGCGGCAGACGGCACCTGGGCTTTTACCGGACTCACGGCGCGGGACTATCGCGTCCGCCAGATTTTTCCCAATGGCACCCGCGCCACATGGCCCATCGCGTCCAGCGGCAGCACGCTGATCGTACAGCCGGGCGTGACCGACATTGTGTTTGATACGTCGCGGCAGATCCTGTACATCGCCGCGGGCAATGACACCATTCGCCGCTACAGCCTGGTGGCCCGCGGGTTTCTGTCACCCATTATCGTCGGCGGGGCGGCGATTGGCCTGGATCTCACGCCCAGCAACAGCACGCTTTACGTTGCGGACTCCCTGGAGGTGGCGGACAAGGCGTTCATTCGCAGGGTCAACCTAGCGGATGGCAGCGTCCTCCCGCCATTGCAGTTCGACACTCCCGGCACGGAGACAGGCTGCTTTGACATTTCCATTGGGGCCAACGGCAAGGCCCTGATCACCACGACGTCCAGCAATGCGTCCCCGGTCCCCCTCCGGGAGCTGGACCTGGCGACCGGAGTCATTACCGTCCGAGCCGATGCTCCCGCCGCTGCCGGCGGCGGATTGGTCGGCAGCGGCACGCGCATTTTCCGCGGCTCGGATCGCAGCCAATTGCTCCTCACGGAAGGGACGGACGCGACCGGCCCCCTGTTCACCTACCTCTCGGCCACGGGGCTCTTCGTGGACGGCCCCAGCACCGCCTCCGTCACGAATACCCGCCACTCCGCCGTCAGTCGCGACAGTCAGCTTTTTGCCTCCGACATTTTCGGTCCGTCCTTGATGGATAGCGACTTCCAGGTCCAAGAGATTTTCCGGCGGTTCGACGGAGGGCTAAGCTTCGACGGCACGCGCGATGTCCTTTACGCCATCGATTCGTTCACCGATGAGCTGGTGGCCTACAACGTCCAGAACTATCAAGAGATCTACCGGGAGAACATCGGCGAGAACGTCGGCGGCCTGTATTACGGCCAGATTGGCGTGATTCCCGATGGACAAAACTTGGGTTCATCCGACTGAAGCGCGCGCGGCTATGAGGTAAGTGGAAGTCCTTGATGGCTAAGGGTTTTCGTCATTTCGAGAAAATCCGAGAGGTAATCGCGGGTAGCTTCGTGCCGCGCG
>JBKJNY010000191.1:0-5137 GCA_046593355.1 Pirellulaceae bacterium | reverse complement strand
TCCTTACCGGATCGGCCGGCCCCGCCGTTTGCTGATGGGGGTGAAGCTGTCCAGTTCAGCGGCGATGTCGCAGAGGGCCTCGTCGTGGGTGGACGAGAAGCGAGTTCCTGGCGTGCGGTGTTCGGCTTTCACTTCCACGCCGTCCAGCAACAGAACCGACGGATTTCGGAGATCGCTCAGGAACATGGACAGTCCATCTCGTTCCACTTGATCGACCTTCGGAATGGACACCTGGCCGGCAGCCGAAGGGGCTTGGGCTCCGGCCAGCACCGGGGTTGCGGCAACTTCGCGGGTCGAGTCCCCTACCGGCGGATCGGCGATCCCTTGCGGGTTGCCGTTGCCCGCGGCCAGCGCGAAGCTCGTCGAGGCGGCCTGCGATCCGGAAGTGCGGCTGACGGAAGTATCGTACTGATAGACGCGGTCGGTGCCGCTATCGACGATCCACAGGTGGCTGGGACTGCTCGGATCGAGCGTGATGCCGGTGGGGCTGGTGGCCCCGGGAGTGGAGATGGTCCAACTGCCGACGAGGGAGCCGGCGAGGGTGTACTTGAAGACTTTGTCGGCGGTGCTGTTGTTCACGACCCAGAGCGAAGAGCCGTCGGTCACGATGTCCTTGGCGTCCTTGTTGCCGATGTTGAGCTTGAAGGAGGCGTTGCTGGGGGCGTTCTGGGTGCCGGACAGGAGGCTGGCGGCCCCGGCGAACTTGAAGACCTTGTCGGCGCTGGCATCGACGATCCAGATGTCGGTGCCATTGGTGGCGATCCCCTCGGGCTGGCTCAGTCCGGTCGCCGTCGCCGCCCAGGAGCCGAGCAGGTTTCCGGCCGAACCATAGACGTAGACGTTTCTGTTGTTATCGACGACCCACACCTTGTCCCCGGCAGCCGTGCTGGCCGCGCCGCGGGGAGCGGCATTTCCGGTGGGGAGGGCATAGCTCTCGCCGGCCGCTCCCGCGCCGCCGCCATCGGCAAAGCTGCCGTACTCGAACGTGCGGTTGGTGGCCCCGTCATCGACGACGTAGAACTTGGTGTCGTTGTCGATGATGGTCCCCACGCCGGTTCCATCGGCGATGGTGGCTCCCACGGGGTTGGACAGATTGACGCTGAACGTCTCGTTCGGCTCGATGACCGTGTTATCGACCGTCTTTACCAGAATGGTCCTGGTCGTTTCCCCCGGCGCGAACGTCACTGTTCCCGACGCTGCTACATAGTCCAATCCTGCAACGGCCTTGGGGTCCACCGTTCCGTCGGCTGTGGCGTAGCCAACGGTGATTGCCTCAACACTTGGGGAACTCAGGTTGACTGTGAAAGCGGCGATTGATGCGGGCCCGAAACGATCAATCAGTGCTGCTTCTGAGTTGCCGGAATTGTAGAGCAAGCCATCCGGACCGATTGTGAAGGACCAGCCACGTCCCGTCGCGGTTGTATCAACAAAGGCACCTGTAGTCGCATTGAAACGATCGATGTTGTGCCACGGTTCGAGCGGGTTCTTTTGAATGCTTGTGTAGAATAATCCGTCTGTTCCGAATTCCATCCAGTTGACCGGCCTACTGGTTGTTATGTAAGTATTAATGAATTTTCCCGTCACTCCGTCGAAACGCTGTACCTTGCCGATGTTTTGGAGGTTTACATAAAGGTTTCCATCTGGGCCGAAGGCTGCGTTTCGAGGTCCATCCAAGCCTTCGCTTCCGACCGGCACAAATTCGCTAAGACCGGAAGTGTTGAACCGCAGGATATTGTCGCCCCCCCAGTTGGCGATGAATAAACTGCCGTCCGGACCGAGCGTCAGACCGTGGGGGTTGTTAAGTCCGCTAGCAGCTACGTCAATAAAGGCACCCGTTGAGCCGTTGTAGCGGAGAAGCTGATTGCCCAGGAAGCTGTTGACGTAAAGATTTCCGTCGTTGCCGAATTGCAGGCCAGCGGGATTATTCAGCCCGCCACTGCCGGACGTGACGAATACGTCCAGAAATGCTCCAGTCTTTCCATCGTAGCGAAGGATTTGGTTTGTATCGACGCTGGAAACGTATAGATCGGCTGCGCCGTCGCCATTGCCGTCCGGACCAAATAACACGCATCTCGGTCGAGCTAAGCCGCCGCTACGCTCGGTCACAAAATTATCAATGAACCTCAAAGTGTTTGTGCCTTCAATAACTGTGGCGTCACCGATGGTGATTTCGCCTGCCAGGAGCGAGCGGTCTTCCAACTTCTCCAGGATCAGCCGGCGTTGGCGGTAACTGAGCCGGTTGAGCAGGGACCGGTCGAGGCGGGGGAAGCGGAACATGGAGGCTAGGCTTTTCATGTCAACGTCCTGAAGAGATGAGAGGAGTTTTCGGGGAGATAAATCACGGAAGTAATCGCCCCCACCCTTAGTGGCGATAAATCCTCCCGTTTGTCTCAAAAGTTCGTGGAATTCCTCCGGAACCCAGAAAAATGCCAGCGCCCGCTCCACTTTGGCAAACCGGGCGGAGAATTCATTGCCGCTGACCCCCAAGGCCCTGGCCACCGCCCATTCCTGGTCCGCTTCCCTCCGCCGCCCCTCCCGCACATGGATTTCCGCGAGTCTCGCGTGCGCGCTGGCCAGAAACTCGCGTGCCGTCGCGTGCCCTCCTGTGTCTTGTTGCACTCGCGCTAGTTGCTGCTGGGAGTCGCGCAGCAGGCGCATGGCTTCGTCGGTTTGCCCTTGAAACGAGAGGATCTCACCCACCTTGGCTTGCGTCCCCGCGCGACGGACCTGAAAGTCGGCGACCTGGGGGAACCGCGCGGCGAGCCGCTCATGAATTTGCAGGGCGGCGGCATAACGCCGGTGGATGGCCGCCAGGGTGAAATGGGAGCCTGGCATCTGATTCAACCAGAAATCTTCCTCGTTTTGCCCGAGCAGGTGCATAATCCGGCCAAGTTGCACTTCCACGTCGACGCGGCCCGGATATTTGGCCGCCAATTGGGTCAGCCCGGCCACCGCTTGCTGGCGACACGCCCGGGATTCCTGCAGGCGGTTGAAGCGATAGAAGGTGTCCCCCTGATGGGCCTGGGCCACCGCCAGGGCGATCTGCAACTTGACCGAGCCGGCATTCGCCTCGGCCAGGCGCGTGTAAATGACGACGGCAGCCTCGTGGTGCTGGCAAGCGGCCTGCTCGGAGACCGCTTCCAGATGATAGGCCCACTCTTGATGGCTCTGGGCGAGGCTTTCCTGATAGGCAGCGATCTCCGGGTGCTGCGTGCTCACCTGCGTCAAGAGCTCCGCGGCCTCGGCCAGATTGCGGCGGCCCTGATCGTCCCACTGGATGGCTCCCAAGCGGAGTTGCGCCTCGGCCAGCGCGTGCGCTGGTTCCGGATCGGCAGGGGCGGCGGAGTACAGCGATTGCCGCAAGGCGAGGGATCGCTGATAGCAGGGAACCGCCTTGCCGTTATCCCCCTGCCGGCACCATAGGTTCCCCTGGGACAGCAGGACGCTGGATAATTCGCGGGTGTGCTCGGACGAGCCCGGATCGGCCTCGGCCAATTGCTCGTAAGTCCCGGCGGCTCGCTCGAAGGCTTGATGAGCCAGGGCGTATTTGCCGATCTCCACATGAACTTGCCCCAGACCGTGGAGCGCCGCGGCCTGCTGCGATTTGTGCCGCGGTTCGGCAGGGCGTTCCCGCGACAGCCGCTCGAGGAAGGGCTCCGCCGCTTCGAGGAGGCGTCGCCGCAAGTCCTGGAAGGCGGGGCTGGCGAGCTGCTCGTCGCTCGTGACTTCCAGTAGGTATTTGTTGACGGCGTCGCTGGCGATCTCAAACCGCTCTTCCGCCGATTGCTCGGCCTTCCTCGCCCGGTAGGCCTGCCAGCCGGTCGCGGCCAGGCCGAGGGCCAGGAGCGAGAACGTGAGCAGCGTAATCGCCGCGGTCAGTTTGTGCCGGCGAATGTACTTTCCGGCCTGGTAGAAGCGCGACGGAGGAGCGGCCTGGATCGGCTCGTCGTCCAGATAGCGCTGGACATCGGCAGCCAGGGCGCTGGCCGATTCGTACCGCCGGCTGCGGTCTTTTTCCAGGGCCTTCATCACGATCCAGTCGAGCTCGCCGCGAAGCAATTGACGTAGGCGGCGTTCGTCCAGGCCGCGTTGCCGCGAGATGGTGGCCAATGTCGGCGGCACACTCCGTGTGCCGCCTTGTTCGGCGCGGGTCTCTGACCCCGCCGAAACTCCTGACCGCAGGTCTCCTCCCCCGGCGACCGGGAGACCTTCGGTCAAGCCTGCGGGCGGGGTCGGGAGACCCGCGCCCAACTCTTGAGCATGACGAGGGGGTCGGGAGTCTTTGGCGTCGATGTTTGTTTTGTTCTCATCAGTCTTTGACGCCAAAGACTCCCGACCCCTTTGCGTGACCCGCTGGCTGGGCTTGGGCGGCTCTTCCTCGCGGATGATCCGCCGCATTTCGTCGAAGCTGGCCTGTTGGAGCGTCTCCTTGTCAAACGGCGTCTGACCGGTCAGCAGCTCATAGAGGAGCACACCCAGGGAATAGACGTCGCTGCGGGTGTCGATATCCTGGCTCCCCAGCTCGGCCTGCTCGGGACTCATGTAGAGGGGAGTGCCGATCAGCTGGAAAATCGCGGTGATCTCGGCACTGTCGGCAAAATCCGGGCTGATCGCCTTGGCGACAACGTGGGAACGCCGGCTGCTCTCCAGACTACTCAACGTGTCGGCAAGATCTGGGCTGACTGCCTTGGCGATTCCGAAGTCGATGATTTTGACCACGGGCACGCCGTCGGACGACGTAATCAGGACGTTTCCCGGCTTGAGATCCCGGTGAATGATTCCCTTCTGGTGAGCATGTTGCACGGCCTGGCAGACCGTGACGAACAGTTCCAGCCGGGCGCGGGGGCTGAGCGTGGCCTGGTCGCAATACTGCGTGATCGGCAGCCCGCGGACCAGCTCCATGACGAAGTAGGGACGCTGGGGAAAATCCGAAGCACGAATATCGAAATCCGAATCAATACCCTGGCCCTGTTTCGAATTTCGAGCTTCGGATTTTGGATTTGCTCCGATCGTTCCCGCGTCCAGGATCCTGGCGATGTTCGGATGGTCCATCACCGCCAGCGCCTGCCGCTCGGCCTCGAAGCGGGCGATGACCTGGCGGCTGTCCATGCCCGGCTTGATGATCTTGAGGGCGACG
>JBKJNY010000146.1:0-15936 GCA_046593355.1 Pirellulaceae bacterium | reverse complement strand
CCGTTTGCGCCGATTTCGACCAAGGGAGATTTCCAGATCACGGAAATCCTGCCGCGGCATGCCCAGGTTGCGGACAAGTTCTCAATCATCCGCAGTTGCTACCACACTGCAGCGGCCGTGCATGATACCGGGCACCAGATGTTGCAGACCGGGCGGCTGTTCACCGGCGGGATCAACTCGCCACACGCCGGCTGTGCTTTGGCATATCTCCGCGGCCCAAAGACCGACCTGCCGCCGCACGTCGTCCTGCCGGAAAAGATGGGCTCCACCGGCGGGAACTTGCCGCACGGGCAGGAGGCGGGTTTTCTCGGCAAGGCGCACGACCCGTTTGTGCTCAACACCGACCCTTCCAAGCCGAACTTCAAAGTGCCCGACCTATTGCCGCCGGCGGAACTGGGTGACGCTCGGCTCGATCGTCGCCGCCGGATGCGGCAGATCGTGGAAGAAAAGGTGAAGGACTTCGAGGCCAGCCCTAGCGCCAAGTTGATGGACGCCAACTTCGCAGCCGCCTATCGCATGATGACCAGCCCGCAGGCCCGCGCCGCCTTCGACCTGACGAAAGAGCCGCAGGCCCTGCGAGAGAAGTATGGCCTGAACCGCTTCGGCCAGTGCTGCCTGCTGGCCCGGCGGCTGATTGAGGCGGGGGTGCGGTTCGTCACGGTGAACACGTTCCTGACCGTGTTCGACGAAATCACCTGGGACATCCACGGCAGCAAGCCGTTCACCAGCATCGAAGGGATGAAGAACATCGTCGCCCCGATGTACGACCAGGCATACGCCGCCCTGATTGAAGACCTAAGCGAGCGGGGGATGCTGGCGGAGACGCTGGTCTGCAACCTGGCGGAATTCGGCCGCACGCCGCGAATCAACCCGGCCGGCGGTCGAGACCACTGGCCGCAATGCTTCTCCGCCTACTTCGCGGGCGGCGGCATCCAAGGGGGCCGCGTCATCGGCCGCAGCGACCCCATCGGTGCCTACCCCGCCGAACGCCCCGTCGAACCGCCGGAAATCGTCGGCACCATTTACAAGAGCCTCGGCTTCGACCTGGAAACCGCGCTGCCCGGCCCCGCGGGACGGCCGTTCCCGCTAGTGGATTTTGGGAAGCATGAGGTAAAGGAGTTGTTTTAGGAACTCGGAGAATTGCCATGACTGAAGTGACGCTCGACCAGAATGCGATTTCGCAACTCGGCACCGCCGAGGATTATTTGAAGCTCCGTGATGCGCAGGGGCATGTGCTCGGATATTTTGTTCCGATGCAATCCTCTTCGCCACAAGTGCTTTCAGGAGCAAAATCGCGGATTTCTCCGGAAGAGGCGGAAAGACGGTTTCGCGAGGAGCCGACGCAGCCGCTCTCGGAGTTTTGGACCGAGATGCGCCAGAAGCATCCGGAGAAATTCTCATGCGATACACCGTAGGCTGGAGCGCCTCAGCGCAAAGCGAACTTGCCGAAGTCTGGCTGGAGGCAACCGACCGCGATGCGGTTTCGGCAGCGTCCAACGAGATCGACACGTTCCTGGCAGTTTCTCCGAATGATCCACGCTGCGAGGTAGTAGCGGGCGCGGGGATACTGATTATCGGTCCTCTCGGTGTGGAGTTCCGAATTCGTGAGCGGGATCGGTTCGTGGTTGTTGTCAACGCGTGGAAAGTCACGAGCGAGGATTGACGATGCACCCATTACTGCAAACTACAGTTTCTGATGAATTGGCGGCGCTGCTTTATAGTCTTGATGAGACCACCGAACTCATGGATTCGCATGGCTGGCGCATAGGGGTTTTCTCGCCGATGATTGTACCCCGATACTCGCGCCGCGGAGTTTGCAACTCTCCGATTTCAGACGAGGAATTGGAGCGGAGACGCAAAGAGCCTGGCGGAACAACGCTGGCAGAGATATGGAAGAAGCTTGGGCGAACGGACGTTTAACAAATTCAGTAAAGAAAGCGCCGAATCGGCCATTAGAAATGCGCACGAATAGACTCTTTATCGCCGGATGTCTTTGTTTTGTACTCGGAAGCCAGTTCGCCATAGCTGACGAGCTTCTTTTGCTGCCGCCGCAAATAGAACTCTCCACCAAAGAATCCCGCCAAACCCTCGTCCCTCAGTGGAAGCGGAGCGAGCAGATCCTTGGCCAGGCGGCGGAAGGGGTGCAGCTTGCGAGCAGTGACGAAAAAGTGGTGAGAATTGAAAACGCCGTCGCGGTTCCGGTCGGGAATGGAAAAGCGACGATTACGGCGAAAGTCGGCGATCAAACGGCAACGGCGGAGGTGACGGTGACCGGCCAAGACCAGCCGTTTGCGTGGAGCTTTCGCAATCATGTCGAGTCGGTGCTGTCGAAACAGGGGTGCAATGCTGGAGCCTGTCACGGCGCGCGGGCGGGGCAAAAGGGATTTCGGCTGACGCTGTTCGGGTTCGATGTGGATGCGGACTACAGCTATCTCACGCGGCAGGCGCTGGGGCGGCGAGTGGTGCCGAGCGATCCGGGGCGGAGCTTGATTCTGACCAAGCCGACGGGCCTGCTGCCGCACAAGGGAGGCATCAAGCTCGATCCGGCGACGCAGGAATATCGCGTGCTGGCGGAGTGGATCGCTGCGGGGGCTCCGGGACCGAAGGAAAGTGATCCGCAAATTGCCAGTCTGGAAGTGTTGCCGAAGTATTCCACACAGGGTGTCGGCGCAAGTCAGCAGTTGATTGTCCTGGCCCATTTCAGCGATGGTCACGTCGAGGATGCCACGCGGTGGGCGAAGTTTACGTCGGTGACGAGCTCCGTGGCGTCGGTAGGCGAACGCGGCGAGGTGAAAATCACCGGCAGTGGCGAAGGAGCCATCAAGGTCTGGTATCTCAACTACAACGCGATGGCGTTCTTGACGGTGCCCTATGCGAACGATGTCAAGCCGGAGTTGTTTGCCACTGCCGAGCGGCGGAACTTCATTGATGATTCAGTGAACGAAAAGCTGGCCGCACTCAAGCTGCCGCCGTCGCCGCAATGCGACGATGCCACCTTCCTGCGGCGAGCGTTCCTCGACACCATCGGCACCTTGCCCACCGCCGAGGAGACGCGGACATTTCTCGTGGATGCCTCCGCCGACAAGCGCGACAAGCTGATCGACCATCTGCTTAGCCGGCCGGAGTTTGTCGACTACTGGGCGTATAAATGGTCGGACTTGCTGCTCCTCTCCGGCGAGCGATTGCGGCCGGAGGCGATCAAGGCGTATTACGGCTTCATTCGCAAAAGCGTGGAGCAGAACAAGCCTTGGGACAAGTTTGTGCAGGAGATCGTCACCGCCAGCGGCAGCACGCACGAGAACGGGGCGGCGAATTTCTATGCCCTGCAGCAAGACCCTGAGGTGATGGCGGAGACGGTGAGCCAGGCATTTTTGGGGCTCTCCATCGGCTGTGCCAAGTGCCACAACCACCCGCTCGAAAAATGGACCAACGACCAGTATTACGGCATGGCCAATATGTTCAGCCGCGTGCGGGCCAAGGGTTGGGGAGGCGATTTCCGCAGCGGCGACGGCCTCAGGACCGTCTATTCCGACACACATGGAGAGCTCATCCAGCCCAGCCGCGGCACGCCGCAACTGCCGCGGCCCCTCGATGGCCAGCCGATTCCGTTCGCGTCGAATGTCGACCGGCGGATTCCGCTCGCCCAGTGGCTCACGTCGAAGGACAACTCGTACTTCACGCGGGCCATTACCAACCGGATGTGGGCGAATTTCTTCGGCGTCGGCCTGGTCGAGCGGGTCGATGATATGCGAGTAACCAATCCCGCCAGCAACGAGAAGCTGCTCGACGCGGCCGCCAAATACCTGGCCGACAACAATTACGACCTCAAACAACTGATGCGGGCCATCCTGCAATCCGCCGCTTATCAGCGGGATTCCGCCCCGCTGCCGGAGAATCAGGCGGATGAGCGGTTCTACGCCCGCTACTACCCACGACGGCTGAAGGCGGAAGTGCTGCTCGATGCCATTTCGCAAGTGACCGACTCGCCGACGAAGTTCATCTACCTAAAAGCTGATGGCAAGCCCGGCGACCCCGCCCCGGCGAAACGGGCCTTGCAACTGCCGGATGTCTCCGTCGATTCCTACTTCCTCAAGGCGTTCGGCCAACCCGTCCGCCTCATCACCTGCGACTGCGAACGAAGCGACGAGCCAAGCATGACCCAAGTCCTGCACATGTTCAACGGCGACACCGTCAACAAGAAGCTGGAGGCCCCAGGGAGCGCCGCCGAGAGATCAACAGCGGAGCCGAGCAACGACAAGGTCGTGGAGGATGTGTATTTGGCGGCTCTGTCTCGCTTCCCTTCCGATGCGGAAAAACAGAAGCTCGCCGCGGAGCTCGCTGCCGCCAAGCCGGAGGAGCGGCGGGGCGTGATTGAGGATTTGTACTGGAGCGTGCTCAGCGGGCGGGAGTTTTTGTTTAATCACTAGGCTGCATTTGGGTAGCGAGGGAATACTTAAATGAGCGGAGACAACTCACTCCTAAATATCGGGCAACTGGCTGAACCGATTACGAAGATGGTGGAAGCAGTTAGCGCTGGGATTGGCGTTCTATATGAGCCAACCCGGATCCGACGCAAGGCCGAGGCAAAAGCTCAAGCCCTTGTAACCATGGCAGTTGCACGGAGACGAGCTGAAACCATCGAAGAAAGAGCACAAATTCGGGTGGTTACACTCGAAAACCAGCGTCAACAGAATATTGAATCAATAGTTGACAAGGCCATTGAAGAACTTTCTGAGAAAGCCTCGCCCGATCCGATTCATCCCGATTGGATGAGGTTTTTTCTGGTTTCGTCGCAAGATACAAGCGACGAACAGATTCAGCACTTATGGGCGAGAGTGTTGGCCGGAGAAACTGAATCGCCGGGCAAATACTCAAGGCGACTCCTCGAGTTTATTCGGCTCATTAGCAAATCAGAGGCGCTCGCAGTTTCTGACTATTGCCGTTTTATTTGGACAATTGTTTCATCGAACGAAGTAATATGTGTTTATCTAAATAGCGAATTGATTCAATGGAATGCGCCGTCGAAACCCGGCGGGCCATTTGTTACTTACGGACGTCGCCTCGAAATGCAGCGACTGGGGGTTGCATCAGTGGAAACAGGATTGCATACAACACTTGATACAAAGGCAGGCCCATATTTCTTTGTAATCGGGAAACGAGCTTACATTCTTGACCACCCCGAATACAGTGCCGGCGGTTTAGAGGCAGACTTTCTCACTCCGTTGGGGCAAGAATTGTTTCTGCTTTGCAATGACATAGAGCCATCAAAAGACTATGAGGTGGCTTGTGTCCATCAGTATCACTTCGGCGATCCTTCCGACGAAGATGCTCAACGGCTTGAGTCTATTCTTCATAAAAAGGGAGAAAACTCATGAACAAAGACGACGTACTCCGCCTCTGGCGGCAGCGGCCGTTTCAGCCATTCCGAATCATTACGGTTGTGGGCGAAGCGATTGATGTCTGGAACCCGCGGCTCATGATCGTCGCGGGTAGTACGCTGGCCATCGGACAACCTCACCCCAACGAACCGCCTCCCGCGGCGAGTAATCCAACTTGGCTCGACTTCGACCACATTTCCCGAGTCGAACCTCTTAACATCCGCCAGCCCTTGCAATACCGAATTCCGACCCCAGACGAAATACCTTTCTGATATCTCTATGCGCAACTGCTTACTCATTATCGGCTTGCTTCCTGCCGCCCTGCTTTTCGTCTCGGCAACCGTGGTTCGAGCAGAGGAAGCCCCCGACTACACCAAGCAAATCCACCCTCTCTTCACCAAGTACTGCACCGGCTGCCATAGCGATGAGGAGCGGGAGGGGAAGCTGTCGCTGGAGAGCTATGGCTCGCTGCTCAAGGGGGGGAGCAAGGGGGGCGCGGTGAATCCGGGGAACAGCGACCTGAGCCGGATGATTCTGGTGCTGACGGGCAAGGCGGAGCCGGCGATGCCGCCGAAGGATAATGAGAAGCCCAAGCCGGAGGAGATTGCGCTGCTCAAGGCGTGGATTGACGCGGGTGCGAAAGGGCCACAAGGAGCGGGCCCGGATCCGACGATGCTGGTGACGCCGCAGGTCAAGCTCCTCGCGCCGGCCCGCCAGGTGGTAAGCGCCATTGCCGTCTCGCCGCTTGGAAACGTCGTCGCCGTCGCCCGCTACGGCGAAGTGGAACTGCAATCGTTGTCGGATCGCAAATCGTTGTTCAAACTCAGCGGTCATCGAGGCAACGTGAACGCCGTGACGTTTTCCACCGACGGCCAGTACGTCGTCTGCGCCGCCGGTGAGCCTGGGCTCTTTGGCGAAGCCCGTCTTTGGAAGGTGGCGGATGGGTCGCTAGTCAAAGTGTTTCAGGGGCACAAGGACAGCCTCTACGCCGTCCGCCTCTCGCCCGATGGGCTGCTGCTGGCGACGGGGTCGTATGACAGCACGATTAGGCTCTGGAACACCGCCGATGCCAAGGAAGTGAAGACGCTGGAAGGGCATAGCGGCGCGGTTTATGACCTGGCATTCCGAAAGGACGGCAAAGTGCTGGCCAGCGCCAGTGGCGATCGGACCGTGAAGCTGTGGGACGTGGCCGCCGGCACGCGGCTGGATACGCTCAAGGAATCACTCAAGGAGCTGTATGCCTTGGCGTTCAGCCCGGATGGGGCGCGCGTGGCCGCAGCGGGTGTGGATAACCGCATTCGGGTCTGGCAGGTGAGCGACACCGCGAAGGAAGGAACGAATCCGCTGCTGGAGTCCAAGTTCGCCCACGAAACGCCCGTCCTCCGCCTCGCCTGGTCCGCCGACGGCAAGACGCTCATATCCACTGGCGAAGACCGGCTCATCAAGGTCTGGGATGCCGAGAAGATGGTGATCCGCGCCTCGCTGGAGAAGCAGTCCGACTGGGCCACCGGCGTTGCCGTGCTGCCGGCGGGCGATGAAATCGTCGTCGGCCGCATTGATGGCACGACCGGCTCCTACAAGCTTGCTGCCGCAACCGCTGAGTCTGAAAGACCCCTCGTTCCGCTCGCCGAAGTGCCTCCTGAAGTCGACTACGGCCCTCAGCCAAAGCTCGAAGAGCTATTGAAGACCGCGGAAGTCGAACCCAACGACGAACCGTCGCAGGCCACGCCGCTGAAATTGCCCACCATCGCCCAGGGCCGCATTTTCGGCGGCGATCACGGCCAGTCCAGCGATAGCGATCTCTACCAGTTTGACGCCAAGTCCGGCGACCAGTGGGTTTTCGAGACGAATGCCGCCCGTAGCGGCTCACCGCTCGATTCCAAGATTGAAATCCAGAGCGCCAGCGGCCAGCCAGTGCCACGGCTGCTGCTCCGCTGCATTCGCGATAGTGAGCTCGAGTTCCGTGGCATCAGCGGCGACTCGCGTGGGGCGCGGCTGAAGAATTATGAGGAAATGTTCGTCAACGACTATGTTTACATCGGCGGCGAAATCGTCAAGCAGTTCCGCCAGCGCCGCGGCCCGGATGCGGAAAACGACTTCTATCCCGACACCGGCGCGCGATTCTGCTTTTTCGACACGACACCGCGGGCGCATGCACTCGGCGAGCCGGCCTACGAGGTCCTGCCATATCCGGTCGGAACCGTCCTTCCCGGCAACGGGCTGCCAGTGTTCACGGTGAATTTTGAAAACGACGACGAATCGCAGCGGAAGCTCGGCAAGGATTCGCGCCTGACATTCGTCGCTCCGGCGGACGGCACGTACCTGGTGCGAGTCGCCGACGTCCGCAGCTTTGCGGGGGAAGGCTTCAAGTACGATTTGGTCGTCCGCCGTCCGCAGCCGGATTTCAAAGTGACCCTCAGTGGCGCAAACCCGACCGTTAATGCCGCCAGCGGCAAGCAGTTCAGCGTCAAGGCGGAGCGGCTGGATAACTTCAGCGGCCTGATCCGCATCGACATCACCGGCCTGCCGCCGGGCTTTCAAGCGTCAACACCTATCGTCATCCAGCCGGGCCTGTATGAAGCTCACAGCGTCATCAACTGCCTCTCCGACGCTCCCGCTCCGACCGAGCAGAACTGGGGCCTGACCAAAGTCACCGCGACTGCGACGATCGCGGGCAAGGAAGTGACGCACGACGTGAACAACCTCGGCAGCGTGAAAAGGGCCGACAAGCCGAAGGTCATAGTCCACCTGGAGCTAGAGGGCGCTCCCGCCGTGCCCGGCACGCTCGCCGCCGGCTTCCCCAAGCCCCCGGAAATCACCATTGCCCCCGGCGGCAGCATCACCTGCAAGTTGCGAGTGGAACGCGATGGCTTCAATGACCGGATCGCGTTCGACATCCCCAACCTGCCACATGGCATCATCGTGGACGACATCGGTCTTTCCGGCATCCTCATTCCCGAAGGTCAATCGGAGCGCACCTTCTTCCTCCGCGCGGAGCCTTGGGTTCCTGATCAATCCCGCGCTTTTTTCGCCATCGCCCAGGTGGAAGGTAATCAGGGGAGTTGCCCGATGGTGATTCACGTAAGAAAGAAATGACGAAGTCCGAATGACGAATGAGAAGACTTGCCCCTTCATTCGTCATTCGAGCTTCTACATTCCCCCCCCATGTCCGTCTCCGTCCCCACTCCAAAGCTGTCGCTCGCCCGCGTGGCGATGCTGAGGGCGGCGATGTCGCTGCGGATCTGGTTGTAGGTGAACCAGGCGGCGAGGAAGCCGGCCAGCCCTGCGACGATGAGCAGGCCGGAGGCAATGCGGTTCTCGAAGGAGCCGAGGATGACCAGCAGCACGGCCAGCATCGGCACCACCGCGGCGACGGCCAGGTAGAAACCGGCTTGTTGGGGAAGGCCTTCGAGCAGACGGACTTCGCGGTCGCCTGGGGAGCTGCCGGCCAGGAGCGCGGGGTAATAGACCCGCAGGGCCAGCCACGTCGTTCCCAAGTACGGGAATGCGGCCGCGATGAGCCCGCAGATGGCCAGCGAGAGAAAGAAATGCAGGTAGTCCTTGAACTCAAAGTGTCCCGCCAACAAATGGATGGCCGCGGGAAAAATGATTCCGGTCGCCAGCCACTCTGAAACGCCGATCAGCGCGATCACCTTCCCCAGCCGGAGAGAGCGGCAGCGGGCGTCGGCCAGCTCCTCGGGTGTGGTGGGCCGGCCGCGGGCAACTTTCCAGACGGCCCACACCGCGGGCCAGGCGTAGAAGACCCCCAGAGCCATGCCCAGCGGAAAGGCAATGCCGTTAATGATGAACTGTAGGTACCAAAAGGCCCTTTGGATCGCCTCATCGCCACCTGCAATAATCGTGGTGTAGTTGAACCACCAGTTGTAGGTCGCGGCCAGCGCGTTCGGCACCAGGCTGATGGGGAGCAGGGCCAGGACCGGCCAGCGGCGGGCCCGCCCGCGCCACGACTGGCCGAAATCGTGGAACAACTCCCAGCTACGACGATGCAGACAAAGATTAAGCTCGCGGGCCATCTCGGCTCCGCTCTGATAGCGGTCTTTCGGTTCGGGGGCGAGCGCCTTGCGGAGCACCATTTCCAGCCGCCGCAGCACTTCGCTCGCGAGGGTAGCCGCCGGCGAGCTGACGATCTTCAACCCCCGCCGCTGCCAGATCATTTCCTCCACGGTCTCGTTCCAGCCTTCCTCCAGCGCCACTTCCGGGAATGGGCGGTCGCCATGTAACAGCTCCCAGAGCACCACGCCGAGCGAATAGAGGTCCGCCCGGTTATCCAGGTCCGCCGGTTTCCGTTTGTGCAACGGACTGCAGGCTTCCAGTTGTTCCGGCGACATATACGCCAGCGAGCCACCAAAATAGGCAGCCGGCGTGGTTCCCACAACGTGCGAACCGAAACTGATATTGAAATCGGCCAGCTTGGGCAATCCGTCCGAGGTGAGCAGCACGTTGGCGGGCTTCACGTCGCGGTGCAGGATGCCCATCCTGTGGGCGTAGTCGAGCGCTCCCGCCAGTTGCCCGCCAATGCGGCAGACCACCTGCGGCCAGGCCAGGCTGGAAACCTTTCGCCGCCACGGTGCATCCTCGCTCACGACTTGCCCCGATCTGCTCATGGCGGCGTCAACCGCCGTGATCAGCAGCCCGCCGCCCCGGATGGACGAGGGAGTGAGGCGAACGCAAGCGACCACTTCCGCCAGCGTTCCCCCGGGCACGTATTGCATATAAAGCAGCCGCGTCTTGCGTTCCGGGATGATTCGTTGGTCATATACCCGCACGATGTGGGGATGGTCGAGCTGGGCCAGCGTCTGCGGCTCGCTCCCCTTCTCGGCGGAAATTTTCAGGGCCACCAACCGCTGCATGGAAACCTGGCGGGCCAGAAAGACACTGGCAAACGCTCCCTTTCCCAGCTCGCTGAGGAGCTCGAAATCGTCGATCTTCTCGCCCACCCGCGGCTGCTCGATCCGTCGCGCGGGAAACAGAGCCGAGGAGACGGAAATTCCTTCTGCCCCGAGGAGCTTGCGCAGTCCATCGGCGCTGTTGGGGAACCGCTGTACATAATCCTTGATCGCGACATTTTCGCCCGCCGTCCGGCGGACGTGATATTCCTCGTAGATCAAGTCCACGGGTGGCTCGCCGGTCGCACTTTCGCGCAATTCGGGGAACTGGGCGGCATAGGTTTCCAGCCGCTTGGGGGATGCCGGCACCGGATTGCTGGAATCGGCGGAACCCATCTTCGACCGCTGTTCCATGTCGGTCTTGATCAACTCGACCAGGACCAGTTTACGGAGAGCGGGAGGCTCCGCCGGCAAAAAATTCTTGATTCCCGGCGGCGAACCTTGGCTCGGCTCCACTTGTTCCCACGCCGCCAAGAACTCCTCAAGGCGCCGCGCGAGTTCATCCCAGTGGTGCGTGGGGGCGTCGGCCAATAAAGCGTCAGGCGTGGGTAAGCTGGACATGGAGGGAAGTGATACGGGGCAACAGCATTCAGTCGGAGCGGCGAGGTACTCAGTACTCGGTACTCGGTACTGAGCTTGGTCCTATGCACTCGCGCAGGCGAATTGATGAGTAGTCTACCCCGGTCGTCGCCGCTAGACTACGAACTGGCCACGCTCAAACGGCACCGTCCATCGTTCCATGCCCGATCCCACCTCCGGCCTCGTCGCCCGCCTTCAAGACCAGTCATGCTCACTCGCTCCCTCAAGCGTCTGCGAGGGCTGTTGAAGAAAGCGGATCAGTAAGCAATTGTCGGGACTTAGGGCTTCAGCGCTTGCAACATGACGTGCAGGATCTCGTTGGCGGTAATGATGCCCAGGAATCGGTTGGCTTGATTCGTGACGGCCAGTGCGGAAAGTCCATGCTCGACCATGAGGGCCGCCGCCTCGTTCATCCGTTGGCCGGGTCGAAAGGCGGGGGTCTTGTGCAGAAATTTGAGGATGGAGCTGCGGCCGGTGAGATTCCGCTCGGAACCCTCCATCGCGATGGACTTCAAGATCTCGCGTCCCGAGACGACACCGATGGGACAGCCCCCCTGCACCACCGCCAAATGATCCGAGCCGATTTTCTTCAAGGCGGCGAGAGCTTCGTCCGCGGTTGTGTCCGGGTCAAGCGGCTCGGCAGGCGGCCGCAGAAAGTCGCTGACCGGCTCCTTCGCGCACGTCATCTGGCCGTACGAGAATTCGCGCAGGAAATCACCGGTCGTGACGATTCCCACTAGCTTGCCATTTTCCAAGACGGGGAGCGAGCGAATGTAGTGTTCCATGAGCAGCGCGAGCGCCTGCCGTGGGGAAGCGAGGTGGTCGACCGTGACCAGATTGCCCGTGAAAATATCCTTGACCGTGGTGAAGTCCCCATTACTCGCCACCTCCGGGCTCCTCATTCGATTTCGAGCCTGGAGAATTAAATCCGTATCCGAAACGACGCCAATCACTCGCTGATCCTGGTCCACCACGGGAAAGTGGTGCATGGCCAGGCTTTC
This sequence comes from Pirellulaceae bacterium, assembly GCA_046593355.1. Lineage (GTDB taxonomy): Bacteria > Planctomycetota > Planctomycetia > Pirellulales > Pirellulaceae > SXOA01. The sequence continues at coordinate 4,071 of JBKJNY010000146.1, read as the reverse complement.
GACCATCTGCAGCAGTTCGTCGATGCGGGTTTCCAGCGAAACCGCGAGGGGATTATAGGTGACGTAGGTTCCCAAGCCGCTTTCCATCGTCAATCTCCGCAAAGGCCGAAAAATCGGCAATTCCCGACTCAGAGCACCCGCAAACGGGAGCGGGAAGGCGAGGAATTATAGGTCGCGGATGTGAACCGGCCGATGATTCTTTCCCTCGAAATCACGCATTCGCGGTGGCGTTTGCTCGCGGCGTTTACTTGCGACCCAGGCGGAAAGTGCGTACAACAAATCCCTTGCCGGTTGGGGACTGGAATTCTGTCGCGGGAACTCGGCGACAGCCTTTTTGAATGCACCTTTGAGGATCTCGATGAACGAAGCGAAGATTGTGAAGGCGGATAACGTCGGAAAAATCCTGGACCGGGCTCTGGTTAAGGGTCAGGGGCTGCTCCGATTGACCCCGACCTGGGTGCCGCGCAGCTTTTTGCATCCGGGCCGCCGCATCAAGCTGCATCCGCAAGATTTGTACGCCTATGGAGCCGAGCGCGGCGGCATTGACGAGCGGTGGTTCAGCAGCACGACCGAAGCAGCGAATGAAGGGCGCGTCTGGCACGAAGGGCTCTCGTTCTGCTCGTTCGAGGGGCAGCATTTTCTGCTCCGTGACGCTGTCGCCGAAGCGGGGCAGCGGCTCATCGGCAAGACCATGTTCAAAAAGTACAGCCGCTGGCCGGTGTACAGCAAGTTCTTCGACAACATGGGGCCGATTCCCCACCACATGCACCAGAGCGCGGCCAATGCCAAGCTGGTCGGCCTGGAAGGCAAGCCGGAGAGCTACTACTTCCCGCCGCAGTACAACAATGTGGACAACAACTTCTGCTACACCTTCATGGGGCTGGAACCCGGCACCACCAAGGACGACGTCCGCCGCTGCCTGGCCAACTGGAACAAAGGAGAAAACGGCATTCTCGACCTCTCGCGGGCCTACCGCCTCCGCCGCGGCACTGGCTGGCTGATTCCCCCCGGTGTGCTGCACGCCCCCGGCTCTCTCTGCACCTATGAGCCGCAGTGGGGGAGTGACGTGTTCGGCATGTTCCAGAACATCGTCGAAGGGCGATACGTCCCCTGGTCGCTGCTGGTGAAGGACATGCCCAAGGACAAGCACCAGGACCTCGATTTCATCATCGGCCAGCTCGACTGGGAGAAGAACGTCGATACGCACTTCAAGGAGAGCAACTACCTGGAGCCGATCATCGACAAGAAATCGAGCGGTCCCGGCTACACCGACAAATGGATCGTCTACGGCCTGGTGGACGGCGAGCAACTCTTTAGTGCCAAGGAGCTGACGATTGAGCCCGGCGTGAAGTGCATCATTAAAGACCCCGGCTCCAGTGGCTGGATCACCACGCAAGGCAAGGGCCGCATCGGCAAGCTCGCCCTGCAAACCCCCGCCCTCATCCGCTTCGGCCAATCCACCGAGGACGAAGTCTTCATCAGCCACGAAGCCGCCACCGCCGGCGTCGAGATCGAGAATACGGGTTCAGAGCCGCTGGTGGGCCTGCGGTACTTTGGGCCGGACGTGCATAAGAAGGTGCCGCTGGTGGCAGAGTTTAGGAAGTAGCTTGTGGCAAGGAGTGAATTCGTGATCGTTCGCAATCCGCTAGGCCCGTCTTCGGAAGCTCTGGAGCACATCGTTCTTTATGATGTGCCTTGGGAGGCCTACGAAGCAATTCTGCACGCGGTTGGCGATCGTCGGTTACGTCATTCTTACGACCGAGGAACCCTTGAAATTATGTCTCCTCTGAAACGTCATGACCGCGCGAAGAAAATACTTAGCCGTCTGATCGAAATGATGGCATACGAGCTCAAGATTGAGATTCAGAGCATCGGCTCGACCACTTTGAGAAAGCAGCCAAAGGAAAAAGGGCTGGAGCCGGACGAATGCTATTATGTTGCACACGAAGCCGATGTTCGTGACAAAGAAGATTATGATCCAGTTCGTGACCCTCCCCCGGATTTGGCCGTTGAAGTTGATGTAACAAACTCGTCCGTCAGCCGCATGAACATTTACTCGGGACTGGGTGTCCCCGAAGTTTGGCGAATGAAGGGCGAAGAAATCACTTTTCATCGATTGGGGCGCAACGGTCAATACTCACTCATCGATCACAGTCAATCTTTCCCGCTGATATCGCCCGAGATCCTTGAAGGCTACCTGAGTCAACGGTTTGACGTATCGGAAAACGCACTGATCAAGAAATTCCTGATTTGGCTTCGCAAGGCTGCCAAATGAACTAACGCACACACGCGATCGCATTGATGGATCTTACCCTTCAAGAGGAAACGGCTCATGTCGAATGCTTTCCCCAAACTTCACAACGCCATGTGGCCCGGCCTCGTCGGCAAAGAGGCGGGGACGGACCACCCGCCAATCAGCCTCGACCGGATGCTGGAGCTCACGGTCGGGGCGAATGTGAACGGGCAGAAGTTCGACGGAGTCGATCTGTTCCTGTTCCATCCGCATCTCGATCCGGACGCCAGCGACGACGCCATCAAAGCGATGGCGGACAAGATCGCCTCAAAGGAGCTGAATGTCGGCTCGGTGGTCGCGCCGGTCTGGCCGGGAACGGTCGGCGGCTCGGCGATGGGGACGGAGCAGGACCGCAAGAACTTCGTGCTGGCGGTGGAGAAGGCCTGCCGCATTGCCAAGATTCTGAACAAGCATGGCGTGCGGAAATACGGCATCATCCGCATCGACTCCGCCGACAGCCCCAGCCACTGGGAAGCCGACCCCAAGGGGAATACCAAGAAAATCGCCGCCACGTTCCGCGAAGCGGGCAAGGTGGCCAGGGACAACGGCGAGTGCCTGGCAGCTGAGGGGGAAATCTGCTGGGCGGGAATGCACTCCTGGAAGCACATGCTCGACCTCCTCAGCGAAGTCGGCATGCCCGAGACGGTCGGCTTTCAGGCGGACCAGGCCCACACCTATCTCTACCTGCTCGGCTACAACGCGGAGGACCACGCCCTGCTCAAGAAAGGCTACACCCAGGCCGAATTCGACGCCGCCTACAAGCAAATGACCGACGCCCTCCGCCCCTGGACCTTCGATTTCCACGTCGCCCAGAACGACGGCACCGTCCACGGCACCGGCGGCCACGACAGCACCGGCCGCCACTGCCCCGCCGATGACCCCAACGGCAAGCTCGACATCGTCAAGACCGCCGGCTACTGGCTCCAAGACGCCCCCAGCCGCGGCCTCCGCCACATCTGCTGGGACGGCTGCATGTTCCCCAACGCCATGCTGGAAAACCAGCAGACCTGGAACACGATTTTGGCCGCGATGATCAGGGTGCGCGACGCGCACGGCTGGAATTAGTGCCGTCTGCCCCCTCTCCCTCTGGGAGAGGGCCGGGGTGAGGGTGTTCGCAAAGGGAATGACCAATGGCTAATGATCAAGCACCAATGACCAAGGGGGAACTTGCGTTAGAGCCCACTGTGCAGTCGCCGCGCATCATTCCCCCTGCCATCACCGATCCCGCTGCACGAGCCAAAGCGATGGAAGAACTGGTCTCTCGGATGAAGGCAAACCCGCTTCCGGCCAATGCCCCCAAGTTAACGCGCGATCAACTGCATGAACGCCGTTGATACGAACGATACGTGGATGTTTTGGGGCATGGCCGCCACGGTCGCCAGCTTGGTCAGCACCGTCTCGCTGCTGCCGGCCGGCGTGCTGCTGTTGCGGCAGCGTCCGCTCAGCCGCTCTCTGGCCTGGAGCAGTCTCTACGCCCTGTCGCTGATCAGTCTCGTCTGGGTCGCCGTCATCCTCCAGTATCAGTTCGCCCTCGCCCCGCTCGCCCCGCGGGCCATTTACGTCGGCCTCTCCAGTCTCATGTTCACCTTCGCCGCCACGCTCACGCTCGCCGCCGCAATCGCCCGCGACCGCGGTTACAGGCTGACCAGCCGCCGAATTTCGGTTCATCCGACTGAAGCGCGCGCGGCTATGAGGTAAGTGGAAGTCCTTGATGGCTAAGGGTTTTCGTCATTTCGAGAAAATCCGAGAGGTAATCGCGGGTAGCTTCGTGCCGCGCG
>JBKJNY010000063.1:0-51230 GCA_046593355.1 Pirellulaceae bacterium | reverse complement strand
TACACCTGCACCCGCGACCCGCGCTTGCGGCTGCTGTTCATCGCCATCGCGCTGATGCTCCGCAACTTGTGGGTCTGGATTCACAAAACGCTCCTCGCCGAGGGCCGCGGCCCGAGTCTCACGCTCCACCTCGAACAACTCCGCTTCAAACGCCTGCTCCACTGGATCGCCCTCGCCGTCGTCGCCTTACTCCATGACGGCTCAATCCCTTACGTCGAACCAGACTCATAACGACAACTTGGAACTACCCAAGTTACCGATGAGGGCCTCATTCACCTGACGCCGCTCGTCGAGCTTTCCGATTTGGACCTCGATAATACGAAGGTGACAGACGTCGGTCTCGTCCACGTGCCCGGGCTTACGAATCTCAGGTTGCTGCGGCTATCGGGGACTGCAATCACCGACGAGGGGCTGGCTCATCTGACGCCGCTTGTAAACCTCGATACGTTGATCCTCTACGACACCGCGGTCGGCGATGCGGGACTGACCAATTTACCAGTAGATCTGAAGTGGCTGGTACTCACCGATACCAAGGTTACGGACGCCGGTCCTGTCGCAATCTCTCGGCTCACCAAGCTGGAACATCTGTATGTCAGCAATGCCCCGATCACGGACGCCGGCCTTGCGCGTTTAGAGGGTCTGACGAACTTGAAGACTCTGGTGATTGTGAACAGGCAGGTAACGAAAGCCGGAGCGGCTAAGCTCAATAAAAAGTTGCCGACGCTGAAGATTCACCGGTAGAATTGCCGTGATGATGGCGGTACTCAACTATTCGCCAATCACCTTGATCAGCACCCGCTTCGCCCTCCGCCCATCAAACTCGCCATAGAAAATCTGCTCCCACGGGCCGAAGTCGAGCTTGCCGTCGGTGACGGCGACGACGACTTCGCGCCCCATGATCTGCCGCTTGTGGTGGGCGTCGGCATTGTCTTCGCCGGTCCGGTTGTGGGCGTACCGCTGCGGCGACGGATCAAACGGCGCAAGCTGCTCCAGCCACTTCTTATAGTCCGCGTGCAGCCCCGGCTCATCGTCGTTGATGAACACGCTGGCCGTGATGTGCATGGCGTTGACCAGCACCAGCCCGTCCCGCACGCCGCTTTCCGCCACTGCCGCCTCCACCTGCGGCGTGATGTTCAGAAAATCCATCCGGGCGGGGATGTTGAAGGTCAGAACCTGGCGGTGGGATTTCATGGGGCAGAGGTTGTCGTGAAATCGTAAGCAGGCATGTCCTTTTCTCCAAACGCTTCGAATGCCGTCAGCTCTCGATTCGTGCGGTATTCTTGCTCGGCAAGAGCTGCCGCCGTTTGCAAAATGACCTCGCGTTCATCGGCCGGTAATCTTCGTATTTGGCGAACAGTGAACTGTGCTGGCACGTCCATAGCTTTCTTCTTCCTTACTTCAGCACATGCGACTCCACCTTGACCCCCTTCACGTACTTCCCAAAGCCGAACGGCGTCGGCTTGAATTCACCGACAAGTTCGACGTTGGACTTCTCGGGAATTTTGCCTTCCATCCCGAGCGACCAGTAGGCGGCGTTGACGAGCATCCGGCGGGTTCCTTCGGCTTCCAGGTCGGTGGCGGCGCCTAGGGTGGTGCAGAAGATGCGAGCGGTTTTGCCGCTGGCTCCTTGGTAGGTCTTCGTCCAGGCGACAGGCATCATCGGCTCGTTGCGATTCTGCTTGCCGGCTTCGTACTTGGCGGGCGGGTCGTCGAATTTCATGCCGGCGAGATTCTGCCCCATGACCAGCGGCACGCTGTCGCCGCCGGGATGGGCTTCATAGACGTCGGTCGGGCCCCAGATATCGCCGTCCTTGATGCCGCGGAGGATCGGGTGCTGCTCCTGCCCCTTGGCGATGAGGCCGCGAGTGCTCTGTGAATCGTGATTCCCCCAGTGCGAGACCCAGGTCTCTCCCAGCACCTGGCGGCCGAAGCCCTTTTCATAATCCTTATCGCCGTTCCCCCAACTGTATTTCGCGTACTTCTTCCCCTCTTTGATGTTGAAGGCGTGCGTGGCCGTACGCATTCCGATGATCGGCTTGCCAGACTCGATGAAATCGACAATCGGCTTCATCTGCTCATCGGGGAGATCGCGGAATCGCAAGGCGACAATCATCAGGTCGGCGGTGCCCAGAGCCTCGGTCCCGGGGATGTTGCTGATCTCTGGATTGATCTCTCCGGTTTTGGGATCAATCGGAAACAGCACCGTACACTTGAAGCCGTGCCGCCTGGCCAGAATCTTGCCAAGCTGCGGCAGAGCTTCTTCGCTGCGGTATTCTTCGTCACCCGAGATGAGGACGATGTGTTTGCCTTTGCCGGGGCCGTCCGAGCCTTCGTAGACGACCCAGGGGTCGGCGGAGAAGACGGAGAGAGGGAGGAGAAGGAGAGTGGCGGAGAGGAGGGTTTTCATGGTGTCGAAACGGCTAGGGAAGGAAGATGTTAAATGCGAAACGCTAAATGCTAAACGCTAAATGTAAGTGGCAACTTCAGTTATTTCACATTTAGCATTTAGCATTTAGCATTCTCTGGTTCCCAAGCTCCGCTTGGGAACCCACGTATCGAAGCTCTGCTTCGAGTTACTGATTCGCGAAGCGGAGCTTCGGGGCTTGCGTTCCCAAGCAGGAGCTTGGGAACGAGTTGTGGACGGGCAGGCTGGAAGCCTACCCCACCTTATTTTTCTTCATACTTCCGCGAGCTGACTTTGTCCGCGGACGGGAAGTCGCTGGGGATTTTTTGCGTTACCTTCCCCGTCGCGGCCCATTCGGTGCCGCGCTGCAGCGTGGTGATGAAGCCGACGCATTCCTGCGAATCCTTGCCGTGCCCCATCGGCGTGTGGAAGACCCGCCCCTTGCCGTAGCTGACGGTGAAGATCATCGGCTCGTGCCGGCCGGTTCCCCCCTTGGACTTGTCGGCGAAGGCGGTGGCCAGCACGGTCATGTTCTCCGCCGGGCCGCGGAGCAGGTCGTACAGCTCGTCGTTGGCGTGCAGCCATTCCAGCGGCATGTTCGCTGTGACGGGATGCTTCGCGTCCCGGACGATGATCTGGAACGGATGCTGGCTGCCGTGATTGCCGCCGCGCCCTTTGGATTCGTCCCGCACCAGTTTGCCTTCGGCGTTGACGTAAACATACGGCCCGCTCGCTTCGCTCCGTCCGCCCCACCCACCGAGGCCGATGATCTCGTTGTATTCCTTCCAGTCGCCGAACGAATTGTTCGCCGCATGGACCACGACAAAGCCGCCTCCGTTCTTCACGTAGTCCACAAACGCCATTTTCGTCTCCGCCGGCCAGGCGTCGCCGTTGTAGTTGGAGATCACGACCGCGTACTTCTTGAAGTCCGGCTTGAATTTCTCGTCGGTCCCTTTGGGGGCGGTCGTCGCCACGTCCACGGTAAACAGGCCGGTCTCCTCCAGGTATTTCTTCATCATCTTCGTCGTCGTCGGCCAGACCGGGTGGTTGTTCTGGCCATCGATTATCAGGGCCTTGAGGTGTTCAGCGGAGGCGGTTGCGGCGAACATAAGGACGGAGAAGATGGAGAGAGCAATAGCACGGAACATGGGAACTCCAAAACCGGGGGAGGATGCGACTGATATCCGTAGTCTACTCGTGAAGCGGCATTCGCAAAATCATGGCAGGCTTGGTCCCCCTTTTTCTTCACAGATTATGAACAGAAGGAAACAAAGGAAACAAAGGGGAAGAAGCTTGGATTCGCCAGAATCAACTCATTTTTCTCCCTTCGTTACCTTCGTTCCCTTCTGTTCAAAATGCCTTGCCGCGTAATTTCTGGATTGGCGCTGCATGGAATGCGGCGACGGCGACACGTACAATGAGCGGCTGAAAATCGTACTCTCAAGGTGCTGCATGTTTATGAAATACCCCTCCTGCGTCCTTCTGTACCTACTCGTCGTCGCCGCCGGAACCGCTTCTTCCGCGGACAAGCCTCCTGCCGCCAAAAGGGCTGCTCCGTTCAATCTCGAAAAACGCGAGCACTGGACGACGAACAACATTCACGGTACGCCCGACCCGCCTGATCCGTTCACCACGCAAGATGCCTTTCCCAAGCTCAAGTTTTTTGAGCCGCTGTCGGCTGGGCTTGTGCCGGGGACGAAGCGAATGGGGATCGCCACGAGGCCGGGGAAAATCTACACGTTTGAGCTGCGGCCGGATGTCGATACGTCCGAGCTGCTCGTTGATGTCGGCAAGACGACGTATGGCGTGGCGTTCCATCCCAAGTTCGCCGAGAACGGCTACTTCTATGTGATGTACATCCTGGAGCCCGGCAAGTTCGAGGAGAAAGGAAGCCGGCTGTCTCGATTCAAGGCAACCAGCGACAACCCGCCGAAGGCCGACCCCAAGAGCGAGACGATCCTCCTGGAATGGCCCTCCGGCGGGCACAACGGCGGCTGCGTGCGGTTTGGGCCGGATGGGTATTTGTACCTGGCCACCGGCGACGGCAGTGGCATCGCGGATGGGAATATCACCGGGCAGGACATCAGCGATCTGCTCGGCTCCATCCTGCGGATTGATGTCGATCATGCCGATCCCGGCAAGCAATACGCCATCCCCAAGGACAATCCGTTCGTGGGGACAGAAAATGCCCGCGGCGAAATCTGGTCCTTCGGCCATCGCCAGGTTTGGAAGTTCAGCTTCGACCAGCAGAAGCGGCTGTGGGCGGGGGAAGTCGGCCAGGATTTGTGGGAGATGGTTTACCTGGTCACTCGCGGCGGCAACTACGGCTGGAGCGTGATGGAGGGAAAACACCCCTTCCGCCCCGAACGGGAAAAAGGCCCCGGTGAATTCGTCCAACCGCTCGTTGAGCATCCGCACAGCGATTTCCGCTCGATCACCGGCGGCTATGTTTGGACATCGAGTCGGCTGCCAGAACTAAAAAACGCCTACATCTACGGCGACTACGACACCGGACGGCTCTGGTCGTTGCAGTACGAAGGTGGCAAAGTCATCGTTAGCCGGCAGCTCGCCGATACGCAAATCCGCATCGTGGAATTCGCCCAGGATCCGGCGGGCGAGGTCTACCTCGTCGACTTCGCCGGCGGGGGCCTGCACAAGATCGTCCCCGCGCCGCCGCAAGTCGCGACGAAGCCTTTCCCTCGCAAGCTCAGCGAAACGGGACTATTCCATTCAACGAAAGACCACACGCCGGCCAAGGGGCTGATTCCCTACTCCGTCAACGCGCCGCTCTGGTCCGACGGGGCGGAGAAGGAGCGGTTCATCGCCCTCCCCGGCGATTCGCAGATTGAATTCGACGACGTCGTCTATCCGCACGGGCCGACCTACCCCGACCTCGGCTGGCGGTTCCCGGACGGGACGGTGCTCGTCAAGACGTTCGCGATGGAGATGGAGAAAGGACAGCCGGAATCGACCCGCCGGCTGGAGACCCGCATCCTGCAACACCGCAAAATGCCCGGCAACGACGACGAATACGGGGCCCAGTACTGGTTCGGCTACACCTACCTCTGGAACGACGACCAGACCGACGCCGAGCTGGCCCCTGCCGAAGGGGCCGACCGCAAGCTCACCATCAAAGACCCCGCCGCCCCCGGCGGCCGCCGCGAGCAAACCTGGCACTTCCCCAGCCGGGCCGAATGTACCCTCTGCCACACGATGGCGGCGAAGTACATCCTGGGCTTGACCACCTTGCAGATGAATAAGGACCACGACTACGGCGGGACTCGCGCCAACCAACTCGCTGCCCTGGAAAAACTCGGCGTCTTCAAAGACAAACTCCCCAAACCCCCCGCCGAGCTCCCTCGCCTCGCCGACTACCAGGACGCCAAGCAAGACCTCCATCTCCGCGCCCGCTCCTACCTCCACTCCAACTGCGCCCACTGCCACCGGATGTGGGGCGGCGGCAACGCCGAATTCGAGCTCCACGCCAGCATCCCCCTCACGCTCACCAAAGCCGTCGACACTCTCCCCGGCCAAGGGCTGTTCGGCCTCACTGACCCCCGCATCATCACCCCCGGCGACCCCCTCCGCTCCATGATCCTCCACCGCATGGAAATCACCACCCTCGGCCGCATGCCCCACGTGGCCAGCAAGGTTGTGGATGAAGACGGCGTCAAGCTCATTCGCGAGTGGCTGACGAAGCTCAAGGATGAAGAGCTATTGAAGAAGCCGGGGGCGATCAACCCGCGGCCGGTGGTGGAAGAGAAGAAGTGACGGGAGTGCCTTGGTTTTATCTCATTTTCCGGAGTGGGAACTGTGTAGGGTGACAAGAATGTTCAGAGTTACAATTAAGTCACTGCTGATCCTCATCACGCTTATTTCGGCGCTGTTTGGCGCCACCCTAGGCTACGTTCGTCACCATGCTGCGAGCAACTTACGCATCTGGGACGGTTGCGTAACGGAGGATGGCTTCTTGGTGTTTGTTATGCGCCCTTCGCCAGCGGCGCTCGCGAAAGACTACTCATACACTGAAATGCGAGTTGGCGCATACAACATCCGAGTGTCAGTGTTTTCAGTGTTTCTGATCTTCGCCTCTATAACGGCTATATCATATTTTGCGGGTGGGAGTAGCAAGTACTTGTTCCCACACAGTGAGAGCAAAAGTCCCGGGGATCGGCGCAAAAGCTAGACAGGATTGCGGTCGCCCGAAAATCAGGTTGGGGCGAGTGACCATCACGTAGTTCCGCTATTCCGCAGCCAATACTCCCTGAACGCGATCAGCCGCGGTAAAGATTCCCGATCCTTGGCCCGCCCGGCGGCTTCTTTGCTGCGGATGATGTCGTCGAGATTGCAGCAGGGAAAACCCTGGACGTCCACCCGCCGTTGCCACGCATCATCAAAACGCTCAATTCCGTCGGGGGCGAAGATCAAGTCGAGATCGAAAGGTCCCGTCTTGAGTTGCACGAAGTCCTTGCCGCGAATGATCTGAGACTCCTGCTCGGGTGTTAGGGTAAATCCCAGGTCACCCAGCGCGCGGACGATCGCCTGTCCGTTTTCCGGAGATTTGTCCGGAAACAAGTCCGCGTCCTGCGTGGTGTCGGGGAACCCAAGCAGAATGGCCGCGGACTTGCCGAGAAATAGATACTTGACGCCCTGCTTCGCAAATGCGTCCCGCACCTCTTCCGCCTGGCGATATTCAAATGCGGCCATAATCTATTCCGTTGCCCGCCCATACCCCAGCCACGACGGCAATTTCTCCTCGCACCATTTTCGATAATCCGCCATCGTATCGAACGCCCGGAACGGCTCGTCGTCCATGACCGGCTTGTAGGTCTTGATGAAGGCATATTTCAGCCGCTGTTCCAGCGGCCGGCGGGCGGCGGCTGCGAACTCTTCCTCCCACTGCTGTTTCTCGGCTGCGGACGGTTCGCGGAGATTCATGACTCCATTCTAGCAACGGCGTGGCGGAGGCTACCAGCGGCCGAATGTGGGAGACAGGGCTACTCAGTGTTTCAACCTGCATCGTGTTCGACGAAACTAACCCGAAGCGTAAGCGAGGAAGAGCCCATGGCTTACGTCGTTTTTCCTCGCTAACTCTTCGGGTTGGTGTCGGGCACAGTTTGAAACACTGAGTAGCCCTAATGTGGGAGAAGCAGTTCCCGCCAGTTGTCGCAGGGAAAAAAACTATTTTGGGAAATCTGGCCGGCAGCACTTGACTGTGCCAAGTGTACGGGTGTATCATTTACTGTTTGCAAGGAAGTACGAGTGCGCACTGGTAGGTGAGGAAGAAATCATGAGTGAGAATGAGAATTCAAGAACCTGGGAAGGCAGCTTCACGACTGCCGGCGGCAGGCCCCCCGTTGCTTCCAGAGCCGTCGGCACGGTGTTGCGAAAGGGGGGGTAGTTTCGCAACGGACACCCCTCAATTCTCCCCGTGGGCGCGTTGCGAAACTGCCTGAGTTTCGCAACACCAGGGGGGGTATTTTGCGAGTCACAATTCACTGCGGACCGATGGCGGCAACTGGCGAGGGTGTTATGCTGGTGGTCCGGGAACCAAAATTCCTGAAAACTGAAATCTGAAAACTGAAATCTTCAAGGTGGTCTTATGAATCGTCGCTGGTGGCTCCGCCTGGCATCGCTGGCGTTTGGGTTTTCGGTCACCTGGTCGGCCACGAATGGGGCCGAGGTGGACAAGGTCAAGCCGCGGGAGGGGGGATATCGGATTTTGATGGTGACGCAGAGTGCGGGCTTCAAGCACGGCAGCGTGACGCGGAAGGACGCGAAGCTCTCGCCGGCCGAGCAGGTGGTGACGGAGATGGGAATCCGTAGCAACCTGTTCCGGGTGGACTGCACTCAGGACGTGAAAAAGGATTTTACCAAGGAGAACCTGCAGAACTACGACATCGTCTGGTTCTATACCACCGGCGACCTGCCGATTGAAAAGGACAACCTGGAGTATTTCTTGAGCGACTGGCTGAAGAAGAAGGGGCACGGCTTCATCGGCGCCCACTCGGCGGCGGACACCTTTCACAACTACAAGCCGTACTGGGACATGATCGGCGGCACGTTCGACGGCCACCCGTGGAACAGCAATGAGAAGGTGACCATCACTGTTCACGATACGAAGCATCCCGCCAGCAAGCCGTGGGGAGAAGAATTCGAGATCCAAGACGAGATTTACCAGTTCAAGAATTGGCAGCCGGAGAAAGTGCGGGTGCTGATGAGCCTGAACATGGCCAAGACCAAGCTCAAGCAGCCGCGGCACGTGCCGATCTTGTGGGTGAAAAACTACGCCGACGGCAAAGCCATGCACATGAGCCTGGGGCACAACGAGAGCGTCTGGGAAAACAAGACCTATCAGGAATCGCTGCTGGGAGGGATCAAGTGGATCCTCAATCTGGAAGCAGGGGACGCCACGCCGAATCCGGAGCTATCGGCGGAGCAAGAGAAGAAGGCGCAAGCGGACGCGGGGAAGTGAACGTGGGGTAGGCTTCCAGCCTGCCCAGAAAATAAAAGTGCCGGGCAGGCTGGAAGCCTACCCCACTTTACGCCGCCCGTCTCATCGCTCGGCTGGCGATGGCGGCATTTCGCTGAACGTCCAGCAGCGTCAGGCGGCGGTAGCTGGTTTTGCCGGTCTTGGAGTCGGCGTCTTCTTGAAAGATCAGCGAGCCGGTGTGGAGCATGCGGGGCATGTAGGTCCAGGCTCGTTCCAGTGACGCTCGGTCCTGGTCGGCGGAGATAATCAGCAGGTCGGTGCCCGCCAGGCTGTTGGCGGCGCGGACCAGGGCATCGTAGGGGTCGCCGGGAACGAGCTTCACCTGAACGCCGGGGCGGCGGAGGTCATGAAACGCTTGCTTGAGCGCCAGGCCCGGCTGATCCTTGGGGCGGGCCTCGAACAGGTCGATGCCGGTGTATCTCATCGGCTCCTTGGTCGCCTGCCAAGAGAGGACTTCAAACATTCGCTGCGTCCGCAAGCCGTTGCCGATGCCGATTTCCACGATGCTGCGGATGGATTTTCCGTTGACTGCCTTGTAGAAAAAGCGGTCCGGTGCGGGCTTTGAAAAGTAGAGAAGCCAGGTGCCGCGGATCAAGCTGCCAACGCTCACGTCGCATTCCTTTGCGGACGAAAAAAGTGCCTCTGGGCTAACTTCGTCCAGTTCGTGCGGCGGAGTTGATGAGGCGTGAGTCAGACGGCAGGGCTTGCCCGGCACGCGCTTTGCGAATGGGCAATCCTTAGAACCGATACATTTTGCCGCTCCAAGGGTGCCGTACCTGCTAATTCAGCGTCGGGTCATTCGGCACATGCCTGGCCTTCAGCGACGGAGCCATGATGTCCTTGGCCACGCTGTGCATCACCCGTTCCCACAGGTCGTCCTTGTCGTGGAAGACGAGCTCCGCCGTGGCGGGGGCAACCAGCCAGCCTCCGGCTTCGAGCTCGCCCTCGAGTTGGCCTGCTCCCCAGCCGGAATAGCCGCTGAAAAGGCGGACGGGAGCGTTCTCGGCCGCGACGACTTCCTTGAGCTGATCCTTGTGGGCAGACAGATACACGCCATCCAGGATTTCCGTCTCCGCCGCGGAGGCCAGGCCATGCACGGCCATCAGCGGGCCTTGCACCGGCCCCCCCAGGTAAATGGGATCCTGGCGTTCGCTGGCATCGTCCGAGACGAGCTTCCAGACTTCGGCCACGGTGTTTCCCGTGGGGCGATTCAGGATCAGGCCGAAGGCCCCGTCTTCATCATGCTTCACCATGAGCACGACGCTGCGGTTGAAATTGCCGTCCCCTAGTTTGGGCGAAGCAATCAGAAAGTTGCCTTGCAGGGATGCCATGGCGAAAGGGACCGGGAAGAGTTACGGCGATGCTCCTTCATTGTAGGAAGGAAGGCCGTGCAAATGCAAATCCCGCGCAAACGCGTACCGCAAACACGAAGTTGGGCGAGGGTCTCCTGACCCCGCCCTGAGACGCTACCGAAGGTCTCCTCATCACCGGTAGCGGAGACCTGCGGTCAGGCGTTTCGGCGGGGTCGGAGACCCGCGCCGAACAGGCCTTACACTTCCAGTCGCAGGAGATTGAGCGCCTGTTTTGCGGCGCGGGGTTTGAGGATTTCCGGGTGGCCGGCGAAGGGCGAGGATTTGACCAGGACGCCGGCGGGGCGGGCGAGGGCGAAGTGGACTTCGCCGGGGGTGTTGGTTGGCGAGTCGGCCTGCGGGAAGGGGCCGATGGAGAGGGCCAGGTCGGTTCCGGCGAGAGTGCGAATATGGGCGGCGAGCGCGGCGGCGAAATCGGGGCTTTGCGGCTGGTCGCCCAAGGTGAGTTCGGACGGCAGACCGAGAAGTGTTGCCGCGGAATGAGAGCTGCGGAGGACGGCTCCCAGCTTGAAGACATCACCAGCCGGGTCGCATTCGCTGAGCCAGTTGGAAATCAGTCCTCCTGTGCCGCACTCGCAGACGGCGAGCGTCAGCTTGCGTTCACGCAGCTTGCGAATGACGACGTGCTGGAGTTCCTCGTCCTCTTCGCCGTAAACGAGATTCCCCAGGCAATGTTGAATCGTCTCGATGGTCGGCTGCATCGCGGCTCTGGCGGCCTGCTCGTTTTCTCCTTCAGCCGTGATGCGGAGGGTGATGGTGGCCTGGCTGACGGTGATGCCGACGCTGGGGGTGCGGCCGCGGCGAATCAAGTCGGGGAGCATTCCCTCCAGGTCGCTCTCCCCCACGCCAAAGCACTTGAGGCGGTGATGGACGATGACTTTTTTCGTGCCGCGGGCCTCCTGCAAGTTCTGAATCTCCGCACGGACGGTCTCCTGCCACATCTCCTTCATCTCGGCCGGCACGCCAGGCAGGGCAAAAATCCGCACGCTCTCGAGGCCGGGCCTGTGCAGCGTAAAGTCGATGCCCGGCGCGGTGCCATGCGGGTTATGGATGGGCTTGGCCCCGCGAGGGAACATCGCCTGGATGTTGTTGGAAGTGGGCATCTCCCGTTTGCGGCGGGAGAACATTGCTTGGATGTGAGCCAGAGAAGCGTCGTCCTGCACCAGGTCGACGCCCGCCATATCGGCGATGGCTTGCCGCGTGAGGTCGTCCGCAGTGGGGCCCAGACCGCCGGATGCTATCACCAGGTCGGCTCGCTCGCAGGCCTGGCGAAAGACCAGGATGTTGGCGGCCAAGTCATCCGCCACCGTGGTGTGGAACATCACCGCCACCCCCAATTCCCCCAGCCGCTCGGCCAACCAATGGCTGTTGGTGTCCAGTCTCTGGCCGCTGGTGAGCTCGTCGCCGATGGAGATGATTTCCGCACGCATGGGATTTTGGACTCAAAAGCGGTGCAAATGCGGGGTAGGAGCCACGGATGGAACACGGATGGAACACGGATTAGAGCAGAAAGCCCTTCCAAAGCCGGCTTAAAATCGATTTTGCTTGATATCCGTGTTCCATCCGTGTTTAATCCGTGGCTAACATCCTCCTATCCGAGCCTCATTCTAACGCCGGAAAATCTTTCCGTTTTCCGCCAAGTCCTATTGGAGCTTTGCCCGCCAGGGTATACGGTAATGGGTGGTTGGTTTGTCGACGCGAACTGTAGTCCTCGTTTTTTCGGGATCTGCCCACCGCCTTCTCGCCTCTCCACCTGGTGGGCCACCATTTTTGGTCCCTTTCCAGTCGTCCCGGAAAGTAAACACGGGGCGCACGTTTTGAGGAGTTCAGCGGTGGCTATGAAGCTGTATGTTGGGAATCTGAGTTACAACGTCACGAACACGAGCCTGGAAGAACTGTTTGCTCAGTACGGTTCGGTTCGGAGCGCCCAGGTCATTACCGACCGGGACACTGGCCGGAGCAAGGGCTTCGGCTTTGTCGAAATGTCCGACGACAATGCGGCCCGCGAGGCAATCGCGGCGCTGCACGAGAAGGAGCATGATGGCCGCAACCTGACCGTCAACGAAGCTCGTCCCCGGGAAGACCGTGGCGGCGGCGGTGGCGGTGGCGGCGGCAGCCGTGGCGGGGGAGGTGGTGGTTACGGTGGTGGTGGTGGCGGACGCAAGGGTGGCGGCGGTGGCGGCGGATACCGCTAAGCTCACTTCGCTGCAATAGTATCAAAACTTTAGGAGCCTGCGCATTCCGTGCGCAGGCTCTTTTCGTTACTAGGCGGAGGGGAATTCAGGCATTACAATCGGGCCGATTGCTGAACGCTCCTCACGGCTCTGGCAGTACAGAGTTTGAAAGGCCCCATAATATGAAGAAGTTCCTCTTTCCCGTCCTGGCGGCCATTGCCGGCTTCGTGATTTTCGCGGCGGCACTTTCCGCGGATGAGCCAGCCAAGTCCGTCCGCTTCCAAAGGACGCAGCTCGACGCCAAGTTCCGCAGCGAAGGCGTAGCGGTAGCCGATTTCAACAAGGACGGCAAGCTGGACATTGCCGCCGGATGGGTCTGGTATGAGGCCCCCGACTGGAAGATGCACAACCTGACGGAGAAGGCCCCGGACGTGGACCCCCGCGGCTACAGCAATGCGTTCTGCTGCTTTGCGGAAGATGTGAATCACGATGGCTGGCCCGATTTGCTCGTGGTCGATTTTCCCGGCACGCCCACCTGGTGGTTCGAGAACCCCAAGGAGGCCGGCAAACTGTGGCCCAAGCACGTCGTCACGCCTGTGACCAATAACGAGAGCCCGACCTATCTGGACCTCAACGGCGATGGGAAGAAGGAGCTCATCTGTGCCGTCTCGCTGGATCCCAAAGCACCGGATGGTCCGGAACGAGTGATGGCCTACCTGACCCCGAAAGAAGACCCGAACGCGGAGTGGACCATCCATGCCATTTCGGCGAAGGGTGCGCCGGGGACGGCGCGGTACGCGCATGGCCTGGGGGTTGGCGATGTGAACAAGGACGGCAAGAACGACATCGTGGTCGGCGACGGGTGGTGGGAAGCTCCGGCGAAAGAGGACGGCAGCGAATGGAAGTGGCACGCGGCCAAGCTCGGCGGTCTAGGGGCACAGATGTACGTTTACGATTTTGACGGCGACGGCGACAACGACGTTTTCAGTTCCAGCCCGCACGCCTTTGGCATGTGGTGGCACGAGCAGGTCGGCAAGGACGAATGGACGAGTCACGAAATCGACAAAACCTTCTCGCAGATTCACGGCGTCTGCTTTGCGGACATGAACGGGGACGGGCTGCCGGACATCGTCTGCGGCAAGCGATTCTGGGCGCATGCCCCCGCGGCGGATGGCAAGGGGGGGGATCCGGGCGTCAACGAGCCGGCGGTCTTCTTCTGGTGGGAGCTGAAGCGGGAAAGCGGCCGTCCGGTCTTTGTGCCGCACCAGTTCGACCACAACAGCGGCGTCGGAACCCAGTTCGAGCTGGCCGACGTGAACGGGGACAAGCTGCTGGACATCGTCGCCAGCAACAAGAAGGGCGTGCATCTGTTTACACAGGTACGGGAATAGGGCTAGGTTCAAAGTTTAAGGTTCAAAGTTCAAGGTGAATGCAGCGTTGTGCCCCGCATTTTGCAAGTAATTCCGACGCTTGTTCGCGGCGGGGCCGAGAAGCAACTGACGCTGCTGGCTACTGGGCTGGCGCGAAAGGGCTGGGACGTGCATGTCTGCGTGCTCACCCACACCGGACCGCTCGAGGAGCAGTTGCGGCAAGCCGGTGTGCCGCTAACGTTTATTGACAAGCGCTGGAAGCTGGACCCCTTCGCTTACAGCCGGCTCAAGCGGGAAATAGAGCGCCTGCAGCCGGACGTGGTGCATACCTGGCTGTTCGCGGCCAACGCCTACGGCCGGCAGGCGGCCTTTGCGGCTGGGGTGAAGCACGTTGTGGCTGGAGAGCGGTGCGTCGACCCGTGGAAGGGGACAACGCAATTGACCATCGACCGCTACCTGGCTCGGCGGACCGAGCGAATTGTCACCAACTCCAGCGGCGTGCGGGATTTCTACGCCGCCAGGGGTCTCCCCGCGGAGAAGTTCACCGTCATTCCCAATGGCATTGCCCCCTTCGCGCCTCCGGCGGAGCAAGCCGTCACCCGCGAGCAGTTGCGGGAAGAGCTTGGGCTCCCCAAGGACGCCCGCTTGATTGGGGCCATCGGCCGGCTGTGGCCGCAAAAGCGGCTGAAGGACATTGTCTGGTCAGCGGACCTGGTCAAGTGCGTGCGGGACGATGGACATTTTCTGATAATCGGCGATGGGCCGCAGCGTCGCCGTCTGGAGAAGTATGCCGAGCAAGCCAGCGTCGCGGATATGGTTCACTTCCTGGGCGAGCGGAGCGACGTCCCGCGCATCCTGCCGCAGCTGGATTTGCTGATGCTCGCCAGCGGCTATGAAGGCCAGTCCAACGCCATCATGGAAGCGATGAGCGCCGGCATCCCGGTCGTCGCCAGCGATATTCCCGGCAATCGGGACCTGGTGGTTAATGGCGAGACCGGCTTCCTGGTCGATGTCGGCGACCGCGCCGCCCTGGCGCAGAAGGCCTTGATGATATTGAGCGACGCGGAGTTGGCGAAGAAACTTGGTTCGGCTGGGCGCGAGCGGATGTTACGCGAGTTCAGTATTGAGAAGATGGTGGAGCGGCACGAGGAGTTGTATCGGAGCCTATGCGAGAGATAGCCTCTAAATCTAAGGAAAGCAGATCCCGAAGCCAGCCTGAACGAAATGATGGTCACCAGTGAGCGCCAGTCGAATCCCGCGGTCCTGCATGATGGTGAACGAGATGCAATCGGTCAGGGACCAGGCTTTGTCGGGTCGAGCGGCGAAGAGGGCGACCGAACGGGCGAGGAGGTCCACAGAAAATGGAACAACTTCCAAATCTGGAGTCGTGAAACACGCTTCCCAGAATCTCATCGCGGTCGCGCGAGACGGGACTTTTCGAAACGCATCCATGACCTCGACTTGCACAGCAGCCGAGGTGACAAGCCTGGCAGGAACGGGATACGCGTTGACCCGAGCGTTTTCCGGGTCACTCATGTTGAGCAAGGCGAGCCAGTAAAAAGTGTCGGCGAAAGCAATGCTCACTCGTCATCAATTCCCTTAGGAGCGCCGTGGGCATAGTAGTCATGATTTCGGGCGAGGTCGGTCGGCACTTGTGACCAGTCTTGCGTTTGCGCGAAATCGATGAGGTCCTGGAACATATGCCGTTTTGGCGGTTCCGTCGGTGCTAACTCTTGCGCTGGAACAGCCGCACGCTCGGTCACGACGACTTCCACGTTCCCTTCGGGACGCGGAACATTCGGCGGCAGATGGATGATGCCGTCGGGGCCAATCACGGTTTCAAAGCTGACAGTCATAGTTTCACCCGGTAACAATGCTTCCTTCCATTCTAGATGCTTGTCACCCCAGAGGGAATCTCATTCCCCAGCAGGTTCCGCAGGCGTCGGTGACTTCATCAAGAGCGCATCCACGTCGTTCGCCACAATCACGCCGTAGTTAATCGCCCCCAGCCAGCCGGACATGATGATGCCGACGCTGCCGGCGTGGTACAGACCTTTCACCTGCTCCGGCAGGCTGCGGCTGACGGCGAGCCCTTCGAACTTGGTGCCGAAGCTGGCCCCTTCCACGTGGGCGGTGTAATGCTGGAAGGTTTTGGGAGTGGCAGCTTCGACGTGGTCGAGCCGCTCGCGGATGTTCGGGAGGTAGCGGTCCAGGTGGTCGAGTGTCTTGTCGATGAGGTCCTGCTTGCTGGCCCGATAGTCCTCGTCGGAGAGATCGCCCCAGTCCGTATAGTTGGCGTTGGTACTGCTGACGATGAGGCACCGCGGCCGGCCCTGCGGGCGGGTCCGAGGATAGTAGAACGAGTAGGTGCGGCTGGTGATGTCGCGGCTGAGGAGGAGGTCAGTGCGGAAGAGCGGGGCCGTGGAGGTGAAGAACAGATCCCCCATGCTCTCGTCCACCCGCTCGTCTGCCTTGAGGGCGATGTAGACCTGCGTGCTGGAGTTGTTGATGCGGACTTCGCGGGCGTCCTGGACGAACTTCTTGTCAAAGTTCTCCTCGCCGGTGAGCCGGAAGATGGTGGCTCGCAGGTTGGAGTTGGAAACGACCGCCCGGGTCTTGATGGTCCGGCCGTTGGCAGTGACGGCAGTGATGCGGGCGTTTTCCACGTGGATTTTTTCGGCGTCGCATTTGATGCGGACGTCCACGCCGCTTTTCAGCAGGTCATCGTGCATCAGGCCAATGAGCCGGTCGGTGCCCCCTTCAAAGGTCCAGACCCCTTTCGACATGAAGTTGGAGAACACGATGCCGTAGGTGATGGCGGGGTCTTCCAGCGTGCTGCCGTTGGCGTAGGTGATCGGCTCCATCAGCAGGCGGATGATGTCCTCGCGGCCGGGAAAGAATTTTTCGAACAGCTCGCGGGTGGTCAGCCGCTGGTCGTCATAGAAATTCATGCCGCGGGCGGTGTCGAAGAACGCGATGACGGTCTCAGGGGCGATGCCGAACTTGGTGGTGAGCAGGCGGGTGAAGTCCTCGCGGTCATAGGAAGTGGTCAGCGAGAACATCGGATTGTCGAACCGGATGTTCTTGAGCGGCACGATGGAGTCGGCGATTTCCCGAGTCCAGTAGCGGCGGCAACTCTTGATCATGCCGTGCGGAAAGCCGTGCAGGCTGATATCGAAAATGTGGCCGCCGGGGCGCTTGAACCAGGTCGCCATGCCGCCGAGCTTGTAATGCTGCTCCAGCAGCAGCACCTGATAGCCGGCCCGCCCCAGAATGTTCGCCGCCGTCATCCCCGCCAGCCCGCTGCCGATGACCACTACGTCATAGCTATCGCGAGCGCCGGCGAGGAAGTCTTTGGGCATGGAATCGGACGGGCGGTTTGTGATTCCTATCGGGAACCGAAGAGGCGGCCGGATGTCAGCGACGTGGGTACCACGGTGGCCAGTTCAAAACTCGGGAGCTGGCTGCCGAGGGGAAGGGCAATTTGCACCGGAGCGTACCGGCAGCTGGTGCCGGCGACGGAGCCGGAGGGGAGTTGGGCTTCGATAAGTACCGTCAGTTCGCGGCCGATGAGGGTGCGGTAGTAGTTGTCTCGCAACTCGGCTTCGAGTTCGATCAGCCGCTCGATGCGTTCGGCTTTGACTTGGGGAGCAACTTTGTCCGGCATATCGGCTGCGGGAGTTCCCTTGCGGGCGCTGAACGAGAAGTGATGGATTTTGGAGAATCCGCATTCACGGGCGGCGCTGAGAGTGGCGGCGAAGTCCTCGTCGGTCTCTCCCGGAAAGCCGACGATGATGTCGGTGGTGATGGCGGGATGATCGAGCGTTTCCCGCACCAGGCGGCAGCGATCGATGAACAGGCGGCTCCCCCAGCGGCGGCGCATGCGGCGGAGAATCCGGTCGCTGCCGCTTTGCAGGCAGATGTGCAGGTGCGGTGCGACGCGGCGAGGATGGCTCGCCATGACCGCGAGCAGTTCGCGGGTAACCTCGGTCGCTTCAATGCTGGAAAGGCGGATGCGGAAGTCGCCGGGCAATTCGCAGAGCCGCTCGACCAGGTGCGAGAGGCGGAGCCACTCTTTCTTCGGCCGGCTGCGGTTTTGTTCCACGCCGTAGTGCCCCAGGTGAATGCCGGTAAGGACAATCTCGCGATAGCCATTGCCGACGAGCCGGGCGACTTCCTCCAGGATGTGGTCCGGCGGTCGGCTGGAGACGTGAGGGCGAATATACGGAATGATGCAGTAGCTGCAGCGGAGCAGGCAGCCGTCCTGCACTTTGACGAACGCCCGGTGATGGTTGCTGAAGTGGGAGATGCCCGTGGGAATATCCACCACGCCGAAGCGGCCGAGCAGATCGGGAATTTCCCGCTTGTCGGTCACCACCTCCACCACATTTGGCAGCACGGCCAACTCCTGCGGGGCCCGGGTGGCATAGCAGCCCATCACCACAATCCGCGCCGCCGGGTTCTCCCGCGCCAACCGGCGAATCGCCTGGCGGCTTTTGGCGTCACCTTCGTGCGTGACCGTGCAGGTATTCACCACGCACAGATCCGCCGCTGCTCCATCCTGAGCATCCTCGTAGCCGATTCCGCGCAGCCCCTCGCGGACGAGCTCGGTCTCGTACTGATTGACCTTGCAGCCGAGCGTGACGGTTTTGAGGGAGAGGGGCATGGTGTTGGACTGCGCTCGAGAATGGTCTACCCCGGCTCCGGCTCGATGGTGGCGCTCATGGAGCCTTTGCAGCGCTGGCTTCGCTTGTCAGCGCCGTAGGCGTGAATTTGGTCGCGCTTCAGCTCGGCCCGCTCCATGGTCGTGGTGCAGCAGATTGCTTTGCCGGATTTATGCACCTCGTCGGCGATTCGCATTCCGTCGATTTCCGGGTGAGCGAATAGCCCGGCCATCATCTCAATGACGTATTCAAAGGTGTGATCGTCGTCGTTCCAGAGGATGACGTGATACCGCGGCTGGCGTTTGGGAGGTTTGCGGCGGGGTTTTTGCTTGGGCGTCTCCCGCACCTCCGGCTCGGCGACGGCGGCAGCGGATTGGCTCTCGTCAGACATGCGGACCTCACTCGCGGGAATAGGCGGCGTTCCTGCACGCCATTATATTGAACCCGCCGCCTTTGGCATACGCACCGATTCTCCAAGTTTGACCTACCCATGCGCGATATCACCGAGTATTTGGCGGCTCAGCGGGCCGATTTTGAGAATGCCCTGTGCGAATTTCTCCGCATTCCCAGCGTGAGCGCCGATCCGGCGTTTCATCCCCACTGCGCCAAAGCCGCAGCCTGGGTGGCCGCCCAGTTCCGCGAGATGGGGCTGGCGACCGAGCTGATTCCCACTTGCGGGCAGCCGCTGGTGTTCGCTCAGTCGGAGAAGGTTGCCGGCGCGCCGACGGTCCTTGTTTACGGGCATTACGACGTCCAGCCCCCCGACCCGCTGGATCAATGGATCAGCCCGCCGTTTGAGCCGACGAAGCGGAACGGCAACCTCTACGCCCGCGGAGCGACCGACGATAAAGGCCAGATGTTTACGCACCTGGCCAGCGCTCAGGCGTGGCTGAAGACTCGCGGCAAGCTGCCGGTGAATCTCAAGTACATCATCGAAGGGGAAGAAGAATCGGGCTCCAGCGGCATCAACGAGTACATCGCTACCCAGGCAGCAAAAGAGAAGCTCGCCTGCGACATCATCGTCATCAGCGACACGTCCCAGTTCGGCCCCGGCCAGCCGGCGATTACGTACGGCCTGCGCGGCGGCGTGTGGTTTGAATTGCGGGTGAGCGGGCCGAAGCAGGATTTGCATTCGGGTACATTCGGTGGTGGCGTCACCAATCCGCTGATTTCCCTGAGCAAGATGCTGGCCGCGCTGATCGACGCCAAGGGGCGCATCCAGCTTCCCGGTTACTATGACGACGTGCTACCGCTCTCCCAGCGTGAGCGAGAGCAGTTCGCGGCCCTGCCTTTTAACGAGCAGGCATTCATGGAGCAATTGGGCGTCCGCGGACTATCCGGCGAAGAGGGCTATACGACGCTGGAGCGACGCTGGGCTCGCCCGACATTTGACATCCACGGCCTCGGCGGCGGTTATCAAGGGCCGGGTCCGAAAAGCATCGTCCCCGCGACGGGCTTCGCCAAGATCAGCTTTCGCCTCGTGCCCAAACAGCAGCCGGAGAAGATCGCGGCGTCGTTGGAGGCGTTTCTGCGACCCCTCTGCCCAGCGGGAGTGGCGCTGGAAATCATCGGCAATCACGGCGCGCCGGGAGTTTTGGTGCCGCTGGAGAGCCCTTATGTTTCCGCTGCCGAGCGGGCCATCGAGCTAGGTTTCGGCAAGCGGCCGGTGTTCATTCGGGAAGGGGGCTCCATCCCCATAGTCTCTACCTTCGCCCAGCGCCTGGGGGCGGACACGCTGCTGCTGGGCTGGGGCCTGGATGACGACAACACGCACAGCCCCAACGAGAAATTCTGCCTGGCGGACTTTCACCGCGGGATCAAGGCGAGCGCTTTTTTGTGGGAAGAGCTGGGCCGACTTCCGATTATGAAGGTATAATAGCTAAGAATTGTTTCGGCTCAACCAAGGGTGAATCATGTCCATTGAAGTCGGGGCTGTGTACGAAAATGGATCCTTGAAGCTGGATTCACCTCTTCCGCTTGCCGAGCATGAACGCGTGACGATAACGGTGCGTGCGGAATCGACTGTAGCCCGCAAGAGCTACGGGATCATGGGATTCACAGGCGATGTGGCGCTGCTTCGAAAAATTGCCACCGAGCCTGAGGCCGGAGTGATGGAATCGCCATGACGCTTGCCAGCATTGCCGGTGGAACGGTGGTATTCATTGATGCGAACATATTTATTTATGCGCTCGCGCCCGATGCGCAACTTGGACCGTCATGCGAGCAGTTGCTTGAACGAATTGAGTTGCACGAATTGCAGGGCGTTACGTCGTCACAAGTTCTAAGCGACGTAGCGCATCGCCTGATGTCTTTGGAAGCATGTAAGACCTTTGGGTGGCCGTATGCGGGAATCGCGGCACGAATGCAGCGCCATCCAAGCGAAGTCAGAAAGCTTGCACGCTTTCAGCAGGCCATTGACTTAATACCCGCCATGGGGATTCGAGTGCTTCCGGTGTTCGCCCGGCACGTTTCTGCCGCTGCGGAATTGAGCCGGCAATTTGGTCTGCTCTCCAATGACGCGCTGATTCTGGCCATGATGCAAGAGAACGGTCAATCGCAACTTGCCAGTCATGACGCAGACTTTGACCGCGTACCACTCATCAAGCGATTCAGTCCAGCATAGCTGCGGAGGAGTGTGCTCTACCGCGTCCACGTCACGCCCAGCACCGGCCCGTGGTAGATGGCTTCGCCGGCGTCATCGAGCTGCCCAGGGCCAGTTCGCAGCAGTGAGTTGTTGGTCTGCAGGTTCTGCGGGGCGAGGGCCAGGCCGTTGATGAAGATGGCCTGGTAGCCGAGGCGCAGGCTCCAGTTGGGGGCCATCTGCCAATTGGCGGTCAGGTTCAGGTCGCCGAAGAAAGCCGTGCGATGCTGGGTAGCGCTGGAATCGAAAACGCCGACCGCGCCAGCGCTGTCGATGTTGGTATACGAAGTACTTTGCGAGGCAATATTCTGCAGGATGCCTCCTTTGAGTTCGAAGTCCACATACATTCGCGCGCTAATCAGAAAGTCCATGTCGATGCCGATCTGCACGCCATGCATGTCATTCTGGGTCTGCACGGTGGCGAGATTTTGGGAACCCAGTGCGAGCGGCCGGTCGGAGATCGCGCTATAGCCGAAGTTCTCCAAGGCCTTCATGTAGCGGGCACCGACGAGCAGTTGCACGTCGAATGGGCCCGGCGGCAAATTGAGCCAGGTGCGGAAATTGATTTCGGCGGACTTGAAGGAGTTGTAGTCGGTAGCGGTAATGCGATTATTGAGGTCGAGGCCCGCGATGGCCGGGTTGTTGAAATTTGAGAAGGCGGAGGAAAGATTGCCGACGCCGCCAAGGCCATTCGCCGTGCTGTTGGCAAGCGTGACTGCGTCCTGCCAGGAGTAGACGCCCAGATAACTTCCCTCCAACTGATAGCAGCCTCCGCCGAAGGTACGGCCGATAGTAATCCGAGCGCCGGAATCAAACTCATGCTCGAGGTCGGTACTTGTCAGCACTGTTGCGCCCGTGGCCCCCCGCCGGGCCAATACGATATTGCCGTTCGCGTCATACATCAGGGGAGTAAAATCCGCGATGGCGTACCAACTGCTCGGCCGATGGGCGATGATTCCGCCGCGGCAGTCTTCTTCGCAGTCCTCGACTTGCAAATACGGATCAAAGCCCCACATGTAAGGGCCGGGCCGGCAGGACATGAAGCGGGCCTGGTTGTCGAAATCGAAGAACGGCTGGGCAATGGCTTTGCCATAGGGCTGTGCGTGAGCAGGCGAGGCTGCTAGCAGCAGTCCTCCCAGCGCGGCCGCCAGCAGGGCCAGGAACCGGCAGGCACCTTGGGAAGTCGCGCGAGTTGTAGCCAGTCCCATAGCTTGCCCCCGGTAATCTTGCGCGGCCGACAAAGACGTTACGCCGCTTTCAGTTAGATTCGGCGGCCCTTGCCGGAATCCTCACTACCCTTGGCATAGCGGGCAGGGTTGACGCATGCGGCAGGGCCTTCGCAGCTTTGGCAAATTGCCCCGCCGGCACACAATTTCCTCGACGCGCCCCGCCGCGCGTCCGAGAACGAACCTTTGCGCAACTCCCGTATCCATCTACACTAAGGAATTCTCGCCAGGCCAGGAATTCGCTCTTTTCGCGGCGGATCCCCGCTGCTTGCTTACTTTGGAGGCTCCCTTGCTTCGTACTCATACCTGCGGCCAACTTCGGGCCGAGCACATTGGACAGGAAGTCACGCTTTGCGGCTGGGTGGACACAGCCCGCGACCACGGGGGGACGCTGTTCATTGACCTGCGGGACCGTTACGGAAAGACGCAGGTGGTCTTCGCTCCCGAAGGCGGGACGGAGCAACTGGAAGAATCCCGCAAGCTACGCAGCGAGGATGTGATTCTAGTCACGGGCAACGTCGCTCCGCGGCCGGAAGGGACCAAGAACGCCAAGCTGGGAACCGGCGAGATCGAGCTTCGCGTGAAGAAGCTGGAACTGCTCAACAAGTGCATTAGCGCTCCGTTCACGCCCGGCCAGCAAGACTTGCCGGGCGAAGACCTGCGCCTCAAATACCGCTATCTCGACCTCCGCCGCACCGACATGCAGCGGACGCTCGTCCTTCGCAGCAACATCATCATGGAGATGCGGAACTACTTCGCCGAGAACGGCTTCATCGACGTGGAGACGCCCATCCTTGGCCGCAGTACACCGGAAGGGGCCCGCGACTACCTCGTTCCCAGCCGCGTGCATAACGGCCAGTTCTACGCCCTGCCGCAGTCACCTCAGCTTTATAAGCAAATCCTGATGGTCGCCGGCTATGACCGCTACGTGCAAGTTGCCAGGTGCTTCCGCGATGAGGATCTGCGGGCAGACCGCCAGCCGGAGTTCACGCAGCTCGACCTGGAGATGTCGTTCGTGACGCACGAGGACGTCATCGCCATGATTGACGGCCTGATGTTGCGGCTGGCGAAGAAGTTCCTGAACATCGAACTCCAACTGCCGCTATCCCGCATGTCTTGGGACGAAGCGATGGAGCGGTTCGGCCACGACGCCCCGGACCTCCGCTACGGCTGCGAGCTTATCGACTGCACCGACCTAGCCGCCGCCTGCGAGTTCCGGGTTTTCAAGGACACCGCCGCCGCCGGCAAGAAGGTCCGCGGCATCTGTGCGCCTGGAGGAGCAACCTTCTACAGCCGCAAGCTCATCGATGAGTTGACCGAATTTGCGAAGCAGTTCGAGGCTAAGGGGCTGGCCTGGTTCCGCGTGGAGCCGGACGGCAAGCTCTTCTCCCCCATCGCCAAGAACTTCAAGGACGACGAGCTGCTGAAGTTCAAAGAGCGGATGAACGCGAAACCAGGCGACATCATGTTTTTTGTCGCCGACACCTGGGCGGTCAGTTGCAAGGCGCTGCATAACCTCCGCAAGAAAATTGGCTTGGATTTGAAGCTCTACGACCCGAAGGCGATGAGCTTCTCCTGGATTGTCGAATTCCCGATGTTCGAGTTCGACAAGGAGGAGCAGCGGTGGGCCTCGATGCATCACCCTTTCACCGCCCCGCGTCCGCAGGACTATCCGCTGCTGGACAGCAATCCCGAGCAGGCCCGCGCCGTCGCCTACGACCTGGTAATCAACGGCTCCGAAGCGGGGGGCGGCACCATCCGCATCCACGACTCAGCCGTCCAGTCCAAGGTCTTCTCGCTGCTGGGCATCGACGTGGAGACGGCCAAGAACCGCTTCGGTTTTCTGCTGGAAGCGCTGCAAATGGGCGCTCCCCCGCACGGCGGCATCGCGCTGGGTATCGACCGCATTGTCATGCTCTTCGGCGTGCTGGAAAACATTCGCGAGGTCATCGCCTTCCCCAAGACGCAGAAAGCCACCGACCTGATGACGGAAGCGCCGAACCTGGTGGATGCGAAGCAACTGCGGGAATTGGGGATTCGGATTGCGAGCGCGGCGGATGGGAAGTAGACAGTCTACAATTGACGGAGAACAGGAGACGACCTTCCATGACGACCGAGCAACTAAAGAACGCCCACGAAGCGAAGCCATTCCTGCCATTCACAATTCATTTGGCGGATGGGACATCGCTTGAAGTTTCGCACCCCGAAATACTTTGGCACCCGCAGGGTGGGCGGACGATTTTCGTCAGCAAGGGAGGGGAAGACGTGGCGATTGTGGACCTATTGCTGGTCACGAAACTGACGGTGCATAATAGCAGCGCCAGCAGCCGACGGAATAGGTCAGCGAGAGTTAGCGATGCAAGCTAAGGCTTCTCTGCGAGCAGCTCCTTGATCTTGGCGTCCAGGTCGACTGCTTTCCCTTCCCACTTGTGCCGCATTTCACCCTTGCGGTCGTAGAGGCGAAGGTGGGGGAGGGGGCCAATGCCGAAGGCGTCGTTGGCGTCGGTTCCGCCGCCGTCGTACTTGCTGATCAGGTTGTCGAACGTGGCTCCCTGCTTTTGCAGGAAGTCTTTCGCCTTTTGCTCGTCCTCCAGCAAATCGAATGCGATCGAGATCACCACCAGTCCCTCCCCCTGGTGCTTCTTGTGCAGTTCGACGGTGTGAGGAAATGCCTTTTTGCACGGGGCGCAAAAGGTGGCCCAGTAATCGACAAAGACGACTTTGCCCTTGTTCTTGGCAATCAGGGCATCCAGGTTCTTTTCGTCGGCAGGAACCAGGGTGATGGCCCCGTCTGCGGCTGGATTCGCAGCGGCTGTCGCCGTTGCCGAAGGAGTGGCCGCGGCGGAAGGTGATGGCGGTGGAGTCGGCGTTTTCGATGCAGAGGATCCTTGGTCCAGGAAGCAGCCGGTCAGGACGGTAGCCAGTCCCAAAGCAAAGAATACAAAATATGCACGCGACATGACTGTTTCCCGGCAGATCCTTAGTACTGAGTACTTCATAACAAACCAGCGAATCTATCCGTCCGCGCGGCAGCCAGCGCGCCTCTAAAACTCATCCGGCTTGTTGCGGATCCCGCAGCCGAACGCTTTGGTCTTGGCGAGCGGCGGCGTCTTGCCGGCGAGGAGGGCATCAACGGCGTCGGCGAGGTAACGCTTGGTGACTTTCTCGCGCTTTTGCTTGTCATCGAACGCGCCGGAATATCGCAGTTTGCGCTGGGAGTCGAACACAAAGAGGTGGGGAGTGGCTTTGGCGGTGTATTCGTCCGCCAGCTTGCCCGTGGGATCGATTACGTAGGGGAAGTTGTACTTCTTTTCCTCGGCGCGGGCTTTCATCGTTTTCAGGTTTTCATCCTCGACGCTGGCGATGTCGCAGTTGATGGCGACGAAGGCCACTCCTTTGTCCTGATACTTGTTCATGAATTCGATGTAGCGGTCCTGGTAGTCCGTAGCCACCGGGCACTCGTTGCAGTGAAAGCAGACGATGAGCACCTTGGCGGCCTGGAAGTCGCCCAAGCTCACTTTCTTGCCGTCGATTCCTTCCAGCCCTTTGAATTCGGGGGCCTTTGCTCCGATGGCGAGCTCGGCGGCGAGACCTGGAAGCGCAAGTAGAGCCAGAGCAGCAGTCAAAAGCGATAACTGACGCAGGTTCATCTCAAAAAACTCCTCAATTGCGAGCTTGCCAGGTCGTGCCGGTACACGACCATTATACGCAAGCTCGGGCAAAAAGAGGGGGGATGAGCCGGAGATGCCGGACTTCCCGAGTTTATGCGGCCCGCTGGCGAGTTGGCGTTGTCGCGGCGGACGTGATGCGCGCTTCGCGGGCCGCGGTTAGCGAGAGGGTTTCGCTACGGGCTTCCAAATCGCCGAGCAACTCCGCAGCTGCGGAAAGCTGCTGCTCGTAGGTGCTGCTGGCGCGAATGTTGGCAAGGCCGAGCGTGCGGCCCAGCAGCTTCAAGCCGCCGGCGACGATGCCTTCATGCCGCAGGGCGTCCACCAGGGTCGATACCGGATGAGCAAGCAAGCTGGCCGCGCGCCCTTCCCGCCCCCAGTGCCGCCAAAAGAGTGCTTCCGCGCTGCACCCACGGGAAACGGCACCCAGCAAGGTCCGTCCACCAGGGAACGGAGAATATGCCACCTGGCACTTAGGCTCCAGGACGCTGCGGCAGCCGAGGTCTCGGAGGGAAAGGGCGAGGTCGATGTCGGCTAACTCGTCCCCCACTTCGCGGCAGAATCCACCGAGGGCCAGCAATGCATCCTTGCTGAAAAAACCGGCCAGCATGGAGGGGCCGAGGACTTCATCGAGCAAGGCATGAAAGTCGGGAATCGGCAGGTCGTGCCCGACGGAAATCCGCTCGCCGCCGAGGCTGTAGCTGACCCCCATCGTCTCGATCCGGCCCGGTGCCGAGTGCCGCAGCACGAGCGGAGCGACTGCGGCGATGCGTGGATCGGCAAAGTGCCGCAGCGCGGCGTGCGTCCAGCCGTCGCGAACTTCCGTTCCGGCAGCGAGCAAATGGATCACGTCGCCACGGGCATCCTGCACCGCGTCATTGATGAGGTCGACCAGCGAGGCCGACTCGACTTGCGAAAACGCAACCTCGCCCTGCAGGTGGTACGGGTCGGCGTAGGCCCGGCTGTGGGCAACGATGATTTCGCTGCGATCCGGGCGGTGTTGCAGGACGGAAGCGAGCGTATCTTCAAACTGCTCGCAGGGGCCCAAGCACGGAATCACGATGGAGAGCCGAGTCACGAGAATCCTTCCATGACGGGTCTCGGCGGGCGGGAAACCCGCGGAGGCTTCTGTTGTTTCGGCAAGCGTCAGCGGGGTTGATGATGCATTTCGCGGGAAGTGCGGCAGGCCCTTTGTGGCAAAGCTTGCGGGGAGGGCAAAGTGGGGTGCCTTTACAACATTGCCAAAGGGTTGCGCCGCTCTTCGAGCGTTCCGCGGGTGACGCCGACGCGGTTGGAGGCTTGCAGGCGGGTCCAGACTTCCTTCCCCTTCACGTTGCCCGCTAGCAGTTGCTGATAAAGATCGAGTATCTGCCGCAACTCGCTCCCGCACTCATCGAGTAGTTCCAGGCGATAATGCTGCACGCCATGTGCCAGCAGACTGGGGACAATTTCCGCTCCGCTCTGCGGCACTGCGTTGAACAGCGTATTCCGGCAGCCGACGTCGGCTTTGAGGGGATGCATGATTTGCAAGCGATCGCGAAGCTTCACGTCGTGCGTGTCGCAGGGGCGGCCGCAATTGGTCCTGTTCGTGCCGGGCGAGAGGACCGAGCAAAAGACGCAGTGCTCCATGTGAAACATGGGCATATGCTGGTGGACGACGACTTCCAGGATTGCCGGGTTCATGCCCGCAGTCGCGACACCGCCCACTAAATCCAACAGCTGCTCGCGATTCAGATCGTAAGACGGGGTAATCCGCAAAGCGCCCCGCTCTTGGAGGAACCTGGCCGTCAATTCGCTGGTGCAGTTGAGCGAGAAATCGGCGACGATGGGAACCTGCCGCTCGGTGTAAAACGCCAAGCCGGCCAGATTGCGAACCAGAATGCCGTTGGCGTCATGTTTGCCCAAGGCGTGGAAGATGCCAACTTCGTCCGGCTTCTGAATACGCGGCGTAGCGAGAAACAGCGATGCGCCGTGCTCCTTGGCGGACGCCGTTGCCGGCCGGTATTCGCGGATGTCTTGAAAATCGGCGTACAGACAGCGGATGCCGAGTTCGAGCACTTCTTGGAGTTGCGGGAGGGAGCGGCAGAGGACGTGGATTTGCGGCGAGGATGACTCGCGGGTGATTGTTGTTTCAACACCCGTGGAACGGAGTCGCGGCAGCACGCTTTCCTGTTCAATCCGCCGCTCGGCGGGGGCTGCGAGGATCGCGTCCAGCCGCTGCACCATTTCATGGCGCAGCTTGCCGAGGACGCTGAAGGGAACCATCGGCGTGCCAATGATGCTCGCGGTTAGTTTCCGCAGATCGTAGGGAGTGCCGCCGAGCCGCCCAAGCTGTTCCTTCAGTACTTCCACGGTGAGCGAGTGCTGGCGGGCTTTTGCCAGCGGCTCAGAGGTAGCGAGGAAAAATCGAATTCCCTTATCGACGACAACGACTTCCAGTCTTAGCGGCCCATCCACGCCAGCAGTAACGACGATGTCGAGGTTGAGCTTACGGAGCGGATCGCTCCCCGCGAACGTCTTTCTAAGCCGCGCCGTCAATTCGGGGTCGTCCGTTTTCCAGATCTGCTGGCCGGGCCAGATCTCGTCGAAGTTAAGGCCACCATAAGCGAAGGCGAGCTCGACGATTCCTTGGCTGACCGGTTCCGTCAAGTCCCGCCCATTCTGATAAACCTGATAGACGCGGCCTCCTTGCAAATCGTCTTCCGGCCGCTCGCAGTCAAAGGATACGCCGTCCCCGCGCTTAACGCTGCCGGCGAGTTCCACGACGACGCGCCTCTGGCGGACTTCACGCACGGTGCCCAGCAAGACACCCCGCTTCGAGGAACTGACGGCGGGGACGAGCATTTTATGATCGTTCCCCTTCAGCCAGCCCGGCGAGAAACCGCGGGAGAAGGAGAGCTCCATCTCCTCCACTTGCCGTGGCGTGAATTGTATCGGCTTTCCCGCGAGGGCCGAGTCAATCGCTTGCCGGTAATGCCGCGTGATGTTGGCGACATACTCCGGCGTCTTGAGTCGTCCTTCGATTTTGAACGAGCAGACTCCCGCCTCAATCAACTCCGGGATGAGCGCATAGGCCGCCAGATCCTGCGGGCTGAGGAGATACTTCTGATCGCCAAGGTCCACATCTTTGCCGTCACAGACCAGGTCGTAAGGCAGGCGGCAGGCTTGGGCACACTGACCCCGGTTGGCGCTGCGGCCGCCGAGCGATTCACTGGTCAGGCACTGGCCGGAGTAGGCGACGCAAAGCGCGCCATGCACGAAGACCTCCAGCGGCATCGACGTCTTCTTGCGGATTTTGCGGATCTCGCCGATGGAGAGCTCGCGGGCGAGGACCACCCGCTCCACGCCAAGCGATTCCGCGACGGCGATGCATTCGGCGCTCGTCAGTGTCATCTGCGTGGAAGCATGAATCGGCAAATCGGGGCAGATTTCCCGTATCAGCCGCACCACGCCCAGATCCTGCACCAGCACGGCATCGACACCCGCAGCGGCGATCTGACGGATGTGCTGCTCCAGCGTTTCGAGCTCGCTGGAGAAGACGAGCGTGTTCACGGTGACGTACCCCTTCAGCCCGCGGCGGTGGAGCAGCGCCATTAGCTCCGGTAATTCCTCCGGCGAAAAATTCTTCGCGCGGGCGCGGGCATTGAAGCCGGTATCTAGTCCGAAGTAGACGGCGTCGGCACCGTTTTCAATGGCGGCGCGGATGCAGTCGCGGTCTCCGGCTGGCGCAAGGAGTTCTGGCCGCACCGTCAGGGGGTCGGGAGTCTTAGGCGTCATAGTCTTTTCATTTGCAGTAATCGTCGACGCCTAAGACTCCCGACCCCTTTGTGACGCACACGCCCACGCAAAACCGTGGGCGTGCCACCCCTATTTCTTCGCTTCAAAGCAATACAGGTTTTTGTGCGTCCGCAGGAAAACCTGGCCGTTGGAGAACGCCAGCGAGCCGCGGGTCTGCTCGCCGATCTTGTTTTCGGCCAGCACCTTACAATCGTCGGGGTCAGCCTCCAGTACGTAGGTATCGCCATTGAAGTTGGTGACGTACAGCCGGCCGTCGGCCTGGCACATGGAACTCCAGGACAACGGACCCCCCAGACGCTTTTCCCATTTCTTCTCGCCGGTTTTCGGGTCCAGGCACCAGGCGATGCCGGTTTCGTTGAGGATGTAAAGGTAGTCGCCCACGATGATGCCCGAGCCAATGCGCTGCGGGTTGGGCTTGTCGGTCAGCCACAGGCGATGCGTTTCCGTCACGTCTCCTTTGCCCCCGCGGCGGACGCCCATTGCGGGGCCCGTGTAGCCGCACATGGCCACGACGGCGTCTTTGCCGACGAGGGGCGAGGTATAGACGAGCTTGCTGAGGCCGCCGCAAGACCAGACTTCTTCGCCGGTGCGCGGATTCACAGCATAGAGTTTCTCCGGCAGGCTGAGGAGCATCAGCACCTGATCCCCTTCCTTGTAGAGCACCGGCGTGCTCCAGGAGCCGCGATAGTCCTCGATCTTCGGCGACTTCATTGCGCCGTATTCCTTCCGCCAGACTTCCTTTCCATCGGTGGCTTTCACCGCAATGACGGCGGCATTCAGGCCGGGGCCGGCGTTGGTGATGACGAGTCCATCCTGAATCACGGGGCTGGAGCCGAAGCCCCAGATGTGTTCGACTTTGCCGAGGTCCGCCTTCCACAGCTCTTTCCCTTCCATGTCATATGCGAACAGTCCCGGCGAGCCGTGGTAGACAACGACCATCGCTCCATCGCTGACCGGAGAAGACGAGCAGTAGGGATTGGTGCCGTGCGTGGCCTCGGGATCGGCGTACTCCACTTCTTTCTTCCACAGTAGCTCGCCGTTATTGCGATTGAAGCATTGCAGGGTGCGGAGCTTGCTCTTGGCGGGGGCATGTGCGATGAACACCCGCTCGCCGACGACAATCGGCGTGCTGTTGCCAAGGCCGTCGAGCGGAACCTTCCACTTGACGTTTTCCGTGGCCGACCAGGTCAGCGGGACTCCCTTCTCTTCCGATGTCCCATCCCCATGCGGTCCGCGCCAGCCGTGCCAATCCCCGGCGAGTGATGAAGATGCGAGAAAAGATACCAGCGAGAGGGAGAGGACGATGCGGGTCATAGGTGATTCCTGATTGTCTGGGCGTGCCACCCCAACACCTCATTTTGCCATTCCCTTAACATAACGGATGGGTTACGACTTGGGCTGGTCCCAGCAGCGGCTCGATTTCATGGAAAATTCTCGCCTCGACCTGACCAGCGACCCCGGTTCAACGCAGCCGGAAATGGATGCTAGCAACCGGAGCTTTCTGGGGGTGCAATTCGCCTGCTGCGGGGTTTATGCCAGGATTTATGCCAATCCTGGAGGTAGCGCCTACCAGGGCCATTGTCCACGCTGCGGCCAGCCGGTGCAAATCAAAATCGGGCCGGGAGGGACGGACCAGCGGTTTTTCACTGCCTATTGAGCGGCTGGGCCGTTTTGCGTACTATTCGCGGCCCTTCACTAGCCCGACGCGCAAGCGAGGGAGGGCGTATTCTCCGTCGCTCTTCGTCCTCAACTCCCTTCTACCATGGTCGAATACGACATCCAGCGATGCACGCGCCGTTGCCATGCGACGGGGCGGGAGCTTGCGCCGAGGGAAGTGGTGTACTCGGTGCTCGTGGAAACGGGCGAGAGCATCACCCGGCAGGACTACTCCGCCGACGGGTGGCAGGGGCCGCCCGAAGATGCGCTCGGCTGGTGGAAGGGGACCATTGCGGATGCAAGTAGTAAGCGGATGCACTGGGCACCCAACGACGTGATGCTGCACTACTTCGAACAGCTTGATGGCAACCCAGCGAAAGAAGATGTGCGGTACGTGCTCGCGCTATTGCTGGTCCGGCGGCGGATTGTGCGGGTCGAGTCCACCGAGAAAGACGATGCCGGCGGCGAGACGCTCGTCGTCTATTCGCCGCGAAATGAAGCGGAATACCGCGTGAAGATCGCCATGCCCCCCGCCGAACGGGAAGAGGCGATTCAGACGGAGCTATCGCAGTTGTTGCAAAGGGGCGAGCGGGGGCCGTCAGCCCCCTGATACTAACGAGGCACATCTTGAAACAAACCCTCAACTGGTGCCCAAGCTCTGCTTGGGAACCCACGTCTTGGAAGCTCTGCTTCCCGTTCACCGCCGGCAACAAAGGCGGAAGCGGAGCTTCGCGGACTTGCGTTCCCAAGCAGAGCTTGGGAACGAGTTGGTTGCTCCTCGCTGCCCTCTGCCTGGCGCTCTCCGGCTGCAACTGGAATCGCTTCTTCCGCCAGACGGATCGCTACGTCCAGCCGCCGCAAGTTTTTCGGGCAGCGCCGACGCGGGAAGAGCTGATTGCCAAGATCAACGACAACACCAGTCGAGTGCAGACGCTGCAAGCCAGCGGCAGCTTGTCGATACCGAAACTTCCGTCGCTCAGCACGGAGATTGCCTTCGAGCGTCCGCGCAATCTCCGGTTCAAAGCGGGCACGCGCCTGCTCGGTCCGGAGCTTGACCTCGGCAGCAACAACGAGCTGTTCTGGTTCTGGGCCAATCAAGATCCGTCGAAGGCCCTCTATTACGCCCGCCACGAGCAATTCGCCACCAGCAGGGCCAGCCAGGTCGTTCCCGTGGAACCGGCCTGGCTCAAGGAAGCCATCGGCTTGATCGAGCTCGATCCCAACGGGCATATCGAAGGCCCCATCACCGCTGGGGACAAAGTGCAACTCCGCGTCCGCCAAAAAACGGGAGCGGGGGAAGTGACAAAGATTCTGGTGATCGACGCGAAGAAAGGACTGGTCGTGGAGCAGCAGTTGTTCGACCCGCGCGGGCAACTCCTGGGGAGCGCAAAAGCTTCGGAACACGAATTCCATCAGCTGGACGGCGTCACCCTGCCGCACAAGATCGACATCGAGGTCCCCCAGGCCGGGCTGCAATTCCAGTTGGTGCTGGACCAGCACGTCATCAATCGCCCTATTTCCGGCGGCAATACTTTCGATCTTCCCACGGCCCAACTCTCGGGCGCTCGACCTATCGACATCGCGGATCCGAACTTTGCCCCGACCAATTCTCCGTCAACGTCGACCACCGGCGCACCGCCACGCACATCGGTGCTTCCCGCTTCGTCCCAAGGCAACCGCATACGCGGCTTCAATCCGTGGAAGTAGCCACTAACCCGAAGCGTCAGCGAGGGAGAATCTCGCCCTCGCTAACGCTTCGGGTTAGTGCTTTCTGATAGCGCGATACTGCCGCAGTTCCACCAGCGCTCCCGCCAAATCAGCCGGCAGCGGAGCGATGAACTCAATCGGCTGCTGCGTCTCCGGGTGCCGCAATTTGATCCGCCGGGCGTGCAGGGCCTGACGCGCGAGAAGAATTGTCGCGTCCTTCGGATCGCGGCGGATGTCTCCGTGGGTGATTTCCGCCCGCCCGCCGTAAAGCTTATCACACAGCACCGGACAATCGACGTGAGCCAGATGGACGCGGATTTGGTGAGTCCGCCCGGTCTTCGGCAGCACCTTCACTGCGGCAAAGCCGTCGAATCGCTCGACCACTTCATAAAAGGTCGTCGCCTCGCGGCTCGTCGAGTGATCGGCCCGGATAGCCATCCGCACGCGGTGCGTGGGATGCATGCCGATGGGCTGCTCGATGCGATCCTGGTCCCGGTCGGGAACGCCGATTGTAATCGCAAAGTATTCCTTCTCCGTCGTCCGATCGGCAAATTGCTCCGCCAGGCGGTAATGGCAGTGGTCCGTCTTGGCCACCACGATCACGCCGCTCGTATCCCGGTCCAGCCGATGCACGATGCCGGGGCGATGCTCTCCCCCCACGGTGCTCAGCTTTTGAAAGTGGAAGGCCAGTGCGCTTGTCAACGTCCCCGACCAATGCCCCCGCGCCGGATGCACCACCATTCCCGGCGATTTGTTGACGGCGATGAGGTGCTCGTCCTCGTACAGGATATCAAGTGGAATATTCTCCGGATTCGGCCCCGCCGAGGGCATCGGCGGCACGATGATGCTCACCTTCTGCCCCGCGTGCAGCCGATACGCCACCTTGCACCCCTCCCCATCTACTTTCACGCCCCCCAGGCCAATCACTTTCCGTAGTTGCATACGGCTATAGCGAGGAAGCTCGCGGGCGAGGAAAGCGTCGAGACGGGAGCCTTCGTCCTTTTCGCCGACGAGCAATTCCGCTGGCTGATCAGCGGAGTCGCACAGTTCGGGAGAATCATGGTCAGCATCCTCGGCAGTCATCATTTTCCGCGGCCCTGCGCCAAAATGCTCTCAGCCCATGCCCGATCTTCTGCTTTCAGAGCAGGTTCTGGTTGGCCAGCGTATATCTTGTTGCCGTAGCGGCCGGCGTCGTATACACGCTGAAGCAGCGATTGTAAGTCGAGCGAACCGTCGGAATCGGGACTTCTTAAAGGAATTGGAATGGTTGGGAGCTGGTCGCGCAGGGTAAGCGGCCAGATGCCCACGCGAGGATGCTCGTCCGCCCGTCGGACAATGACGCAGTAGTCGCAAGGGGGCATCCCTTCTAGCGGCATACGCGGGCCGCCGCGGAGCAGATCAATCTCGATGAAATGGGTATTCGACTTGAAGTATCGCAGTCGTTTGACCATGTATTGGTCGCGGTCTGCGCCGGGGTATTTGTTGGAAGGGCTCAGAAGTTCAATGGCCGTGACTAACCCTCCGCCAGCGCGATCGCGAATCTCAATAAAAGCCTCGCGTAACTCGTCGACTGCTGCGATTGCATACCCGTAGGCCGGTGCCCCGGAACCAGCGGTAGCGATCAAACTTGTCTTCACCGCACTTGCGCGCACGACACCCAAATCAGGACGCCCAACAAAGTAGCCCCGCTCCTCGGCCGACAATTCGTGGAGGTAGATATTGTCATCGAAAATGACCTCATAACGCGGCTCTAAGGTCTCCGTGAGAATGTCAGCGGCATGAACGATCAGCCGATCGTGGAACATATGCCAAAAACCTGGCTGTTCCAGATAGGGGTCCATTCCGGGAAAGGGTGAGGGCATAACGATATCCACACGGACAAGCCTGGAAACTTCCTCCTCATTATACGCTAATTCCATCGAGAACTGCATCCAGCCGTGCGTCGCTAGAACCCCCGTGCCACGCGCACATCCTCAAAATCCCGCAGGTGATAACCAATGCCGATGTAATCGAGGACTTTGCACAGGCCGCGAAGGGCGACGCCCAGGCCGTCGGGGCCGCTGAAGCCGCCGAACTGGCCGCCACCTTTGACGTGCGGCTCCAAATCCAAGAACACGCCGGGGATGCCCCGCTTCTTGAGCTTCTTTTCCATGGCGGGGATCAGCTCGCGGAAGTCGCGGAGGATCATTTCGTGGCCGCTGTCGCCGCGGTCGGCGGGGACGAAGTGCTTGAGGGCTTCTTCATCGACGTGCGTGGTCCGTTTCATCCGCTCCGGATGGCGGTAGTCCTTGATATGCATCCAGCCGAGCCCCTTCTTCATCTTCTCGTACTGCTCGTAGGTTTCCGTGGGGCTGTAACCTTGCGTGCTGATGTTGGCGGCGTCGAAGATCAGCACCATCGCTGGGTGATCGACCTGCTTGTGCAATTCCGCCAGCAATTCGCCGTTTTGGCCGACGAGGTTCGCCTCGACTTCCAGGCCGAAGGTGAGATCGCTGCGATGCACCGTCTCGGCAATCTGCCCAAGCTGGTCCGCCGCCTGCTTGACGTGTTTCCACGGATCTTCCCCCTTGGGGTGATAGAACGAGAAGCCGCGGATGAGCTTGGTCTCAAAGGCGTGGGCCAGCTCGCAGGCCTTTTTCACCTCGTCATTGAGATATTTTTTGAACGGCACAAAGCGGTTCTTCGTCCCGTCCTCCTGGTTCAGCAGCTTCACCTTGCCGATGGGAGAGCCGAGCGTGGCCACGTTCAGGTCGTACTCCCCTTCCAGATGGCGGATATGGGCAATCTCCCCCTTCGTGAGCTGCATCACGTTCTTGATCCCTTGGCCGGCGTCGATGAAGCGGATCGAGTAGTACTGGAGGCCCAGCGCCGCGAACGCGCAAAACTGCTGCTCCGCGGTCTTCTGGTTCGCCGCTTCATCGCCAAAGCCGGAGAGGATGACGGAAGGCTGATCGGACATGTTTTGGCCTAAGTTCGAGGTTCAAGGTTCAAGGTTGGCAGCGAGTAGAAGATACTAGCCCGAAGCGCTAGAGAGGGAAAGCGGATGGGGAAATGACGAATGGTCTCACACAGAGGCACAGGAGCACAGAGGGAATGAGATGCTAAAAGTTAAATGCTAAATGATAAATATGAGGTGACGACTTTCGCTCTGGCATTTAGCGTTTAGCATTTAGCATTTAGCGTTTAACGTTTAACGTTTAACATTTAGCATTTCCTCCCAATGCTCTGTGCATCTGTGTAAGAAATTATTAAGGATCGATTCGTTTAACGGTCGTGTAGTATGCTCCCCGCGATTTGCCGTCAGCTTCGTCGAGCCAGGTTTGCAGCATGACGTGGCCGGTCGGCTGGAGGTCGAGCGTGATGGTGACGCTGTCAGTTGGGGCGATGATGACCGCGGTCCCTTCGATATCGCCAAGCTTCACGCGGGCTTTTCCCGCGGGGATTTTGTAGGGTACGCCGCTGGGCCGCATCCGCAGGGTAAACGCATATTTGCCAGGCCGGGCCACCTCCACCGCCCACTGGCCGTTCACCAGCGGATCCTTCGCCACCCCGTCCTGCCCGCTCTGGTTCCACGGCGGCGATTTCTCGTCTACCGGATGCCAGTCGTGACAACAAAGCTCCTGCACCGGCGCGTGCTCATCGCCGAGGGGGATGTCGCTGTATTCGCTGAAGCGTGTGGAAACGGAGGACCACCAGTCTTCATAGAAAGCTCGATAGAAGTTCACCGCATCGGGATGCTTCGCGGCAATGTCCTTCTGCTGCGCTGGATCGTCCGGCAAATAGAACAGTTCCTTGCCATCAATGAGCCGACGGAAGCTGTCCATGACGCCGCATTTGCGCCACTTCTCCGGATGGTTAACCCGCTGCGAATGGACGACGAAGGTGCGGCTCCAGGATTCCGGCACCGCGTAGCGGCCCAGCAACAGAACTAGCGATCGGCCGTCCGATGCCGGAGGCCGATCCGCGGATGGGCACTCGCAGAGCTCCAGCAGGGTCGGGAGCAAATCAAAGTGCGCGGCGAGATAATCCATCTCTTCTCCGCGTCGAAACATCGTATCGCCTGGCCAGCGAATAAAGCACGGCACCCGGTGCCCCCCCTCATACTGCGACCCCTTCTGCGCCCGCATGCCGGCATTGAAGCCGAGCCAAGGAGCCTTCTCGCCTGGTATCAGGGGGCTTACGCCCCCCGCTCGCCTTTCAGGAACCATCCCCGCTGCCGTGCCGTTATCGGTCATGAAGACCACGATTGTGTTTTCCGCCAGCTTCCATTCATCGAGCTTGCCGAGCAGCCGGCCGATGTTCTCGTCGATGTTGGCGATCATGCCGTAAAAGTTGGCCATCGGCTGGGGGACGCCTTGGTCCAAGTACGGCTTGGCGTATTTGGCGTCCACGTTGTAGGGCGAATGCGGGGCGTTGGTGGCGACGTAGCAAAAGAACGGCTTCTCCTTGTGCTTCTCGATAAACTTCGTCGCTTCGCGGAACCAGACGTCGGTGCAAAAGCCTTCCTGCTTTTCGGGGACGCCGTTCCGCAGGTAGGTGTCATCGAAGTAGTCATTCCCCCAATGGTCCGGCGACTGCCCCACGCCGCCGCCGCGGTTGTAGAGGGCCTCCTGAAAGCCGCGATCGTGCGGGCGATAGGGCCAGTTGTCCCCCAGATGCCACTTGCCGAACATGCCGGTCGTGTAGCCCGCCTCAGCGAAGTACTGCGGCATGATTTTCTCGTCCTTCCGCAGGATCGAGCGTCCCATGATCGTGTGCCACACGCCGACGCGGCAGGAGTATTTCCCCGTCATCAGAGCCGCCCGCGTCTCCGCGCAAGTTGGGTCCACATGAAAGTTCGTGAGGCGGATAGACTGCTTTGCCAGGGCATCCAGGTTCGGCGTCTTCAGCATCGTGTTGCCGTGAAAGCCGATGTCGCCGTAGCCCTGGTCGTCGGTGATGAGCAGCAGGACGTTCGGGTGCTTCGGCTCGGCGGCAGCAGCGGCTGAAGCCAGTATCAAAATGAACGCGAGACAGCGCATGGTTTGTTCCAAGGAACGAAAATTCTCGAAGACGCAGAGACGCAAAGTAAGTTAGGAAGTTTTATGGTAGTCGATTGCGGGCGGCGAAAGCAGGAGCGCGGGTCAGTCGAACCACTCGTCCGTTTCGTCGAATTTGGGATAGACGACAATCAGCACTTTCATCCGACCGATGGCCCGGTGCCTGGTTCCCGGACGAATCAAAATGCAGTCCCCCGGCTGGACGTCGATGACTTCCTCGTTGAGCTGCATCTTTGCCCCCGGCTGGCACTCCAGAAAGTAATAGGTCTCCGTGAGCCGGCGGTGGTAATGGAGTTGGGCGTCGGTGGAGATTTCGGTGACGTGAATGGTGCCCGGAAAGTCCGCCGTATCTTCAAAGGCCCGCCGCGCCGTGCCGCAGGGGCAGGGGACGCCGGGGAGGGAGGAGAAGCGGACGAGTTCGTAGGACTTGAGGCTCATGGAACAGAATGAGACAGAATAATGGGGAAAAAAATAATAAAGGCAGAAGGGGGAAGAGTAGCTGGGAACTCCGTCATTGTGCCAGTCGCG
Source organism: Pirellulaceae bacterium (assembly GCA_046593355.1). GTDB lineage: Bacteria > Planctomycetota > Planctomycetia > Pirellulales > Pirellulaceae > SXOA01. Next base: position 12,492 of record JBKJNY010000063.1, on the reverse strand, counting down.
TCGCCACCTTCCCAGTAGCCAACCACGCTCACAATTTTTCCGCCTTCATTATTCTCCCCCATTATTCTGTCTCCTCTCTTGCCGAATTGATCCGCGCCGCTTGATTTTGAAGCGGCAATTCGGGACAGTAAGCGGATTGCTCGGTGCCCCGTCTGGTTACAATGACCCACCTTCCCATCCCTCGGAGTCGCCCATGCCCCGCCTCGTCCTCCCTTTCGCGCTTCTCGCTATGACGCTCGCATCGCAACTTACCGCCGCCGATCCGCCGGAATTAAAGGTCGGCATCATCGGCCTGGACACCTCTCACGCCATCGCCTTCACCAAGGATCTGAACGACCCCAAGGTGGCGGAGGATCTGGCCCACTGCCGCGTGGTGGCGGCTTATCCCCAGGGGAGTCCCGATATTGTATCCAGCACCAGCCGCGTGCCGGGCTACATCGAGGACGTGAAGAAGCACGGCGTGGAAATTGTGGACTCCATCGACGAGCTGCTGAAGCGCGTGGACTGCGTGCTGCTGGAAACCAACGACGGCCGCCCGCACCTGGAGCAGGCGATTCCCGTCTTCAAAGCGGGCAAGCCCTGCTTCATCGACAAGCCCGTGGCCGGCTCGCTGGCCGACGCCATCGCCATCTATGCGGCTGCGAAAAAGTACAACTGCCCGGTGTTTTCCTCGTCGTCGCTCCGCTACTCCAAGGGGGCGCAGGAACTGCGAAATGGCGCGGTGGGGGATATTCTGGGCTGCGACGCATACAGTCCGTGCGAACTGGAAAAAACGCATCCCGACCTGTTCTGGTATGGCATCCACGGCTGCGAAACGCTCTACACTGTAATGGGTCCGGGCTGCACTTCGGTCAGTCGCGTCTCCACACCCGCGTATGACGTGGCGGTGGGGACCTGGAAGGACGGCCGCATCGGCACGTTCCGCGGGATGCGCGGCAAGGGGGGCGGCTACGGCGGCACCGGTTTTGGCACCAAGGGAATCAAGGAAGTCGGCTCCTTCGGCGGCTATCGTCCGCTGGCGGTGGAGATCGTCAAATTCTTCCGCACCAAACAGTCGCCCGTGGAGGTCGAGGAAACCATCGAGCTCTACGCCTTCATGGAAGCCGCCGACGAAAGCAAACGCCGTGGCGGCGCGCCGGCCAAGATTGACGAAGTGATGGAGAAGGCCCGGGGAGATGCCGAGAAGCGTCTGGCGGCGCTGGGGGTGAAGTAATTTGCGGAAAATTCGAATGGCGAATGACGAATGGCGAATTGAAGAAGACGTATTTTGCTTTTTTCATTCCTCATTCGGACTTCGTCATTCGTAAACTGAGGTTTCTGGGGAAAGCCGGAGGGAGGCAATTGGCAAAAACTTGAATGGCGGGTTGCGATCGGCTATGCTCACACTATCGCTTCAGTGGGCTCATTGCATGGAACAGCCACCTTCGGTTGCGACAAGGCCACAATCTAATGCAACCCCAACCAAGGGTATCACTTGGTGCCGCGAAAAATTTGCCGGCCCAGAGTACGCGCAGCGTCAGTGCCACAGCCGCAGAAGTCACTGTCAGCCAGGCTTGCCGCCCCGTGATCGCAGGAGAGGACGTTCCTCACCAAATCTCCCGTTTTGTCATTCGCAAACGGCTGGGGGGTGGAGGATTTGGATCGGTCTACCTCGCGTATGACCCGATTCTCGATCGTGACATTGCGCTCAAGGTGCCGCGCGGACCAGCCCCCTGGGCCGACGAACAAACGCAAAGTTTTCTGGCGGAAGCGCGGATTGCTGTCCGCCTCAAGCACCCCCACGTCATCGCGGTTCACGACGCGGGGGAAAGCGCGGAAAGCGGTGTCTTCATCGCGATGGAGTACGTCGAGGGTGAGTCCCTGTCCGAGCGCCTCAAGCGCGGCAAACTGAGCATTCCGGATACGGTGCGGATTTGCGGCCAGATTGCGGAAGCGATGCAGGTGGGGCACAAGCTCGGCCTGATTCATCGTGATCTCAAACCATCGAACATCCTGCTCGACGGCACGGGGAGCGTGAAGGTTTGCGACTTTGGGCTGGCCATGCACGAGGAGGGGCAGCAAGCTCGGCGCGGCGAGGTCAGCGGAACGCTCCCCTATATGTCTCCCGAGCAGCTTGCGGGGAACAGTCATCTGCTGGACGGGCGGAGCGATATTTGGAGCCTGGGAGTGATGTTGTACGAATGCCTCACCGGGCGGCGGCCGTTTCGAGGTGACAACAAGGAGGAAATTAGGGAGGAGATTCTCACCCGCGACCCCAAGCCGCTGCGGCAGCTCGACGAAACGATCCCTCCCGCGCTGGATGAATTGTGTCTGCATTGTTTGCGGCGAAATCTTCCCGACCGCCTCCCGACGGCGCTGGACTTTCAGCGGGGACTCGCTCAGGCAACCAATCAAAAAGGGGGACAAGCACTTCGCTGGGGGCTGGCGATCGGCGGGGGGATTTTGCTTTGCGGCGCTATCGCTCTGGTTGCCAGCGGCTGGATTTCCGATGGCACATCGCAAGACAAGGTTGAATCGACCGTTCCCAATCCGGAGAACCTGCCGGCAGGAACAACGGACCTTCTCCGCCAGAAGCCGCGGGAGTTGGTGTTTGAAACGCTTGTGCCGCAGAATATTTTTGTGTATCACGAGCGAACTCACTGGCTGACGATCCATTCGATGGATTGGTCCGCCTTTGCGTGCGGCAAACACCCGTTGCAGTTTACGCTCGATGTCGCCACGCAGCACGGCGAGCAGCCCGCCCAAGTGGGAGTTTTCTGGGGATTGCACCCGGAATCGTCCGCGGATGGCCTGTTTCGGGAGAGTTGTCTCGCCGTCATTGTTGAGCCCAATGCGCCTCCTCCTGCGAACGCGAGCGTCCACTTTTACCGCCTGATTATTGGGGACGACCTTCGGGGACGGCGGGACTTTGTTCACACGCAAGAGCTAGCCAGCGCCTCCGTCAGCGTGGACTGGCGCAAACCCGTCGATCTTCAGCTCCAAGTCCGAGCCGGCAAATGCACGGGCGTGACCGTCCAAGGTAAGCATTTGGAATTGCCCCTGAATGGATCCGTTGTGGAGTGGAAAGAGTTTTCCACCGGCGAATGCGGGCTGATTTCCCATCAAGCCATGCAGCAAGTCGTTTTTACCAGAGCCCTCCTCCTATCACCACCGAGAGAATGACACCATGAATGCAGGCACCTTGACGCTCAGTTACAACGCGGCTTCGAGCACCTTTACCGCCACGGTGACTGCCCCACCAGGGTTTACCGTGGTCAGCGTCATGCTCGCGTCGCCCAGTGGCAGTTCCTATTCCATGGTCAACGTGTCAGGAGGGGTCAATCCATCCACCTGGCAGACTCAGGTGGGTCAACCTGGCCCTAGCCCAGGGCCTTCTCCTACTCCTTCTACGGCACCTCCGTCAGGCACTTGGATCGCAACCGCGATGCTGCAAGGAATGGCGACCTGCTCGGGAAGCACGAGCGTGTAGCAGCCCTTGGTGCGATTCACTTAGCAAAATCGTTAGCGGTAGACTTCGAGCCCCGGAATTGCCGCCAGGAGCTGCCGTACCCTCCCATTTCTCCCCGTGAGGGTGTTGCGAAACTCCCCGAGTTTTGCAACATCGCTGGAGGTAACGTGGCACGGATTACGCGGTCTAGTCAGTGCTGGGATCGTTTGCCAAAATGGGGCGAACAATAGTCGTCTCTCGCTCTGCAAACGAACCTGCTTTCGCGGAGCGAAAGGCGACATTTTTGGTCGTTCCAAGGCCCTTTTTTTCAGCGAGTCCGTTATGAGCTTGATTGCCAATATTCATGGTCGCCAGATCCTCGATAGCCGCGGCAATCCGACGGTGGAGGTGGATGTGACGCTGACGGATGGCTCGATGGGGCGGGCGGCGGTGCCGAGCGGGGCCAGCACGGGGGCCCATGAAGCCTGGGAGTTGCGGGACGGCGATAAGACGCAGTATCTGGGCAAGGGGGTGCTCAAGGCGGTGGCGAGTATTAATGACCTGATCGCCAACTCGCTCATCGGCTGGGATGCGCTCGATCAAATCGCCATCGACCAACGGATGATTGAATTGGATGGGACCGCGAACAAAAGCAAGCTGGGGGCGAACGGCATCCTGGGCGTATCGCTCGCCGTGGCCAAAGCCGCTGCCGCCTACACCCAGCAGCCGCTGTATCGGTATCTCGGCGGGGCGTGTGCCAACCTGCTGCCGGCACCGATGATGAACATCATCAACGGCGGGGCGCATGCCGACAATGCGGTGGACGTGCAGGAATTCATGGTCATGCCGCTCGGCTTCGCCAGCTTCAAGGAGGCCCTGCGGGCGGGGTGCGAGATTTTTCACAACCTCAAGAGCGTGCTCAAGAGCAAGGGGCTGAACACGTCGGTCGGCGACGAAGGAGGCTTCGCACCGAACCTCGGCAGCAATCGGGAAGCCCTCGACCTCATCATGTCAGCCATCGACAAGGCGGGGTACAAAGCGGGAGAGCAGATTTTCATTGCTCTGGACGTGGCTGCGACGGAATTCTACGACTCGAAGACACAGAAATACACGTTTGACGGCAAGGCGATTTCCAAGGAAGCGATGGTCGATGGCCTCGCCGATTGGGCAAGCAGCTATCCCATTTGCTCCATCGAAGACGGCTGCAGCGAAGACGACTGGGCGGGGTGGAAGCTCTTGACCGATCGCTTGGGCAGTAAGACACAGCTTGTCGGCGACGACTTGTTCGTCACCAACACCGAGCGACTGCAGCGCGGCATCAACGAAGGGATTGCCAACAGCATCCTCATCAAGGTGAATCAGATCGGCACGCTGACGGAAACGATCTCGGCGATTCACCTCGCCCACCGCAACAGCTATACCAGCATCTCCAGCCACCGCAGCGGCGAAACCGAGGACAGCACCATTGCGGACCTCGCCGTCGCCCTCGGCACCGGCCAGATCAAAACCGGCTCCGCCAGCCGCTCGGAACGGATGGCTAAATACAACCAGCTCTTGCGGATTGAAGAAGAGCTTGGCCCCGGGGCGATTTATGCGGGGCCGCTATTCAGGAAGAAGTAAATGGTGAACTAAATGGGTTGGCGGCGTGTCGCCTTCTTGCGGTAGAATGAGGCCAAGGAGCGATCGCCATGAAGACACTCGACCAGCACATCGAAAGGACGCCGGAGATTTGCGGCGGCAAGCCTCGAATTGCGGGGCATCGCATCACCGTGGCCAATGTCGCCATCTGGCATGAGCGAATGGGGATGTCCCCGGACCAGATCGCCGCCGAGTATGGCCTGACCCTCTCCGACGTGCATGCCGCCCTCGCTTACTACTTCGACCATCGCGCGGAGATCGATCGATCGATCGAAGAAGGGCAGGCCTTCGTAGAAGCCCTTCGCCAGCGGACGCCATCCAAGGTCCAGCAGAAGCTTCAGGGTCCGAAGGGCAATGGCGAATCCAGTTAGGTTCTACATGGACGAGCATGTTGCTCGCGCGGTGGTCAACGGCCTTCGAGAACGGGGCGCGGATGTTGTCACGACCCCGGAAGCTGGACTCCTGGGAGCTTCCGACGAGAAGCACTTGGAATACGCTTCAACCGAGGTGCGAGTCCTGTTTACTCAGGACGAAGACTTCCTGAAGCTCCATGCCTCAGGTGTCGAACATGCGGGCATTGCGTACACTCCCCAGGGCACAACGATTGGTGACATCATCCGCGGCCTGATGCTGATTCACCAGGTCTTGAACGCCGATGAGATGAGAGGGCATTTGGAATACTTGTAGTCGCCGTTTTTTCTGCACTGATCGTCAGGCACTGCATGATCACGAATAGATCGGGACTCGATCAATCGATACAGCAGCTTGCGCGGATGTACCGGGCGCTCGCGGAACTGCGATCCCGAATCCTTCCCCAGAATGAGCGAAACTTTCAGCTTCTCGCGGAAGGTCCAGCCGACGAAATAAGAAAGCTTCAACGAGAGATCGACGATCACCTGGGGATCGATTCGCGCCTCGCGGCGGCTGCCGATTAGCTTTGTTTTACTCGTCTAAAGGCCAGGCCTACGAAGAAATAGAAGCCACGTTAGGGCCAGGCAAAGGGCTGCCAGAGACCGAGAAGCCGTTTTCGGCATCCGTCAGGGGCGGGAACGGGTTCCCATCGAACCGAGCACGCAATTCGGCTCGATGGCGGTTGAGAATTGCAATGAACTCATCGTCTTCGATCGTTCCCAAGCCCTTATCGATGTGCATTTCACCCATCAAGCCGAGATGTGCCAGCAGTTGCCCAACTCGAATATCCGGGGACAACTCCATGATCTCGGAAAGCACACTGAGTGCCTGGTGTTGTGATGTAGTAATCATGGAAGGAAGTCTCCGATTTTCGGCCAGCCAGCTAGTGGCCTGGGAAATTTGCCGATCACAACGACCCGAATTCGCGTGCCCGGTGACATCTTTGCGAGGCGCGTCGCACGCGTCACTCCATTATACAGCAGCAGCGCTCCGTCCGCGCCTTCATAAACCCAGAGAGGCGGCATCCCAGACGTTGACCCGCCAAAGAGAGCAGTTTGCCGAGCCAATTTGAAGGGATCAGCGCCGTGGGGTCGTGACGAGGGAACTCGCAGCTCGCGAGGGTCAACATCGCGGAATTCTTGCATAGGCTCTCAATCCACAAACGGATTCTCCGCATCCTTCGGCGGACGCTTCTTCGCTTTGGCCCTGGCGCGGAGGTTGAAGATCTCCACGAGCAGGGCGAAGCCCATGGCGAAGTAGATGTAGCCCTTGTTGATTTCGGTGCCCAGACCGTCCGCCATGAGCGTGACGCCGATGAGCAGCAGGAAGCTGAGGGCCAGCATCTTGACGGTCATGTGCCGCTCGACGAAGCGGGCGATCATGCCGGAGAAGACCATCATCACGGCGACGGCCAGGACCACGGCCGTGACCATCACCCAGATGGCTTCCGCCATGCCGACGGCGGTGATGACGCTATCGAGGGAGAAGATGATGTCCAGCACGGCGATCTGAAAAATGACGCTGCGGTAGTTGGCCGGGGCGGTCGTCGCCAGCGCGTGCCCTTCGCCTTCCATCTTGGCGTGGATCTCCCGCACGGAACTGTTGATGAGAAACAATCCGCCTCCGACCAGAATCAAGTCCTTCCAACTGACTTCGTTGATTTCCTCGTGGGCCTTAAGCCAGTTGACCCAGTCCGGGACCATGGCGAAAAAGTCGAGCGAAAATGCCGCATGCTTCAGGTTCATAATCCAGGTGATCGTGAGCAAGAGCAAGATGCGGGTGATCATGGCCGCGGCCAGGCCGATGCGGCGGGCCGACGCTTGCTCCTTCTCCGGCAGGCGGCTGGTGACGACCGAGATGAAGACGATGTTGTCGATCCCCAGCACGATTTCCATCAGCGTGAGGGCGACCAGCGCGATGATGTGCGTGAGCAGGCCGGGGTCATGGAGAGCGACAGGGGCGATTTCGGCGAACATGATGCTTGTCTGGTGAAGGAAGAAACGCGGCTACTCGGATCCAGCGAACTCCTGGCAGAACCGCTCGATGTCGCTCTTTTTGCCCATGAGGATGATAATGTCGCGGAGCTCCAGCTTGTAGTCGGCCTCAGGGTTGAAGATCATTTTGCCGCTGGACTGCTTGACGGCCAGCACGAGCAGGCGGAACTGGCTGTGAACGTTGCTTTCGCGGATACTCTTGCCGAGGAGTTTGCAGGACGTCCCGACGCTCATCTCGTCGAGCTGCACGTTGAGGTTGCCTTGTTCAGCCACCAACTCCATCAGGTCCGCGGTCGTCGGCCGCATGATCATGCGGGACATGAGCTGCGCGCCGATGGCCGAAGGGAGCACGACCTTGTCGGCACCGGCCTGGCGAAGCTTGCGCTCGCTGGAGCCGTGGCCGGCGCGGGCGACAATGAGCAGGTCGCGATTGAGGTTGCGGGCGGTCAGCGTGATGAAGACGTTGGCGGCGTCATTGGGCAAGCCGGTGATCAGCGCCTTGGCCCGATGGCAGCCGGCGGCCAGCAGCAGCTCGTCCTCCGTCGCGTCCCCATGCAGGCAGAGATAGCCGGCATCACGGGCCGCCGCTAGGTTCTCTTCGTTCTGCTCAATGATGACGAACCGCTGGTGATGGCGGGTCATGTCATCGGCCAGGGTGCGGCCGATGCGGCCAAAGCCGCAGATGATGGTGTGTCCGCTGAGCCTGTCGATATCTTGTTTCATTTTCCGATGCCCGAGCACGTCTTCCAACTCGCCGGCGAGTAGCAGTTGCAGAAAGCCGCCGAAAGTGTACCCGGCCGCGGAGATTCCGAGTAGGACCACGGCCACGGTAAAGAGCTGCATGTACCAGGGCTGGGTGCTCCGCTCACCAAACCCAACGCTGGCGATGGTGATGACCACCATCCACACCGACTCAATCCACGGATAACCGCCGAGGAAGCGGTATCCCACGACGGAGGCCGCAAAGACAACTCCGAGGACAATACCGCCGCGCCACAATCGCTCAATCGGCGTTTTCATGTGGAGTAGTCGGCATTGAAGCGAACGTAGTCCACGTTCAGGTCGCTGGTCCAGAAGCGGATGCTCGCGCTCCCCTCGCGGAACGACAGCACCAGCTCCGTTTCGCGCTTGCTCTTAATGGACTGCGAAACGGTCTTGGCGTCAAAGGGGATGGGAGATCCCTGTTCATAGAGTAAGTGACCATTCAGCCGCAGATCGACGCCGGCTGGGTTGAAGGGCACCCCCGCGTAACCGGCGGCGGAGACGATGCGGCCCCAATTGGGATCTCCTCCGGCTACCGCTGTCTTGACGAGAGCGCTGTTGGCGACGGACTGGGCAATCTGCCGCGCTGCTGCCCGCGATTTGCAGCCTTCGATGGTGATGCAGATGAGATGGCTGGCCCCTTCACCGTCATCGGGAATCTGCTTACAAAGCTCGATGCTGGTGGCAGTGAGAGCGGCTTGAAAGGTCTTCAGGTCATCGCCGGAGAGCGGCGTGGTGGACGCAGCTCCACTGGCCAGGAGCAGCATGGTGTCATTCGTGCTCATGTGCCCTTCGACGCTGATGCAGTTGAAGCTTTCATCGGCGGCGTTCTTGAGAACGAGCTGCGCGTCCGCGGGAGTGAGCGCTGCATCGGTGGCGACAACGGCCAGCATCGTCGCCATGTTCGGCCCGATCATCCCCGCTCCCTTGCACATGCTGGCAATGCGAATTGTCTTGCCGCCAATGAGAATCTCGCGGCTGGCAACTTTATGCGATTTGTCGGTCGTCGTTATTCCCCGAGCGGCGGCTAGGAACGCCTCATCCGTGTCACCAAGTTTCGCGGCAGCCCCTTTCGCCCCGGCAGCGATTTTATCCATTGGCAGGAACACCCCGATGATGCCTGTGGACATCACGAGCGTCTGCTGCTCTTCCGCGCCGCACGCGGCGGCAGCGAGCCTGGCCATTTCTCGGGCGTCCTTCATCCCTCGCTCGCCCGTGCAGGCATTGGCATTGCCGGAGTTCACGGCAACCACGCGAATATCATGCGACGGCGTCCGTTCCCGGTCCAGCGCCACCGGCGCAGCGAAGACCAGGTTCTGAGTGTAGACTCCCGCCGCCACCGCCCCAATCGGGCAATGAATCAGTGTGAAGTCCTCCTTCTGCGGATTCTTCTTGATGCCGCAGTGGACGCCGGAAAATCGAAATCCGAGAGGGAGCATGGGAAACGGACCGCAAGGATTGAAAGTGAAAGGTAAAAGTTTCTAGGGAAGCGATATTTCTTCAGGCGGAATCAGATCCTGTCCCGGACCTCGGATGTGAATGACAAAAACGTCTTGTCCTCTGACCGTAAAGAGCGCACGATAGTTTTTGCCCTGGCGGGTGCGAAACAGTTTTTGACGGATCTCAACGGGATGGTCGCGGTTTTCAGGCGCTAGTTCGTAAGAGTGAGGATCAACGGCTAATGCATCAACAACGTGCTCTTGGAATGCGTTCGCCCATGCCGCAGCGCCGCGCGGAGATCGTTTTGCAATGTATGCGTAGCACCCTTCGAGATCCCTGTTCCCCGCCCTGGTCACGCTGACGGCATAAATCATGGCGACGGAATTCCATGCTTCTGTCGAAATTCCTCCATGACTTCTGCAGCGGGACGATATCTGCCCGCTTCAATATCGGCAAGTCCCTCGCGAATTGCCGCATTGACCTCATCTCGTTCCGTTTTCGCCCGCCAAATCTCAAGGAGTTTCTCCAGCGATACGTCTTCATCCCGCGTACGCAGCGAATCCTGCGCGAATTGGTGAAAGCTATTCAGTTCTAGCAGTGCGGTGCTCATAAATTGGCTCCTGTTTCCTTACTTCAAGAATAGCATTGAGAGCCGTGATTTACAAAGTGCTTTTTGCCCCTACAGCAGCGACGTCGTCTCTGGAAAGCCATACATCAGATTAAAATTCTGCACCGCCGCGCCGGAGGCCCCTTTGATCAGGTTGTCCTCGGCGCTAATCAACACCAAGCGGCGGCGGACGATGCGGGCCGTGATGTCGATGAAGTTGGTGTGGGCGGTGTCTTTCGTGGCGGGAAGGTGTTTGACCACTCGGACGAACGGCTGGCCGGCGTAGAAGTCCTTGAGTGTTGAGTACGCTTCGTCCTCGGTCATCACGCGAGTCGGTCGGGCGTAGCACACCGTCAGAATGCCGCGGTCCATCGGCACCAGGTGCGGAGTGAAGATGATCTCGACCGACTTGCCCGTCGCCCGGCCGAGAATCTGCTCTATCTCCGGCTGGTGGCGATGTTTGCCGACGCTATAGGCGGAGATGCTCTCGTTGCACTCGGGAAAGAGCGTGCTGAGCTTGGGCGTGCGGCCTGCGCCGGAGACGCCGCTCTTGGAATCGACGATGATATCCGTCGGCTCAATCAGATCCCCCTTGAGGAATGGAGCGAGCGGCAGAATGGCCGAGGTTGGATAGCAGCCGGGATTGGCGATGAGCTGTGCCGAGGGAATTTGCTCGTGAAAAAGTTCCGGCAAGCCGTAGGGCGTTTTCCCTAGACGCTCGGCGTCCGGATGGTCGTGCTCGTACCATTTCTTATAAGAAGCGGCATCATCCAGACGATAGTCCGCGCTGAAATCAACCACCCGCACGCCGGCCGCGACCAGCGCCTTTGCGGACTCCGCCGAAGCCGCATGAGGCAGGCAACTGAAGACGCAGTCGCAGCGGTCTGCCAGAACGGTTGCGCCAAAGTCCTCCAGACACAGATCCAGCCGGCCGGTAAGCGACGGATGGATGGACGAAATATGCGGCCGCCCCTCCTGGCGACTGGTGAGGGCCGCGATTTTTACCTCCGGATGGCGGAGCAAGATCTTAATCAGCTCCAGAGCCGTGTAGCCGGTCGCTCCCAGAATGCCGACGCGTATCATGATGCCGTTCCTCGGACCGAGTTTGCTCTTGCCGGCTCGCGCCGGTTCCGCACAGACATGAATTTCATGCCACGGGTTCGCTTCCCACCCGAGCGTCAATATAGATTTGCAGCTTATGCTCCGCCAAGGGCGGCGCAGCGGTTCATGAGAGCCATGACCTCCGCCAAAATCATGCAGGTCGCTCCCCAAACACGGTATTGGCCGATTTGGATGTGCGGAACGCGGAAAGTCACGCCGCGGCGGTGAATTTGGTGGGAAGAGTGGTTTTCCGGCGACAGAAGTGACCGGAGTGGAATCTCGATCAGCTCCGCAACCTCTGCGGCATTCGGCTGGAAGTCCGGGCGAGCCCGGCAAAGCCCCAAAAATGGGAGGACGTAGAAGTTACTGTTGAAGACGTAAATGGGCGTGAGCGCCCCTAACATGTCGATTTCTATGCGACCGGCGCCTAGCTCCTCCTCAAACTCCCGGAGTGCTGTTTGGGCTGGCGTTTCGCCCACGTCCACCGAGCCGCCAGGAAGGGCGATTTGTCCCGCATGATCTTTCAGGGAATGTGCCCGCACCATCGTCGGCACGAACCATTCTCCTTGATGCGGGTAAACCAGCACCATCACTGCCGCTTGGCGGGCGTCCAGGGCGGGCGGTCCCGCGTGCCGGCCATACGCCAGCTCCGGCGCGAACAGTCGCTGCGCCTCCGAGCCTGGCAGACCGCCGCTCAAACCAGCCACCAGTTGCGGGCGCAGGATCTCGAAACTTGTCCCAATACCATCCATCCGTCTCCGATTCGTGGCGTTTGATCCGCGCGGGCGGATGCCAATGTCCAACCATTCACATCCCCATTGTATTCCGCGACGGGCAGCTATCCGGAGACCCGTCGATTTTTCTTGAGCCGAACCGTCCACCCAGTCGTGAACGCAGTATAGTCAGGGCACATTCCTTGGCCTTGCGCTACCGTCTATGTCCGACGTCACCCGCATCCTGTCGCAAATCGAATCCGGCGATCCGTCGGCGGCGGAGAAGCTGTTGCCGCTCATCTACGACGAGCTGCGGAAACTTGCCGCGGCGAAGCTCGCCCAGGAGAAACCGGGGCAGACGCTGCAGGCGACGGCGCTGGTCCATGAGGCGTATGTGCG
>JBKJNY010000018.1:0-18499 GCA_046593355.1 Pirellulaceae bacterium | reverse complement strand
CCGGCTGATTGATCGCCTCGACCCACTGGTTGGACGTAAATGGGCCAAAAAACGGGTCGAAGCCGCCGGTTAATATAGGCAAGTTGCATATGCGAGAAGTGCGAGTTACACCCAAATGCAATCACGACTTATCCCGCTTGGTTGAGAATACGAGATCGGCGATCGTCCCCTCACCATCGTATTGACCGTTTTTGACCTTGTGGATGGATATGAGAGCGTCCTTATTCTCGATCGAATAGATGAAAGGGACCGGAGTGTCCATGACCAGGCGATCACCTTTTTTGGCCTTATTGATGGCAGCGATCGTGGTGTCTGCGGTTACGGATGCACCGTCGAGGGTGACCTTCCCGCGCATCATCTTCTTCGGCCAGAATTCTAAATCCATTTTCCCCAAGGAAACGGTCACCTGAATTACCGCACCATCTTCAGGCCGCTCGTAGGCTACCACACCCAACTCATCCCAGACGAGCAGAATGTTGGCCTTCTCGATCACGCGCGATGGCTTACCGAGCACTTCCACCAGAACTGGTCGCTTACCGGGTAGAGAAATCTTTTTGCCAGCGATGAATAGTTCACCGCCGTCCACCTTCACTTCCAGCTTCTCTGGGTCGACGAGCTTATTCGCTGAATCTTCGGCTCCACTAGCTACCCATCCCAGGCTTGCGGCAGAAAAAACAAGCGTACCCACATAAATGGTGATTGACATCAGGCCGCGCATAGCTTTTCGTCCTCCAGATTGGCCTTCGAGGAACTTTCCCGTCCCACATGGCAAGCACGCTGTGCGGAAGTCGGTTCGTTGTGCAGCTTACGGCGCTGTGAGGGAATCAATTTGGAACGTGGATAATGAACCTGCCGGCTAACTGGCATCCCTTTAACCCATCGCCACCGTCACCGTCTTCGTCTCCGTATAGGCCCGCAGCCCCTCCTCCCCCAACTCGCGCCCCATGCCGGACATTTTGTAGCCGCCGAAGGGGGCGGCGGCGTCGAAGACGTCGTAGCAATTGATCCAGACGGTGCCGGCTTTGATTTTCTTGGCGAGGTAGTGGGCTTTGCCGACATCTCTGGTCCAGACCGCCGCAGCCAGGCCGAAGGAAGTGTTGTTGGCGCGGGCCACGATGTCGTCGGTGTCTTTGAAAGTGAGGACCGACATCACGGGGCCAAAGATTTCTTCGCGGGCGATGGCCATGTCGTCCTTGACGCCGGAGAAGAGCGTGGGCTGGACGAAGAAGCCCTTGTCGCCGTGCCGTGAGCCGCCGGAGATCATCGTGGCTCCTTGCTCCTTGCCGATGCCGATGTACTTCATGATCTTGTCGTACTGGGCCTTGTCCACCTGCGGCCCTTGCTCGGTCGTGGGATCAAGCTGGTTGCCGAGTTTCCTGGACTTGTTCATCGCCGCGACCTTGTCGAGGAACTTGTCGTGGATCTTCTCTTCCACGTACACGCGGCTGCCGGCGCAGCAGCACTGGCCTTGATTGAAATAGAGGCCAAAATGAGCGCCGGCGGCGGCAGCATCGAGGTCGCTGTCGGCATAGATGATGTTCGGGCTCTTGCCGCCGAGCTCGAACGTGATGCGTTTGAGGGTCGAGGCCGCTTCTCGCATGATGATCTGAGCGGTCAAGCCTTCGCCGGTGAAGGCGATTTTGTCGATTCCCGGATGCTTGACGACGGCGGCACCGGCAGTCGGGCCGTAACCGGGGACGACGTTGATTACGCCATCGGGAATGCCGGCCTTCTGAGCGAGGCGAGCCATCCGCAGGCAAGTGAGCGGTGTCTGCTCCGCCGGTTTCATGACAATGGTGCAGCCGGCGGCCAGGGCGGGGCCCCATTTCCAGGCGACCATCAGCATGGGGAAATTCCAGGGGATGATTTGCCCCACGACACCGACTGGCTCCTTGCGGGTGTAGGTGAAGTAATTGCCGCGGACAGGAATCGTCTGGCCATGAATCTTGTCCGCGTAGCCGGCGTAGTAGCGGAGGGCGTCGATGGTGAGCGGCAGGTCCGCGGCCTTGGCGTCGCGGATCGGCTTGCCGTTATCGAGCGACTCGAGCGCCGCGAGCTCATCGGCTTCTTCCTCAATGAGGTCCGCCAGCTTGTACATTAACCGGCCCCGGTCGCGGGCATCCATCGTGCTCCAGGGGCCGGATTCAAAGGCCTTGCGAGCCGCCTTCGCCGCCAGGTCCACGTCCGCCGCGTCCCCTTCGGCCACGCTAGCGATGACCTCTTCGGTTGCCGGGTTGACGGTTTCAAAAGTCTTGCCGCTCTGCGACGGAACCCACTGTCCGCCGATAAAGAGCTGCGTCTGGCGAATCTCGGGCAGCTTGGGACCGACAGCGGCGGGTCTAGGAAGAGTGGCGGTGGCCATGAGAAGATCTCCGTAGGAAGGGGCCAGGAGAGGAGCGATGGGACTCTATTGATTGTACCGGCGGGCTAGTGTGGCTGTCTTCAACCCTTCCTATACATCGCTTCAATCTCCGCGGCAAAATTCGCTTCAATGACCTTCCGCCGCAAGCTCAGCTTGGCGGTCATCTCGCCGGCTTCGATGGTGAAGGGGCGGGGAAGCAGCGTGATCTTGCGGACCTGTTCGAAGGAAGAGACGCAGGCGAGGCGCTGGTTGACGCGGTCCTGCACGATGGCCAGGACTTGCGGGTGAGAATGGAGAGCTTCGTCTTGTGCGAGAACAATTCCTTGGCCGGCCATTTCCTTCCTCAACGCATCCAAGTTTGGCACGAGCAGCGCCGTGAGATAGTTACGGTTGTCGCCGATGACGAGGGCTTGCAGGATGAGCGAATCCTGGGTGAGGAGCGACTCCAAGTAGACCGGCGCGATGTTTTTTCCGCCGGAGGTGACCAGAATTTCCTTTTTCCGCCCGGTGATGTAAAGAAAGCCATCGTCATCAATCCGGCCATAGTCCCCCGTATAGAGCCAGCCGTCCTTGAGAATCTCCGCCGTGGCCTTCTCGTTCTTGTAATATCCCGCCATGACATGCGGGCCGCGGGTGAGAATTTCGCCATCCTCCGCAATCGTCACCTCAACGCCTGGAATCGGCTTTCCCGCGGAGCCGCGGCGGACGGTCTTTGGCGTGGAGATGGAAATGACCGGCGAGGATTCGGACAAACCGTAACCCTGAAGCAGCGGCACGCCTTGGGACTGGAAATAGTCAAACAGATGCTCCGGCAGCGCCGCCCCGCCGCTGCAACATTGCTCGATTCGGCCACCGAGAACCTGCCGCAGAATGCCCGGCTGATGGAGCAACCCCTTTTCTTCTAAGCCGCGCCGCACCCGGTCGTAAAAGTACGGCACGCCGTTCATGAACGTCGGCTTCATCGCGGCGGCATCGGCAATCACCGTTTCGCGCGACTCCGCAATCGCGAGCTGCGAACCTTCGACGAGCCAGATATACAGATCGCAGGTCCGGGCGAAGATATGCGACAGCGGCAAGAAATTCAGCCGCACCTTGTCACTGTAATCGTCCCGCCGCGGCTCTTCGTCGGCACGGAACATTTCAACCGTGCTGACCGCATTGCTGATGAGGTTTGCCTGCGTGAGCATCACCCCTTTGGGCTCGCCGGTGGTGCCGGAGGTGTAGAGGATCGTCGCCACACTCGCCGGGTCGACCTCCGGATCGGCATCGGCCGGAAACGAACCTCCCTGCTCTTGCAGCCACCGCAGAGTTGAATGAATGACGCCCAGCAATGACGTTTGCACGCCCGGCGGCAGCGGCAAGGAAGGGTCGGTGTCAAATTCGACCCAGATGAGATCCTTGTTCGCAGACTTCAGCTCCGTCAACTTCCGGGACTGCGCCGGTCCGGAGAGCAGGACCACCTTGGCCCCGCTATCCAGAATCTGCCAGGTGATTTGCTCCCCCGTCAGCGGCGCGTGGATGGGGACGTTGATGGCCCCGAGCGACTGAATCGCCAAGTCGCTCAGCACCCACTCCAGCCGGTTCTCCGACAGCAGTGCTACTCGGTCCCCGGCCTGCACGCCAAACTGCGACAACATGGAGGCGAGGCAATTCACCCGCTGACTGACTTCCCACCAGGTGAGCGGCAGAAACTGGCCGGCTCGCTTGTGCCATAGCGCCGTCCCTTCGCCGTTGCTCTGGACGCGGCGGGCGAAGAGCTCGGGAATCGTCGTGCAATCGGTGATAATCGCCATGATGTCGAATGCCTCAGGAGTAGAGGGACATTATTCCACGACCAGCGGGACTGGGAATAGTGGATGAGCGCATCGAGTCGGAACGAACGGGCGTTTGCTCGGGCGATGGCCGGGGTCTAGAATCCAGTGGAGCCGGATTGCCTGGCGTCAACTTCTCCGTACTCAGTACTAAGTACTCAGTACTGAGTACTTAGGTTTTCGACTTCTCGCCACCTTCATTCTCCCGTCTCAAATCTCAAATCCAAAATCTCAAATCCCCACTTCCTCCCCATGTCCACCACGTCCCCCGACCGCCCCTCCACCGACCCCTCCTTCGCCGAAACCGCCATGCGTCTCGGCGGCAAGAGCGACGAAGAAGCCACGCGGACCGGGGCCATCGATAAGGCCGATGACGAAGTCGAGCGGCTGTTTGAGAAGCGGCGGCAGACGACGGCGAGCCCGGTGCATCGGGCGGTCTGGGACCGAGGATTTCCTGCTGAGCTTTTTGATTCCGCGGAAGTGACGACTCCAGCCGACGTGCAGCAGGTGATGGATGCTTCCATTGCTGTCGTCCGCCGACATCGCAATGCCGACACGCTGCTGGATGAAAATGGCAAGACGCGGGAGTCTGTCTTAAACGAGCTGGCCGCGGCGGGTTACTGGAGTCTGCTCGTCGACCGCGAGTACGGCGGCAAGGGGGTTCCTTTCCGCAGCTTCGCGCCATTCCTGACGCGGATGGCCCTTATCGACCCCACCATCGCCGGCCTGGCCAGCGTGCATGGCTGCATCGGCGCGGTGGACCCCGTCCGCACGTTCGGCAATGAAGAGCAGAAGCGCCGCTACCTCCCCAAACTGGCCAGCGGCGAGCGGCTGTCGGCGTTCGCCCTGACGGAACCGGGCGCGGGAAGTGATCTAACCGCGCTCAAAACGAAAGCTGTCCTCCGCGGCGACACCTACTTCGTCACCGGCGAGAAGCTGTTCATCACCAACGTCGTCCCCGGCCGCACCATTGGCCTCGTCTGCCTCATCGACGACAAGCCGGCGGTCCTGATCGCCGATTTGCCGGACCAGGAGAACGAGCAGTTCGAGCTGGTGAAATACGGCCTGTACGCCCTCAAGCACACGCACAACCGGGGGATCAAGTTCCGCGATTTCCCCGTCCCCGCCGCCAACCTGCTGCGGGTGGAGAAGGGGAACGGCCTGACCATCGCCTACCACGG
This sequence comes from Pirellulaceae bacterium, assembly GCA_046593355.1. Classification (GTDB taxonomy): domain Bacteria; phylum Planctomycetota; class Planctomycetia; order Pirellulales; family Pirellulaceae; genus SXOA01. The sequence continues at coordinate 13,145 of JBKJNY010000018.1, read as the reverse complement.
CCTCAACCTCGGCCGCATCGCCCTTTGTGCCAATGCCGCCGGCACGATGCGGCTGATGATGGGGAGCATGATTCCTTGGGGCAAGTTCCGCAAGACATATGGTGAAGCGATTGAGAAGCGGGAGCTGGTCCGCCGACGCCTGGCCCGGCTCGCCGGCCTGATTGTCGGGTGCGACGCCCTGGTCGCCTGGTGCTCCACGCTCATCGACGCAGGCTACCGCGGCGAGATGGAGTGCGTCGTCGCCAAAATTTTCGGCAGCGAATCGCAGAAAGAAGCCGCCGTCGAGCTCTGCATGAAAACGCACGGCGGCCGCTCGTTCCTGCACGGCCACATCTTCGGCGACCACGTCCACGAGTACCTCGCCCCCTGCATCTACGAAGGGGAAGGGGAGATGCTCGGCATGGCCTTTTTCAAATCGCTCGTCAAGCAACACGGCGTACAATACTTCGAGCCGGTCGGCAAAGCCCTGCAAGCCGCCGGGATCAAGCAGCCGAGCTTCGTGAACCCGGCCCACATGTGGGCTCTGCGGAAAGCCGCCCCGCCCTACGCTCTTTGGCTGCTGCGCGAGAAGTGTACCTTCAAGCCGGGCGTCCAGCTTCCTTCCATGCCGCCGCGGCTAGAGACTCATGCCCGGTTCGCCAGCCGCGGCCTGCAACGCCTGCCGCGGGAAATCAGCGGCATGATGATGAAGCACCAGCTCAAGCTCGCCGACCGCCAGTGCCGCATGAGCGAGCTCTCCAGCCGAGCCCAAAAGCTCGTCGTCTTGCTCTGTACCTCCCTCTACGCCGCCCGACAAGACAACGAAATCCTCCGCACCGCCGCCGACCTCCTCTGCCAGGACCTCACGCGCGAGCTCACGGGTGGTCGTCCGAGTGATGGTTATTTCAAAGCGGCGAGCAAACTCGGCGAAGCGATTGCGGAGGAGGGCTTTCCGGGGATGGAGGGAGTGGAGGTGCCGGAGATATTGATGAAGTACTAGGCAGCCGGAAGTTAACAACTTCCGGATACGCGCCCACTTCGCAAATCGCTACCCTTCCGCGAGTCGGGTCAGACCCGGAGGCGCAACCGGTTTCTTGCCAGAAGATTCTCAAACGAATTGCGTCTACAATCGACAATCGGCGCAGTATTCTTCTAATCCACATTGAAGCAATCGCTCACGCAGATGCCTTCTCCGATGGCCTTTGAACCCGTAAATGAACTTGAGCGATTGCTCGTGGCGGCTGCCCAAGACCCCGCTGCACGATCAGCCTTCTATCGCGCGTTGCGTGAGCAGGATTTATTTGTCATCACAGACCAAATGCCGGAGGGCGAGCGGCAGTTCATAGCCGGGGAGAACGCGTCAATTAAGATTCGAATGATTGAATTTGACGGGACTCTCCACGCCCCAATTTTTACGTCCGTCGAGCGAATTTCTGCTGTCGTGGCGGCGGAAGTTGGGTTCGTTGCGATGAAGGGCCATGCAGTGTTTACGATGCTGCGTGGCAGCGATCTCGTGCTCAATCCTGGTGCTCAATATGGGAAGGTGTTTACAAAACACGAAGTGGAGTCGTTGATCGACGGATCGTTGTTCGCTCCTACGAAAAGGAACGACATCGGAGGCAAAAAGATTCTACTCGGCCAGCCCAAGAATTACCCTCATCACATAACAGCAGCCCTCAGCAGGCTGTTCGCAAAAGTGCGGGAAATAAAGGCCGCTTATCTTGCTCACGCGTTTGTTGCAGACATCGACAGCGAGGCGCACACATTGATCGGGCTAGAAGTGGACAAGGACTTCGAGAGAGTGCTTGGGGACGCAGGTGTAGTAGTCCGTGAGGTTGCCAACAAAGGCGAGATTGTTGATTTTGTACAGGTGAGGCGAGGTACGAATGAGTTCGTCAGTAACTATATGACGCGAGAGACCAAGCCTTTTTATGCCAGAAAGAAGTGGTTTGGATTGTTTTAGCATCTTCGGCACACATGGCGTTTTGAGGACGTCCCCGGGAGGGGTTTTGGGAAATCCGGGACGGATTTTCAACACAGTGCCGCGAGGTAGGTATTTTTTTTGAGACTTGAGTCTGTAGCGAGAGGTGGAAGGCAGGTCCTCTGGGCAGGCTGGAAGCCTACCCCATGTGCGGTTTGGTATTCTGATGGTTGAACCGGAGCTTGCCTTCGCCTGAGGAGCCGCCATGGCCGCGACTTTCAAACAGTTGACTGATTTCCTGGTCAACCTGGGGATCGAGCAAATCGCCCATACGCAGAAGAACTATCTCGCCCACCTGATCAGCGTCTACAAGCTGATGCAGGCTGCCGGGTACGAGGAAGATTTGTGCCGGGCCGGCCTGCTGCATTCCATCTATGGAACGGAGAAGTTTCAGGGATTCAAGCTGCCGCTGGAGCGGCGGGAGGAGCTGGTCGAGCTGGTCGGCAGCCGGGCGGAGCGGCTGGCGTATTGGAATTGCCTGATGGACCGGGGGTCGCTGGATGAGCTGCTGACGCAGGAGGGCGAACCGTTCCTGCTCCGCAACCGGGAAAGCGGCGAGGCCATGCCCCTCACGCGCCGCGAGTTGGACGACCTCTGCTGCGTACACTTGTTTGACTGGCTCGAGCAGGCGCCCCGTTCGCGTTTTGGGTGGGACTATCGCCGGCAAGCGTATCGCCGGATGGCCGAGCAACTTGGGGGCCGGGCCGTCGAAGTTTTCGACCGAGTTTATGCCAGTGCTCCGGCGTCCGCGGCGATCTAACCGGCCGCGCAGGTTTCTGGGCAGGCTGGAAGCCTACCCCACTTTCTACTTCTCATCGTCCGCCTTGAACCATCCGATCAGCGTCGGTTCGTAGGGCAGAATTTCATCGGGCTTGAAGTAGAGGGCGATTTCCTTGGCGGCAGCTTCGGGGCCGTCGGAGGCGTGGACGAGGTTCATCTGGCGGCTGCTGGAGTAGTCGCCGCGGATGGTGCCGGCCGCTGCTTTCAGGCCGCTGGTGGCGCCGAGCATGTCGCGGACGACGCGGATGACTTCCAGCCCCTCCACGACCATCGCCACGATGGGGGAAGCGGTGATGAATTGCTCCAGGCCGGGATAGAACGGCTTCTGCACATGCTCGGCGTAATGTGTCTTCGCCAGTTGCGGCGTGACCTGCAGCATCTTCAGCCCGATGACGTTCAGACCCTTCTCCTCCAAGCGGCTCAGAACCTTCCCCATCAGCCGCCGCTGAACGCAGTCGGGCTTGAGCAGGACTAAAGTACGTTCCATGAGAGACTCCTTGGGAGGATTTTAAGGGGTACTGCGAAAATGGGGTAGGCGGGAGGGCAGAGGGCGGGAAGAGGATGAAGATTAAGAGTAGGATTAAGATTAAGAGGGGAGGCTAATAGCGCGGCACCGAGGGGTCCACTTGCTGGCTCCAGGCGTCGATGCCGCCGGACATGTTTTGGACCTGCTCGAAGCCCTGGTCCCGCAGCCACTGGGCCACGCGGGCGCTGCGGCCGCCGTGATGGCAGTGGACGACGATCCGTTCCCCGCGGTGCTGCTCCAGGTCGGCCAGCCGCGAGGGGACGGTCCGCATCGGGACTTGCAGCGAGCCCTCAATTGCGGCGGTGGCGAATTCTTCCGGCTCGCGGACGTCGATCAGCACGAACCTCTCCCCCGCGTCCTGCATCTTCTTCACGGAGAGGACGTCGATATCCGCCGGCAATGGCCCCTGGCTATTCATACCTATCCCTGTCGCTGTGCATGTAGAATTGACTCCCGGCAGCCTATCCCGCTATTACAAATTCGTCCACACCCTGTATCAAAGGCGAGCGGGAGGCGTAAGCCTCCCGGTAACTTCGCGTCTCGAAACATCCGTGCTGACCGGCCAGCTTACGCAGGCCGCTCGCCGGTCAGGTTTGACCAATCGTATGCACACCGACTCCGCCCTCTCCCGCCAATTCGCCATCGACGTCGTGGCGAAGCTCCGCGCCGCGGGGCACCAGGCGCTGTGGGCTGGCGGCTGCGTGCGGGATCAATTGCTCGGCAAGACGCCCAAGGATTACGACGTGGCGACCGACGCCGAGCCGGACCGGATTCGCGAGGTCTTCGGCCGCCAGCGGACGCTGGCCATCGGTGCCGCCTTCGGTGTGATCACGGTCCTTGGCCCCAAAGACGCCGGGCAGATTGAAGTGGCGACGTTCCGCCGCGACCTGGGCTATTCCGACGGCCGCCGCCCCGATGCCGTCGCCTTTACGAGTGCCGAAGAAGACGCCAAGCGCCGCGACTTCACCATCAACGGCATTTTCTTCGATCCGGTCGCTGATCAATACTATGACTATGTCGGCGGACAGGATGATTTGCGACTGCACATCATTCGGGCCATCGGCAACCCGCACGAGCGATTCGCCGAAGACAAGCTGCGGATGCTCCGCGCCGTCCGCTTCGCGGCGACGTTCGAATTCGCCCTCGACCCCGGCACGCTGGCAGCCGTACAAAAGCACGCGCCAGACATTCAAGCAGTGAGCGCGGAGCGGATCGCGGCCGAGATGCGGCGGATGATGGTGCATGAGAACCGGGCGGCGGCACTGGCGCTGCTCCGCGAATCGGGACTGCTCAAGCAGATTTTGCCCGAGCTGGCGGGGCTCATTGATGACGAACCGTCGGCGTGGGACCGCACACTCTCCATCCTCCGCCAGCCAAACAAGCCCACTTTCGCCGTGACACTGGCGGCGCTCCTGCGGGAAGTCTCCATCCAGGCAGGCTCCGCTGCCATTAAATCTGCCCTCTCCCGCTGGAAGCTGCCCAATGAGGACAGCGGCGGCGCGCTGATGATACTGCGTGAAGAGAAATTGATCCGAGCAGCCGAATTCCACCCCTGGCCGCAAATCCAGCGGCTATTGATTTCGCCGCGGGCAACAGAACTGGTGGATTACAGTGAGGCGGTAGCCGTCGCGCTGGGTGTTGGCCTGGAGGGAATCGCGCTCTGCCGGCAGAAGCTGGAGCTGCCAGCCGCCGCGCTCAATCCGCCGCCGCTGATTACCGGCGAGGACCTGAAGCAACTCGGGATCGCGCTCGGGCCGACCTACAAGGACATTTTGGAAGCGGTGCGGGACGAACAGCTTGAGGGGCGGATTGCTTCGGTCGCGGAAGCCGTGGAGCTGATTCACAACCGCTTTGGGGAACATGTGCGACACAAGTGACGCTGAGACCTCCCCATTGGCAATCCAGCACCCCGCTCCTACCATCCAAGACTGATTCAGCACTTCCATCCAGCGCCAATGAATTCCCATGAGCGACTCCCTTTTCCCTCTCCTCCTCATTCTCCGCTACATGCACATCCTGGGGGCGATTGCCCTGATGGGCGGGACAATCTTCATGCGGTTCGCGTTAGTTCCCACGGTCCCGGAACTCGATGAGAAGAGCCGGGCGGCGCTGCACGAAGGGGTCCGCTCGCGGTGGGGGAAGTTTGTGATGATTGCAGCGGCACTGCTCCTGATCAGCGGCATCGCAAATCTGGGTTTGGCGGCCCGGTACAATTTCGATCCAGCGCTCGGCAATAAGTACTACAATATCATTGCCGGCGTGAAACTGATTCTGGCTCTGCCGATATTTCTCTTCGCCAGCTTTTTGACCGGCCGCAGCGAGACTGCTAAGAAGTTTCAGGCCAAGCGGGTGATGTGGCTGAACGTGAACCTGGCCCTGGCCGTGGTGATGGTCTTGATCGGCGGATTCTTGCGGTTCGTGGGGCGGGATTTGAAGACGGAGAAAGATCCCGTGGGACAAGCTGCCAGCTTGTCCAATTTGCAACGAACTACCAGCGAATAAAGGACAAGCAAGGCTGCTTGTCCCACGGCTACATTACTTCAGCGGGAACTCGTCTTCCGCCGCCTGCTTGCCGTAAAGGGGCATGTGGCGATAGTAGACCTCCAGGATCATCGTGGCCATGCTGGTGCAATAGATGCGGCCGCCGGCGTCGCTGCCGTGGTCTCCTTTCATCTGCCAGCTGCCGGTCTGATGCCCGTTCTTATCCTGGGATTCGACCAGCCAGTCGCGCATTTCCTTGTTCCACTTGTCCCACTTTTCGCCTTCGTTCTGGCGAAGGACTTGGGTGGCGTAGTAGTTGAAGTACATGTTATTCTTCTGCGGGCCAAGGCCGGCCATGTAATCCACGCCCCGCTGCAGGGCCGGGTTGTCCTTCTTCCAACCCAGATACATGCGGCAGAGCAGGCCGACGGAGGTCGTCGCCGCCCCCTTGCCTGGGTCGACGTAACCGTAGAAGGATCCGCTTTCCATGCCGACGGTGTCCAGGAACTTGATGGCACCCACGATGGTGTTCGGATCGACCTTCAAGTAGGCCATGTGGCCGGACTTGAGGGCCATAAGCTGCCAGCCGACGACGGACGTATCTCCCGCTTGCCGCGGAGCATAGCGCCAGCCGCCGCCGACGGGATCCTGGGCGTACATGATGTGATTGAGCGAAAGCTGAGCGGGAGCCATGAGCCCCTTGTCGTGGGTCATGGCGTAGGCCTCGCAGAGCACGATCGAGGACAGGCCATGCGAATACATGCTGCCGCCGCCAGATGCCAGGTCGCCGCACTGGATGCCGCCGCGGTTGGTGATCTTCATCTGGCTGGTGAGGAAGTACAGACCCCGTTCGACGACGGTCTTGTATTTCCCTTGCTTGTGAGTCTGACCCGCCCCGAGGAACGGCAGCAGGGCCATCGCCGTCGCGCCGGTGCGGCAGTCGGTCAAGCGTCCCGCGTCGCCGCAGCGGCCGTTGCACTGGCCGAGGCGATGGTCAAAATTCCAGCCGCCATCGGGCATCTGATGGGCGGCAAACCAGGCCAACGCTCTGGCGACGGCCGCTTCGCTGGCGTCGTTGCCGCCGTATTTGGCCACCATCTGCCCGCGCTGCGCTTCACCGCGGCCGGCAACGCCGGTGCCGGTGACCGCGCCCACTTGCGCCATCAGATCGTTCTTGGGAGCGGTCTGCTCGCCAAAATCGGACAGCTCGATGTGAACCGCAGCGGCATCGACGTCCATCGCCACGGAAGGTGTGTCCGTCGTCTCGACAACATCCGAAGTCAGCGCCGCAACAACGTCGCTGCTGGTATTCGCCACGTTTGTTTCGGTGACGTTGATCTCCATCTTCTCTTCTTTGAATTCCTCAACTTCTTCTTCCTTCTCCGTCGGCGGAGAAACCGCGCTGATCTGGTCCGAATTCGGCGGCGGCGGGTTGGGGATGAGCGCCAGCAGGATGACCCCGATGAAATGAACGACGCCGCTCACCGCCCAACTGGGCATGGCGTTGAACAGTAGGAAGTTGGTACTGAAAGCGGGCTCGGGACCGTCATCTGTCTGGCCTGGAGGAAGACCTTGCGGCGGTCCTTGCATGGCGGGCTGCGCACCTTGCGGCGGCATTCCAGCAGCACCAAGTGGGCGAGCTAGCGGGGCGGCGGGACGCGGGCCTTGCGGAGCCGGAAGAGGACTTGTGCTCATGATCTATGTTCCGAAAGAGCAACCAAATTCCGTGTCGCAAAACGAAGGTGCGGACGGACTTGCCGCCTGCCCTTAAGTTATCCGATTTCATCACGAACGCAAGAAAGGAAATCCGGAGAAAAATCATATTTTCGCCGCTCTGCCCTGCGTGTACGCGAGCCGGATTAAGACGATTCGAGCGGAAACCTTACAGTTATTCCCAATCTCGATCGCCGCTGCTTGGGTGAGGGTCAAATTAACCCGAAGCGTTTGCGAGGGACGAGATCGGAAAAACCCATCGCCGCAATACAGGTGCATACTTAAGTACCCATGCCATAATGATTTACGCCCACAAAACTCCGAGTCCAACGCCGTGCCGTTTTCGGACGAGCTGGCAGCTTGTCCCACCTCGTTTTTGCCGTCAAATCTCGTTTGTTCCTTAAACTCCTCCTAAACCTCCCAACCGGAACTGGCCGATAACCATGCAGCAGGAACCACTGCCGCCAAAGACCCCCGACTTCTGAAGGACTCGTCATGCGCCGCTTGTTTGCCCTCGGTTTGCTGATTGTCTCGGCGTCTTTGAGCATGGGCTGCGCCACCTGTTGCAGTCCCTATGACTACGCTTTCGGCTATCACGGCGGTGCCTGGCAGCGAGACGACCTCTGCAACGGCCGCGTCGGCAGCGTGTATGCCCCGGCCGGTTCGCCGGTCCACGCGAATAAGCAGCAGGCAGCGAAAACGGAATCGATGGAACCCGACACGCTGCCTCCGGAAAGTGCTCCCGATACGAAGCCGGAAGCCGAAATGAAGCCGGACACAAAGCCCGGCCGCAACCCTGACGACCTGAACACCGGCCAGCCTCTCAAGTCGGTGAAGCGGACTCGCAATGCGGCACCCGCCCGGCCCTACTTGCCGGTGAACGACTAGCATTCGCCACCCGCGTCGGTTAACGTGCTAGGGTTTCCCCGCCCACCCTCGCACCTCTCCCCGAGCATGTCCAAGGCGAAACCCTCTTCCGCAGCCGAGGCTGCCCCGGCAACGACGGTCGAGACCCCCCCGACCTCGATTCTCGGCATCCTCAGCCGGCTCGGCCCCGGCCTGATCATCGCCGGCTCCATCGTCGGTTCGGGAGAGCTGATTGGCACGACCAAGACCGGGGCGCAGGCCGGCTTCTGGCTGCTCTGGCTGATTGTCGTCGGCTGCGTGATCAAGGTCTTCGTGCAGGTGGAGCTGGGCCGCGACGCCATCGTCCGCGGGAAGACCACGCTCAGCGCCCTCTCGGAGGTTCCCGGTCCCGCGATACGTGGTCATGGTAATTGGCTGATCTGGTACTTCTTCCTGATGTTTATCGCCAGCATCGGCCAGCTCGGCGGAATCGTCGGCGGCGTCGGCCAGTCGATGGCCATTAGCTTCCCCATTACCGCCCACGGAGTTGAAACCAATGAGCGGATGAATAACGACACCAATTTGATCGTGACGGCTGCCGAAATCGAACTGATCCGTGCGCAGGCCAAAGACGGGGATCCGTCGGCCGACGAAGAGCAGCGCCAACTGACGGCCAAGCACGCGCAGCTTCTCCAGCAAAAGAGCGACCTCGATAAGGCTCCCCTCATTGAATTCTATTGGACGGATGACAAGCTCTGGGCGGTGATCATCGCCATCATCACCTCCGTGTTGCTCGTCGTCGGACGTTACCGCATGATCGAAAACGTCACGACGACGATGGTTGCGTCATTTACGCTGATGACGGTGCTGACTGTCGTCATGTTGCAATGGAATCCCTGGTTCTCCATCTCCTGGCAGGACCTGGTGGACGGTTTCAGCTTCCGTCTCGCGCCCCCCAATCCCGCGGCCAGCCAGGCCGCGACGAATTCGCTGGCCACCGCGCTCAAGACCTTTGGCGTCATCGGCGTCGGCGCTTCGGAGTTGATCTCCTATCCCTACTGGTGCATCGAGAAGGGGTACGCCCGCTTCACCGGCAAGCGGGACGAAACCGAAAGCTGGGGCCAGCGGGCTCGCGGCTGGATGAACGTGATGCGGTGGGACGCCTGGTGCTCGATGGTCATTTACACGACGGCCACGGTCGCCTTCTATTTGCTGGGGGCTGCCGTTTTGAAGCGCGTCAATCTCGATCCCAAAGACGACAGCCTGATGCGGACGCTGAATGTGATGTACGAGCCGGTGTTCGGCGCCTGGTCGCAGTGGCTGTTCCTGATCGGGGCGTTCGCGGTGCTCTATTCGACCTATTTCGTCGCCAACGCCGGCCACGCCCGTGTCTTCTCCGACGCCCTGCGCGTGGTGGGCGTCGCCGCGAAAGCCGAAGAGAAGCATCGCTGGCGGATTACTTTTCTCAGCGGCTTTCTGCCCCTGCTCTGCGTCGTGGTCTTCCTGATGATGCCCAAAGCGCCGGACCAACTGGTCCTGTTTAGCGGCATGATGCAGGCCATCATGCTGCCGATGCTGTCCGTCGCCGCACTCTTCTTCCGTTACCGCCGCAACGACCGCCGCGTCTCCCCCGGCCTGGTCTGGGATATCTGCCTGTGGCTCAGCGCCGCCGGCATGTTCCTCGCCGCCGGCTGCCTGGTTTATACGGAGGTGAGCAAGGCCCTGTCGAAGAAGCCGGTGCCCGCGGTGACCAAACCAGCTTAGCCGCCGCGTCCACGCGACGCCTTCCCCGCGTGGACGCGGGGGCTAAGCAGTTTTTCAAATACTCCCATGCCCCGCTTCGTCTCCCACCTCGAAGGCGCGATCGACGGCACTCGCCTCGATCCCGATGCACTCCACACGTTGCACAAAGACCGGCCGATTTGGGTCCGCTATGACCTGGCCGCGGTGGGGCGCGAGCTGACCAAGGAAAAGCTCAAGTCCCGCCCGGAAACCATGTGGCGATACCGCGAGCTGCTGCCGTATTACGACGAGACGGACATAGTCTCCCTCGGCGAGCGGATGACGCCGCTGCTACATGCTCCGCGCCTCGGTGCCAAACTCAACACGGACAACCTCTGGATCAAGGACGAATCGCTCCTCCCCACCGGCAGCTTCAAGAGCCGCGGCCTGGCGATGGCGATCACGATGGCCAAACGCCTGGGAGTAAAGCGGGTGGCGCTTCCCACGGCGGGGAATGCGGGCGGAGCCGCGGCTTCCTATGCCGCTCGGGCGGGGCTGGAGTGCTACGTTTTCATGCCGGAGGACACGCCAGCCATCAACCAGTATGAATGCGCCCTGGCAGGGGCGAAGACCTTCCTCGTCAACGGCCTGATTAACGACTGCGGACGCCTCGTCCGCGAAGGGAAGGAGCGGATGGGCTGGTTCGATTTGTCCACGCTCAAGGAGCCCTACAGGATCGAAGGGAAGAAAACGATGGGCCTGGAGCTGGCCGAGCAGTGCGGCTGGGAATTGCCGGATGTCATCCTCTATCCCACCGGCGGCGGCACCGGCCTGATCGGCATGTGGAAAGCCTTCGCCGAGCTCGCCACCCTCGGCTGGCTCCACTCCGCCAAAATGCCTCGCATGGTCAGCGTACAATCCAGCGGCTGTGCCCCCATCGTGCGGGCCTTTGAAAAGGGAGAACGCTTCGCCGAAGTGTTCCCCAACGCCCACACCATCGCCAGCGGCATCCGCGTCCCCGCCGCCATCGGCGACTTCATGATTCTCGACGCCGTGCGGCAAAGCGGCGGCACAGCCATCGCCGTGGACGAGTCCCGCATCCAGGAATGGATGCGCCTCGCCGTGGCCGCCGAAGGCATCCCCCTCTGCCCCGAATCCGCCGCCTGCATCGGCGCACTCCAGCAACTGCGGGAATCCAACTGGATCAAACCCACCGACCGCGTCGTCCTCTTCAACACCGGCGCGGCCCAGAAATACCTCGAAGCCATCCGCACAGAGCTTCCGCGGCTGGACAAATCGAAGCCGACAGTTTGGGACAAGTTCTAAACGAGAGAAAGACTTTCGCTATCACCATGGCGTGATACTGGAGTTCCTCGTTTACGAGTTGCCTGGAAAAACGCTGTTTGCCAAATGCTGGCCGCGTCAAGCAATGAACGTGTCGTAATCTGCGTGACTTCCAATCCAGATCCACTGAATTCCATCGGCAGCGTCAATCCCTATGGCCCGGTAATGTTGTCCCACTCGGACCGACCACAATTCTTCGATCCGTTTCAGCTGCAGTGATGGGTGGCGAGGATTGGCTTTTAAAAGTTCGTAATTCTTGTCGGCCAGTTCGCGGATCTTTGCAGGAAGCCTGCCATAGAGCGACCAGAAACTCGACGAAGTGTAATGTCTCAAAGCTCGCGCACCTTGCCTTCAGCGAATTCCTTCCGCGCCTCATCCATGAGACTGGTAAACTTCCCCGCCTTGAAGTCGGCCTGGATTTGACGATCCCAGAATTCGTTATCGAACTCATAGAACCAGTCTCGGAGCTGCGCTCGATCCTCGCTGGGAAGATTACGAATACGCATTTCAAGTTCTTGGACTTCGCTCATAACATTAAACCCTCGCCAGACCTGTGAACTATTCTACCACGTACCGGCTGACCCGCCTAACGACCAAGCTCAGCAGCGGCGGGGCACCGGTGAGTTTGGAGTTCCAGAAACGATTGATGCCCCGCCGACTGCTGCAGCGCCTGGTTCGGCGTCTTGGGCGCTACCAGAACCGCCACCATGGCCGGCGCGGGGCCGGCTGCTGACCAGTTGCGGTCTGTTGCGCCTGTTGATGCTCCTGCCACCGACGCTGCCGCTCGGCCACGCGTTGATCCGCCTCCTGCTGCAAGTCGGGAGGCAACCCGTCGCAGATGACGCCCTCACCGTCCCCGATCAGCCGCAACTGGATGAGCCGATCCGACCCGCGATACCGGATGCACTGCAACTCGGCGCACCGGATCGCGCTGGCCATCTGGTCAAGTTCGGCTGGCGACTCGGGCTGCCGCTTGACGTAGCAGTGCGGGTAGCCTTTCGGGTCTTGGACAGTGCCGAAGAGGTCGGGAGCCTCGGCGAACGGCACCTCGCACATGGTACAGCAGCCGTCCTCGACGTAGAAGTCGCCAGGCACGTTCGCCGGATGTGGGATGTGTTCAGCCACGCCGCAACTCAAGCCTTCACCACCGAACTATTGTTTATGCGGACCCGCATAACGCCCGTCCCAGTCAGCACAACGTGAATCGGCTGAGGGATGGATTCGGCCACAACTAATTACTGTACATCGATTTCAGGTGTCTGTCGCGTTTAATGCTTTTGAGCCTGGAGCGTTACGCCGACCGGCCGGCCCGCAAAACGCCCGAGAGACCCCATGTGTGGTTCAGCCGCGAGGAGCCCTCCCAGGCCCTCCAACGGGCTGCGTACGCCCCGGCCTCCGCGATTCAGGACAGGCGGGTAAAGCATTGTAGTCTTCGCAGAGTGAAGAGGAAAACGGGTCAGGCTCGGGTCAGGCTTCATTTTTTTGCGTTCTCGGCCGGCCGTGGGGGCGAAGGGTGGATGCTGAGTTCTCTTCGCCGCCCAGCGGCGCAGCTTCCTGTAGATTTCTCATCTCCGGGGCTTGCCTGTGTCACCAGCATTTGCCTATAATGTCGTGAACATTTAGTGCGCAGATACGGCGCACATGCTCTTTGACAATTTGGGTACGCCTTGAAAAGGTGTTTGATGTTTTGCAGGTGCAAGTCCTGTCCGGCAGGGGTCGTTCCAGCCGGTAGCAACTGGAGGGGCGGTGGAGGTGACGAAGCCGCCTGAGTCT
>JBKJNY010000017.1:0-18057 GCA_046593355.1 Pirellulaceae bacterium | reverse complement strand
GAACAACTCCGCTTCAAACGCCTGCTCCACTGGATCGCCCTCGCCGTCGTCGCCTTACTCCATGACGGCTCAATCCCTTACGTCGAACCAGACTCATAACGACAACTTGGAACTACTGTATTCATCAGCTACGATTTCCGCCTGTACCTCCACCTTCCCTCCGGCAGGTGTGTGGCAGAGCGCATTCGAGATGAGATTGCCGACCGCCCTCTGCAAGAGGGTGCGATCAACATTTGCTACCCAGCCGGGACAACCTTGCATGACCAGCGCGATTCCGGCCTCTTCGGCGGACGCCTCAAAATATTCCCGCAGCCGCTCCAGTTCCGCACTCACGTCCACCGGGTCACGGTGGATCTGAGTGGCCGGGTTCTCGGCACGAGCCAGGAACAAAAGGCTGTCGATCATGCGAGAGAGCTTGCCGAATTCCTCCAACGACGAGCCGATCACGTCCCGGTATTCGTCCAGAGTTCGGGGGCGGGTGAGTGCGACCTCGGCCTCTCCACGCAGATTGTTCAGCGGCGTCCGCAGTTCATGGGCGATGTCGGCGGAAAACTGCGAGAGCCGGACAAACGACGACTCCAGCCGGTCCAGCATCTCGTTGAAGGTATCGGCGAGAATTCGGAGTTCGGCGGGCAGACCTTCCACGCCGATTCGCTCGTCAAGCGTGGCGGACCGAATGCGGCTGGCTGTGGCGGCGATGTTCTGCACGGGCCGGACGGCTTTGCGAACGAGGAAGTAACCGCCCCGCGAACAGACGATCAAGGCCACGCCAAGAACGATCCACAAATTGCGGCGATAATCTTCCAGCAGTTCCTCTTCGTGGCTGCGGTCCATCGCCGCTTGCACGATCAGCGTGGAACCTCCGGCCCGGTCGTTGGACGCTCGCACGGCCACTACTCGGAACCAGCGCCCTTTGGCGGATCGATGGTTGTGGCCGGAGAACTCTTCATTCGTGTCGGCCTGAGTCTGCGAGAACACGGACGACGGCAACGCATCGCCCATGCCCTGCGTCTCGGCGACCACTTGGCCGTCCTCCCGGAGTACCCGCAAGTAGATAACCGATTCCGGGTGGGCTGCACCGGCCCAGGCCACTTGCTTCTGCATCGCCTCTTGGTCCGTTGGCCGCTCTCGAACGAGGGCCAACACTCCCCTCGCCCGATCGGTGAGGAAGTGGTCATCTTCACGGTCGAGGTTCTTCGCCAAGGCGAGATAAAGATACCCCGTGGCGACCAAGATCAGGGTGAAGGACGTGATGAAGAACCAGAGAGTCAGACGAGCCGCCAACGACCAAGGATGTCTTTTTTGGGCGGGGGCCTGGACTTCCTGGTTAGATGCGTTCTTCGAGGACATACCCGACTCCTCGAACGGTTTGAATCAACTTCTTGTCGAAGGGATCGTCCACTTTGGAACGCAATCGGCGTACATGCACGTCCACCACGTTGGTGTCGCTATCGAAGTTCATGTCCCACACTTGTTCGGCAATGAGGGTGCGGGTCAGCACTTCTCCTTGTCGGCGGGTCAGGAGCGAGAGAAGGGCGAATTCCTTCGGCGTGAGATCAAGACGCTGACCGGCTCGACTGGCCTTGTGCCGGATGAAGTCAATCTCCAGATCGCCGACCTGCAAGACATCGGGGTGACGGCTGGGACTGCGGCGAAGAATGTTACGGATACGGGCCAGCAACTCCGAGAAGGCGAACGGCTTCACGAGGTAATCGTCGGCTCCGAGTTCCAGCCCTTTGACCCGATCCTGGACAGTATCGCGGGCGGTCAGGTAGAGAACAGGCGTCGTGTTGCCGGTGCGCCGCAGTTCGGTCAGGACCGACCAGCCGTCCCGTTCCGGCAACCTCACGTCGAGGATGATGAGTTCGCAGCCTGCGGTACGAGCCGTGAAAAGGCCGTCGTCACCTTGCACGCAGACATCCACGACGAAGCCTTGTTCCGTCAGTCCTTTTCGTAGATAAGCGGCGGTTTTTTCTTCATCTTCGATGACCAGGATTCTCACGTTTCTTCCTCCAGCCGCACGCCTTGCCTTTCCATGAACCTCACATTCCTTTTATTCTACCGGAACATACAGGTTGTGGTCATCGAGGCGGACAAGTCGCCAAATCCTGTTGTCGAGGTCGGCCCAGCCGGCTTCAGTGCCTGGCGGTCCGCTGGAGGACACAAGCTGCCGAGCGATGGCCATCTCTTCGTCGCTGGGCATGCGGGTGAGCAGCAGGCGGTAGGCGTGCTGGATTCGCAAGCTCTCGGCGCTCGGGGTGTCGCTGGGCACATCGCGGACCAGTCGCTCCGCCAGGTGCCTGGCTTGGGTGAGCGTGAAACTGTTGTTCAGGAGGAACAGCGACTGCGGCGCGACCGTGCTGACATTTCGCTTCTCGTCGGATGCGTCGGGATTGGCCGCGTCGAACAGCGTGGCGAAGCTGCTGCGGTCCCAGCGAGCTGTTTGCACATAGAGCGACCGGCGCTGGATCGATAGATTGTCGCTCGCGGGCCCTCCCGGCGCCGAATCCAACTGGCCGGCCGCAAAGAGCATCGCGTCGCGAATCGCCTCGGCTTCCAGGCGGCGGGCGGTGAACCGCCCGAGCCAGCGGTTGTCGGGATCGGCAGTGAATTGCTCGCGAGAGACAATGCTGCTCTGAGCGTACGTCGCCGAGAGCATGATGCGCCGATGCAGCTTTTTCAGCGACCAGCCCTCGTCGACGAACCTGGCCGCCAGCCAGTCGAGCAAGGCGGGATGCGAAGGTGGTTCCGACCGCAGGCCGAAATTGTTTGAAGTGTTGACCAGACCGGTGCCGAAATGCCACTGCCAGACGCGGTTGACGATCACGCAGGCGGTAAGCGAGTTGTCTTTGGACGCGACCCAGTTTGCGAGCTCTCGCCGCCCGCTGCCGCTGGTGATGGGAGGCTGTTTTTCGCCGGCAAAGAACGCGGGCATCCCTCGCGGTACGATCGGTCCCAACCGCGTGTAGCTGCCGCGGATATGGATTGGCACGTCTTGAATTGCCGGGAACAAGGAACCGGGAGTGCCCCCTTCGGCGGCGGCCTCGGCCGTTGAGAATTCCGGCAATAGCTCGCCCAGCAGCTTGTCGTGCTGCGCGGCCAGCATCAGACGTTCGGGATCATCGTCAGCCGGCTTGGGCGATTTCTTGTTGAGCTCCGCCAGCTTCGCCTGGAGTTCGTCGCTCCGGCGTACCTGCTCGTCGCGGCGAGCGACATCGGACTTCTCGGCGAGAGGCACGCGGTTGAGGGTGTAGTTGCCTCCTTTAGTGCCCAACTCCTTCAGGATCCGCGTGCTGTAGAAGACTCCGGCCAGGGCGTAGTAGTCCCGCTGGGATACGGGATCGAACTTGTGGTCGTGGCAGCGGGCACAGCCGAGAGTCAGGCCCATGAATGCCTTGCCGATGATGTCAATATTGTCGTCGACCATGTCGCTGACCATTTTCTCTTTGTCGGCGTCGCCTCGATCCCAGGTGCCGTTGGAGAGAAAAGTGGTGGCAACCAGCCCGTCGGCGTAGAACTCCTTGCCCTCGGGACTGGGGAGCAGGTCGCCAGCGATCTGATGCACGATGAACTGGTCGAAGGGGAGGTCGCGGTTGAACGAGTCCACGACCCAGTCGCGATAGCGCCACGCCTGCAACGGCTCGCAATTGACATCGCGGGCCTTCGGATCTCCGTCGTGGTAGTCGGCGTAACGGACGACGTCGAGCCAGTGCCGCCCCCACCGCTGGCCGTATGCGGACGAGGCCAGGAGCTGGTCGACCACTCGTTCCATGGCCACTTCGGAACAATCCGCGAGAAATGCATCCACTTCGTCGGGTGAGGGGGGCAGCCCCGTCAAATCGAACGTCGCGCGGCGCAGCCAGGTCCGCCGATCCGCGGCTGGAGCCATCTGCATCCCGCGCGCTGCCAATTCCGTGGATACAAAATGATCGATCGCATTGCCTGGCCAGGTGCCAGGTTTTGTCTCTGGCGGCAAACAGTTCTTCACAGCCTGGTATGCCCACCATGCCTGCTGCTTGGGCGTCACTTGGAAGCTGCTACCCGCCGCACCATCCTTCTCGCCGCTTGGCGTCCCGGCGCGCCGGGGCGCACGCCACGGCGCTCCCATTGTCACCCAGCGATTGAGCTTTTCGATATCCGCCTCGGCTAGCTTCTGCTTCGGCGGCATCTTCGGTTCGTCCAGATAACCGACCGCCCTGATGAGCAAACTCTCCTCCGGCTTGCCCGGCACGACGGCCCGCCCCGTCTCGCCTCCCTTGAGCAGCGCCTCGCGGGACGTGAGCCGCAATCCGCTCTCTTGTTTCTTGTCGCCGTGACACGAGTGGCAATGCTCGACCAGGAGCGGGCGAATCTGCTTCTCGAAGTAGTCATCATCGGCCTCTGCCAAGCATACAGCCGTCGCTGTGCCAAGAAGCGCGACTAGGAGTCTCACGAACAGGATGCGGATGCCCGATGCCGAGATCACAACCAACAGTGTTCTCAGGCTGAACGGGTACTCGCGGCATAAGGGTCTAGCGTACATTCCGCCATTCTAGCCGTGAGGAGTTCAACGTGGGTTGAAAAGCTGTTTGAAAGCTCGTTCGTCGAATGCAGACACTCTCCCCTCATTCCCCGCCAAAGCCGCATGGCAACGGTGCCATCTCTCATTGCCCCTGGTAAACGACCTTGCCGCCGACGATGGTGTAGAGGACTCTGGTATCAATAATCCTATCCACCGGAACCGCAAGCAGATCCCGCGAAAGCACCACGAGGTCCGCCAGCTTCCCCGTGGAAATGCTGCCTTTGTCTTTTTCTTCAAAGGCGGCCAGCGCCGCACTGCTGGTGTATGACCGCCAGGACGCGGGTTTTGGGACCAATCCGAGCTGCAATGTCGCTGCTCTTCCCCACGGCGGCAATTCGGTCGCCGATAACAGCCACAGCTTCCGCCAGCGGCAAAGCTGCATCCATCGTCACAATGCGACCGCCACGCAGGACCAGGTCGGCTGGATCGGCTCCGCGGATGGAAACGGGTGAAAGGAGCCAGACGACAAAGAGGCATGCGGCTATCAAGATAGCTGGGCGCAGAATGCGAGGAGGGCCTTTGTGTTCCCAGCGACTTTCCTGCGGGGTGTTCATCACGTCCCTTCCAGCCCGATCGAATGAATTTGCTTGAATGGGAATCGCCATTCACTTTCCCAGGCCAGTAGCATCCCAGATGGTGGCCGCAATATAACGTTCCGGGCCGCTCCGTGCATCCCAGAAATAGTAGACGGTGACAATCCTGCCATCAGGCCGCTGCACGGTTCTGGGATAGCCAATATCCTGGCCTCCGCCGTCATTCCGCAGCACTATCTCTCTCCCCCAAGATTTCCCGGCGTCGTCGCTGAGCCGGGCCAGGATGCTGTACGGCTTGGCTCGATAACCATAAGTCAGACAGAGCCTCCCATCCCGGAGCAGCAATAGATGCGGGGGATTTCCCTCCCCCGTGTCCGCGACCCGTTCCTGGAGGAGCGACCAAGACGTTCCGTTATCCACGGACTTCCAGGTCTCGATCCAGTTTTTTCGCTTACCGCCTTGCTCCGCTCGGCGAACCGCCGTCACTAGTTTGCCAGGCGATGGCCTCACCGTGGAGGGCATGATCGAAATGCCCGCTGGCTCCGGGCCGATGAGCGAGAGTAGCTGCCACGTCTTGCCGCCATCGGTCGTTTGGCAACCGAGCGGGCGTCCCTCGCGATTGTTACTTTTTGAGGCAGTCAAGAACAGCATGCATTCCTTGGTCCCGCCCACGACGTAATCCGTGCGGGCGGCAATTCCCTTTTGTCCCAAGAGGGGCAACCAGAATGGACCCCGCCAGGTGCGGCCCCGGTCGTAGGAGTAGTAGAAGCGGGAAACGCCCGTATGGACCCCAGCCATGCGGCAAGTCATCGCAAAGTCGGGATGGGCAAAGTCGATGCCGCCTGGACATTCAATCGGCTCAGGCTCCGTATGCTCCTTCGGGACCGTTCCGTGCCGCATTCCCGCCGTGCCGATCAATACCTGCTGCTGGGCGGGGTTCTCGATGCTCCACGTTGACCCACCGTCCTTGCTGCGGGCGAGCAAGTGTTCTTCCGGCTTGTCGTGATCAATATTGTGGAGGGCCGGTCCTCGGTCTTTGTGATAGCCGGCGCTGAAGCCGACCAGAATCTCGTCTCCCCAAGACCAGATTCCGTGATTCGCCGGCCAGCCGCCAAATCGCCCCTTCTCGTGGTAGACCTTGATGTGCTCGCCACGCCCCGTGGCAGCTTCGGCACAAAGTTCATTCGCTACTCCCCCGCTGCTGGGAAAAACGTCCGCCGAATCGGCAGCAACGAGCAGCGTCGAGGAAAAAAAACCGGATATGCCGAGCAGGGCCGCGATGGACGCGGCACGCCCTAGGGTCAGGCAAAGGCTTGTCGTAAATACGCGAGTCCGAAGAAGAGGTTCCATTGGCTCAATTCCAACCCAACGGATCAGTCAGGTAACGGATGTCACTCATTTCTCCTCGGCCGCGAGGATGTTGAGGAACAGGTGACTTTCAAAGTCTCCCAGTCAAGGGCCGACCAGTTCATACAGCGCGCCGCCGGCATGTTTGAGCTTCCCCTGCCTTGCCAACTCCTGCCAGACTGCCTGCGAAAACTGATTGGGGGGAGTAATCGCCACCACGCCCGATCGACCGCCGGAAGACATCGGGCCGTAGCCCAGCCGCGACTCGTCATCGAGCCGCATGAGTTTGAGCCGCTTCCGAAAGGCTTTCAGCGCGAGTTGCAGTTCCTCCTTCGAGGGTGGTGGCGGCGACGGCATTTGTTCGGTCTCAGCCATGAACGGCTCCTCGTGATCGTATCCAGTTGCGGTGCGACAAGAAACAGCCTGATTGCCTGACTTCGGTCTACTTGAGCACCCATTCGGGCGGCGGCTGAATTTCCGCGGCCGGAGGGTGTCCCGCGTCTTTGCGCCCGCTCCCGGCCAGACGGCTGATGACGCGCACTTCCATGTCTTGATCGCAAGCGATCTGACAACTCAACCGGATTCCCGCCAGACCCCGCGCACCCAGCACGTCACGCTCGGCAACGCTCATGCGGTCAGGCTCGCCCGCGACGAACTCGACGCGGCAGGTCGTGCAGCGCGCATTCCCGCCACAAGCATGGAGCTGATCGATTCCCGCCTCTTGCTCGAGAGCCAGCACCAGCCGCTTACCCAGCGGCACTTCAAACTGGCCCACACCTTCCACGGTTAACTTCGGCATGAATCTTTGTTCCTTCGCAATGGAGGTAAACGCCCCCGCATTGTCCCGAGTTAGTGCGTGGAGGGCAAGCGATGCCACCAGCTCTTGGGTCCATTCATTTTACTTCGGTGGCTTGACGGGCCACGGCTCAACATTCGCTCGCAGGGCCCAGGCGGTATACTTCGCTGACAGCTCGCGCACTCTGTCAGGTTGCCTGGCGGCGAGGTCGTTTGCTTCGGTGCGATCCTTCGATAGGTTGTAAAGTTCCCACGGCGCGGCGTGTTGGGCCACCAGTTTCCAGCCACCGACCCGCACGGCCCGGTTCCCCTCGTGTTCCCAGTAGATCGCATCGCGGTTCGTGGCTGTATTCGCAAAGACCGGAACGAGGCTCTGGCCTTCGAGTGGCGTGGCATTCTTCGGATACTGTGAGCCGGACAATTCGATGCAGGTGGCCATCACGTCGATCAGGTGGCCGGGCTGTGTGCGGAGCTCGGCTCTCGCCTTGATGCCGCGCGGCCAGTGGGCAATCAGCGGGGTGCTGATTCCCCCCTCGTGAACCCAGTGTTTGTATTCCCGGAAAGGCGTATTGGATACGTTCGCCCATCCCCGGCCGTAAGCGATGTAAGTGTCCGCCGGCCCCGGCATCACCTTCGGCCCCATCCGCACGGGGAATCCGTCGCGCGTTTGCTTGGGAACGCTGCCGGCCGCTGCGAACTCCGCGGGCTTCATCACGGGAAAAGGCGGCTTCGCCGGCTGTTCGATGTTGGGGTGGTCCTTGTTTCCCGCGCGGCCCATGACCTCCGCGCAGCCGCCGTTATCCTGGAGATAGAGGATAAGGGTATTGTCGAACTGGCCGGTGCGCTTCAATTCGGCGACCAATTTGCCGATGCCTTGGTCCATGCGGCTGATCATCGCCGCGTAGACCTCCATGCCGGCCACCTCCCACTTCTTGTCCGGCACCTTCGCCCAGTCGCTCTCTGGCGGCGACAGCGGTTGCCCCGGATCGATCAGCCCGAGATTCGTCGCCTTCTCGAACCGCGCTTTCCGCACCGGCTCGTAGCCCTGGTCATACTTACCCTTATACTTCGCGATATCCTCGGGAAGAGCGTGCATCGGCCAATGGGCGGCGGTGAACGCGACGTACAGGAAAAACGGCTTCGTGGAATGCTCCTTGGCGTGGTCGCTAAGAAACATCGCGGCCTGACCGGAAATCGCGTCGGTGTAGTAGTACGTCGCCGGCTTGTACTCCGGGTCCGCGTAGGGCGAGATCATGGTGTCGTCGCGGACGAGCGACGACGGGTCGAAGAAACTTCCGCCTCCGTGGATCGTCCCGTAGAAGCGGTCGAACCCGCGGGCCAGCGGCCAGTTATCCTTGGGCCCATCCTTCCCGGTGTGACGGGTGACGTGCCACTTCCCGACCGCATAGCTTCGATACCCAGCCGGTTTCAATACTTCGGCGATGGTGCGACAGGAAGCGTTCAGATTGCCCCGGTATCCGGGCTTCCCCTTGTCGTCCATCATGTGTCCGATGCCGGTCTGGTGCGGATACAGCCCGGTAAGCAGGCTGGCCCGGGTCGGACAGCAACGAGCCGTGTTGTAAAACTGCGTGAAGCGCAGCCCGCTTGCCGCCAGCGCGTCAAGGTTGGGCGTGGCAATCTCGCCGCCGTAGCAGCCCAGGTCCGAGAAGCCCATATCGTCGCTCAGGATGACCACGATGTTCGGCTTGCCGGCTGCTGATAAAGGCGCGACGCAAAGAGCGGCGAGCAATGCGACGATGAGGATGAAGGTGGGTTTCATAGACGGCGTGGGGCTCGACGGAGTGTCGAGGCTCTGTCGGGATTTGATTGAATGATAAGGGACTCTTCCAAAGCCGCGATAGTCAACTTGCTGCTTTCAAAGGACTTGCATCACAACCGACCATTTTTTCCATTAGGGATTCATAGGGGATACTCCGTTTTCCGGGGATCGGCACGGTTCGACACGCACTGGCATTTTCCGCAAGCATGGACAGTCTGTTAACTCGGCCCTAAACTCGACGGTTATTCGTTGGAGACCTGGGTCTAACAGCAACTCCCTGGAACGCAATTCCTTTTCCCATCCTCCATGTCCACTCCCACCTTGGCATCCATCCGTGAACAAGTCCTTGCCGGCGAGCGGCTGAGTTTGGAGGACGGGCTGGTCTTGTACGACGCGGCGACACCGCTGCATGAGGTGGGGCTGCTGGCCAATGTGGTCCGGGAGCGGATCAACGGAAACAGGGTGTATTACAACATCAATTCGCACCTGAACCCCACCAACGTCTGCGTCTATCGCTGCACCTTCTGTGCGTTCCGGGCCGACCTGCGGAGCGAGAAGGGATATGTGATGTCCGACGAGCAAATCCTGGCCCGCGGGCAGGAGGCGGTGGACAACGGCTGCACCGAGATGCACATCGTCGGCGGGTTGCACCATGTGAAGGACTATGACTGGTATGTGAATGTCCTCCGCATTCTGCACCAAGCTTTTCCCGATTTGCACCTCAAGGGCTGGACCGGCGTCGAGATCAACTGGTTCGAGTTTCTCACCAAGAAATCGGTCCGCCAGATTCTGCAGGAGCTGATGGATGCGGGTTTGGGCTCGATGCCCGGCGGCGGGGCGGAGATCTTTCATCCCGAAGTCCGGAGCAAAATCTGCGAGCATAAGGCCGACGCCCACAACTGGCTGGACATCCACCGCACGGCCCACGAGCTGGGTCTCAAGACCAACTGCACCATGCTCTATGGCCACATTGAGAATGCCTACCACCGCGTGGATCACCTGATTCGGCTCCGTGAGTTGCAGGACGAAACCGGCGGCTTTCAGACGTTCATCCCGCTGGCATTCCATCCGGAGAACACCGGCCTATCGCACATCAAGAAGGCCTCCGCCCTCATGGACCTGCGGACCATGGCCGTCAGCCGCCTGATGCTGGACAACATTCCCCATATCAAGGCTTACTGGATCATGCTCGGCATCGGCACCGCTCAAACGGCCCTCGCGTATGGAGCCGATGATCTCGATGGCACTGTCCGCCACGAGCTCATTTACCATGACGCCGGCGCGACCACCCCGGAATTGCTCTCTGTCGAGCAAATCCAGCGGCTCATCGTGGAAGCGGGGCGCGAACCCGTGGAGCGAGACACACTCTACCGGCGAATCGAGCGGGATCCGGCGAATCCAGCGGCGTGGACCGTGGGGGAACGGATTTTGGCAGCGGTGTAGCAGTCGCCGGGTGCGCCGTGGGCACCGCACCACTTACTTCCCCAGCGACTTCGCCACGTCCGTCCGATAGGCCGCCACGCCCGGCCAAAGGCCGACCACAATGGCCAGCAGGACCAGGCCGGGAACGAGGGTCCATTCCATGGGAATCACAAATCTCTCCGCCAGTCCTCCTTCCATGCCGAACCATTTCAGCGGCTCGTAGAAGGGATCTCCCCAGAGATTCAGGCCGACGCTCACGCCGGTTCGCTCCTCAATCATGGGACTGGCAAGCAAGCAGAGCAGATGTCCAAACGCCCAGCCGGCAAACCCTCCGCCGAGCGAGAGGAGCGTCGATTCCAGCAGGATGATGGTCATCACCGTGCTGCGACCGGCCCCCAGCGCCCGCATGATGGCAATCTCCTGGCGGCGCTCGCTCATCGAGTTGTAGATGCTCACCAGAATGCTCACGCCGCTGACGATGCAAATCAAAGTCGTCAGCGTCAGCAGCATGATCTGTATCGGATCGATGATGAAGTCGAACATTCCCGTGATCACAGCGATTGGCATCACCGCCTGCGCCTCTTTCCCTTTATTGATGGCCTTATCCATGTCCAGTGCGGCTGTCAGCGGCGTCTTCAGCAGCAAGGCGGTGATCTTCCGCTGCTCGACGGCGAGAGGTTCCTGCTGGGGGGCGGTTTCGCGGGCAAGCTGACGGGCGAGGTATTCTTGCCAAGCCTTCTTTTGGGCTTTCGGGTCTGTCAGACTGTCGATGGCGTCCATTTCCGCCTTCTCCGCCTTCGCCTGCTTATCCTCGTCGACCGGCTCGGAGTGCCCTTCCATTAAATAGAAGCCTTCCATGTTGATGAACACGGCCCGGTCATTCGGCGTGCCGGAAGGCTTGAGAATGCCGACCACCGTGAACGTGCTGGCGTGCGCCCCGCCTCCCTGGTAGCCGTGGCTGGGTGAGAATTCGAGCCCCAGTTCGATCTGCAGCTCGCGGGCGACCGCGGATCCAACGACCGCTTCAAAGTAGGTATGTTCCTTGTCAAATTCGTGGAAGTTGCGTCCCTGGGCGAACTCGAATTTCTTCTGGTTCTCGATGTCATAGACGAGCGTATCGAACAGTTCGGTATTGGTGGCGACAACCCGGAAGCGGTCGTAGTAGTCGCCGAGGCAGACGGGAATCGCGAACTCCGTCAGGTGGGAATACATTCCCGGCCGACCCAAATCGGCACGTAGGGCATCCTGCTTTTCCACCACGGGATCGAGCATCTGCTCCGCAATCAGATCCAGTGGCCCGCCGAGGGCGGTGAGCTGCCGGATGTCGTGGACGATCGTGTTGGCTTCGTGGCTGCGGTAAGCGAACGAATGCACCATCTGCTTGTCGCGCTCTGCGCGGGACATGAACTCCAGGTAGTAATTGCCCGAAACCGGATAGAGCGGTTGAGAAAGGTAGTAAACGGTGCTCAGCGTGAGCTGCTCCCGCCCGCCCCCTTTACCGCCGATGATCAGGTTGTAGCCCAGGCTGGCGTTGTTTCGGAAACTCCGGTCCACCACGCCGTGGATGGAGAGCACCGCCACCACCAGCGTCACCCCCAACGACATGGAGAACATCGTCAGCAGCGACGCGACGCCGCGCTGGCGGATGCTGCGATAGGCGATTTGGAGGAGGTCGAGGAAATACATGGGGGATAGGGGCTAGCGAGAGAATGCCACTGGACTGAATGACGAATTCCGAATGGCGAATGACGAATGGTTTCTTTCATTCGCCATTCGCCATTCGAATTTCGTCATTTGATTTGGTTGATTTCCTCCAGCTTGTCCACTCGCTCAAACTGCCCGGCGACTTCGGTGGAGTGGGTGACGAGCACGAGGGACACTCCTTCTTCGCGGCAGGTTTCGCGGATCAGGTCGATGATGTTTTGCTGGTTGCGGGGGTCGATGTTCGCCGTCGGCTCGTCGGCGAGGAGGATGCTCGGTTTGTTGGCGAGGGCCCGCGCGACCGCCACCCGTTGCTGCTCGCCGACGGAGAGGGCGGACGGCTTGTGCGTTTTGCGATGAGCCAAGCCGACCCGCGAGATGAGCTGCTCGGCCCGCTGGCGGTCCTTCCGGCCGCGGGCGAAGGTCATGCCGAGCATCACGTTTTCGAGCGCCGAGAACCCGGGGAGCAGGTTGAAAGTCTGAAAAACATAGCCCAGCTTCTCGGCCCGCACCCGGTCCACGCCCGCTTCGGACATGCCCGCGATATCGACGTTATCAATCAGGATTTTCCCCGCGTCCGCCTTGCTGATTCCCGCGATGGTGTGCAGCAGCGTCGTCTTCCCGCAACCGCTGCGGCCGACGAGCACCATCTGCTCCCCTTCCTTCACGGCAAAATGCGGAATATCAAGAATCGGCAGCAACCCGCCATCGGGCTCGCGGTAGGATTTCTTGACTTCGCGGAGCTCGAGCATGGGGGAGGAGAGAGTGGTGAGTGGTGAGTGGTGAGTAGGAGTCAGCGGTCAGGGAATAGTGGACATACGAAGTTTAGAGGCTGCGGGTTCTAGGAGCCACGCCAATCTGACCACTCACCACTCACCACTCACCCACTCACTACCCCCTCATCGCCCTCGCAATATCCCGCTTCGCGTCCGCCGTTTTCAGCACTTCTCGCTTGTCGTGCATCTTCTTACCGCGGCAGAGGCCGAGCAGCACTTTGGCTACTCCACGCTGCGTGAAGTAAACCTTGAGCGGCACCAGGGTCAGTCCTTTCTCGTGGGCCAAGGCGGCGAACTTGCGGACCTCGACACTTTTCATCAGCAGCTTGCGGGGCCGTTTGGGAGCGTGGTTCCAGACCGAGGCTTGCGGGTATTCCGCGATGTCGGCCCCCACCAGCCAGACCGCCCCATCTTTCACGCGGGCGTACGACTCCTCCAGCGACAGCTTGCCGTCACGCAGCGATTTCACCTCGCTCCCCAGCAAAACAATGCCGCATTCCAGCGAATCCAGGATTTCGTAGTTGAAGCGGGCCTTGCGATTGTCCGCTACCAGCTTGACCGGCAACTCCTTCTTTTTCTCGGCGGCTTTTTTGTCGGGCTTTTTCTTGTCGGAAGGCATGGTGGTAGTATGGCGGAAAGCAGCGACGGCGATAACCCCGGAGTTCCTTCTCGCCTCGCTCGCCATCTGATAAAATGCCCTCATGGCCGCCCCTCTCGACCTTCCGCAACTCACTCCTCCCCTCGACCTCCGCCGGCTCCCCCGCTGGCTGAAGCGGGAAGTCCCCAGGGGGAACGTCAACCACTTCACTTCCAGTCTGCTGGAAGAGCTGAAGCTGGAGACCGTCTGCGAGAACGCCAAGTGCCCCAACCGGATGGAGTGCTACTCGCAGAAGACCGCCACCTTCATGATCCTCGGCAACGTCTGCACCAGGCCCTGCGGCTTTTGCGCGGTCTCGCGTGGACGCCCGGACGATCTTTCCGCCGATGAGCCACAGCGGTTGGCGGAGGCGGCCTTCCGCCTGGGACTCAGGCACGTCGTCATCACGTCCGTGACGCGCGACGACCTGCCCGACGGCGGAGCGGAGCATTTTTACCAGTCCGTCCTCGCCGTGCGAGAGCGAACCGGCGCGAGCGTGGAAGTCCTCACGCCGGACTTCATCCATAACCCCGCTGCCCTGGACCGCGTCGTCGCAGCCGCCCCCGAGGTCTTCAACCACAACACCGAAACAGTGCCGCGGCTGTATCGAAAGGTTCGGGGTCCGAAGAGCGATTACCGCTGGACGCTCGGCCTGCTCCGCCGCGTGAAGGAATTGAACCCGGCCATCAAAACCAAAAGCGGCCTGATGCTCGGTCTGGGAGAAACGCACGAAGAAGTCTTCGACGTTCTCGCCGACCTGCTCTCCGCCGGCTGTGATTTTCTGACACTTGGCCAATACCTGATGCCGAGCGCCACGATGGCCGACCACTACCTGCCCGTCATCCGCTACATCCCCCCCGAAGAATTCGCCTTCCTCGGCCGCTCCGCCAAAAACATGGGCTTCAAACAAGTTGCCAGCGGCCCCTTCGTCCGCAGCAGTTACCACGCCCGCGAAATGGCGGAGATGTTCTAGTGGAATGACGAAGCCCGAATGACGAATCCACTTGGTCCCAGGCTCTGCCTGGGACCACACTTCCCCGGGGCTCCGCCTCATAGGATTCAGTCTCGCTCTCGTGTGATAGAATAGAATCGTAGGCTGAGAACCGAATGATTCCCCAAACACAAAATGACTGTCTCCATTGAATCTCTAACCACTCGCCAAAACCTCGACGAGCTGCTGAATGAAGTGGCCCGCAGTGGCGAAATCGTGCTCACGCGCGGGGGGCAGGACGTGGCGAAGATTGTGCCGTTGGCTGCTCCGGTCCAGAAGAAACGTCAATTTGGAAGTGCGAAAGGCCTCGTGACGGTTCCGGATGATTTCAACGCGCCCATCGACGACTTCGGCGAAGACAGGTGAGGCCAAGTCGTGACGATTTGGCTGAGAAATCATGCCGCCTTCCGAGCGGGCACACTCATTGCCTCACAGAGCCGCCCAACCACCAAATCCTGTTCCGCCGTCGTCATCTCGGGGAAGACTGGCAGGCTGAGGACTTCGGCGGCGGCGCGTTCGGTGTGGGGGAGGGTGCCGGGGCCGTAGCCGAGGGAGCGGAAGCAGTCTTGCTGGTGGAGGGGGACGGGGTAATAGACTTCGCTGCCGATGCCGGATTGGGCGAGCTGGGCCTTCACGGCGTCTCGTCGGTGGCCGGGGATGCGGATGGTGTACTGGTTCCAGACGTGCTCGCAAGCGCTATCGGTTTGCGGCAAGGGAATGCTTGTGCCGAGCCGCGACTTCAAAAGCTGGTCGTAGCGGGCGGCGTGGGCTTGCCGCTGCTCGGTCCATTGGGCCAATCGAGTGAGCTTGACGTTCAGCACGGCGGCTTGCAGGGTGTCCAGCCGGCTGTTGATGCCGATGACCTTGTGATGATAGCGGGGGCTCATGCCGTGGGCGGCGAAGAGACGGAGGCGTTCGGCGAGCGGGGCGTCGTTGGTGGTCAACATGCCGCCGTCCCCCATGCCGCCGAGATTTTTGGTCGGGTAGAAGCTCAGGCAGCCGATGTGCCCCAACGATCCGGCGGGGCGGCCGCGGTGCTTGGCACCGATGGCTTGGGCGGCGTCTTCAATCAGCCACAGGCTGTGCCGCTGGGCGATGTCGTTGATGGCGTCCATGTCGGCACACTGGCCGAAGAGATGGACCGGGATGATGGCCTTCGTCGCCGGAGTGAGGGCCTCTTCAATGCAGGCGGGGTCAATGTTGAACGTGCGCGGGTCGATGTCCACAAACACTGGTTTGGCGTTCAGCCGCCAGACCGCGCTGGCCGTGGCGAAGAACGTGAAGCTGGGGACGATGACCTCGTCCCCTTCGCCGATGTCCAGGGCCATTAAGGCCAGCGACAGCGCGTCGCTCCCGGAGGCACAAGCCACGGCGTGCTGCGTGCCGCACCACTGGGCGAGGGACTTTTCCAACTGCTGCACGTCGGGGCCGAACAGGAACTTGCCGGAATCGACCACTTTCGCTAGTGCCGCCAAGATTTCGTTCCGCAGCGGGGCGTTGCCGCGATTGATGTCGAGCAGCGGCACGGAAGTGGGAGCGGCAGGAGATGCGGAACTAGCGGCGGAGCTCATGGGCAACTGCTTCCTTGCGGTCAGCCGGGAATTTTTGGGTAGAGGGTGCGAAGGTATTACGCCTGGAGAGAATGGTCAAGGTCACAAAGTAGGACGTCCCTCCGGGACGTTCAGGTTTGACGCAGGCGGCGAAAAAGCGGCCGTTTCGCAAGAAATTTGGTCACACCTGGCACGTCTCGGAGAGACGACCTACTCTCGCCGCTCCCATTCGCGGCGGACTTCTCCCAGGCCGTAGGCGCACATTTCGAACTCGTGGCTGAGCCGATGGAGGACGTCGCTGGTCGCGTCCTGCTGCCGGTCGGTCTGGATGGTGCTAGCGATGTAATAGGCCCGCTTTCCTTGCTCGCAGTAGTTGACGAAGAAGTCCTTGTGCGAGGTCTTCTTTAGCGTGGGCAGGGCCTCCGGATAGACGCCGGTCCAGAAAAGCGTCACGTCGCCGATGTGCCGGTGGACTTCCCGCCGGGCGATGCCGACGCGGCTTTCGGCCTCGGTCAGCATGTCCACGACTTCGTGCATCGGCAGGCCGCTGGGACTGCGGACGCGGCTGAGGGTGTCGAAACGGACGAAGCGGACCATCAGGTCGCTGACGTAATCCACCAGTGGCGGGTCCGCGATCCCCAGGCGAGCTTCGAAGACGTTCTCGCACAGCCCCGTGAAGAACCGGGTGAGATTGACATTGTCCGAGCTGATCATTCCGCGGCTCCTGGAAGCGTCTGCTCCCCGAAAATCGTCCGTCACCGCCGGGCGGAGAGGCCGACTGCAAGGCGCTGCCAATGGTAAATCCTGGATGCCTCGCAGGAGTCTTTCAGCCGAAGCGCGACTGAGAATCCAAACACTGTTCTGCTATCTCAACTCTACTTTCGTCCAGCCGGCAGAGTCAAGTTCGGAAAAAGCAGGATTTCGCACTTAAATCGCCGCAGTTTGACAGCTTTGCGGGAATAATCCGCTTGGGAGGGGCATCTGCCAGAATGCTGCCCGGTGCGCGAACCGGTTTGGGCTGCCGCGTGTCTTGATAGTCATCGGACCAAGGACACTTAGATTTCCCTTCCACTCTCGGAAACCATCATGTCTCGGCTGAACCGCTCCAAACGCTTTTCCTTTGCCGCCGCGCAATTCGCGCCGCAGCAATGCTTTCCCCTGCGCTGGTGACAGCCGGTCACTCTTTGCCTGCCCCTTCCGCATCCAGAGGCCCGCCGTCACAGACCGCGGGCCTTTTTTCGTTTGGTTTTATCCCTGTGTTTCAAATCTCAAATTTCAAATCTCAAATCGGCATTGTCCAAGACATCTGGGTCGGTAGCTGAGACGGCTTAGCGCCTGGCTGAAGACCAGGAGACGAGGATTCGAGCGCCTCCCGACCAACTGCAAGATAAATCCGAAATTCGAATTCCGAATGGCGAATGAAAGATGCAAAAAGCCGACTTTCTTGCCTTTCATTCGTCATTTGCCATTCGGGCTTCGTCATTTCCCTCGGGGCTGTGGCGTAACGGCAGCGTATCCGCCTTTTAAGCGGAAAGGTGGGGGTTCGAATCCCTCCGGCCCTACTAGAAGTCAATGAAGAAATTCGAATGGCGAATGACGAATGGGCGGCGGCTGACTCGTCCCTGCCTCTTTCATTCGCCATTTGGAATTCGAATTTCGTCATTTCCCTCGGGGATCGTGCTAACGGTAGGCGGCCTGGCTTTGACCCAGGAGATGGAGGTTCGAGTCCTCCTCCCCGAATTCGTTCAACTCTTGTCGCGGGATTTATCGAGCGCCTTTTGCACCACGGCTTTGAATTCAGCGACCGGCGCATAGCCCGAGTTTTCTGCCAGCTTATCTCCCTTGGCGGAAACGAACACGATATGGGGATAGCCGTTGGCACCCAATTTCTGCCCCGCTGCTTTTTCCTCGTCACCGTCCACGATGACGCACACGAAGTTGGTGAGCAGCTCCTTCACTTCCGC
>JBKJNY010000244.1:0-19319 GCA_046593355.1 Pirellulaceae bacterium | reverse complement strand
CTCTTTGACAATTTGGTCGTAAGGGAAGATAATGTGCCGTTAAGAGGCTGGGCGATGGTGTAACTGTTTGTGAAAAACAGCTTATAAAATCGCTGATACATCCCCTGGAATAGCGGGGGCTTGGGTGTATCAAGAGAACCTGCTCTGTATCGCGCGAGGCACGCGAATTGGCGGCGGAAGTCGCACTGGGATAAGGAGTTGAGCGCTCCGCGCTGATACACTTGGGGCGAAAAAGGGAACTTGAAAACCGGTATCAAGGGAGGGTGGTACGCCGCTTATAACGCTCACGGATGCGGAATCGGGTTTCCGGCGTTAAGGGGGACGATTCGGGGTCGGGAGTCTTTGGCGTCATCACTCTATCCATCGCCAAGAAGGTCGGTCGCCAAAGACTCCGACCCCCTGGGGTAGACCTGTCAAAACGGCCCGCCTCTCGGTGCGCCTGGGGACGTTCGCTGGCCAGGGGGGGAGTCGACCGGCGGGCGGCGTCAGGGGGACGGGAGTCTTTGGCGGCGGGGTTGCACCTGATGGACAGTCTGGGACGCCAAAGACTCCCGACCCCGACCACCCGCGCGAATCAGCGGGAAGAGCAGCGGCGGGAGTGCTGGCGGGGTGCCTTAGAGCTTGCTTGCGGGGTTTTCCGACTTCAGCTTTTCCGCCAGCTTGCGGATTTCGGCCAGCTTGGCTTGCATCTTCTGGCGGGACGGACCCTCCAGGGCGTCGGCGGCCCCCTGTTGCTTACCGAGCTCGGCCAGCAGCGGATCGACGCTGGGGAGCCTCTGCAATTGGTCCTTGACCTTGTCGGCCGCGGCAGTGTTGCTCGCCGTGCTGGCGGCCTTGATGCGGCCGACGAGGACCTCGCGGCGGGCGACGAGATCCACCAGGTCGTTCTGGATACGGCTGAGGGCGGATTCCACCGCCAGCCGCGGGCCATCGTCGGCTAGCGAGATGGTGATTTCCTCCGCCAGCCCTGGAACCAGCGGCAGCCGGGCGAGGACTTCTTCGCCGTGGCGGATGAGCAGGGTGCGGACTGCTGACAGACTCGGCGGCACGACGACAATGCCGCTGGGTCCGCTACGACCGAGCGAAAGTACGGCTCCCGGCTTGCCGGCGACTTCCGGCTCCTGGGCGGCGACTTCGTATCCTTCCAGCGGCGCGGCTGTACCCTCCGCCACCAGCTTGACCTGGGTGGAATCCTGCGAGGGACGGACGCCTAGAGCCAATCGCAGGCGCGCGGGATGATAATCGGGGATGACCGTGCCGGCGAGACCGGTCTCGATACGGGCGGTGAAGGGGGATGAGGATGTCTTACTCTCGGTTGGAATCAGATACGTCCAGGCAATCGGCTCCGCCGGACCAGCCACTATCGCGCCGCGGGCATCGCTCTTCACCAACACCGCGCGGAAGACCGTTGCCGAAAGGAACAGCGGCAAGTTCGCGTCCCGCCGGGCCAGCGCGGCGGCTCGCAGCTTGAGCGTGACGATATTGCCCTCCACCTTTTCGATGCGGGCTTGCGGCGCGAACGCGGACAGGACGCACCCGAGCGCTTCCTGTTTCACACTGGCTGCCTGGCGGACGTTCCGCGTGGCGGTGGTATTCCACAGTCCGGTGACCAAATCCAGTTCGCGAGCCCGTACCACGTAGCCGTTCTCGCTGGCGGCAACTCCTAGCAAAATGACCTTGTCTCCTTTCTTCGCCGCCGCCGGCAATGCTTCAGCAGTGACGTCAGCCAGGGAATGCAGAATGCGATGACGCAGTTCCGCTGGTGCAGCACTGGTTTCAAGTCGCCAAGCACCCCCGACGACCCCAGAAACACGCGACACGAGGTCGGAGGATAGCTCCTGCTCCAGCCTCGGCGGAAGTGATGCATCCGTTTCCACAGCCGTCAGAAGGTGGATGCGATACGGCATCATTTCCCAGGCTGTCGGCGCGGATTCATCCGCTCCCACCGCCGCAATCGGCAACGAGGTCAGGAGCAAAACCGCAATGGAGACCGTGCGTATCATTCGCTGCATGTCATTCGGAGGGGACGCGAAGTTCGACTTGCCAGTTTTCAATGTCCTGATACAGGTGGAAGGGGCGCTGCGGCACCCCCTTTACGGATTTGTGATAGGCGAAGTGATTGACGAGCTGCCACAGCGGGATGACCGGCAACTCGGCGGCGGCGACGCGGTGGACTTCCTGCAATCGCAGTGCGGCTTGCTTGTCATCCTTCGCCCCTTCGAGCGACCGCAGGGCCAAAAGCATGGCCGAGCTGCAATCACCGGTCATTCCGCCCGGACCCAGCAGCCGCCAGGCATCGACAGTTGGCTCCTGCATGACAAGCTCGGTATAGAGCAGGTCATAGTCCTCTCCCGCAGTCTGGCCGGCGGAAAGTTCCTTCAGCTTGACCTGCAGGCCGACAAGCTGCAGTTGCCGCGCGATGGATTCGCAGGCGATGAGGGCCATCGGCTCGGCGGAGAAAGCCAGCGTCAGGGATTGTGACGAAGGCGCGTTGGCGGTCGCTGCTTCCTGCCCAGCTAGGGCGACCAGCACCGAGGCCACGGCAGGGTCATAGGGGCGGACCTCAAGTTCCAGGTCATAGCCGCTGCCCCGAGTATCTTCCTTGAAGGCTGGCTTGGGGAACGGCCCGCTGATAACTTCGCAGCCGGCAATCGTCTGCCCGGTCAGCAAGCCGCGGCGGAGAATGCTCTCGCGGTCGATGGCGTAGAGGATGGCGCGCCGAAAAGTGCAATTGGCGAGCAACGGCCGGCGGGAATTCGGCAGTAGTACACTAACGCGGGGCAGAGCGTAGGGCTCCACGGTAAACTCGTCTCCGGAAGCGATGCGCCGCAAGTCCCAGGGACTGATGCGGTCGACCATGCTCACTTCGCCACGGCGAAGCGCCAGGATAGCCGCCGCCGAATCGGGATAAGTCCGCTCGATGATTTCGCTCGGCTGTTTTCCCGAGGTTTGAGTGCCTGAGGTCTGCCGCAAATAGCTGACCTGCTGGGGCGTGACATCCGCCAGCTTGTACGGCCCATAGTCGGAAAGCGACCGCTGCAACCAGGCTTCGCCGTTGAGTTGGGGACGGAGGAATAGGGCGCGGACTTCGCCCTCCGCGCCTACTTCCACACCGGCGAGCACATTCGCAAATGACTCATCGTATCCCGGCATTTTCGGCGTTGCCGCACTTAATAGCGCGCGGACTACATCCTGCGCCGACAGATTCCGCGGCGGCTCATGCCACTTCAGCCCTTCCTGGAGCTTGAGGACGACCTGAGCGTTCCCCTGCGGGCGGGAAAGCTCGCCGAAGGACGAGGAATACTTTCCTTCACTCGCTCCGCTGCCCGCTTCCGCCAGCGGCCGGCCGAGCAGGCGGCCCGCACGCACGCCGGCCCAATCCTCGCTCGGCTTCATTGGAGCAGTCGCCAGCGGCGAAATGACGCCGACCGAAAGCAGCGGATATTTCTGATGGATGTCAGCCGCTAGTTGTTTTCCCTCTTCAATTGCGGGCCAGGTTTCCAGCATTTTCGCGGCGGCTTCGTGAGCCTGGCGGAGCTTTCCGGCTGCCAGGTCGGCCTTTGACTGGGCGAGCAATTCCGCAGCTTTGGCCTGGAGCATGGTCTCGAACTCGGCGACGGACGTGCCCTTCGTTTCGGGATAGCGCTCCGCCAGATTACTCAGCAGCTTGCGGGCGGCGCGATATTTTCCCTCGGCGATGCGGCTCTTGGCGAGCTCGAGGCTGACCCGCTCGTAGGCTTTGGGCAGGCCGCTCCGCTGCGGGTTGCGGCCACTGAGCTCCGCCAGCAGGGCCATCGCCTCATCCTGGCGGCCGGCTCTAAAGCTGGCGAGGATTTGCGTCCAGAGGCAAGTCTCAATCGCGTCCTTGAGCCCCGCGACCGGCGGCGTTTTCGCTTCGAGAAAGCGGAAATAGGCATATGCTTCGTCGAACTGCCCCTCCTGCACCCGCTGCTGGGCTTCGGCGAGAACCAGTTCTTCAAACAGGCGGACCTTGACCACCGCTCCCCAAGCGACGGCAAAAGTTTGCCCGGCCTGCTCGACCAACTCGATTTCCAAATCCCCTTTGCGATCGGCAGGCGCGGGGACTTTTCGGCCGGGCAAATTGAGGGGCTTGATTTTGAGGACGGCGTTATTGTTGTTTTCGTCGAGGGTGAGTTCGTCGTAGGGACTTTGCAGATAGATGGGGTCCGTATCTTTGGCGGCAGCGCTCCCGCACGCCGCGAGCGACAGACAAAATGACGCGATCGCCGGGAATAGCAGTTGTCGAAAGCGCGGCATTTACTTCTTCTCCGGAATGGCCACTTTGAGAATTCCGCCGGCTGCCGTGGGTACAAGCATGGCATTTCCGGCCAGCGCAGGATCGCCGGCGAGGGGTTGGCCGAGGTCAGCCCGCGCCAGCTCTTTGCCGCTCGCAGCAGCGAGTCGCAGGAGCACGCCGCGCTTTGTCGGGAGCAGGAAATCTCCTCCGGCTGCCACCGGCCGGCCCGCCACCGGCCCCTCGGCGAGCGAGACTGTCCAAAGCTGCTTGCCGGCGGCATTCAGGCAAACCAGCTCCCCCTTGTCGGTTTCCAGGACGACATGCTTGCCGACAGCCTCTGGTCCCATGACCACCGCACGACAATCGATCTTGGCCCCTGGCTTGACCTTGAGGTCCGGCAGCGAAAATACCTGCAACGTGCCGGACTGGTCCAGGACATAGGCGGCGTTTTCCAACGAGGCGACCCGCGAAATAGCCGGCAACTTCAGAGTCGCTTTCGCCACCAAGGCGAGTCGTGGCTGGGGAGCGCTTTCGAGGCGGAGCAAATAGACCGAGTTGAGGCCGTCGCAGATGACGACGCTCGATCCATCCGTGCCAGCCGGCGCGGCGGAGCAATTTGCGAGCTGACTTCCGGGACGGATGCTGAGTTGGAATGGCTCAGCGAGGGGAGTGGAAGCCTTCTCATCCAGGAGTTCAACGGAGCCGGACGTGGCAATGCTGAGGCGAGCGCCAGCCCAGGAGATCGGAGGCGCAGCAAGTGTGGAATCGAGCGCGGGTTTTGTGGATGTAGCTTCTAGGGCGACCGGCAGAAACTGTACGCTTGCGCCGCTCAGGCTCGCCAATTCGACTTTCACATCCGCACCGGCAATTGTCGTCGCAACCGCGGACGATCCATCCGCAGCGACGTTAAGTGACGCCAGCGGCTGGGCGAGATAAGTTTCCCAGAGCGTCTCGCCGGAGGCGGCTTTGAGGGCAGTGGCGATGAAGCCGGAACGGCCGATGCCCCTGCGGACGCAGAAGAGGGTGTCGGCGATTCCTTGCGGCGGGGATTCCATCGCTTCCCCCGCGAAGCCGGCCCAGGCTTCCTTTAGTATGCCGCCTGCCGGGAGGAAATCAAACCGTCGCAGCCCGACATCCGCGACCCACAACTTGTCGGCATGAACGGCCCCAAATCGTGTCAGCGAGTCAGTTCCAGCCGCTGCCGTCTCTCCCAGTTTCTGGAGCGGCTCGTCGTCCGCCGGTTGGTAGTCGAAAGCCACGGTCTGCCGGTCGGTCAGCACGAGCAGACGCTCGCCGAGCAGCACCGGCCGCGTTGTCACCAGGCCGGCAACGTCCACCTGCTGCGAGGGGCCGGCGGCGAGCCCTTTCTCATCGAACGCGAGGACGTGGAGGAGCGAAGTCGAGGGGCGACTTTCGACCACGACGGCGTGCCCGGAAAGGATGGTGAGCGGCGTCTCGATGCTCCCAGGCTCGTGCCCGAGGTAAACGGCGGCTGCGCATTTCAAATCCGGCGAGAGAACGTAGAGGAAGGAGTGCTCCGCGACGACGAAGATCTTCCCGGAACCGCCCACGGGACCAAGCCGACATCCTTGCGGCAACTGGGCGAAGGATTTGCCATTTCCGTTGTTTGCATCCAAGGCCACAATCTTGCCGCTTGTGGTTGCGGCGATAACCTGGCCGTCCAAAGTGAGCGGCTCGCCTGTCAAAGACTCCTTGAACGGATGCCGCCAGCGGAGCGCGCCGGTCCGCGGGTTAACGCACACTAGTTCATTGCGGAAAAAGTCGGCCAGCACTACGTCGCTGGCGGCATCGGCGGTAAGGGGCGTCACCGCATTTCCGCTATTCCTTCCGACGGGGCGGGACCAGAGCAGCTTGCCAGAGCCGCCATCGAGCGCCCAGACAGTGCCGGCTGCCAGCGCAAAGAACGTCTGCTCCGGAGTTTCGGCAACCGTTGTTGGTTTGCCGCTCGCCAAGGACAAGTTGGCCAACACGGGAGACTTCGCTTCCGAGGACTCCCCTTTGCTGGAATCGGCAGCCGTCTTCACAGCGGCCGCCACGGTTTTGCCGATTTGTTTGCCGAGATCCCGCAGCGCAACGTCTCCGGCGAGCTCAGGATACGCGAAGAGCAGTTGGGTACGTTCCGCCAGAGCCGCGTCGAGTTTGCCGGCGTCGGCGTGCTTCTTGATTTCAGCCAGAGCTACTTCGAGCGTCTTGCCGCGGCCCAGGTCTCGTTCCAAAAGGGCGAGCGATTCTTCCACCTCCGCCAGCCGCTGCCACTGTCGCAGGGGGCCGGGGACGAAGCGACCGTCATTGGCGAGCGCGAGCGCTTCTTTGGCCTGAGTCAGTTTCTCGGCGGACTCGGCTGCTGTCTTTCCTAGTTTGGCTTGCTCGGTAAGCGCGACCGCCATGTCCGCAAGCAGCGGGGCCAATTCAGCATGGAGCTGCGAAAGCTCTTTCTCGCCGCCGATCTCGCCCAGCGCGGCTTTCGCGGCTGGCAGGACGGCAGTGTAGTTGTCCTTGCTCGGCGAAGCGGCCATGATTTTTGCCATCCCGCGATGCAGCCGAGCGGTGCCCGCTTTGGAACTGGCCGGAAAGTCTTCGAGGAAGGCCGAATGCTTCGCAATCGCGGCGTCGTATGCCTTGGCCTGATAGTCTTGCTCCGCCAGCGAGAATTCCTCGTCTCCGTTGCTGCGAGTGAGTAGGAACCCCGCAATGCCGCCCACGCCCAGCAGCACCACGACCGCGATGGCGATGATCGGCAGCACCTTGGAGCGTTTGCGCAGCGCAGCCGTGGGCTTCGCGGTCGCCGGCTTTTGCGCCGCCAGCGGAGTAGCGGCAGCCAGCGGATCAGACGCCAGACTTGCTGGAACTGCAAATGTTGTTACTGGTGCAGCGGCGAACGGGTCCGCCGTGGCGGCTGGTCCGAATAAGTCGTCACCAGGAAGGGCAGTAATCGCATCGAGACCTTCGACCAGGGGCGCTGCAACTGGCAGGGGCTTGGATGTGGGCTTGGCAGTCGGCTTAGACGGGGCAATCGCGCTGGAAGAAGCTTTCGCGGGGCCGGCGGGCTTCGTGGCGGTCGCTGCGGCAGGGATTGCTTTTGCCGCCGTCTGGGGCGCTTCGTGAATGGGAGCAAGGCCGAGCTCCGCTGCCGCCTGATCAATCTCGGCTTGGGATCTGGACGGTGATCTTGCGGCTGGCTTAGGAACATGTTGAGGCGGCTTCGGCGCTTCGCCAATCGGCTCCAGGCCCAGCACTCCACTGTGAGAACTGCTTTTCTTGGAGGCCGGCAGTACTGTTCCCGCCAGCCGCTCTCCTTGGGCCTCGGTCAGATGGCCATGATCCACAAGCAGCCGCGCGATCGTGCCTGGCGAAACGGGCTTCGTAGCCTTCGCCACTTGGCGGCGCAGGCTTTCCAAAGCCTCGGGCGGGATGAGGTCGTTACTTGCCAGGTGGTCCAGTAATTCTTGTGCGGTCTTTGCCATTCGGGCTTGTCGGGCTATTCGTCGGCCTTTTGTTCCACCACAAAAAATCGATAGCCCTCGGGCTCCCTGGGCCGGACCCCGAACACCGTCTTGCGAATCCGCTTGAGTCCGGCCTGTTTGGCCTGGTCGTCCTCCATCTTGACCAACTCATTTTCCAGCTCTTCAGGGCAGAAATGCACGACCACTTTCCCCGCCGACTGGATTTTTGCCCGAGCCAGGATTTCCTCGTCCGCCTCCCGCATCGAGCCCCGCTGCCAGATGAGATACAGCCGCTTCTCCCCCGCAGCCGATTGTGTTTTGGCGGTCGGACTGGGGGCCGAGAGATTGGAAAGATAGACGATGTCGTTGGCCTGGCCGATGACGCCGAGCTCGATTTTGAAGTAGTCGAGCTGCCGCGTGTACGAGTCGGAGGTGTTGCCGGCACCGATGCGGATTTCCCACCGTTCGTGCCGCGGGATGCGACTGATGGCATCGATAGACCGCTCCAGGCTTCCGGAGACAACCAGCCCGGCAGGAGCAGCCCCATCCACGGAAGCGAGCAGCAACGCCGGCGGAAGTCCGGCGGCGAGGCTGGAAATCCTTTCCGCCGTCTTGGCTAGAGCGTCCACGTTTCCAGGTGCCGCGGACCCTGCTTCCCCCATCGCCAGCGCCGCTTTGAACGGTGGCGGAGGGGAAGGGAGCTCCGGCGGAATTGGTTTACCGGGTTCCGTCGCAACAGGCTTGGCCTTGCCCGAACTGAGCCAGACGCCAATAACAATGGCGGGCGCAAGTATCAAAAAAGCCAAAACAACCAAGATGAGCGGGGCCTTGCTCCGCTGCTTAGATACCGGGGATGAAGCCGCTTGCGGTTTCACGCCCTCCGGCGCGGTACTCTCCTCTTCCGCAATGGCGGAAGACGTGTCCGGGGAAGGTGAGTCTTTAGGAGAGTTCATCGCTGCGCCGCGCCCCGCTTTCTATTCCAGTTCCGCATCCGGCTTGACCGTCAAATACCAGGTCTTCCAGCGCTCCTTCGCGGACGCGCGTGCTTTGTTGTCGGGCTTTTCGCCAAGCAAATTGACACCGCTGGTCTTCCAACCCACAAATTGCAAGCCTTCGTCCGCCGCCATAACCACTTGCCAGTCGGGGTCGTCCAGCGCGGCCAGGAGAGCGGGGCAACTTTCAATGTCGCGAAGCTGGCTGAGGACGCGGACCGCGGTGACGCGGGCATCGGGAACGCCCGTCGCCGCCAGTGTCCGCAGGCGATGGAGCAGCTCCTTTTTCTCTTCCGGCTTGGCGGCCTTGAGGCGGTCCCGCAGCAGGTCCACGTCCGCGGCAACGGCGGCAAACATGGAATGGTCGGGCTTGGAGAGAATATCAATCAGCTCGGTGGTTGGATTCGCGAGCCGCTTGGCCGCGACCTGGCCGCCGCGAACACGGACTTCCTGCACTTCCGCCGGCAAGCCGCGGCCGGCGAGCAGCGAGCCATCGCCATAGCTCTTGGCCCGCTCGATGGCCTTTTTGGTGGAGCGGAGGAGGAATAGCACGGAGAAGGCGGTATTCACATCCTCATACCCCTCCTGCTCTTTCCAACTGCCGTCGGGCTTCTGCGTCTTCTTGAGGAACTCAAAGCCGTCGTTGTACCACGTGGGCTCTTTGACCGAGCGCCCAGCCGCCGCTTCTATAAAACTCTTACCGCGTTCGAGTGCGTATAAGTAGTAATGAGTGAAGCCGGGCGGGTCGATTTTGTAATTCTTAGCGAACCAGGTCTTCCCTCGCTCCTGGGCGGCCCGCAGCAGCTTGCCGTCGACATTCGTGGCGGGACCTTTCTTGGCAGCCGCTGCTTTTTTCAGCGGCCGCAGGGCAGGGGGGAGGCCGCTATCGAGGTCCGAATGTAATTCCCCGAGCCCCAGCAGGTCGGCGGCCATGTAGGTACAGCCCAGCGCCGCCATGGACATGCCCGGCTTGTTAGCATCCTGCTTGGCCAGCACCATCTTGTTCACATCCGTAGCTTCGACCCCCTGATAGCCCCAGTTCCCTTGCGGGTCTTGCGTGCGAATCAGCCAGTCGGTGACGCGCTCCACGGATTTTTGAGAAATTGGAATCCCCACTGCGTTCATTTCCCAGTAGCTGAGCATGCCGTACTGAGTCATCGAGGTATCGCCGGTTTGATTGTCGGGATAGCCCCAGCCGCCGCACGATTTCTGCCTATCCTCCAGCGAGTCTCGCAGCTTAACAATTTCCGGCTGGTATTTGCTGGGGTTCAGCGCGCAGAGAAAGATGATGGCAATGCCCGTGCTGTAGATGTCCGCCCCCACTTCGCCCTTTGTGGAGGCGATGCAGGCATCCACCGCGGCAACGATCTTGGGATGCTTCTCATCCGCGCCGTCTTTAAGGAACGCCAGGGCAATCAGGCAGCGTCCCCCGAGGCGTCCTTCCTTCGCGGTCTCCAGGTACTTGAGCCCCTTCTTGATGACCGCCCGCACCTCGGGGCTTTCGGGAGTATGGGCCGTGGCGATCCGCGGCAGCGACGCGAACAGCGCCGCCAGCCCAGCGAGCAAAAAACAACCCGAACGCAAGAGAGCGTTCATCGTCGTCCCTCCACATGCAGATCCCAGCCCGCAGCGAAAACAGCGGGCAAATCTATGAGCGATGCTAACTCTGTTGGGAGGGGAAGTCAACAAAAGCGAACGAGGACTAACTATGGAACAATTCTCTGGGCAGGCTGGAAGCCTACCCCACCATCAGTACCCATACTTCTCAAAATACTCCCCCCACCGCTGCCGGATTTCTGTTTTCATCTCGTCGTCAAGCTCGTGCTTGTTGGGCTGGTATTCCTTCTGCTTGCCGACGTAGGATTCGAGGGCCGGGCGCAGGGCTTCGAAGTCGTCGAGACCGAGTTCCTGATAGACTCGCTGCACTTCGGCCACGGGGTTTTGCACGAGGTCTTCGTAGCGCAGGTCGCAAATGTTCTGGGGGTCAATCTCCGGCCGCTGTTTTTCGAAGCCGCGGTACATGCGGGTGAGGCACTCGTAGACATATTCTTCCAGTCCCTTGTGGCGGGGCATTTGCAGCCCTTGCACCTCGTCGAGTGATTTCCAAAGGCGGACTGTGGAAGGGAAGAGGGCGTAGGGGTCGCGGATGATATGGATGAACTTAGCCCCAGGAAAGAGGCGGCTGAGGAAGGCGATACGGCCGGTATGCGGTGGGGATTTGAGCAGGACCCGCTTGCCGGTGAGAAAGGTAATTGCCTTCACGAAGCCCTCGAGCCCTGTTTCAAACTTCTGCAGGTCGGCCTCGTCGCATCCTTCCATGTCCAAGAATTCCATGTACGGCGGCGGGTCGTTGGGAAAGGCCATTCGCTCGTACGGCGTGGGTGCGGCCAGCGTGAGCAGTGCGAATTCGTCCTCCTGCGGGCGGGTCCAGCCGGCGGTGACGTTGTCCGTGGGCCGATACCGCGGAAGCAGCCAGCCGCCGAACGTCCTCATCATCCATTCCGTCAGCAGGAAGTGCCGCGGGGCAAAGCACTGGTAGGTCGAGGGAGTCGCGAAACGGCTGTCGAGCTCCAGCAGCTCGTGCAGGTAGGTAGTGCCGCTCCGC
This sequence comes from Pirellulaceae bacterium, assembly GCA_046593355.1. Taxonomy (GTDB): domain Bacteria; phylum Planctomycetota; class Planctomycetia; order Pirellulales; family Pirellulaceae; genus SXOA01. Next base: position 8,000 of record JBKJNY010000244.1, on the reverse strand, counting down.
CAATGTCCGAGAATAAACACCGGCGGCTGCTCGATGACGGTGGCGTCAATCTGCTTGCCGTAGCGCATTCGTTGCACCGCTGACAACACCGAATTGAACGGCGTAATCAGCGTAATCAGGAACGCCATCGGCCAACGGAGCGGATGGATGCGAAAGCGATGCTTCACGCAGAGCCGAATCCATTCGCTAAACCGCAGGCCATGCCAGAAGCGGGGGCTCCAGAACGGATACGGATGGAATTTTGCCGCGGGCTTCTTCACCGGCGGCTGCGTTGAAGGTTGCGTCATGCGAAGGAGCAAGTCCGGGGAGCGAAAGACGGGTATTATAGTGGCGATGCCATATACACGGTATGCGGTGAAAATTGCTTAGCCGCCGCGTCCACGCGGTGTCGTCCCCGCGTGGACGCGGGGGCTAAGCTTGGAATCAGATTTATGCCCCGCTCCATCAACGTTCACCTGCTCCCCGCCCTGGTCGAGCCGCATGAGCTGGCGGGAAAAACCGTGGTGGTGATTGACGTGCTACGGGCGACAACGACCATCATCCACGCGCTGGCCGCGGGGGCCAAGGAAGTGGTTCCGCTGTTGGAGGTGGAAGAAGCACTGGAGCTAGCTCGAAAACTTGCGCCCAGCGCGGTTCTCGGCGGCGAGCGCGGCGGCAATCGGATCGCCGGCTTTGACCTGGGGAATTCGCCGCTGGAGTACACTCCGGCCGCGGTCGGTGGAAAGACGCTCGTCTTCACCACCACCAACGGCACGCGGGCCATGCTCCGCTGCCAGCAGGCCCGCCGCATCCTGATCGCCGGCTTCGTCAATTTCTCCGCGGTCTGCCGCGAGCTGGCCGAGGAAGAGCAGATTGAAATCGTCTGTGCCGGCACCGATGGCCACGTCACCCGCGAAGACACGCTATTGGCGGGCGCGATTGTGGACGATTGCCGACGTACGCGAAACAACGGGTGGATTTGCAACGACCAGGCCGAAATCGCCGCCGATGCCTGGCGGACCGCGGTCGGCACTCTCTCCGGCCGGAATCCTCTCGCCGCCGCCCTCCGCGAAAGCCGCGGGGGACGGAATCTGATCGAAATCGGGCAAGAGAACGATATCGACATCGCCGCCCAGATTGACCGGTTCGATATTGTGCCGGAGCTGGACATCGCCGCATGGCGGATAAGGTAGGCCGTCTCTCCGAGACGGTCGTGTTTGGACGTGGAGTAACGGGAAGCGCGTTGCGCGAAAGGACTTGGGACGGCTGACGATGGTCAAACCTGGCACGTCTTGGAAAGACGGCCTACTCTGCCTGTCCTAGACCGCGAACGCAAGCGACCGGTAAACTATCCTTTTCTGGGCAGGCTGGAAGCCTACCCCACCTTCTGACCTCTGCCCTCTAACCGCCCGCCTCCCATGGAAATGGACAAACTGGTTTCGCTCTGCAAACGCCGCGGTTTCCTCTTTCAGTCGAGCGAAATCTACGGCGGCCTGAATGGATTCTGGGACTACGGCCCGCTGGGGGTGGAGCTGAAGCGGAACATCAAAGAGGCCTGGTGGCGAGACATGGTGACCGGCCACGACGACATTGAGGCACCGCCCGGCGCTCCCGAAGCGTATGAAATGTGCGGGCTGGACTGCACCATTATCATGCACCCGCAGGTTTGGAAGGTGAGCGGGCATTATGACCTGTTTGTCGACAAGATGGTCGACTGCACGGAGTCAAAGAAACGGTATCGCTACGACCAGATCCCCGGACGCTGGGTGGAAGCCAAAGGTCAGAAAGTCTTCATTACGACCGGAGCCGACGACCACCCGGAGCAGGACATCGAAGCGCGGGCGCTCAAGTTCTTCAACCTACGGGCGAAGGATGCTGCTGATTTGGCCTGGCAGGGGGGGCTGGTTTCGCTCGCCAAAATCGATCCGGCTGAATACGTGAAGGTGCTTGCACCCGATGCGAAGGCGCTGGGGACGCTGACAGCGCCGCGGGACTTCAATTTGATGTTCAAGACTATCGTCGGCGCGCTGGGCACGGAGGAAGACGCCGCCTTTCTGCGCCCGGAAACCGCGCAGGGCATCTTCGTCAACTTCAAAAACGTCTTGGACTCCAGCCGCGTGCGGGTGCCGTTTGGGATTGCCCAGATGGGGAAGAGCTTTCGCAACGAAATCACGCCGCGGAATTTCACGTTCCGCTCGCGCGAGTTCGAGCAGATGGAGATTGAGTTCTTCTGCCATCCGAATTCATCCTTGCAGTGGTATCAATACTGGCGGGACCGGCGGTTCCGCTGGTACACCGACCTCGGCCTCGCCGGCGAGCGGCTGCAATTGCGAGAGCATCATCAGGACGAATTGAGCCACTACAGCCGGGGGACGGCGGATATTGAGTATGCCTTCCCCTTCCTCCCCGCGGGCGAATACGGCGAGCTGGAAGGAGTTGCTCATCGCGGAGACTTTGACCTCCGCAGCCACATGGAGGGAAAGCTCGACCCCAACTCCAAGCCGGACCTCAAGGTGGAGCTCGGAGAGGACGGCAAGCCGAAATGGAAGGGGAGCGGCAAGGATTTGACCTACCGGGACGACATCACCAATGAGCGATACCTGCCGCATGTCATCGAGCCCTCCGCCGGTGCGGATCGGGCCACGCTGGCGTTCCTGTGTGAGGCCTATCACGAGGACCAGGCCCCGGACGACAAGGGGGAGATGCAGACCCGCGTGGTGATGAAGTTCCATCCCCGCATCGCCCCCATCAAAGCGGCCGTCTTTCCGCTGGTGAAGAAGGATGGCATGCCCGAAGTCGCCCAGAAAATTTACCGCGAGCTGAAGAAACGCTGGAATGTCTTCTACGACGAAAAGGGGGCCGTCGGCCGCCGCTATCGCCGCCAGGACGAAGCCGGCACGCCGTACTGCATCACCGTCGATGGCCAGACGTTGCAGGACCAGACGGTGACGATTCGGGATCGAGACACGCTGAAGCAGTGGCGGGTGAAGGTGGAGGAGGTGACGGGGGAGTTGGCGGGGAGGCTGTCCTAAGAAGTGTAGAGTGCAGAGTGCAAAGTGCAGAGTGAAAGGCAATTTGACTCTCGTCTCTTCTACTTTGCACTCTACACTTTGCACTCTACACTCCCATGATTCCCACCCTCAGCCAGGTCTGCTCCCTCACTTCCCGTTTCGACGCGGATATTGAGGACTATGCTGCCGGCAAGTGCGAAAGTGTGGAAATCTGGCTGACGAAGCTGGAGGACTATCTCGAACGGCATAGCGTGGCGGAGGTAAAGGATTGGCTGACGAAGTTTGGCGTCTCTGCACCGGTGGCCAGCTTTCAGGGAGGCATCCTCGCCAGCCAGGGCGAACGCCGCAAAGAAGCCTGGGACTTGTTTCTCCGCCGCTTGGAAACCTGTCAGGCGATTGGCACCCGCACCATCGTCATCGCCTGCGACGTTCCGCAGCCGCTGTCGCAGGAGACGATGGAGCGGGTGCAAGTCTCGCTCATTCAAGCCGCTCAGGAGTGTGGCAAGCGAGGCTTGCGGGCGGCTTTGGAATTTCAGGCCACCAGCGCCTTCGGCAACAACCTGCAAACCGCTGCTGCCCTCGTCGCTGAAGCCGGCAGCCCGCACCTGGGGATCTGCTTGGACGTCTTCCACTTCTTCACCGGCCCCAGCAAGACCGAAGACCTCGCCTATCTCACTCCGTCGAATCTCTTCCACGTCCAGCTCTGCGACCTTCTCGACATCCCCCGCGAGCTCGCCAGCGACAGCGATCGCATCCTCCCCGGCGACGGCGATTTTCCGCTTTTGCCGCTCATCGACCATTTGAGAAGCATCAACTACACCGGCTGCGTCTCGCTGGAACTACTCAATCCCCAGCTTTGGCAAGTTCCGCCGCGGCAACTGGGGGAAATCGGCATGACGGCGTTGCGGAAGGTGTTGGGGCAGGCGAGGATGTAGCTGGTGCAAATCCAAAGCGATTGCGAACGGCAGCCGACATGCGTAAACATATTTCCCTGTTCCTGCTCGTAGGTGCAAACGTCTTACCGACCGGTTTGATTCTGATTCTTGCGATCCTGAGTGTTTATTTCACTCGATCGATGAACCCCCTTTTCAGTCCCGGGCTCTTAGCCCTGGCTGGTATTTGCTCATCTCAACTCTTGATACTGGCCATGGTCACCGCGTTGCACGATCCGCAGTGGCCCGTTTCGCGATGGCTCTCCATCGCGGCAATTCTCTTGAGTGTCTCCGCGTTGTTTGCCATCGTGACCTCATTCACCATGTATTCGATCCACGGGAGTATCGGTTGGTTTGACTGGCCGTCCTGGCAAGATTCCTTCCTGGTCATGCTTTACTATTTCGGTGCCGCAACTACAGGCATTCTCGCCGGCGGAATGGCCTTGATCCTGGTCATTCATATTAGTGTTTGGCCGCTGCGAACGATGTTGGGCTGGCGACTTGTCCGGAATGGAGAGCTGGACGTCTCGCGAACCGCTCGACAGTTCGGCATCACGCATCTGATGGCCTGGGTCGGGCTCTTTGCCGCTCTGCTGTGGCTGCTGCGTACCGCGGCGGGCGCTGGGGAAACCTTGGTGCCGCTCTTGGCAGTGCTGGGGTTCGTCGCGGTTTCGCTGCTCTTCGTATTGCCGTGGACGTACCTGCTATCTGTGTCCAAAGTCACGCTCTGGCCGTTCGTCGTCGGATTCGCGACAGTAGCGGCGCTGAGCTTCCTGGCTCAGGAGGCCATCGCACAATTCAACTTCTCACAAGTCAGTGGCTCGAAATCGGTGGCCGGCGCGTTGCTCTTGCCATCCCTTCAGATGGCAGAGTTCGCAGCGTATGGCGGTACAGCAACGTTGGCGGCGATGCTGAATTTCCTGATGCTGCGTCGAATGGGATTTCGGTTGCAATCTTTCAAGGCGCATTCGCTGGTTCCTGCCGCGACCAGTCCAACCCCTGGGTAACTTGAGCATTGCTCGATGCGGCACGCCAGGATACTCCCGCGGATTCGCGAAGTGATTTCGGATTTGGGGTGCTTCATTCCTATACTATGCACTCCTGAAGAAATGGTTGACCATGAGTCACAAACCCCTTGATCGCGATACGACGATTGCCGATATTCACCGGACGCGCGAGCGAATTGCTGCGCAATTTGGCGGTGACATAGCTGCCATTCTTGAGGATGCACGTCGGCGACAAGAGAAGGAAGGCCGACCGACATGGCGTGGGTCGGGTAAGTCCACCCAGCCGAGCGAACCGGACGACAAGGCTGGCCAATCGCCCTCTTCCTCGTGAGTCTTGCCGAACCCGTTCCGTGGTTGCGTCATCCCCCCGCCGGCGCGCCAATTGCCAAGAGTTTTGCCAGCGTCTGAGCCAAGTTGTCCAGCGCTGACTTATCCGGCAGCGTGATCGTCAGCCGTGGCTTACCGGACGCATCCTGATCCACGCACTGTTCCAGCCGCGATTTGAGGCCGGAGACGAGTTCGGGGGCGGGTTGAGCTCCGCCATTGGCCGAACTTGCGGCAATAAGCTCTCCCAGGAATTGGAAGGCAGCGCCGAGCAGCTCGCCCCCGGCGGCGGCTACGCGCTCGCGCTGCGTGGAGGCGAGTTTTTGCGTCTCTTGCTCCACGGCCAGTTTCACGGATTCGTCCACCGGCGCTTCTTGTTTGGCCCCCAGCAGAATCTCCAGCCGGGATTTCAGTTCATCCATGCCGCTGGCGACATCGACTTCGTCGGTTTCCGAATCGACATCCAGGGCCGCCAGCGCCAGATCCTTTTTGGCCGAAAGCGTGCCGAGCAGGTTTTCCTCCAGCGTCCTTTCCGTGACGAGCACGTAAACCTGCACCGGCTGGGTTTGCCCCATGCGGTGGGCGCGGCCGATTCGCTGTTCCAGAATGGCCGGGTTCCAGGGGAGGTCCACGTTGATGACCGTGTTGGCCGCTTGCAGGTTGAGCCCCTGGGAGCCGGCGTTGGACATGATGATGGCCTTGCACTCCGGGTTCGTTTGAAACTCATGGACAATCGCCTGCCGCTGCTTCTGCGGCACGCTGCCATCCAGCCGCACAAACGGCAGCTTGCGCTTCTTGAGCAGCGGCTCAATGAGGTTGAGCATGGTCGTCCATTCCGAAAACACGATCACCTTCCGCCCCTCCTCTTCAAACAGCCTGTCAAACAGTTCGGCCAGGTAATCGAGCTTGGTGGAGAAGCTGGGATCCTTTTTGGTGCAAAGGAACGAGCTGTCCGCGGCCATGCGGCACATCAACAGCCCCTGCCGTAGCCGCAGCAGGTCCATCTCGGAAATGAATGACTTGCGGACGATGCTGGCCACGATCCGCATGTTGGTGGCGTGCAGTTCCAGTTGTTCCTCGGAGGGCGGAATGCGGATGATCTCAATGGTCCGGGGCGGCAGTTCCAGCTTCACGCTGTCGCGCGTGCGGCGAAGCAGGAGAGGCTTCAGATTTTCGCGCAGGGCCGCCAGATTCTTGTACCCCAGCACCTTGCCCTTCTCGTCCACGACACGGTGCTGGTTGAAGAAGCGAAAACCCGGCCCGAGCCGGCGGTCGTCGATGAACTGCACCACGCTGTAGAGATCGTCGAGCCGGTTTTCCAGTGGCGTGCCGGAGAGGACGAGGGCGAACGGCGACTTCAGGCATTTGATGACATTGCTCGTCTTGGTCTCGTAGTTTTTGATCCGCTGCCCCTCATCCAGAATGATCAGGTCCCACTTGGCCCGTTCAATGAACAGGATGTCCCGCAGAACCTGCTCGTAATTGCAGGCGGTGAAGAAGCAGTCGCCCTGGTACTGATCGCCGCGAACTTTAGCACCGCCCGAAACGAGTTGCACATCGCGGTCGCAGAACTTGTGAATCTCATTCCGCCACTGCGACTTGAGCGAGGCGGGGCAGACGACGAGCACCTTCTTGATGTTCGCTTCCCGCGCGAGCATCTCCGCCACGCCGACCGCCTGGATGGTTTTGCCCAACCCCATGTCGTCCGCCAGGACCGCCCGGCCGGCACCGACGGCGAAGGCCACGCCATCCATCTGATAGGGCAGCAGCGGCGCTTTGAGTAGTGACTTGCGGAGCGGATGGTTGTGCGGGTTGAGCCGAATCTCCGCCACTTTCGCCTGAATCCGCTGTTGATAGAGCCGCTTTTGGATGAACTCTTCGGCGTCTGGATAGATGGTGACGTCGTAGCCGAGTGCTTCCAGCTTGCCGACTTTCTTGAGCAGTTCGGAGTGGCTGGCAATCGGCTTGTTGCGCCACGCGCCGACGAGCGCCTCGGCGTCATCGTTCAGCTTTTCCGGCATCTCCAGCCGCAGTTCCATTTCGCTGCCGTACTTGAGATGAACGGCAAAATGCTTGGGCTTGAAGGCTTTCCGAAGGACTTGCGGCGGGAACTTTCGCTTGATCTTTTCCAGCACATGCAAAACGTGCTTGCAGGTTCCCAGCGTATTGGTGCGGAAGTCGGGACAACTGCAAAAGGACTGGCCGGGCTCCGTGCCGCGAAGGGCCACGCGGTACGTTTTTCCGGTGAGCGCGTTGGTCAGCGTGTAGTCCGTCCAGGGCTGGTCGGCGTCGGCGGCCTGCAGCTTCATCTTTTCGGTCTTGGCTCGTTCCAGGCGGTCCTCAATCGCCCGCTGCACCAAATCGGCTTCCCGCAGACTCTCCACCGGCTCGCGTTTTCTCTCCGGCGGAGCCGCGGCCAGGCCCAGAGCCGTCTTCTCCTCCAGAATGAGCGAGAATGCCGCGCCGGCGTGGATGCAGGCTCCGGAACATTGGTCGCAGTGCCAGTGCAGCCGCTGTTTGGCTTCGGCAATCGGGGTGATCGTGACAATCGCCCCGCCCGATTTGAGCCGGAACAAATCATCCCCCAGATAGACATCTTCCTCGATCTTGATGTCCCACTTTCCTCCCTGCTGGATGAGCTTCCGCCCCTCTTCCCCGAGCAGCTTGCAAGCGTCCGTAAAGGTAAGCCTCGATAAGCGGTCCCGAAGCGTAAGCTGCTGTCCTTGCCTGGTCGTCGTCATGACGGG
>JBKJNY010000172.1:0-27655 GCA_046593355.1 Pirellulaceae bacterium | reverse complement strand
GCTCGGATTTCGGCCTTAATGATGTCAGCGATAGCGCCCCGCCGGCCTTTGGGCAGTTCCTTGCAAGCGACAACGTGCGCGAGCAGATTTGAGAGTGCTCGTTTTTTTGCAGCGCCCGGGTCCAAGCTTGGCGACTTGCGGGCAATTGCCCCAGAAAAACCGCCTGGCCAGTTTTCAGCTTCTACCCCTGCCGGGGGTACTCACTCGGAGCTGGATTCTGGCGGGAAAAAGCCCCGGCAGCAGCGTCTGGTAAACTGCTGTCATGTTCGCTCGCCCAAGTCTATTCCCGAAGTATGGAATTGCTTTCTGCCTGGCCAGTCTAGGTCTGGCAGCGGCGGTGACGTGGTTTACCGCCGATGAGCCGGCGCGGCGGCTGCTGGTGAATACGTTCCAGTTATGCGGCTGGGTGGCGGCCATTTCCATGCCGATGGGAGTGCTGCTGGCGATGCTGCTGACGCGGACGAATGTCGCCGGCAAGCGGTTCGCCTGGCTGCTGCTCCTGACGCTCCTCTTCCTGCCGCTGCACTCGACGGCAGCGGGCTGGGTGGCCGTGCTGGGAAAACTCGGCTCGCAAGCGCCCGTCCTTTATCAGACCGCCCAGCCGCTGGTGGATGGCATGGCTGCGGTGATATGGATCCACGCGATGGCGGCCATTCCCTGGGTGACGCTGATTGTCAGCCTGGGGCTGTCGGCCATTCCGCGGGAGGTCGAAGAGGCGGCGATTCTCGACATCTCACCCACACGGTTTTTCCTCGGTGTGGGCTTGCATTACTATGCGACGTTCGTGCTGGCCGCAGTGCTGATGGTCGTCATCACAACGGCCGGAGAGATGACCGTCACCAACCTGTACATGGTCTCGACGTATGCCGAGGAGTTTTACAACAATGTCGCGTTGAAAGCCGACTCTCCCACTTCCGGAATGCAACACTTGCCGGGGATTTGCGGAACTGTACTCATGGTGCTGGCGATCTGCGGCATGATTGCTTCGCTATTACCGGCCGGTTTAGGCCGGCAGTTCCAATCGCCACGAAGTTACGAGCTGGGAACATGGCGCTGGCCGCTGACGCTGCTGGGTTGGTGCCTGCTGCTGTTGGTATTTGGAGTGCCACTGGTCAGCCTGGCGCTCAAGGCGGGAATGGTGAAGCACGCGGTCGGCAGCACGTACGAGCGAGCCTGGTCGCCGTCGGCCTTCTTCAACATCCTCATCACCACACCCTGGCGCTTTCGCGCGGAACTTGGTGTTTCCGCGCTGTATGCCTTATGTGGCGCGGCGGTAGCGCTCTTCGTCGGTTTGCCGCTGGCTGTTCTTGCCCGGCCGGGTGGAATTCGCAGCTGGCCCGCGATCATCACCGCCGCCGTTTGCTGGGCGATTCCCGGGCCGCTCGTGGGCCTATCCCTCACCTGGCTGCTGAACTGGAATTTCGCGCCGCTCATTTTTCTGATGGACAAAACGCCGCTCGCGCCGGCATTGGCGATGGGCATTAAGGCGCTGCCGATCACGATTCTGGTACTGTGGAGTGCGCTGGCGTCCATTCCGCGTCAGACGCTGGAAGCGGCTCGCCTGGATGGAGTGGGCGGACTGTCGCTTTTCTGGCGAATCATGCTTCCCCAAAGAGCCGCCGCCATTGCTGCCGCCGGGGTGATTGCCTTCGCCATCGGACTGGCGGATCTGGCCTGGTCCATCCTGGTGCTGCACACGGACACGGTGCAGAGGCGCATGTTCGGGCTCATCCACGCGGGAGTGGACGAGCAGGTGGCGGGCATTTCGCTCGTCACGCTGGCGCTGTACTTCGTGCTAGCAATGGGAATACAAGGGTTGTTCGCGGCTCGAAGGGGTCGCAAACCGACATAGGCGATTTTCCCCCTTCTCCGCTAAACTGCCCAGTCATTCGCAAAGTACTCCTCACGCTCCGCGTGAGGGAACTTCGTTGCGCGGAGCGTGACGAGTACTAGGGCACGGAGGTAACCATGTCGGGCCAATCGTTTCGCTTCTTACATGCCAGCGATTTTCATCTGGAAGAGCCGCTAGGCGGTTTGGCGGAAGTGCCGCCACACCTGGGCGAGTTGTTTCTGGATGCTCCCTTCACCGCGGCGGAGCGGGTGTTTGATGTCGCCGTGCGGGAGCGCGTGGACTTCGTGATTCTCTCTGGCGATCTCCTTGAGCCGACGCTGGCGGGGCCGCGGGGCATTAGCTTCTTGCTCAACCAGTTCGAGCGACTGAACGCGCATGGCATCGCCGTCTACTGGGCCGGAGGCAAATGCGACGGCCCGCAGGACTGGCCCAATGCCGCCAAACTGCCGACCAATGTCCAAGTCTTTCCCGGCTACAAGTGCGAGGAGCTGACGCACCTCCGCGGCGAGCGGGCCCTCGCCTGCATCGTCGGCCGCAGTTGGCACGGCAACGCCATTCAAGCCGCGGATTACGCGGTCGATGCCGGAAACCTGTTTTCCATCGGCGTCGGCTATGGACCATTGGAGTTGAGCAAGGTCTCTGCGCTTCGCGTTGATTATTGGGCGCTGGGAGGCCGGCACGAACGGCAGACCGTGGGAGGCTCGCCGATCTACTATCCCGGCACGCCGCAAGGGCGTTCTCCCGCCGAACTAGGTCCGCACGGCTGCACGCTGGTGCATGTCGCCGACGATCACAGCCTCCGCACGCAGTTCATCGCCACCGATGCCGCCCGTTGGCTCGATGAAACCGTTCAGGTCGAGGCGGACGAAACACGGACAGACGTGAAACGCCGCATCGCCGAGCGGATGAAGCAACTGCTCGTCGACGCCGTCGAGCGGCCGCTCCTCGTTCACTGGAACATCGCCTTCTCGCATCGCCTCGGCTCGGTCACCAGGTGCCGCGAGTGGGCTGCCGAACTGCTGGAATGGCTGCGGGCGGAATTTGGCAGCGGCAAAGACCCGGTCTATACGCTGGCCGTGGAGACAGGAGACGAGCAATCACTATCCGCCGAGTGGTTCGTGGAGGAGTCGATGCTCGGCGATTTCCTGCGGGTGATGCGGTCGCAGGATAGCAACGACGCGATCCCGCTGGACTTGCTGCCGTACGTGCCGGAGCGGGCCCGTACCACGACGTTGGCGGCGATAGCCAGTTGGAACGACGCGGAGAAACGGTCCTCGCTGCTCCGTGAAGCGGCCCATTTGGGGGCGCGGTTGTTGGGAGCGGAAGAGAGGGTGTGACACAAGAAGTAGGGTGTATAAGCGACGCGCCATACACGCGTGCATTTTGCTGTCGCTCATGCACCCTACAGAGGTTGAAAGGCAAGGAGAGCCGGTATGCGGATTAAAGATATTCAGGTGGACGGCTTTGGGGTTTGGAACAACCTCAAGTTGGAGGAACTGCCGCCGGGCGTGAGCGTGCTGTACGGGCCGAATGAGGCGGGCAAGACGACGCTCATGCAATTCGTGCGGACGGTGCTATACGGTTTCTCGCCGCAACGCCGCACTCGCTATCTGCCGCCGGTGTTTGGCGGCAAACCGGGCGGGCGCGTGCGCGTGGCCGACGGCTCAGGAGAGTTCCTGCTTCAGCGGTATGCCTCGCCGGAAGATGGCGAGGAGGATCGCGGGCATCTCAGCGTCGTCGATGGTTACGGTCTGCCGCGCGACCCTTCGCAGCTCAGCCTGCTGCTCTCAGGCGTTGATGAGCCGACTTACAGCAACGTCTTCGCCTGCGGCCTGCGGGAGATTCAGGAATTGGGCTCGCTGGATGACACCAGCGCCGCCGACCATCTCTACAAGCTCACAACGGGTCTGGACCGCGTGTCTCTGGTGGACGTGATTCGAGACATGGGAGAGTCGCGGGAGCGTTTACTTTCCACCGACGACCGCCCGTCGCAAATCGTGCAACTCGTGCAGCAGCGGGAGAATCTTCAAGCGGAGATTGAAGAGCTGACTTCCGCCACCCGTCGCTGGAGCGAGCTGGCCGTGCAGCGGTCGGCGCTGGCTGAAGAAGCTGAAGAGCTGGAAGGAACGCTCTCCAAGACCGACGGCAGTCACCGCCTCTTCGAGGCCGCGCTCGAAGTGCAAGGCTCCTGGAATCTGCGTGCCGACCTGGAGCGCCAGATTGGATCCCTGCGCGACATCAAGCAACTGCCCGAACGGGCGGTCGAAAAGCTGGAAGGGCTTAACAGGAAGGTCAAGTCGCTCCGCAAGCAGGTGAAGAAAATCGCCCTCCGCGGCAAACAGCTTCGGCAGGAAGCGGGAGAGGTCGTTGTCAATCGACCGCTCCTCGCCCAGGCCAACCGGATTGAGGCCCTCGGCGAGCAGACGCAGTGGATCATCGCGCTGGAAAGCCAGATTCAGAAACTCAAGGACGATATCCGCCGCCTGGATGCCGAAATCGAGCAGCAAATCGGAGCTGCCAAGGGAAGCAAAGACGAGCTTTCCGCGGACAACTATTCCGTGCTCAAGAAGCCTGCCGTGCAGTTACGGGAGGCGAGCGAAACTCTCGACGCGGCCAAACAGGAGGCCGAAGTTGCCCAGCGGGAATTCGAGATCCTCAGCGGCAAGTTCACGGCCAGTGCAAAGAACCGAAAGGCGGAGGACTTGCAGGAAGGGGTACAGACCGTCGGACAGCGGGTGGCCCTGCTGCGAAAACGGATTCAACTGGAAGAGAAGATTGACCAGCTCGCTCGGCGACGCGAAGAGTTGGAATTCGAGGGGGAGGAGATGCAGGAGTTCACCGAGCTGCCGGTGCGGATTACCGCGGCATTGGGGTTGATTTTCTCCGCCGGCGTGATGCTGCTGCTCATTGGCATGTTTGGGGGCTGGAACAACTGGGTTTCCAGCAGCGGGCCGTACCTGCTCTTCGGGCTCATGCTTTCCGGCGGCTCCGCGGGGATGAAACTGTTTTTGGAGCGCAAGTCCGAAGACGACATCTCGGACAATCGACGCCAGCTCGAGCAAGCGAAGAACGAAACGGCCAAGGCCAAGCAGGAGCGTGATGAGCTTGATGTGGAGCTACCGGCTGGTGGCGGCGCTCTGGATGCTCGCCTCCGTGAAGCGGAAGTGGAACTGCGGGAGCTGGAACGATTGTCGCCGCTCACCAATGAGCGCCTGAGTGCCGAGCAGCGGCATCAATTGGCTCAGCGTAAGCTGGCGGAAGCGCAGGAAACGCACAAGACAGTTCGTACCCGCTGGGTAGAGGCACTCCGCAGCGTCGGCTTGCCGCAGGATTTCCCGTTGCAGAAGGTCAAGCACGTTTTGAAGAACAGCGACCAGGTGCAGGAGCTCCGCCGCCGTCGCGACGAGCGCCGCGGCGAGCTCGAACAGCGCGAGCGCGAGGTCCAGGCCGTGGCGGCCCGCATCCAGCAGCTTTTTACCGATATCCGCCTGACCCCCGCCAGCGACAAGCCGCAGCCGATGCTCCGCCAGCTTGCCCAGGCCCTCGTGCAGGAGCAGGAAGTTCTGGATTTGCGGCAGAGCATCGTCAAGAAAATCAAAAGGCTCAAGACGCTGCGGTCACGGTTCGGGATGAAGATCCGCTCAGCCGCCCGCAAACGGAGCGCTCTGCTGCAACTGGCCGGCGTCATCGACATGCCCGCTTTCCGCCAGGTTGCTGCCGAAGCGGCCCGCGCCACCGATTTGCGGAAGCACCGTGAGGAGATATCCCAGAAAATCCAGTCCGCTCTGGCGGGGCAATTCACGGAGGATCAAATCGCCGGTCTGTTTGCCCGCGAAGGTCGTGACTTGCAAGCCCGCTGGGACCAGCGGATGACCCATCTGCATGAAGTCCGCACGCGTCTGGCGGGCATCCACGAACGCCGTGGAGCCTGCACCCATGAAATGCAACTGCTCGAGAAAGACCGACGGCTGGGAAGCGCCAAACAGCAGCTCAGCCAGGTGGAGGAACAGCTCAAGGTCGCCGTCCGCCGTTGGCAAGTGCTGGCCCTCATCGGCCGGGCCCTCGATTCCGTCCGCAAGACCTACGAGACCGACCGCCAGCCGCAGACGCTGCTGGAGTCCTCCAAATACCTGGCCCAGCTCACGCTCGGCCAGTATCGCCGGGTCTGGATGCCGCTCGACCGCCGGGTACTCCTCATTGAAGACGAGCACGCCAAATCCCTGCCGCTCGACGTCCTCAGCCGCGGCACTAGGGAAGCCGTCTACATCAGCCTGCGGCTGGCGTTGGCATCATCGTTCGCACGCCGCGGGGCGCTGTTGCCCCTGGTCTTCGACGACGTATTGGTAAACCTGGATGCCGACCGCGTCCGCGCTGCCGCCGGCTTGTTCCGCGACTTCGCCAAGGACGGTCAGCAAATCCTGATGTTCACGTGCCACGAGCACATTATGCGGATTTTTGAAGAAGCCCAAACCGAAGTCCGCCTGCTGCCCGCGCGCCACGGACGAGTCGTCGAGCCTGTCGCCGTACTGCCGCCTCCTCCGCCCGAGCCCGAAAAGCCCAAGCGGAAGAAAGCCAAACCCGAGCCAGTCGTTGAGCTTCCGCCGCCACCTCCCCCGGTCATCGTTCCCGAAGAAGAGCCGCAGCGGTTTCACTGGCCGGACCCCAACGAGCTGCTCGCGCGGGTGGAAAAAGAAGAACAGTGGTTCTATCCCACCAACGAGTTCGAGATTCCTGTGGAAACGACCCCGGCCCCTGCCGCAGTCGCCAGCAAGCTTCCCGTCTTCTGGCCGGTAGCGCCCCTTCCCGCGCCGGCGGTGGAGCCCCCTCTGACTCTGGCTCCCGAACCGACTAGGATTGCTCGCATCGATCCTCCCGCTCCCCCCAAGCTCATTCGCCGCCGGCTCCCGCGCTTCACCTGGGGATCGCCGGAAGTGTACTGGGACGAGGAAGAGACCGCTGGCGTGGAAGCCGTGACGGCCGGTCGCAAGAGTCCCAAACCAGTTGCCAGCGCTCCGCCCCTTGAGAATCCGTGGAGCGGCTGGGATTTGTAGCACTCGCTATCGCGCCCGCGTGTTCCGCCGATTGAGCTCGTCGCGAATCTGCGCGGCGAGCTCGTACTTCTCTCCCGCGACGGCATCGGAAAGCTGCTCTTGCAGCGTACGGCCGACGTGGAAGTGCTGCCGCAGCGATTCGCGGAGCTCCATCAGGCGGCTGACGAGCTCGTCGTCGTCGAACTCTTCCTCGGCTTCGTAGTCGACGAAGACCTGCTTGATCTCGTCGAGTCCCTTGTTGAGCTCCTCGACGGCGGCTTCGGCTCCCTTGTCGCCGAGGGCGGCCAGGGCGGCGGCCTGGGTGCGGTGGAACATGACAAACGGGCGATATTGCTCGTGGCTCATCGTCCACTGCTCGTCGGGGGAATGCTCGCGGCAGAAGTCCATCAGCTTGAGCGTGTGCTGGGCGTCGGCCATCGCCAGGGTGAAGTCCCGCAGGGCCAGCCAGCAGATGCGGCGGTGATAGTACTGCACGAACTCCCGATCCGCCTCGTCGCACTCTTCCTCGGTCATCGTGTATTCGTTGCCGTCGTCGAGCGTGCGGCGGACGAGGTAATCGTAGAACGATTCGCAGCCGTGCGGGCGCGTCCCATCGGGCCGGCCTTTGACTTCCAGTTGCAGCAGGCCCAAATCCAGCCGCATTTGCAGCACATCGCGGCCGTCGGTCCCCTTCTTTTTGCGGACGCTGATTCCGCTGGGGTCGTAGGGCCAGTCGCGCAAGAGGCGGTCAATATTATCGCGTCGTGACATCACCTGGCGGCAAAGCCGTCCTCAGGGTGGTTGCGTTTCTTCAAGGTACGCAGTGGATTATACCAACCGGGTTTCGCAAAGTGCAGGCTTGGAATTCGACTGTTTTTCAGACTTTGGAAAAATCGCCCGCATCGGGCATTAGACGGTTGACAGCGTGGCCGGCGGCAACTCCAGCCGTGATTCGGAAATCAACTGCCGTGCGATGCGAAAGAGGGAGAGTGTATACTAACTGTGCAGGGGTTTGACACTCGCCACCCGTCTCTCAATCCTATGTCCTTTCTCCCACTACTTGCGCGTCTTGTATTGACCGCTTCGCTCGTAATCTGTTGTGCGCGAGCCGTCCTCGCCGTCGACTTCGTCACGATCGACAAGAACGGCACGAAAACCGAGCTGGAAGGCCGCATCGAAGTGGAAGCCCAGGACGGGGGCGTATTGTTGCTTACCCGGGATGGGGTTCTTTGGCCGCTCCCCAAGGAAGAAGTCGTCGCCCGCCGCAAGGACGACAAGCCCTTCAAGCCGCTCACCAAGGACGAACTGGCGAAGAAGCTCACCGGCGATTTGCCCGGCTTCAAAATCCATCAGACCAAGCACTACGTCTTTTGCTACAACACTTCGCCGGGTTACGCCAAGTGGGTCGGCGGCCTGTACGAACGACTCTTTGACGCCTTCTATACCTACTGGAAGTACCGCAAGCTGGATCTGCATGAGCCGGAGTTTCCGCTCATCGCCCTCGTTTTTGAAAACCAGGAGTCATACGCCCTGTATTCCCGCAAAGAGCTGGGCGAAGCGACGAAGTCCATCATCGGCTACTACAGCTTGCAGTCGAACCAGGTCAACATGTACGACCTGACCGGTGTCGAGGAGCTGCGCATCAAAGGGGACCGCAACTCGGCGGCTCGCATCAACGCCATCCTCTCCCAGCCGGAGGCGGAGCGGACCGTGGCCACCATCATCCACGAGGCCACGCACCAACTGGCTTACAACAGCGGTCTGGAAGCTCGCTTTGCCGACAACCCGTTTTGGGTCAGCGAGGGGATCGCCATCTACTTTGAAACACCGGATCTGCAAAGCGCCAAAGGCTGGAAGGACATCGGCGGCGTGAACCGCGTGAATCTGTTCAACTTTCGCAAGTCCCTCCGCGACCGCCCCGCCGATTCCCTGACCACGCTCCTCTCTGACGACAAGCGGTTCCGCGACCCCACCACCGCCGGCGATGCCTACGCCGAAGCCTGGGCTCTCAACTACTTCCTGCTCCGCAAACGCGAGCCCAAGTACATCGACTACGTCCAAGAACTCGCCAAACAGCCGCAACTGGTGGAAGAAGGAGCCGAGTTCCGACTGGCAATGTTCAAAAAACACTTCGGCAGCGATTTAGGTGCCCTCGACACAGAATTCCTGCGCTACATGCGGAGCGTGCAGTAATCTGTGGTTGTCCGGTACGCTTCAGCAGTACTGTTCGCAAACCTCGGACCGCAAATTCATGCCCATCCTCGGCTCTCATCTCTCCATCGCGGGAGGCTACTACAAGGCGGTCGATTCGGCTCATGCAGTGGGCTGCGACTGCGTGCAGCTTTTTACGAAGAACAACAACCAGTGGCGGGCGAAGGAAATCACGGCGGGAGAAGCGGATCAGTTCCGAGGGGCGCTGGCGGAGAAGAAAATCACGCATCCGCTTTCTCATGCTTCCTATCTCATCAACCTGGCGTCGCCCGTAGATGAGCTGTGGCAAAAGAGTGTGGATTCGTTGGTGGTGGAGCTGCAGCGCGCGGAGCAGCTCGGAATTCCCTACGTGGTGGTGCATCCGGGCTCGCATACGACGGCGACGGAGGAGGAGGGCCTTGCCTCCATTGTGCGGGCCCTGGACGAAATCGCCGCCCGCACGCAGAATCTGGCGGCTATTCCGCTCCTGGAAAACGTGGCCGGCCAGGGGAGCAATTTGGGCTGGAGATTTGAGCAATTAGGCGCGATGATTGCCGGGGTCAGGGACAAAAGCCGCCTCGGCATCTGTTTTGATACCTGCCACGCCTTCGCCGCCGGCTATCCGCTGGGGACGGTGGATGAATTCAAGGCCACCTGGAAAGAGTTTGACCGCGCTGTCGGAATCGGTCTGATTAAAGCCATCCACCTCAACGACAGCAAGCGCGAGCTCGGTTCCCGGGTCGACCGGCACGAACACATTGGAGAAGGGGAACTCGGCCTCGAGCCCTTCCGCCTGCTGCTCTCGGACAAACGGTTCCTCAAGGTGCCCATGTACCTGGAAACGGCCAAGGAAAAGAACACCGCGGGGGAAGAGTGGGATGTAGTGAACCTACGGGTACTGCGAGGACTGGTGAAGTGACCGGCGCAAAAAGAAAGGAGAGTCGGTCCCTCGCTCTCCTGCGGAACAAGCAGCATTTTTGCTGCTAGCAAATTCGCTTAACGGCGGCGGCCGAAGCGGCGATAGGTCGCAACCGTGGTGGTCTGCGGAACAGGAGCAGATGCAGCGGCGGTGACGGCGGCCTCGGGCTTGGGCGCTTCCGCATAACCCTTCTGAGCAGGAGCTGCCGGCACCGCACATACGCCGCCGGGGCATCCGCCACAACTGGAGCAGCCGCGACGGCCGCGAGCTTCGGCGAAATCAGCGGTGGCCAGAGAGGCGACGAGCGCCACGGCGAGAATCAGGTACTTCATTTCCATTGACCCTTTCAGAAAACAGTCCAATCCTACGCGTCCCTCCGTGGGACCTTCTCCCATGAAGCCGCGCAGATGGGTGAATGTAGGGGTCGCACAGGCTACGTCAAGGTGCCAGACTTTGCGCAAAGGGTAAAATAGAAAGTCTGCGTAGTTTTTATGCGGGTTGTTACCACCTTATCATGGGGCAAAGAAACACGTTGCAACTTCACTATTCGTGGAACCCCACGTCCGTCGCCAGGCCCAGCAGGGCCTCTACCTCCGCTGCTGGAACCGCCGCCGCCAGGTCCACGCCCTCGCGGGTCAGCGAAAACTCCTGGTAAATATGATGCATGACCAGTCCCGCCGCACAGAGCTCGCGAAAGCCGGCGAGGAAGCGAATGGTCACCACCGGGTTCTCGCGGCTGCGGAAAATCAGGGTTCGGTCGGGCTCCGTTTCCACATAGACGGCCAACATGCGGCCGGGAGCATCGAAGGCCCGGTTGGCTCCTTTCACCTCAATCACCGCCCGCTTGCGAGCCGCGAACAGGATGGTCTTCGCCTCCGGCGAGAGTGCGAGGCCCTTCTCCCCGCCGGTCGCCATGCTCAGACTGCAGACCCGCGCGAGACCCGCCAAGGTCGGCGCGCCCTGCCCCAGTTCCTGCCAGGTCTCGGCCCAGCGGGCTTCATTCGCGGAAGAAGGGAGCAGATTGTCGGGCATTGCGGATAGTCGGTTCGGCAGCGGCGTGGCAAAATGCGAAAGTAGCCGGCACACTCCGTGTGCCGGCCGGTATTACTGAAATACCGCGCTCACGGAGTGAGCGGACTACCATGAACATATCACCTTCGAGCTTTTCACGCATGTTCTCGCTTCGCCGCCATCTGCTCGACCTGGAGAAGGAGGGGCATGTCGTGCGGCTGGAGGACGAAATCGACCCCCGGCTGGAGGCGGCGGAGATTCAGCGGCGGGTGTATCTATCGGGTGGGCCGGCGATCTTCTTCGCCAAGGTGAAGGGCTGCCGCTTTCCGATGGTGAGCAACCTGTTCGGCACTTTGGAACGGGCCCGCTACCTGTTCCGCCACACCTACGAGCGGGTCCGCCGGGCGATTGAGCTTAAGATTGACCCGACAGCCTTCTTCCGCCAGCCGGCGCGGTATCTTTCCGCCCCGCTGACGGCGTGGCGAATGCAACCCAAGCGAGTCAGCCGCGGACCGGTGCTGGCCGAGCAGATTCGCATTCACGATTTGCCGCAGCTTGTTTCCTGGCCGAATGACGGCGGAGCCTTCATCACGCTGCCGCAGGTTTATACCGAAGACGTCACGCAGCCCGGCCTGGCGAAATCGAACCTGGGAATGTACCGCGTGCAGCTCTCCGGCGGTTCGTACCGGCCGGATGAAGAAATCGGGCTGCATTATCAGATTCATCGCGGCATCGGCGTGCATCACACGGCCGCGGTGCAAGCCGGCCGGCCGCTGCGAGTGAATATCTTTGTGGGCGGGCATCCGGCGATGTCGCTAGCCGCTGTGATGCCGCTGCCGGAAGGGATGAGCGAGTTGACTTTTGCCGGGGCGCTGGCCGGCCAACGCATCCCCATGATTTGCCGCGGCGATGACCTCCCCATCTATGCCGACGCCGACTTTTGCATCAGCGGCACCGTCATTCAGGGCAAGCAACTGCCGGAGGGACCGTTCGGCGATCATTTGGGGTATTACAGCTTGGCTCACGACTTTCCCGTGCTGAAGGTCGAGAGAGTCTACTGCCGTGAAGATGCCGTCTGGCCGTTCACCGTTGTCGGCCGTCCGCCGCAGGAGGACACCACCTTCGGCCAGCTCATCCACGAGCTGACAGGGCCGGTCATTCCCACGGTGATTCCCGGCGTCAAGGAAGTTCACGCTGTCGATGCTGCCGGCGTTCATCCGCTGCTCCTCGCCATCGGCAGCGAGCGGTACACACCGTATCAGAATGCCGGCCGTCCGCAGGAATTACTGACGCAGGCGAGCGCGATTTTGGGGCAGGGGCAGATGTCGCTGGCCAAGTATCTGCTCATCGTGAACCAATTCGATAACGAGCAGCTCCACCTGCACGACATTCCGGCCTTCTTC
This sequence comes from Pirellulaceae bacterium, assembly GCA_046593355.1. Classification (GTDB taxonomy): domain Bacteria; phylum Planctomycetota; class Planctomycetia; order Pirellulales; family Pirellulaceae; genus SXOA01. Next base: position 15,250 of record JBKJNY010000172.1, on the reverse strand, counting down.
CGGCATCTGCTGGAGCGGGTCGACTGGCGGCGAGACCTGCACTTTCACACCCGCACCACCATCGACACCCTCGACTACAGCGGCGACGGGCTGAACATGGGCTCCAAGGTCGTCATCGCCGCGGCGGGAAAGCCGATACGCACGCTGGCGACTGAATTGTCGGGTGATTTGCGGCTGCCGGAGGGGTTGAAGAATCCGCGGCTCTGTTTGCCGGGAGTGGTTGCCGTGGAGGCGGAAGGATTTGAGATTTCAGATTTGAAATTTGAGAACTCCAAATCTCAAATCTCAAATCTCAAATCTCAAATCTCGGGCACGGGCACGGACCACCTTCCCTTGCTCGTGCTTGTCGACGACAGCGAATTCACCGCTCGCACGCTCGGCAACTTCCTCTGGGTCACTTTCACCCGCAGCAATCCCGCCGCCGACATCAGCGGCTTTGGTGTGTTCACCGAGCAGAAGCACTGGGGCTGCACCGGCCCCCTCCTCATCGACGCTCGCATCAAGCCGCACCACGCCCCGCCGCTGATCCCTGATCCCGACGTGGCGAAGAAGATTGACGCTCTGGCAGCGCGGGGAGGGCCGCTGGCGAAGTGGCTGTAGTTCCAAGAGGTGGGGTAGGCTTCCAGCCTGCCCAGGAATACCGTTTGCTCAACTCTTCTCTGGGCAGGCTGGAAGCCTACCCCACTTTATTTCGGATCCGCCACTCGCCCGATAAACAGAATGCTCCCCGTCAGTTGGTCGCGAATCAGGAAAATGAACGGGCGGTCGGCGCGGACTTTGGGAGGCGGCGGTGGAATGCCGCCGGCCATCACGAATACCGTCGCAGCTGCGGCAACCGTCCCTTCTTCATCGATCTTCACGGTCGCTTCATGAATGGCGCTCTGAACAAACAGGTGGTCTCCGTCAACCATGCCGTTCGGAACGTGCATCCCGGTAAAGTCGGCCCGCACGATGTCAAACGCCAGCTCCATTCCCAGATTCTTCAGCGCCGGGGCTAAATCGAGGTGGCTGCGCATCTCCAGCCGCGGCAGGGCAAGCTCCACATCCTGAGGCCGCATGCCGGCCATCAAGTTATCCACCGTTTGCCGAGAAAGCGTTGCTTCCAGCGGGGCCAGCCCCTCGACCTCGTCGGGAACGATGAGTACCATCGCCAGTTGTCCCTTGCCATAGGGAATCGAAGCTGCCTGGAACCCGTTGCCGTGGTAATACGGCAGCCGGGCGCGGCGATGCATCATCGGAACTGGCTTCTGCTGTTTGTCTCCGAGAAAGAAAGGCGCATCTTTGGTCAGCTCCTTCTTAAAGGGAACATCCCAGTCACCCAAGAAATAAACCGCATTCACGAGCACCAGCCGCGTCAAATCGTCAATGTCAGCGGGCATGATCACCTCGGGCAAATGCCCTTTCGTCTGCTCGCTAATCCAGGCGTTCATCTCGTGGCGAGCGGCATCCCGGTTTTTCTTGAAATCGGCCAGCCCCATCTCTGCCCCGTAGTGTTGGCCCAGCAGCGCGGTGAAGGGCTGCTCAATCGTAAAGCCCTGCTGAGCCCAGGCCCGGTTGGCGATGAGCAGCTCAAAACCGCGGTGGCGATCGGGCTGGATGAGCAACTTTCGCAAATCGGCACCTGTGGCATGCACATCCGCCGGACCTTGGTCGAGCTTCAGCGCCCGGCTGATTTCCTCGGCTGTCTCCCCCCGCGCGCCGGCGAGGACCATGCTCAGCGCCTCGGCGATGCTGCTGGGCGAGAAAAACAGATTGCCGGGTTGCTCTCGATATTGGTGATACAGGTCCCAGGCAAAAGCATTCCGCGTGTCGGCAAGATGGCGAGTGTCCGCCGTCACTTCCAGCCGCCACGATTCGCGGAGCAGGTCAGACGTGTATTGCAGCAGAACATGGGAGCCGCTGGTCCGCTCGACCAGGCACAGAGAGTTGCCGAAGGGCGGCGAATGCTTGTAGCGAATCAGTTCTCCGGCCGGAATCTCGCCGTCGGCCTTCCAGGTGAAGTCTCGATGAAGCTTCCCGCGGCCCTCCGGCATCTGCATGTAACTCGCTGGGCGGAGCAGTACATGTTTGAACTCACGCAGCTCGACCGCGGGAGCCGTGGCAAATTCGTGAGAAGGCCCCGGCTCCTTCCTTGGTTTGTCGACCGAATGCACCGGCTTGATGCTGCCGTCGGACTGGGGCTTAGTTGGATCGGGTTGCCTGGCGACCTGAGCCGCGTCGGGTAGCGGGGGGTTAGTCGCTGGAAATGATGGAGCCGCTGGCGGAGGGTTGCCGCCGGCCAGGCTGACGAGCGCGGCAACACCAAATGCCAGGATGCCGCCAAACGTCGCGCTGCCTGCAATCGGTAGCCATGATCTTTCAAGTGGCATGTTCAGCTCCCTGATGCGCCCCAGGTTCATGCGCAGTTCTACTCCAGCGGACCTGATGGTTCAAGTTGCCCGCTAGCCGCGCATTTGCCGTCCAAGAAACGCAAAACGGGGAGGAGAAACCGGTGGTTTCTCCTCCCCGCTTGATGGTTCAGACGTTTGAGCGGCAATGTTCAGCCGGGCTGAATTTCGCCGCGAAGAGACTACTTGTCGCCTTCGGCGGCGGGCTTGTCTTCGGCGGGCTTGTCCTCAGCGGGCTTATCTTCGGCCGGCTTGTCTTCAGCGGGCTTATCTTCGGCGGGCTTATCTTCGGCGGGCTTCTCGGTGGTTGGCTCAACAGGCTTCTCAGTGGTCGGCTCGGTCGTGGGCTCGACGGGCTTCTCGGTCGTGGCTTCCACGTTGCCCTTTTCGTCGACCTTGATGTCGGTCTTCTCGCCAGCTGGGGTCTCGGAGGTCACAGTGGTGCCGCCATCGGGCTTCTTGTCGATCTTGACCGGGGTCTTGGTCTCGGGACCACAGCCGACGGCAAACGCCAGTGCGGCAATGGCGAACATTGCAAAAATCTTCTTCATGGCTCTTCTTTCCTATGGCTTACGCCAAAAAACAGAATATTCGACAGCAGGACGATCCTGCATTGTCTGTAACGCTATGAGTTAGGAGCCGGGATAATCCCCGGATATTCCCGCCCAGGCAAAAAAATTGCTAGAAGTGGAATTTCCCCAACTCATTCCGGCAAACCGGGAATGAGCGAGTTTAGGTCATAGAACCATGCGGGCAAAGGAGTTATGGCCGATTCCGCCGACCATTTCCGCCCAATCTGCATGACGCGGCGGCGAATTTCGGGAATAATCCTTAGCGTCAGCGGTTCTACAAGCCAGGGACAGGGTTCATGCCCAGCAAGCAACCCTCGCCAAACATCCCTCGGGATGGTCTGGCGGGACACACCCCGAAGCCGGTATCGTCGGCAGCACTGGCACCTTTGCCAGCGCCATCCGCCGGGCTGGTCGTGGACATTGCCGGGCTGATTGCCGCCCACCACGCTCCCCTCTATCGGTATGCGTACCGGCTGACGGGGATGGCGGCGGACGCGGAGGATTTGACCCAGCAAGCTTTCCTCATCGCCCAGCAGAAGCTGCACCAGCTTCGAGAGGCGGAGCGGGCGGCCGGTTGGCTGTTTGCGATTTTGCGGAGCTGCTACCTGAAGTGGCGGCGGAAGCGGTTCCCCATGACCAGCACCCTCGCGGACCTGGACATGGGCGACGTGCCGCAGCCCGTCCCCGAGTTGGTGACTGTAGACGCCGAGGAGTTGCAGCGGGTACTAAGTGAACTGCACGACGACCTGCGGCTGATTTTGCTGATGTTCTACTTTGAGGAATTATCGTATAAGCAGATTGCGGACGAGCTTGAAATCCCCATCGGCACCGTCATGAGCCGGCTCTCCCGAGCCAAGCAAAAGCTGCGGGAGCGGCTGAGTGCGGCGGAAGCGGAGAACGAGGGCAAGCGTATGCGGCGGCGAGCGACGGTTGGCTGAGGATTGGAAATCTGAGATTTGAGATTTGTGACGAGGGAATACACTGAGACGTTGAAAACAGAATGAACCAGCGCCCCACACTTCGCGAGCAGATGGACGCCTGTCGGCCCGACAGCGACGACCTGCACTTGCCCGAGCACGCCGCCGACCTGGCGGAGTTGCAGGCGGGCCTGCGCGAGCGTTCGGAAGTTCGTTCCCAGTGGGAGCGCAGCCAACACGACGGCCGCATCATCCGCGGCGCGATGCATGATGTTTCTTTGCCTGCGGGACTGGAAGCAAGATTGCTCGCAGCGGTCCAAGCTGCCCAGGCACAGCCGCTGGCGGGCGTGAAACAGGCAGTTCAAGTGGAAACGCCCGCTGGCGATCATCCAGTGGTTTCAACTCCCGCCAAGTCGAATCGTCGCTTGTTTATCCGAGTAACCGCAGGCCTCATTGCCGCCTCTGTCTTGGTGGGCGTTTTTGCTTTTCAGAATTGGACGCAGAAGGAACACCAGGTTTCCAAGGACCAACTGGCGAGTCAGGTTGACGAATGGCTGCGGACTGTGGACGTGAGAACCATGGTGAAACCCACCAAAGCCATGCGTCCCCCGGGCGGTGTGCTGGGAACAGTTGCTGGCAGCAGTTCCATCGCGTCAAGCCAAGGGAAAGTCACGGCTTACTCGGTAAGCCTGAGGGGAAGCAATGCCACACTGCTGGTCATTCCCACGTCGCAGCAATACCCCGTAAACGCCATGCCGTTCACAAAGGTATCCGGCATCTCAGGAGGTTGGCTAGTCGGGGCCTGGCAAAAAGACGGCATTCTCTACGTGATCGCCATTCGCGACCCCTCGGACGCGCACCTCGACCAGTTCGTTCCCCGACAGCCGATTGGTTAGCGGGCCTTTCTCGCCACCACCACGGCATCGTGCCGTCCATCGGCTTGCCAGCCTTCGTGGTAATGCACGATTTCCAGCCCGCTCACCAGTCCTGGCAGCTCGCCGTCATTGAGTAGAAACTCCGCTGGCGGCTTGGGGTGACGTTCCAAGTTTTTCGTCGTCGGCTGGATGACGACAAGCAGACCTCCTGGCGATAGCACTCGCGGATAAATCGAGAATAGCGGTCGCCAGAGGTAGCAGACACAGAGGATGAGGTCCCAGGGTCCGGCGGGGAACGGGGCGTCCTCCAAGTCGGTACAGAGCGGTGTGAGGCCCACGCCCGCTTCGCGCGCTCGCTCACACGCCAGCGCGAGTCCCCGAGGTGAAACATCCGCCAGGGTCACGTCCAGCCCTGTCTGCGCCAGCCAGATGGCGTTGCGCCCCGCGCCGCCCGCCACGTCGATGGCGCGTCCGCTCCTGGGCAACATCGTGTCCAACGAGCGCAGCACTGCCGACGGCTCATGCGGAACATCCGCCGCGGCGGCGTATTTCGCGTCCCATTTCTGCTGATCAAAGAGGGGCATAGTGCTTCATCTTACTTACCCGAAGCGTCAGCGCGAGGGGCAGCGGATTCTCGCTCAGACTTCCCTCGCTGACGCTTCGGGTTGATATTTGGAGCCGCTAGCACTCCCAAATTTTCGGCATCGACACAATCGGCAAAATGCCGATAATCCTCCAGCCCGCATCAGGCACACCCTGCGCGGACGAGGCGGTCAAAGGATTTGGCCCATGACACGAGCCCGGCGGACCAAGGATGGTCTTGCCACGTGAGACCCAAACTGTGCCCCACATCCACCCCACGGCAATTGTCGATCCCTCCGCGCAAGTGGGGAGCGACGTCCACGTCGGACCATTCGCCATTATCGAGCCGGGCGTCACCATTGGTGACGGCTGCCGGCTGGAGGCCCGCGTGGTCATCAAGAGCCGCACCGTGCTGGGCTGTGGAAACGAAATTGGCGAAGGGGCTGTCCTAGGCGGAGCCGCCCAGCATTTGCAGCGGCAGGATCCCGGCGGCAAGCTCGTCATCGGCGACCACAACCGCATCCGCGAAAACGCCACGCTCCACCGCGGCTACGCCAACGAAGCCGTCACCACCGTCGGCGATAACAACATGATCATGGTTGCCGCCCACGTCGCCCACGATTGCCGGGTCGGTAATCACACAATCCTGGTGAACAACGTCATGCTGGGCGGCCATGTGCAGGTGGAGGACCGGGCCTACATCGGCGGCGGCGTCGGCATCCATCAGTTCTGCCGCATCGGCCGCTTCGTGATGATTGGGGCTCAGACCCGCATCACCCAAGACGTCCCCCACTACCTTCTGGTCGAAGGGGCGCAGGCCCAGATCATCGGCCTCAATCAAATCGGCCTTCGCCGCAACGGCTTCACGGCGGACGACATGCTGCAGCTCAAGGCGGCCTACCGCGTCATCTATCGCCGGGGGCTCCGCTGGAGCGAAGTCCTGGAGCACCTCTCCAGCGACTTTACCACCGGCCCCGCGGCTCTCTATCACGAGTTCCTCAAAGCCGGCAAACGGGGCTTCGTCCAGGAGCGCCGCATCAGCCGCAAGGCCATGCTGAGAATCGCCGACCCGGCGGCCGCCGACGACATCGGCGAAGAAGCCCCTGGGCGGAAGACCGAAGCGGCCTAGAGTACTCCTCACGCTCCGCGTGAGGAATTCATCTCGCGGAGCGAGATGAGTACTATTCTTGGCCAGAGCGCACAGGTTTTACACAGTTTTTGCCTCTGCCCCTTCGCGTTTAGCTCTTCGTCCGCCTATCTTACGGGCATGGCTACCGCGAACCCCGAAAACGTCGTCTTCAACGTCCCCAATCAGATCACGGCATCGCGGCTGGTGCTGTCGATTGCGGTGTTCGTGCTGATCCCGCTGCAACTCTATCTGCCGGCGCTGATCGTCTTTGCCATTGCGGCGGGGACGGACTGGGTGGATGGCTGGTGGGCTCGCAAATACAAACAGGTGACTAAACTGGGCAGGGTTTTCGACCCGTTCGTGGACAAGATCATCATCTGCGGCACGTTCATCTTCTTGGCGGCGGAGCCGGGCTCGGGTATCTACGCCTGGATGGCCGTCGTGGTGATGGGGCGGGAGATGCTGGTCACCGTGCTGCGGACGATGGTCGAACAAAGCGGCGGCGACTTCTCCGCCAAGATGGCCGGCAAGCTCAAAATGGTCTTTCAGTGCCTGGCGGTCGGGGCCAGCCTGGTGGTGCTGATATATGTGCATGGTGGTTCCAAGGTGTCCGCCACGGAAAATGCCTGGCTCTTCTGGACGCTGCACATTTCCGTGTGGCTAGCCATCCTCTCCACGATCTATAGCGGACTGGAATATGTCTTCATCGCGGCCAAGACCCTGCGACGTTAGCCCTCGCCGCATTAGAATGAGAGTCGCAAGAAACTTCACACCCACGCAAAGCCGTGGGCGTGCCACCCATTGACCGTTGCGCACTTCATGATTGTCGTCCCTCTCATCTTGCTGGCCGCGCTCCTCACGCTCTTGGGTTTCTGCGTGTGCTGGGGATTGGCCATCGCCAAGCTGGTCCGCCGCCAGCCGCTGCTGGCCTATGAGCCGCGGCGGCCGGTGCCGTGGGGGCTGATCGATTTGGGGCTAGTCGTCCTCGTGTTCTTGCTCGGAATTGTTGTTTCCGGCTATCTGCTCAAGGACGTGCTTGAAGCCCGCGCAGGAGAGTTGGAACCGGCAATCGCTCTTCGCCATAACATGCTCATTATGGTCGCGGATACGGCCACGAAGGTGGCGATCATGCTTATTGTCACGTCGTTCATCATGCTCCGGACGGGCTGCACCTGGCGTGATTGGGGGGTGGTATCGAAGGAAGCCGCGCGGGACATCGGCATCGGCCTCGCGGCGTTCTGTATGCTGGCCCCCATCGTCTACGGCATTCAGGCCGCGCTCACTTTGCTCCAGCCTTATAAGCACCCGCTGATTGAGATGCTGACGAAGACCCCAGATTTGCAGCTCTTTGCCATGCTCACTTTTTCGGCGGCCATCTTAGCGCCGCTCTCCGAAGAATGGGCCTTTCGCGTGTTGTTGCAAGGGTGGCTGGAAAAGTTGTTGTCCTACACCGGCGACCCCCTCCACATTCTGGTGGGCGGAACGTCTCCCGCGGACGCGGTTGTGCTGGAGGATGGAATCTCGCAGCAACCCGCGAACGTCGCCGGCGTGCCAACGGAGGGCATCACGTTTCTTTCTTCAGTTCCCCACAACCATGCGGAAATTCGGTGGATGGATCCCGCCAATCCGTACGCTCCGCCGCAAGCGTCGATCGAGCCGGACTCCACAGGCGATGCTTCAACGCTCGTCACCGCCGTTGTTCCCGATTTCTCTCCGCCCACTTTCTGGATGCAATGGCTCCCCATTTTTTTCAGCTCGATCCTCTTCGCCCTGGTACATTACTCCCACGGCCTGGCTTGGATTCCGCTCACGCTGCTTGCCTTCGGACTCGGCTATATTTACCAGCGGACGCATCGCATCCTGCCGAGCATCACCGTCCATTTCTGCCTCAACGGCTTTTCCATGTCCCTCTTTTGGGTACAAATGTTTGCGGCTCCAAAGTAGTCCGCTCACTCCGTGAGCGGACATGCCTGCACACGGAGTGTGCAGGCTCCTATCAACGAGACAATTCATGACCATCGGCTTTGGCATCATCGGCTGCGGGATGATCTCGCGGTTTCACGCGCGGGCGATTGGGGATATCAAGGGAGCGAAGCTCGTCGCCTGCTTTAGCGCCACACCGGCTTCGGCGGATAAGTTCGCGGCTGAGCAGAATTGTACGGCGTATCATTCGCTCGACAAACTGCTGGCCGACCCGGCGGTGGACATCGTCACCATCTGCACCCCCAGCGGAGCGCACCTGGAGCCGTGCATCGCGGCGGCCAAGGCAGGCAAGCACGTCATCTGCGAGAAGCCGCTCGACATCACCCTCGCCCGCATCGACAAGATGATCGCCGCCTGCGACAAGGCCGGCGTCATTCTCTCCACCATCTTCCCCTCCCGCTTCCATCACAGCTCGCAGCTTATGAAGGGGGCGATTGACAAAGGCCGGCTGGGGCGGCTGACGCTGGGGGATGCGTACGTGAAGTGGTATCGCGCGCAGCAGTACTACGACAGCGGAGCCTGGCGCGGCACCTGGTCGCTGGACGGCGGCGGGGCCCTGATGAACCAAGCCATCCACAGCGTGGACCTGCTCACCTGGATGATGGGCCCGGTGGCGGAAGTGACCGGCCACACCACCATGCTGGCCCACGAGCGGATTGAGGTCGAAGACGTTGCCGTGGCAACACTCAAATTTGCCAACGGCGCACTCGGCGTCATCGAAGCCAGCACTGCCGTCTGGCCCGGCGAGCTCAAGCGGATAGAGATCCACGGCACGCAGGGGAGCATCGCCATGCGCGAAGAGGACATCATCCGCTGGGAGTTCGCCAAGAAGACCAAGGCCGACGAAGAACTGCTCGGCAAGATGGCCGGCAAGACGCAAACCGGCGGCGGCGCAGCCGACCCTAAAGCGATCGGCCACCACGGCCACACCGGTCTCTTCAAAGATGTGCTCGACGCCATCAAGCAGGGGAAGCAGCCGCTCAGCGACGGCGCGGAAGGACGGCGCAGCGTGGAGATCATCCTCGCCATCTACAAGTCCGCCGAAACCGGCAAAGCCGTGCAGTTGCCGCTAAAGGGCGATCCGGTGCTCAAGGCGCGAATGAAAATCAACTAGCTCGCCACGATCGTTCTTCCTGGATTTATCTTCTTGCCAACCATCTTCTTGCCATCTGTTTTGGTTGTGGCAAGAAGATGGTTGACAAGAAAATAGGAGAGGGTTTATGAATTTCGGATTCGCACTATTCCTGTTTGCGTTCGCCGCTGACAAGCCCTTCGAAATCCGGGTTCTCGACGACCAAACCGGCCGCGGAGTGCCGCTCGTGGAGCTGACGACGACGGCCGGCGTGACATACGTCACCGACTCCGCCGGTGTCATCGCCTTCGATGAGCCGGGGATGACGGACCAGCGGGTCTGGTTCGCCGTGACGAGCCACGGGTATGAAGGGCCGAAGGACGGCTTTGGAATTGCCGGTGCGGCCTTTGACGTGAAGCCGGGGGGCAAGGGGACGCTCAAGATCAAGCGGCTCAATATCGCGGAGCGGCTGTACCGGATCACCGGCTCGGGGATCTATCGGGACAGCGTGCTGCTCGGCCACGAGGTTCCCATCCAAGAGCCGCTGCTCAATGCCAAAGTCACCGGCAGCGATTCGGTGCAGTTGGCCATCTACCGCGGCCAGCTGCACTGGTTCTGGGGAGACACGAACCGGCCGGCATACATCCTGGGCCTCTTTCACGTCCCCGGGGCGACCAGCAAACTACCGACCAGTGGAGGACTGGATATCGAGCGGGGAATCGACCTCGCCTACTTCATCGGCCCTGACGGCTTCGCCAAAGCGACGTGCAAAATGGCCGGCGACGGACCGACTTGGATGGACGGCGTCGTCACACTGAAGGACGTCGCCGGCAAAGAGCGGCTCTGCGGCGCGTACGTCAAAATCAAGCCGCCGCTGTCCATCTATCGCCGCGGAATGTGCATCTGGAATGATGAGAAGAGCGAGTTTGAACATACCGGCGACATTCCGCTGGATGCTCCCATTTTCCCCTTCGGCCACCCCTTCCTGCTCGAAGAGGACGGCCGCAGCTACCTCGCCTTCGGCGACCCGTTCCCCATCGCCCGCGTCCTCGCCCAGGCGGAAAACTACTCCGACCTATCCAAGTACGAAGGCTTCACCTGCCTTCTCCCCGGCAGCCGCCTCGACAAGCCGGAGGTGGAACGTGGCACCGATGGCAAGGTCGTCTGGGGGTGGAAGAAGGACACCTCGCCCGTTGATTCCCCCGCCGAAGCGAAGCTCATCGCCGCCGGTCATCTCCAGCCGGGCGAGGCCCGCTTCCAAATTCAGGATGCCAAGACCGGTAAGAAGATCGCCGTCCATCGCGGCAGCGTCAACTGGAACGAATATCGCAAAAAGTGGATTTGCCTCTTCGGCCAGTTTGGCGGTCGCTCGATGGTTGGCGAAATCTGGGTTGCCGAGGCGGACGCACCCACCGGCCCCTGGAAGGACGCGGTCAAGGTCGTCACCCACGACAAGTACAGCTTCTACAACCCCGTCCATCACCGCGATTTTGACAAAGACGGCGGCCGCTTCATCTTTTTTGAAGGGACCTACACCACCACCTTCTCCGGTAACGACCACAAAACGCCGCGCTACGACTACAACCAGGTGCTGTATAAGCTGGACCTGGCGGATGAGCGGCTGCGGGGAAAATGACGAATTCCGAATTCCGAATGACGAATGCAGAATGACGTGAGAGCTGATTGCCTCTTTCATTCGTCATTCGTCATTCGAATTTCGTCATTTTGTTTTGGGCTTCGCCTTGTCCTTCTTCACCTTCTTGTTCTTCTTGTCGTTCTTCTGACTGTTGTTGCCTTTACCCATTTTTTTCTCCTTGCGTGAAATCGTTTGTCCATCCTGCGACGCGATCAACGCCCGCCATCATACCAAACTTGACGCTGCCGTTCATCCCCATTCGCACTTTTTGCATTCGCCATTCGCCCTTCGGAATTCATCATTCCTCTTGATCCCCCTCCGGCACTCCAAACACAAACCCCGCCCGCACCGGCGCGGGCATCGGCGAATTCGCGCCGCGGACGCTCCGCCAAACGACTTCATTCAGCAGCAGATCGTCGGCCGCGTCTTCCTGGCTGAAGTCAAAAGTCAGTGACAAATCCGCTCCATAGGCGGTTCGCGCATTCTTCGCCCCCAGGTCCACGTTCGCCGGCAGATGCTGATACGTCGTCAAATCCGCCTTCGCCTGGAACGAGTTATACATCGGCAAAGCGGAGGCATCGAACTGCGTCATTGGCTCGAGGCCGAGAATCAGCTCCATCGTGCGAAGCATGCTGGAGGTGGAATACATGCTGGAATCGACCGCTCCCCGGCGGGTGTAGGGGCTGATGACCAGGGCCACGGTCCGGTGGGCGTCCACATGGTCGCTGCCGTTCTGGGCGTCGTCTTCCACCACGAAAACGGCGGTCTCTTTCCAGAACTTGCTCTTGCTCAGAGCTTCAATCACGCGGCCCAAGGCCAGGTCGTTGTCCGCCACCATCGCCGTCGGCGTGTGCTTGTCCGGGGAGGTCCCGTGCGTATGGTCATTCGGCAGCCGCAGGACGATGAACTGGGGCATCTCCCCTTCCTTCTCGAACCGCTGCAATTCCTCGATGAACCGGGCGGCCCTTTTGACATCGGGATAGTCCAGGTCGTAGCCGTGGAACTGCTCGTCAAAATGCCCCGCCAGCGATTTGACTTTGGCCTTCGCCGGCTGGCCCGGCTTATCCGCATTGGCGATGAACTCGCCATAGCTCCGGTAGCTCACCTTCGCCTTCGCGCAGCGGTCCCAAATGTAACCGCCGGAAGAAGCGGCAATGGTGAAGCTTCCCTCGGCCGGATACTTCAGCTTTCCCCCGCGGCTGCCGCGGTAGAGGAGGGGCCAAGTTTTTTCGACGAAGTCGGTGGCATAAGCGGCCATGCTCCACTCGTGGCCGTCGGCGCTGACTTCGCTCTCCACGTAGAAGTTGTCGAGCAGGACAAACTGTTTGGCCAAAGCGTGATGGTTCGGCGTCACCTTCTCTGGAAAGATGCAGAGGCTCTTGTCGCCATTCCCCTCGGGCATGTCGCCAAACACCTGGTCGTAGGTGCGGTTCTCCTTGATGATGTAAATGCAGTGCTTGATCGGGCTCTTGTCGCCAACCTTGGCGGGAATCGGATTGCTGGCGTCTCTCGGTTTACTGACGGGGGCCTGGTCCTCGCGGAGGGGGCTGCAGGCGAAAGCGTCCTTGGTGAAACGGGCCATCTGCGCCGGCGTCGGCGGCTCGATCTGGCTGATGGTGCCGCGGAACAAGCCGCCGATGTACTCATCAATGACTCGCGGCACAGGCGCGGCGGGGTTCGGGCCGCGCGTATTGGCCTTGCTCATCAGCCCCTTGCCGTTGGCGACATAGATTTTGCCATCGTGCTGGCTGAAACGGACCGACGTCGGATACCAACCTGCCGGAATAAAGCCCAGCGAGCGACTGTGGCCGCGCTCTGAGACATCGATGACCGCCACATTGTTGTTGTCCGCGTTGGCGACCAGCAACACTTTTTCATCCGGCGACAGAGCGATGCTATTGGGCGTGCTGCCGACCGGAGCCCGCGGATACAGGCTGCTGGTGATGACCTCCAGCGTCTTGCCGGTCGCAGTTTCGAGGACGCAGACCGAGTTGCTGTTGGCACAGGCCACAAACAGCAATTCCTGCTTCTTGTTAAGCAGCAACTCCGTGGGATGGTCCTTCGTATCCCAAACGGCGTCCACTTTTTTGGTCTCCAGGTTGATCACCGCCACTCCGGCCCGGCCCCACAGGCTGACATACAGCTGCTTGCCGTCCGCGGAGGGAAGCGTGGTGTAAGGATAGTCCGCGACAGTGAGCTTGATGTGGTTGACCTTTGCCGGCGCCTCCAGGGGCACCACGGCGACAGTATCTCCCCACGGATTGGCCACGTAAAGCTGCTGGCCGTCCTTGCTCAGCGACAACCCAGCGGGGACGAACTTCTCCGCAACGTCGGCGATGCGGATTTGGCGGTGGTCGCTCAAAAACCCCTTGGCGAACGCAAATTGATGCACTACCTCATCTTCCGCCCCGCTGGCAAAGAGCTGCCCGCCGTCCGGACTGAACGCCAAGCCGACGAAGGTCTCGGGAATAATCACCCGAGACACGATTTTGAACTCCTTAAGCTCCATAATGACCACCTCGTGGTCCCCATATCCCGCGTGCAGCACGGCGGCAAAAGGCTGCGTGGGGTGCAGGGCGATATTGACCGGAAAGTCTCCGACCTTGAGTTGCTTCCCCGCCGCGCGGAGCGACCACTGGTTGGGCAGGAGAATCTTGCCCCCCGCCTGCATTCCAGGAAGCACAACCGGCGCACGCTTCTCCGCTTCCTTCGGTTCCTCGGCAAGCGTGAAACCGCAAGCGGTCAGGTTGGCGACTAAGGTCAGAAAAAAAGTTCGCATGTCAAGCCTCAGAATCTCGTTGGACACCTGGTGGACGCCACATTCTCACGAATGGCGGGACTCTTCAACAGTCCCCTGCTCCGCTCTTTCAACACTCGTCACTCGAATTTCGCCGTTCCTTCATCTCCCCCATTCTAGCGGTTTTTATTCATGATTCATGAGTGTCTTATTAATAGAACTTACGTCAATGCGAAAAACAACAAGTCGTCAGCCGGCCACGACTTGCGGTTTTGATTCACGCCGTAAGTCGGTGAATCAAGCCTCAAAATCGTCACTTCTTGATTCACGTCGTTCGCCACTGGACTGATCACTCTCATCACTCCGTTGCCATGTCCTGTCTGTTGGCCGGCGAACGCTCGATGAAGGCACACCGCTGCCATGTAATACTATACAATAGTTCCATATCCGTCAAGGCCCAGCCCTGGTGAAAATTCCTTGCCGCGACCGGCAGGTTTTGCTTGACACCCCTTGTCGCGAAGTGCTTACGCGCACGGACGAGCCCCATCACAAAATGGCGGAGCAAGATGTCCCCAGCGTTCAAAAGTTGCAGGGCGTGTTTGGCGCGGCGGGCCGGGCGACCTTTACTTGACGGCGTATCCATGTTACTTGGTTAGGTATGCCCGCCGCCGAACCGCCCGCCTCGCCAACCGACCCGCCCTCGCCTCATCTCCCCGATTTGGTCCGTCTGTTTTTTGAGCAGCCGTCGGAATTGGGGACGTTTGAGCAGATTCCGGCGGCCGAAGTTCCGCAGCCCTATCGTCATTTGCTGGCGCATCACGAGCACATGACCGTGACCGTCGAAGAGTTTTACGGCAGCCAGGTGGACGTGCGGGTGCTGGCGAGGCGGCGAGACAAGAATTTCTACAGCCGCAAGATCCTGCTGACGCGGCAGAGCGACGGGCAGGTGGTGCAGTTCGGCATACCGCGGCTGAACATGGCTTGTCTGGACGAAGAGGTTCGCCGCGAGATTGAAAGCGAGTCCAAGCCGCTCGGCCGGGTTCTCATCGACCACGACGTGCTGCGGGAGGTGCAGCTCGTGGCCCTTTGGAAAGTGCAGCCCGGCCCGGACCTCTGCCGGATGTTCGGTTTGGACGCTCCCCAAACCGTTTTTGGCCGTACAGCCCTCATTTACTGCAACGGCGAGCCGGCGATTGAACTGCTGGAAATCATGGCGCCGCAGAGGTAGCTGACACGAATGGCATTCCTGAATCTTAACTTGTTTCAGGGCATAGTTTTCGGGCGACGGATCTGGGAACGGTCAGGAGCTTGAGGCATTTTGGTCGGCGTTTGACGGCGCGAGGTTCGACACGATCCGGGC
>JBKJNY010000156.1:0-7190 GCA_046593355.1 Pirellulaceae bacterium | reverse complement strand
TGAGACGGTCAGAAGTCTCAAGTCTGCCTTACCAATTCTCGCGAGCAGGACATGCGCTGCACTTTTCGACCGAACATCGGCCCCGTTCCGCGCTGCACTATTCGAGCGACGTTTACAGACCCTAATAAGGAACCGAACGTGCCACGTTAGCTGCCCAACTCTTTAGCGCCCACCGCGATTCCGCCGAAGAGATAGGCGGCAACACTTCCAGACCCATGACCGGAGTGCCTATGTTCCGTTGGCTAATCCCATGCTTGATTGTTTCAGCATTTTGCGGGTGTGTCTCGACGCCATCAACCCAGCAAAAATCGTTCGGACGACGCGGCGTCCCGGTTTTGCTTGATGAAACGCCAGCCGCCGTCCGCGATGCCTTCCGGCAACAACATTCCGAAGTTTCCAGCCCGCAAGTCGAGAGATGCGACGATGGCGAAATGTACCGATTCGAACTACCGTCGGGGGAAGTACTTTTCCTTAACGCAAAAGGAGAGTGGCAAGGTGGTGTTATTTGACCAGCACTACTCGACAACGCCCGCCCGATTTCCAAGCACCCGCCCCAAATCCCCCCAAGAAGTAGGCCCATGAAGTACAGCCTGCGGAGCCTGATGATCGTGGTCTTTATCGTTGCGAGCGTGCTATTCGTCTATTTTCGAGGGTGTGGGCAACATCCCGTGGTGAGCGTTTCGGCCAAAGTTGAAGGCAATGACGTGGTGTTCCATATCCCCCACTATGACGTAAATGGCCTTCTCGGTTTTGAAGTTGCTGACAGTCAGGGCGTGGTTTTATGGCGAATCGAGTTGCCATACGAAAAGGGGCACGCGATCACTTATGGTGTACTTCCGCAGGGCGGCAACATGGCTGCACGGCAGGAGATTCCGCCGCCCCCCACCACTCGCGCGCCGATACGCGGCAAGACCGTTTTCGTCCGAGTCGAGTACCAGTACGATGCAGACTTCGCGCCGAGCATTGGCTCCACCCAACAGCAATTGACAATCCCGTAGCCCCCCGTGAAATTCTCCATCCGCGACCTGCTGCTCGTGACTGTGATTGTGGCCCTAGCGGTGGGGTGGTGGGTGGATAGGTCCCGACTGGTCGAAGATACGCACCGGCTTCAAGTTGAGCTTGAGTTGCAGCGTCAGTTGCGAGCTGCATCCTCGTGAACGACTGCCCAACTCTCCAGCACCCGCCCCGACTCCGCCCAAGGAATGAGCTTGCTGGCAGCGACAGCCGCGGGGAGAATGAGGGGCAGATCGTTTAGAGGTTCGCCCCCATGAAGTACAGCCTGCGGAGCCTGATTTCGTGAGCGACAACCCCAATCGCCGCTGGTATCAGTTCAACCTGAGGACGCTGCTGGTGTTGACGACGTTGGTGGCGGCGTTGCTCGGAATGTCTCGGATTCTCATTGGACCGGCGGAGGTTCAGCGGAAAGCAGCAGAGAGCGTCGAGCGATTGGGTGGGACAGTCGTCTACGCAGGCAACAACCGGAATTGGCCTTTTCCAAGGATTCGCCAATGGTTTCCTCCCGACTATTGTGATGCAGTCGTTAGAGTCGATTGGAATGACACTCCCGTTCCAGACGATGAACTCGCCTGGCTCGGGCAACTGCGACAACTGCAAGAACTATGGCTCTCTGACACCGGAACATCGGATGCCGGTCTAATTCATCTCGCAGGACTTACCCAACTCAAGAAACTCGTTGTCATCAACGAGCCGATTAGCGACGCAGGGCTAGTTCATTTGCAGGGACTCGCCGAATTGCAGTATCTGTTCATCGGAGGCACGCTGGTGACGGATGCTGGCATTGCCAAACTTCAGACGGCATTGCCGAACTGCTGTATCGACAAAATGTAGGCACCCCCATGAAATTCTCCATCCGCGACCTCCTGCTGGTCACATGGAACCGGCACATACGAACCGCACCGGAGTGCCGACTCACCGGCCAGCTTACGCAGGCCGCTCGCCACGGAGCAATGCGGCCTAGGGGAGCTTGCGGCGGGTCGTTGACGGCGGTGGCGGTGTCTTCCAATCGATGTGACCGGCACCGGATCCGGATTTGTTCAGGCCGTGCGGCACGACGGTCACTCGCAGCCCAATCAGGCCGCTTGCCGGTAGATTGGTCGCGTCAACGCCGTTCCAGGAAACGACCTCCGTACTAGGTTCCAGCTCCCCAAGTCCAAGACTCTGCGTGCCGACCGCGGAATCGAGCCCTTCGGGCAGCAGGAAGCCTCCCGTGGACGTCTCTCCCCCTCCAGCGGTCCGAATCTCAATCCTCCAGTTCCGGCGGCCGCCGGCGGCGACAACTTCCTCCGGCATATGCGACCAGCGGAATGTGCCTTCGGCGGGTGCGTCGTCCGAGGCCATGACGTACCCGCCATGCGATGGAACGGGCACGGTGGCGTTGTCGCGGCGGGTCACGATTTCAAAGACCGCCACCTGGCCGGCGGGAACGGTGAAATGCGAGCCGATGCCGCTGGTGATGGTTCCCAGCGGAGGAACGGCGGGAACGGCAGGAACCTTCGATGCCGGCGGCGAAGAATTCTTCTGCATCAGGCCAACGCCGCACGCGACAGCCAGCAGAATCGCCGCCACCACCCACCACAGATGCCGTCGCCAAGATTTCTTTGGGGTCAGTGCATCGGGATTGCCGGCGACTGCGCGCCACACGGCGTTTCCGATGACCAGACAGACGACTAGCGCAAGCGTCGCGCTGGGAATGGCGACGACGATGAGCTGTACCGGCAAGAGCGAGTGCAGGGCCAGCGTGACCGGCACAGCGATTCCGGCAAAAACCGCCAGCAGCGGGAAGAAGAGCACATCCGCTACCGCCAGCGGCAGTCCGATGATTCTTCCGCCGGAACGCTTGATGTGGCCGATAGCCAGCGCGCCGTAAATCGTCGTGCCGATCGGCGCGCCTGAGCCGACGGCCAGGAGAACGATCATGAAAATCAGGAATGGGAGCGGCGGTTGCTCATGCACCAGGTCTGTGGGGAGCGCGGTGCCGTTCCAGACCCGGTTTAGTGCGATGAAGAACAGCGTTGGAATCACCGCCAGCAGCCCGAACAGCGCCCAGACCGCGCCGGCAATCGCAAAGCGGCTGAATCGCGGCTCGAGTGCGGTGCTGGGAATTTGCAGGGTGCGATAGCTGATTTGCCGCCTGGCGGCCGCAGCGAAAGCACAGCGAACATCGTCTCGAAAGAGCGTGACCACGACCCACAACGCGGCCGGCATGCCGATCCAGAGGGGAATGACGGCTGGCCATACCGGAATGTGGCGAAGTTCCATCAGCACATTCAAGGCGACGACCGCCGGAAGGAATAAGCCAACGACTACAACGACCAGCAGCACGAAGAGGCGTGCTCGCAGTCGGCGCAGCATCAGACCGGCGGCACCGATAAACACGGAATAAGTTGCGAGCGTGACCGACATTCCAATCAAATTTCCGCGGATCACCGAATTGGTATATTGGTTGGAAGAAGGTACGGGCACTGTCAGCAGCCATACTGTTATTCCCAGTGCGGTCACGAACGCGATACCGGCAGCCAGAAGCAGGCAGTCGGCTGGCGCTTGAACGAGGATTGGGTCTGTCGCCGCGCCCAGCACCTGGTCGGCGAAAGGCGGCCCACTTGCACGGTTCGCCGTTGATGGCGCTAGGTGTTTTCCGCTCACAACCGCATCGACATCCGTCTTCACCTCGCTGGCGTGCTGATAGCGCTGTTCCGGGTCTTGTTCAAGCGCTCGCAGCACGACCTCGTCCAAGCGGACATCGACCTGGACCCTTTTGGACGGTGGCGCGAACTTGCCCATCGGCAATTCGCCGGTGAGCAGCTCGTAGAAAACGACGCCCAGCGAATAAATGTCGGCGCGGTGATCGACTTCCCGCGAGCCCTGCAACTGTTCGGGAGCCATGTACCGCAGCGTCCCCATCACCTGATGGGTCGCGGTGAGGGACATATCAGGGGACTCACGTCCCCCGCTCGCCATGAGTTTCGCCAGTCCGAAGTCGGCGATTTTCACCCGGCCCCGCTTGTCGATCAGGATGTTTTCCGGCTTGATGTCCCGATGCACGATCCCTTCGTCGTGAGCGAACTGCAACGCCTCGCAAATCTGCGGCACGATTGCGAGCGCTTCGGCGGGCGTCAGTGTTCCTGTTTGAATCGTCTGCCGCAGATTCACGCCGTCGACGTACTCCATCACGATGTAAAACAGGCCGTCCGACTGGCCGAAATCGAAGACCGAGACGATGTGGTTGTGGCTCAGCCGGGCCAGTGCCCGGGCTTCGCGCGTGAATCGTTCGGCAAATGCCGGGTCGTGGCCGATTTCCGGCGGCAGCACCTTCACCGCCACCAGCCGATCCAGCCCCCGCTGGCGAGCCTTGTAGACCGCCCCCATGCCCCCCTTGCCGAGTAGCTCCAGGATTTCCAGTTGCGGGAATTTACCCGCCAGTCGTTCGACGGAAAGGGGGTCGAAACCGAAGAATGCGGGGCTCGGCATCGTCGCGGCTGGCATGGGGTGCGGGCGCGGCTCGCTTTCCAGCCCCGCTTGCACCAGGCATTTTGGACAGAGGCCCGCCGGGGCGTCGGCGGGAAGCGGGATGCCGCATTTCGGGCAGTGGGGCTGTTCAGTCATGGCGGCTGACTCCTGGAGGCATCGTCGTCTACCAATCTAGTACAGCATCGCCATCGCCCGGTAACACGCTGGGCCAACATTTTCTACACAAGCCTGAAGCGCAAGCGAAGGACAGCGCCGCTTTATCAAGAAATAATGCCTTTCCTTCGCTTGCGCGTCAGGCTGGTGTCATTCGCCCAGAATTCCCAGCAGCCGGCCGATCTCGTCATCGACTTCCGCGTCCTCGGCCACCGTCCGGGCGACTTCCAGGCGAAACAACTCGCGATACCGCTTCCGCAGCCGGTACGCCGCCTGCTTGGCCGCCGCCGCCGTGAGGCCGAGCGCCGCTGCCGCCTGTTCGTACCCCTCGCTGGTCATTTCTCCGGCGATTCCTCCTTTAAGCTGCTCGAAGTGGGATTCTTTCCCCTCGTCAACCAGCTCCCTTCGCAGGCTCTCGAGCACCTGATCGAGCAGCGTCAACACCCACCGCCGCTCGAAGAGTTTCTCCGGCGTCAACTCATGGGAAGGCTCGATCTGATAGCGCGATTCGCCCGAATCAAAATCCAACGACAGAACGGACTTTCCCCCGCCTCGCTTCTCCGCCCGGGCCTTGTCCCGCTCGTTGGCCAGAAAATTTTGCAGCGCGGTAAGCAGGAACGCGCGAAATCGCCCGCGATCCGGATGGGCCTTGCCAAGGGCTTCTTTGTCGAGCAAATGGGCGAAGAATCCCTGTGTGAGATCCTGAGCATCCACTGCGATGGACGCGTGCCGCCGCACGTACGCATAGACGGGAAACCAATACGCCCGGCACAAAGATTCCAGCGCCCCTCGCGATTCCCGCGAAACAGCCTGCCCAGCCGCGAGCACAACGCTCCACCTGGTGGTAGCGAAATGCTGCGGGTGAGCAGCTTCGCGGCTACTCGGATCAGCGAGGGAGGACATGGGACTATTGTAGGCGGGGGGTTCGCTCAACGCCTATCAGCTAGGCATAGACGGCTGGCCTCCCGGCAGCGGACCCAAGTCAACTCAGCAGGAATGTGCCTACGGTGGCATCCTGGTCAAATGCCTCCAGCTCGCTGGCGCGGGCCCGAAAGGCTGCCTCAACTTCGGCCGTTGTGCAATTTCCCAGTTGCAACCAGATTATTTTGGGAGGGTGGCCGCGGATAACGCCCAGATTGTCGTAGTCGGCATCCTTGGTGACAATCGCAAACCCGTTAATGCGGGCATGTTCCCAAACAGCGTCGTCCTCTGCACAGTCCAGGGCAAACGATTGAACATGGGCGGCACCGGGAAAAAGGTCCGCCAAACGAGTTGCGAGCTTCGGCGAAAGGTTCTGATCAAACAGCAGCTTCATACCAGCATCTGCCGCTCCCGCTCGGCGGCGTATGCCAGGCAGGCTTGAATATCTTCCTGCGTGAGATAGGGAAAGTCGTCGAGAATCTCAGCGACAGACATGCCAGCGGCAAGGTACGACAGAACGTCGTAGACGGTGATCCGCATGCCTCGAATGCACGGGCGACCCCCGCGCTTGCCCGGTTCAATCGTGATTCGTGACCGCCATGTGTCGTTCATCGGTTACCTCACTTCGTCAACTTTTTTGGCTACTGAATTATACCTTCAAATCCCGAGTGTGAACGAGCCGGAGCCTCGGGGAAGTGCGCTCCGCAGGCGGAGCCTGGGAACGAGGGATTCCAGCGCCCCTCTGGATTCCCGCGAAACAGCCTGCCCAGCCGCGAGCACAACGCTCCACCTGGTGGTGGCGAAATGCTGCGGGTGAGCAGCTTCGCGGCTGCTCGGATCGGCTAGGGAGGACATGGGGCTATTGTAGGCGGGGCGTTCGCTCACAACCCCTGGTAGACGGCCAAAGGCCGCGCCCCTGTAAATTGTGCATGTGGACTATTGACCATTTATGTGGACAAGAGTATAAATATGAATGTCGCAGTCCTCTGCGAACGAATAGCTCATTGACAATCTGGTTGAATAGCAAGCAGCAGGCACGGCGGCCATCGGACGAGTGCCGCCCTCCCCCGGTCGAGTGTTTTTTCTCTCGGACGGTTTGCAGAACGAAAAGAGGGGGGTGTTGGTTTACCCGGGGGGGGCAGTTTTCGCAACCGTCTGTTAGAGAACAAGTTGTGAAAACTGAGACGCGAGGTTTGCCAACACATATAAAGTGTGGAGCGAAATACCGCACGGCACAACAGGGGCTGTCATCCACGAGAAGAGCTTGGCGCGAGCACGTCTGAAGTTGGAATAATGGCAGGAAAGCTTCGAGACAAGTCCAGCAGCAATGTCTCACTTCGGCTTCGCGGCTTTCGCCTGGCCCTCTTGTTGGTGTTTCAACATGCTCGCTTGGACGCGGGCGGCTTGAGCGGCCTTGGCCTTCGCAGCGATCTTGGCGGGATCCTTCGCAGGATCTTTCGCATCGTCCATCGCCTTGAGCCAAAAGCGGACCGCCGTATCCAAGTCGTAATTGTAAACGTCGCTCGAATAGTGCAGCGCGGAACGGGGCCGATGTTCGGTCGAAAAGTGCAGCGCATGTCCTGCTCGCGAGAATTGGTAAGGCAGACTTGAGACTTCTGACCGTCTCA
>JBKJNY010000108.1:0-71959 GCA_046593355.1 Pirellulaceae bacterium | reverse complement strand
GTCATGCGTTTGATCGCCTCTTCCGCCCCGAGATACGGCGGCAGGTTCTCGCGGTTGGACTTGAGCTCCGTAATGGGCGGCAAGTTGGAATCGTCGATGGGCTGCTCGCTCCCCTTGGCGATGGACCAAATATGCTTGTCGCGGTTTTCGGTGAGCACGTCCCGCTGCTTCATCTCCTCCTGCATGATCTGGAGGTTGGTGATTTTCGGTCCTCCCTTGCCCGACTCGTAACTTTCCTTGGAGCGGCCGCCGTAGACGTTGTAGCCATCGACGGTGCGGTAGCGGGCGTGCCACTGCTTGTTCTTCTCCAGAATGGCGGCCCGCAGCTTCTCCAGGGCCTTCGCGTCCCGCTTGAGCAGCGGAGCATCCGGCAGCAGCGCCCGCTCGATAGCCGGCGCGAGCATCTGATCGCCGTACTCGGTCAGGTGCATGCCGTTGAAGGTGTAGGGCTTGGACGAGCCGCTATACGCCTTTTCCGAAACGGCGAACAAGTCCACAAACGGCACCTTATTCGCCTTTGCCACTTCGGCCATCGCCGCGGCATACAGCTTGAGATTGGCGTTGGTCATCGCCGCGTCCGGCAAGTTCGGGTCATTCAGCTTCTCAACCGCCAGCGGCGAAAAGATAACCAGCCGCGGTGGCCCCTTGCCGCTGTAGTTTTTCTTCAGCGTCTCCTTGATGAACGTATCCAGGTCGGCTTTGAACTTCGCCAGCCCCGGCTCTCCGGCGAACGATTCGTTGCACCCGAACATGGCGAAAATGACATCCGCTTTGCACCGCACCAGCCATTCTTCCGGGCTGCCAAAATTCTCCGACCGGTGCCGGAACGTCAACTCATCCCCGGAGACTGCCAGATTGCGAAACACCAGATCCTGATCCGCAAACCGGCTCGCCAGCAGCGTCTCCAGCCAGCCATGATGCTGCATCCGGTCGCCGAGCGCGTTGCCGATGATGCAGATGCGGTCACCTTGTTTGAACTCAAGGGGCTGTGCAGATGCTACGGCGGAGACGATCAGCAACGAAACGAAAACAACTATCGAGGCCAAAAGCGGCTTCATAGAGATACCTGTGGTTTTTGACGAGGATTTCTGGGTCTCAGGGTAAAATATTTCAAGTGGGTCATCCATTGTACCTGGATTTCTCGGGTGCCGGGTGGTGCTTGTCTGACGGCTTCCCCTCGGCCAATATAGGCGGAGCGATCTATTTCCATGCGGCCACGAGACTTTGAATCCCATGCGTTATCGTCCCCAGCCCTTGCAAGAACTTATCACGCAGATTTTCGCGGCCGCCGGATGCGAGTCAGGAGAGGCAGAGGTCATCAGCGACCACCTGGTGCAAGCGAATCTGACGGGGCACGATTCGCATGGCGTGATCCGCACGCCGATTTATGTGCAATGGCTGCGGGAAGGGAAGGTGCGGGTCAACCAGCGGGCCAAGGTGGTGTTTGAGAACGACGCCATCGCGGTGCTCGACGGCGGCCTGGGTTTTGGCCAGCCGATTGCGAAGCAAGCGATGCAACTGGGGATTGAGAAGGCCAAAAAGAGCGGCGTGGCGGTGATCGCCCTGCGGAACACCGGCCACGTCGGGCGGGTTGGGCACTGGGCGGAAATGATCGTGAATGCCGGCCTGATTTCGCTGCACTTCGTCAACACCAGCGGCTTGGGGATGCTGGTCGCCCCGGTCGGCGGCATCAACCGGCGGCTGTCGGCGAACCCGGTGGCTGTCGGAATTCCCGTCGCCGGAGGCGAGGCGATTATCTATGACATTTCCACCTCCTCCGTCGCGGAAGGGAAGCTTAAGGTCGCGTTCAACAAAGGGGTGATGGTCCCGGAAGGGTGCATCATCGATTCCAAGGGCCAGCCGACCTGCGACCCGGCAGTCTTCTACGGCAATCCGCCCGGCGCAATCCTTCCCTTCGGCGGCTACAAGGGTTACGGCCTGGGCATCGTCACGGAAATCCTCGCCGGCGCACTCACCGGCAGCGGCTGCACCGTTCCGGGGAAAACGCAGCTCGAGCAGGGAATGCTCTCCATCCTCCTCGATCCTGCCGCCTTCCAGGTGCAGGACTCGCTCGCCGACGAAGCCCGCAAGTTCGTCGATTTCGTGAAGTCCTCCGAGAAGGTCTCGCCCGACGCGGAGATTCTCATGCCGGGCGACGTCGAGCGCCGCAACCGGGCTGAGCGGACGGCCAAGGGGATTGAGCTCGACGACAAAACTTGGAGCCAGATCGAAGCCGTCGCCGCAGCAGTGAAGGTTTCGGCTATGTACATTGAGAGGGCCAAGGGATAGCCGAAGAAGCGGCCTTTGCTCTCGCACGCAAAAAAATCCCCCGACAGATGCGGGGGATTTGAGAGTTGATTCCTTTGAGGGCAAGCTGGCAGCGTTCCCAACGAGCCTAAACCGTGGCAACCACCAAATCGTCGCGCTCGTCGAGCTGGGCCTGGATTTCGTCGGCCAGGGTGACGGCTTCGTCGCGGGTGGCGAGGAAGGCGCGGGACAGCAGGGCGCGGCCGGAGGGGGTGTGGACCGAGAGGGTCCGCACGGGCTGCTTGGTCTCGCTGTTATAGAGCGTGACCTTGGTGGGGCGGACTTCTTCCACCTGAACCAGGCCGGCTTCCAGCGTGTAATCGACGAAGATCTCGACTTCGCGAGCTTTGGCTTCGTCCTCCCAAACAATCCGGTAGGCTTTCATCGTGGCAAACTCCTGAGATGCTTATCGCTCTCGTTAACTGTTTCCGTGATTTGTGAAAAGATTTTCTATTTTAAGCGATTAGTCGGCCCGCGGCGAGGTGAAGTTGACGAAAAAGCCGCTGTTTTCCCGGCGTTTTCGCGCAATTCGGCGGGAGCGGAGAGTAAGGTGAGTTGAAGTCGCGTAAGAGGCACTTTGCGTGAGATTAAGTCCCCGTAGTCCGAGTGGGGCGGTCGACGATTTTTGCGGATTTTTTGGCTGTGCTAGCGGCGAGCAGGACATTTCAAGCCGGACATTCGTCACATTCGCACCTTTCGCGTTGCCTCCAGCCGCCGCAACCGATATAAATTCGGCACGCAGGGGGACGCAGCAGCCTGCGGAAAAGGGGTCAGGCACCTCGCCTCGACACATTTCTTCGAGCCGGCGTATTTCGTGGCTCGGAGCCAGACCCCTTTTCCGCAGGCTGCCAGAAGTTTGCCGTTCTCCCCTTTTGACATGGACGTCCGCAGCATTGGCACTTCCGCATGGCTTCGCAACCCGCTCCTTCCAGCGCCGCGCCCCTTCGTACCCGCGACGCCTGGTCCCGCCTGCCAGCCGAGACAACTCCGCTGGGCCGCCTGGGGCAGGCGCTTTCCAAGCGGCGGATCTCGCTCACGATCGGGATGACGCTGCTGCTCTTCGGCGTCAACTTCTTCGTCCGCGGGCTGCGTCCGCGGCATCTGCTCGATTGGCAGGATTGGCCCGCCATGCTGGGCGTCGTCTTGGTTCTATCCGGTCTGGCCATCCGCAGTTGGGCGGCGGGGACGCTGCACAAGATCAAAGCCCTCACGACGACCGGCCCTTACCAGCACATGCGGAACCCGCTCTACTTCGGCTCGTTTTTGATGATGCTGGGATGCTGCGCGATTCTGTGGGACGCACTTACCCTGGCGGCCTTGATGCTGCCGATGCTCTGCGTCTATTTTTTGGCCATTCGCCGCGAAGAGAAATTGATGGCCGCCATCTTTCCCGATGCCTGGCCGGAGTACGCCGCTCGCACACCCCGTTTCGTCCCCTACATCCCCGGCATTCCCCGGCTCACCGGTTGGTCGCTGGATCAATGGCGGAAGAACCGTGAGTACCAGGCGGTGCTCGGCTCGGCAATTTTCTGCGCGGTGTTGATCATGTGGCACTACTGGCCGGCGTGATGCCCTACCTCTGCAGCTGCTGAAACGCCCGCGGCAGGAACCGCACCAGGTCGCTGGCGATGAGCGAAACCTGGCCGAGTTCGCTCGCGGCCAGGTCTCCCGCCAGGCCATGCACATGAGCGCCCAGGACCGCGGCATCAAACGGGGAGAGCCCCTGGCAAATCAATGCAGTAATGATGCCGGTCAATACATCTCCGCAGCCGCCGGTGGCCATGCCGGGATTGCCAGTCTGGTTGAGGGCCTCTTCGCTGCCGCTGGTGATGAAGGTGTGCTGTCCTTTCAGGAGCACGACGACTTTCTGCTCCTTGGCAAGTTTTCTCGCCGCGGCAATCTGCGCAGCCCGCGAATCGGCCTGCACGCCGGAGAGCCTGGCAAACTCAACAGGATGCGGAGTGAGAATTCGGGGGCCGGCGTGAGTTTCCAGTTCCCGAGGATCCTCCGCCAAGGCATTCAGCGCATCGGCATCCACCACCAGCGGGTGTTTGGCCGTCTGATAGATCCAGCGCACGAGCTTCGTCTTTTCTGCCGAGCGGCCCAGCCCCGGTCCAACGGCAATGCAGGTTGCCCAGTCCAGTCGTTTCTCCAGCTCCCCCTGCGTTCGACTCGCCACAAAATCGCCGCTGACATCGTCGCAAAGCAGCGGCGTCACCATGTACGACGGCTCAAATGCCGCAATCGTATCCACCGCATTGTCCGGCGCGGCAATCCGCACCAGCCCCGCCCCGCTTCGGAGACACGCCATCCCCGCGAGCGCAATCGCCCCCGCCATTCCACGGCTGCCGCCAATGAGCAGCGCGCGGCCGTAGTCTCCCTTGTGGCTGTCAAGGCTGCGCGGGGGGAGGGATGGGAGGGAAGTCATGGAGAAGAAGGCAATTTGAGATTTGAGATTTGGGATTTGAGACGGAAGAAAGGTGAACGGAGAGGGGAAAAAAATTCAGGAACTCATTCCTTGGACGAAGAGCCATCGAGCGGGCCGTGTTTGCGCTCCCAGTCGACTCGCATCGGATGATCAGGCGCAAGGCTCAGCATCTGCTGTCGCTGCGTCTCGTGAAATCGTGCTGCGCCATCGCTCCGCGTTTTCTGTCTTTGCCAGTCGCTACGGCTCTGCTCATTGAGGTTGCGTGGCCCGGTAATCTCAGAGTTCTGCAGTGAATCGGCCCACGCTCGCAGTTGCCGAGAACATGATTCGGCGAGGGAAGCCATCGCTCCATTTTCCGCATGGTGCTCCGCCATCCAAGGCCGACGGAGCAATACTGTCAGCATCGAGCGCACTTCTCCTGCTGAGCCGC
Source organism: Pirellulaceae bacterium (assembly GCA_046593355.1). Taxonomy (GTDB): domain Bacteria; phylum Planctomycetota; class Planctomycetia; order Pirellulales; family Pirellulaceae; genus SXOA01. The sequence continues at coordinate 66,794 of JBKJNY010000108.1, read as the reverse complement.
GAGCGATATACAGGAAATTCAACAGATCAGCCTTGGTTCCGCGCTCAAAGCCCTCCGCGATATTGTTGGATACTGACAATGCGGCGCGCTCCAGCTGGTCCCTAACCGAATAGCGCATACGAACAGGTGCCTATTCGATAAAATCGTCGCACCGCTCGTACAACGTAGCTGCAGTCTGCCACACCGGCAATTCCTCGAATCTCTTGTACGTTGACATCCGGCATTCTCCAATTCTTTCCTCTTTTCTTCCGTCTCAAATCTCACATCTCAAATCGTCTTCTATTTCTGCTCTCGCTGTTTCCCGCTCGCAATCAATCCCGCCACATACCCCCCCTTGAATCCCGCATCAATATTCACCACCGTCACATTCGCCGCGCAGCTATTGAGCATTCCGAGAAGCGCCGCGACGCCGCCGAAGCTGGCGCCGTAGCCGATGCTAGTGGGGACGGCGATGACGGGGCAATCGACGTGGCCGCCGACGACGCTGGCCAGGGCGGCTTCCATCCCGGCCACGACGACCACGGCATCGCTGCCGCGGATGTCATCGAGTCGGGCGAGCAGACGCTGCGGCCCTGCGACGCCGACGTCGGCAATGATGCTCGCGGAGACTCCCATCCAGTCGAGCGTTTCGCGGGCTTCTTCCGCCACCGGCAAATCGGTGGTGCCCGCGGTGACGACCGCGACCTTACCGACTAACTTCAACTCTTCGCCGGCAACCGCCAGGCGCATCGTGCGGCCGACTTCGTTGTAAACAGCCGCCGGAAAGAGGGAGCGGAGTTCCTGTCCTTTTTCGGGACTGATTCGGGTCATGAGGACGCGAACCTTTTCTTCCCGCATCCGCTCCATGATTTTTGCCAGCGTGAGAACTGTCTTCCCTTCGCCGAAAATCACCTCCGGAAAGCCGCAGCGGCGTTGGCGGTCGAGATCGAGCGTCACTTCGCCCAACTCGGCAGTTGAAGGCGTGCGGGATGCTGTCGGTTCTTCGGCCAATGCGACGAAGTCGCCGCTGGTCATGCCGCCGGTCAGCAGCCCGCCGGCTAGTTTTTCAAGAATACTGCGGTCCATTTCTCCGTCCTAGTCAGCGAGAGATAGTCGCCTTTCGCTCCGCGAAAGCACGCGACTTTCGCGGAGCGAAAGGCGACTACCCATCCTAACGCCGCCTTGCCACAGCGACTAGCGCGGAGGAAAATAGCCGCTTCACTCACCACTCACCACTCACCACTACCTCCCCATGCCTTCCTGCGTCCTCGCATATTCCGGCGGCCTTGATACTTCCGTCATTCTCGGCTGGTTGCAAGATGAGGGCTATGAATGCCACGCCGTCTATGTGGACCTGGGACAGCCGTGCGAGGACCGCCAGGCCATTTTGAACAAGGCCAAGAATGGGGGGGCCAAGAGTGCCCGCATCGTCGACGCTCAGGAAGAGCTCTGCCGCGATTTCGCGTTTCCGGTGCTCCAGTGGCAGGCCAAGTACGAAGCGGTCTATCTGCTGGGTACCTCCATCGCCCGGCCGCTCATTTCCAAAGTCTGCCTGCAAGTCGCCCGCGAAGTTGGGGCCAATGCCTACGCCCACGGAGCGACGGGCAAAGGAAACGACCAGTGCCGCTTTCAACTAGCAGCTGAGGCGCTCGACCCATCCATCAAAGTCATCGCGCCCTGGCGAATGGAGAAGTTTCGTAAAACTTTCCCCGGACGGACGGAGCTGATCGCCTATTGCAACGCCAAGAACATCCCGGTGAAGGCTTCCGTCTCCAAACCCTACAGCAGCGACGAGAACTGTCTGCATATCAGTTACGAAGCGGGAAAGCTGGAAGACTTGAAGGTGAATGGCGTGGAGACGGTGGAGTTCGGCATGACCGTTTCGCCGCAAAAAGCGCCGGACAAGGTCGAGCCGGTCACGATCAGCTTCGACAAGGGCATCCCCGTCGCTGTGAACGGCAAGAAGCTCGGGGCCCTCGACATCGTGAAGACCCTCAACACCATCGGCGGGCGCAACGGCATCGGGCAAATTGACGTGGTCGAGAACCGCTTTGTCGGCATGAAGAGCCGCGGCGTGTATGAAGCGCCGGGCATGACAATTCTCTACACGGCCCATCGCGTGATCGAGCAGCTCACGATGGATCGGGATCTGATGCATTTGCGCGATCAGCTCTCGCCGGTCGTCGCCGAAATGGTGTACTACGGCTTCTGGTATCATGCCAAATTCGATGCCCTCCTCGCCTTCATTCGCGATGCCCAGAAAACCGTGACGGGCGAAGTGACCCTCAATCTCTACAAAGGCAACTTGCAAGTCGCCAGCCGCACCAGCCCCAACAGCCTCTACGACGAAGGGATCGCCACGATGGAAGGGGGCGGCTCGTACAACCAGACCGACGCCGAAGGCTTCCTCCGCATCCAGGGGCTCCCCGGCCGCGTGCAGAGCCGCGTCACGCCGCGGAAGTATTAGACGATCCACCGGCTTGCCCCACGCTTCGGCGGGAATCGTCGCGGTAGCTCGTTGGTCGTCCGCCGTGGGGCGCGCGCAAGCCGCGTCGGCGAGTTGCTTCATTTCTCCTTGTTGGGCGAAGGTTGCGGGGCAGGTTGGTCACTCGCGGGCTTCGGTTTGGGTTTGCCGTTGATCAGGGCCTCGGCTTCGCGGAGCAGGATCTGGGCGATGAACAGGTCGTGATGGCCTTTGTTCTTGTCGTCGGCTTGCAGGCGGGTGATGAGTTGCGAAGCCTCGTCGAGAGCAGTCCGGGCTTCGTCCGCTTGGCCGAGCTGATGCTGGGCCATGGCGCGGACGGCCAGGTTCAGGGCGTGGGCAGGTTCGGCGGGCTTGAATTCCTCGGATTTGGCCACGTACTTCACCGCCGACTCGGCATCGCCGCCGCGGTAGGCCAGCAGGGCGCGGGTGCCCCAGCCCCACGGCGGAAGCCAATCCGGCACAGTTCCGTCGTCCAGCGATTTGGCAAACATGTCCCCTGGAAGTTTCGCGAAGTCGATGGAGTTGGCTCGCAACAGAGAAGCCTTGATGACCCGCTCGGCGGTTTCAGGGAGTTTTGATTCCGAAAAGTGCTGCACCATGCGACCACAGAATCCCGAATAGGCCGCCTGATCTTCGGCCAAAACCAGAACCGGAGCGATCCGTAGCCACATCAGCGTGTCATCCGGCTGCTGTTGGACGAGTTGCAGGCCAAATTCGGCCGCCTCGTTCCAGCGTTCGGCCTGCTTGAAGTGATCGAAGGCGGTCTGCGCCATGCTCGGTTGTTGCTGGATGACCCGCATCCAATCGGCCACACTCCAGGCTTCGGCGGGCTCGAGATTCCGCAACACGATGGAATCGATGTCCAGCGGATGCTCGCTTGCGGTATTGGGATCCAGACGCAGAGTGTTCAGTATCCCCTGACACCAGAAAGGCAGTGTGATTTCCGCCCATTCGCCTGAGGACGCCGGGATTGGGTAGTCCAAATGACGGGATTCGTCGAGGCCACCCGACGAATCGGCCCAGAAGACCTGCATCGTAAAGGCCTGGTCGGTGCGATACCGCAACACGATTGCCTTGCCCCCTGCGAGACCGCTGGCCGGCGACATGAAGTTCGGATCGTCGCCGGTTGTTAACGCGGTGAGCACGCCGTCCTTCACCGAGAGGTCACAATTATGGGAGGTTCCCCATTGTCCGGGGCCCAGATCGAAATTCCAGACGGCGAGCACACCCGGTTGGAGCTGCGCGATCCGCTCCTTCCACAGCCCATTCTCCGGCTGCAACTTGGCGAGCCGATCGTAGAGGGTTCGCGCCTGGTCAACCTGACCCCGTTCAGCCGCGGCGTTGGCGGAGCCGGGAAGGAATCTGGCGTACAAGTCAGGGTGCTTGTCTTTCAGTAAATCGAATACGCTGTCAAACGCGAAATTGCTTTCCAGCCACGCGGCGAGCCCCTCTTTCTCCCCCGACTTCGCCAGCAGATCGGCCGCCAGCTCGGTTTTGCCGGCCAGGACGTAAGCCGCTCCGAGCTTTGTCCAAGGATCGGTGAACTTCAGGGCCGCGAGCCGCTGTTCCTCGCGCTCGTAGGCACCGGGCGCATCCGTGACGGAAAGGCGAAAGTGGCCCAGGCCATGCTGGCCCCAGGGTGTGATCCCCTTGTCCAGCGTGATGCTCACGGAGCCGCCGTTGATTTTCGCCGGTGCCTTCAAACCGAGAACCACCCAGTGATTTCGCAGGTGTCTGGGATGGGTGTCCCAGTAGGTATTGGGGTTGCCGTCGATGATGTTTGTGGAATTGTATTGAGTGCTCCCCTGATCGTCCACCATTGCCGAGGAGATTTCAATCGGCGTAGGTTTGCCGTCCACGTTGCCGGATACGATGGCGGCGGTCAATTCCGCCAGATGGAAGTTGCCATTTCCGGGGAAGCGGCCGGCCCCTCCCTGGGGAAGTCGTGCGTCAAGCAGGGTCTCGAGGCGGATGGCGGTCAGGGCCGGCAGATCGGTCCGCAGATTCAACGTGTACACAGCCCGTTCCGGGTTCGGGCCGCTGACGAAAATGCTGCCGTCTTTTTCGGCTGTCAGCTTTTCGCCCCCTGCCGAGTTCATCTCTGTTGGGATCAGCGCCGTCCATTTTGGCCCAGCGGTCTCCAGCAGAATGTCGGCAAGCGCGTGCATCAGGCTGGTGTTTTCCGGCGCCTTCGCCAGTTGTTGTTCGAAGAGCGCACGAGCTTTGTCCCGGGCCGCGGCAGCCTGTTCGGATTCGCCTCGCGCGGCGTGCAGCCTGGCCATTTCCGCGAGCAGCCAGGGTTCCTCGGGACGGAGCTTGAGGAATTCTTGGAGGACCTCGGCGTGCTGAACCACCGACTTCATAATTAGCGTTTTCGCCACGCCATCGGCGGCCTTGTCGAGACCCTTGGCAAACGCTTCCGCCCCTTTCACCGCCTGACCGTTCAGCGCATAGGCCGTTCCGAGCTTCGCCCAGGGATCGGCGAGCTTCAGGGCCGCGAAGCGTTGTTCCTCCTGGCCGAATGCGGCCGGGTCGTCCGTGACAGACAGGCGAAAACGTCCTAGAGTCGGCCGCCTGCCCGCCGTGCCGGTGCTGGTCAGTTGAATGACCAGGGGCGCTCCGGTCATTTTCTCCGGATTTGGCTCAGGCTCAAAGACCGCCTGTTGTCGACGGTAAGCTCCGGGCCAGGGATCCCAAGCACTGGGTTGGCCATCGATGGCTGATTGAATGGGGTACTGAACCCCGCTTTCCAAGGTGCGGTGAATACTGGCAACGGCGCTGCGTAGTCTTATCGGCAGCGGATCCTGGGTCGGCGGCTGGCCAGGTCGGGCCACGGCAACGGTGAACTCGCTCAGGTAAAACGAACCGCTTCGATCTCGTCCCGATCCGCCTCGGGGAAGACTCGGATGCGGCTTTGTTTCCAGACGAATCGCAGTGATTCCCGATACCGTCGGCTTCGCCACGACGGTATAAGTCTCCTGATCGGGGTTGACCCCGCTGGCCAGGATGGAGCCATCCGCCTGGAGCGTCAGTGTCGTCCCGGCTTTGGAACTCAGTGTGATTGGCTCCAGAGTTTTCCACGGCACGCCGGAACGGGACAGCAGCAAGTCCCCCAGGGCCGCGGCTGCCGCGGCATTGTGGGGGTCGGCGACGAGTAACCGCTCGTATTGCTGGCGAGCGGCGGAGATCGCGTCCTGGACATCTTTTTCGGATTGTCCGTCATCCTGCAGCACCTCCGCTCGCCGCTGATGAAGCCGTCCCAGCAGATTCAGGTTGACCGGGTCGTTGTCCGCGGTGGATTTCTGGCGGGCTGCGATGAGCCGATCGATTGCGGCGAGCGTTAGACCGGGCGCAGTGTTCCCATAGCCGGAATCGGCGAGCAGGTCGGTCGCACTGTCGATGATTGGCGGGAAGCCAAAGGCGGTGTGCAGCGTCTCCAATTCCTGGCGGGCGGACGCCGCCTCCGCCGCGTGCCCGGCGGCCTGCAAAGATTGAATCAGCTCGATATTGAGCTTGACGAGCAACCGGCGCTCGTTGCTTTGCTCGGAAGCCTTAATCACCACCAGCGACTGCGCGGACACGGCGCGGCGCAACGCCTCGTTGGCATCGTCAGGGCGATTGAGCAGGCGGCACGTTTCGGCGTAGGTTCGCCAGAGTTCGACGTCGCCGGTGGACGCGGCCCATTTCACGTTCAGTGCTTGCCTGGACTGGTCCAGGGCATGTATGGCCTCTACCTTGCGTCCAATTTCCCACAGCACGCGGGCCAAAGCCAAGCGGCTGTGCGGATCGTCGGGCAGCGCCGCGATCACCGCGGTCAACTCGGCATTCGCCTGAGCGAAGTCTCCGAGCTGAGTATACGCCTGACCGCGACGGCGGCGGTCGTCCAATCCATACGGGCTGCCGTGGATCAACTGATTGGCTTCCTTGCGGAGCACCAGCCAGTCGACGTCGAGCATGTTGTGGGGCGAGTGAGTCCAGGCTCCCATGGTCTCGGGAGTCTTCTGATTCACGGCGGCCAGAATCGACCGCGCCTGTTCCTGGCGGCCGGCCTGGAAATGGGCCATGGCCAGGACGAACTCCTCGACCCCCAAGCCGACGATTTGTTTCTTCTGCCGGGCGTCATCGATCTTGCGAATGGCCTCCTCGAACCGGCCTAAACGGTACAGCACTAGCCCGAGCGTATAGCCATGCCAACTTCCCTGTGCCTTCTCCGTCAGTGAAAGAACGGAAGCCAGATCAGCGACGGCCTTGGGGGACAAGGCGCAGAGACGGGCCACGCGGGCCACGAGTTCGGAATCACTGGAGGGGGGATACTTGGCCAGCGCCCGCTCGCACGCGGCGGGATAGGACCGGTCAGTGCTTGTGAGCAGCCACAGCATGGGAGCCATGATTTCTTGATACTCCTGATTTGGCTGGGAGAGCTTGAGCTTCGAGCTCCATTGCAGCGACTGGGCATAATGGGCCGTGGCCTCGTCCCACAAGCCCGAGCCCGCCAGGGAGTCGGCAAACTCCCGCTCGGCCGCGGCCAGGTCGGTGAGGGCTGCCAACTGCGTCGCATCGGCCGGACCAGCCGCCGGATCGCCGGAGTTCCCCTGCACCTGCCGCTCCAAATCCTTGATCCGCTGCTGGAACAACTCGCGGGCTTTCGCCAGGCGGCCGGTGTTCCAGTACAGACTGGCCAGTGCGTTCCTCATCCCGGCCAGATCGGCCTGAATCTGTTTGTCTTCCGGAGCTGCCGCGGCCAGAGTCTGGCGCAAGGCCAGCGCCTGATCGAGCGATTTGCCCGCCTGCTCGGTGCGGTTGAGACTGATTTCGATGATGCCGAAGGCCTGATAGCCGGTGGCCCGATCCTCATTAAACTGAGCCAACTCGGAGCCGCTGGCGGTCCGTTCGCCTGTTGCTGGAGCAGCCACAACCGCGACTTTGCCGCCGGCCTCTTTCAATTGAGCCACCAGCTTGGGAAACTGTGCATGTTGTCGTAGCGGAGCCAGAGCGGGGTCTTGCTCCAGTCGCTGCACATCCTTAAAGCCGGCGGTGATCGCCAGCTCGAGGGCTTTAATCCCCTGATCGAGGAGCTCATTACTATCCTTAGTGGCCGCAATCTGATGGCGAGCGGCCACTGCGACCATTTCCTTTCGCCAAGCCTTGAATTCGGGCAACGAGCGAACCGTGGCCAGATCGGAGTCGCTGTCGAGCTGACTGGTGTCCGCAAAGCCGGCGCTGACGGCTTCCTGGAGCGACGAGAGCGCCGCGCTCGGATTACCTCCCAATGCCAGCGCACAAGCGTTGTTATAAAACACGCTGCCCAGCGCGGCCTGCTCTGGCGGCGAAAGGACCGGGAATCGCCGCCGCAATTCGCGGGCGTATTTGGCCGACTCTTGAAAGCTCTTGTACCCCGCTGCAGGTTGGTTCTGTTGCATCAATTGGAAGCCCTGCTGAAGCTGAGCAGCCATCTTCTGTCCCAATTCGTCGCGACTCAGCGCCGCCAGCGCCGGATCACCCCCAGCCTTTTTTCCATCACCGGCCGGCTGCTGCGCCATGGGCGGGACTGCGGATGCCGTCGACTGCCTGACAAGCATCGCGCACATCGCCTGCGCTTGCGCGTCGATGTAATGATCCTCCGGTGTTTCCTTGGGCAATTCCGCGGACATTTTGGCGCAATCACGAATCAAGGCCGCCTGGGCTTCCGCGTCCGCGTTCGACGACTGGCCCAAGAGAGCAATCGCGCTCGGGAGCAACCGCCGCATGTCCGGCACGCTCGGATTTTTCCGAATGAACCTGGCGACGTGGTCCAGGTTCCGCCGAGACAAATTCTGCGCTTCGGCGTTTCGGCCCTGGGACGCCAATATTTGTGCGGTGCTGGTATAAAACCCCGACAGGTCCATGGCGTACTCCACGTTTTGCGGCCGCAGTTGCTGGGCGCGCTCCGCATAGTCGATGCTCCGCAAGTGCATCTGCAACCGCAATTTCGGATCGGCGACAAGGGAAGAGATGTTGCTGAACGACTCCGCCAGGCCATGGATGAGCTGCACGTCGTCGGGATGTTCCGAGATCAACGTCAAGCGGATCGACAACGATTTTCGGTAGGCCAGGAAAGACTCTTCTTGCGTCCGTACATTGGAATAATTGATGCCGATGAGGTTGTAAGCGCGGGCCAGCTCCTTTTGGAAACGGAGGTCCTTCCCGCCCCCCTGGATCAATTCCTCCCAGATTTGAGCGGCCTGTTTGGCGGACTCATTGGATCTGGTCGAATCGCGGTTCAACATTTTGATCACCCCCAGCATGAACCAGCAATTGGCCAGGCCATGCTTCAGTTCGGCGTTGGCGGGCTGAATTGCCAGGGCCGACGTGTAAAACTGAGCCGCTCGCTCCATCGCTTGCGCGGACTGATCGCGATCGCCGGTGTCAAAGCGGACGAACCCCACGCGGTAAAAGGCAGCGGCCAGACCGGCCTGCAAATCGGGGTTTTTGGGGTCCTTCTTGAGAATGTCCTCATAGAACTGGCTGGCCGACGCCAGCAATTCCGCCCGCAGCGGCTGCAAGCCCGGCGTGGAGAGCAACTGACTCTCGGAAACCTTGGTCATGTAATCGTCAATCGCGCCCCGGGCGCGAGCCAGGTTCTCTTCGGAATCGCCGCGGGCTGCTTTGGCCGCTGTTTCTTGAATGGTCGCTCGTTTCGCCTCCGATTTGGCGGTGGCCGCACTCTGCTTGGCGGACTTCTCACTTTGCTCCGCCGCCTGTTTAGCCAGCACTGCCGTTTGCTTAGCGGCATCCGCATCGCGCCAGAACTTGAAGGCCACGAGAGACGCACCAACGGCGATCACGGCGACGACGGCCGTGCCGGCCAGCAGCACTCGCAAGCGGCGGGCGGAGCGAGTTTCCGTTTCGGCTCGCGCACGTTCGGCTGACGCCAGCGTGCGAGCATGTTCCAGCTCGCGTTGCCGCGCGGCTTCGTGCTCCTGCTCTACGGCCAAGTGGGCCTGCTGGCTGGCATCCAGGAACTCCATGGCGTGAAGGAAACCCGGGCGGTAACGCTCGGCCCAGGCGGCGTTGGGCCGTTTGGATTCCCGCCATGCCAGCGCAATGCCCAGTTCCGGATCGCGATACAGACCGGCTTTGCCCAGTTCGTGCAGCGCCGCACTTTCCGACAGGCGGTGGTAGATGCCGGCGGCCTGAGTTTCTTCCTCGACCCACTGCCGCAGCCGGGTCCAGACACGCATCAGGCTTTCGTGAGAAATATCGATGATCGTCTGGTCGGTCAGCTCGACCTCGGGCGACGGCATCAAGAACGTGACGCCGCTTTGCCGGTAGGCGTCGATGATCGGCAGCAACTCGTCGGCCGGAACCTCCAGAATCTGACACAGACGACCCAGCCGCTGCGGACGGCGAATGCCACGGCTGTTCGATTCCTCGACCGTCAGCGCCTGAAAGATTCCCTGGCACAATTCGCGCTGGCGATCACTGGCCAGCGACTCGTAGATCTCGTCGGCGTGCAGCGACAGAGCCTGCGACATCTTGCCGACCCGCTGGTAGTCGTCGAGATCGAGCGCCTCGGTGTCCCCGTTTCCGGTCCAGACGTTCCAGGTGCGCATCAGGGCATGCTGCAGACAGGGGAGCTGGTCCGCCTGCTGGCCCAAATCGTTCAAAAGCCGCTGCAGCAGCCGCGGCGCGATCTGTCCGCCGGCGACCTTGATCGGCCCTTCGATGACGCGCTTGTACTGTTCTCGAGTCAGCCGCGGAATCAGGAACTCCCCCCGATTGACCATCTCGGCCAGACCTTCAAACTGACCGCATTCGCCAATGAAGTCGGAACGCATGGTCAGCACGACGTAGATCGAGACTTCCTTCTGTACAGCCGCTTCCAACAGCAAGCTGACGAACTCGTTGGCAACTTCCTGCTGCCTTTGGCCGGCTTCGTGGAAACGGAAAATCTCTTCGAACTGGTCGACGACCAACAGAAAGTTGGTCCCCTCGCCCAGGCCGGCCTGTTTGATCGCTTCGACCAGGCCGAAGTGACTGCGGCTCAGGGTAGCCAGCAGATTTTCGCGGGCATGTTCTTCCTTGCGATCGTAGAGATCGGCCTCCAGCAGCGCATCGGTCAACAGCGCCAGCGGATTCCCGCCGGGATGCGTGACGGCGATCTCCCACGAGGCACCGGCCCCGAGCATCTTGCCCCCCAGCAGTTCCGACAACAGTCCGCAGCGGACCAGCGACGACTTGCCGCTGCCCGAAGTTCCCACGACCGCCACGAAGCGGTTGCTGCCCAGCCGCTGTAACAGTTCAATCGTCTGTTCTTCGCGGCCGAAGAACAGGTAGTCTTCTTCCTGAGTGAAAGGTCGCAGTCCGGGAAATGGATTCATTTTGACAGTTGCAGAACTCATGCGCACACCTCCCGAATCTGACTGACGAAGGTCTCCAACTCCGCTCCGGGCTCGAACTTACCGGGCTGGCGGATCACGCCCGCCTGGTGGGATTGGAACCGCTCCTTGCGGCGGTCATCAGGCGGCGCGATGTAGACCGCCTGGACCGCAATCGGGGCCTGGCGTCCGTAGCCGGTCGCTTTGAGCAACTCGCGCAGTTTGATGTCGACCCAGGCCTTGGGGGCCTCGCCGTAGTAAACCAGAACCGCGTGGCAGGTCAGCAGGTTGTCCTGGTGCAGTGCCGCCGCGTCGGCGTCATCGCCATCGAACGCGGGCAGGCTGACTTCCAACCCCTGAGCAAACAGGTAGTCCTCCAGGCCTTCCACGGCAGCTTCATCTTTCGGATCGCAGATCAGATACAGCTTCGGTGCCCCACTCGGTGATTTCGCGGGGCTGGCCGCTTTTGGCTTTTCCTCAGGGGGTGTCAGGCGGCGAATCAGATCTTTCTTGAGCAGGTTCAAGTTGCCTTCGATGACCTCCGCGCGATAGTGCAAGGCCGGATCTTCCTGTACTCGGAGCACGAACGCGCGCTGTCGCTCGTCGGCGATCTCGCCACCACCCGGCATCCAGATCAGACGCTGCAGATCCTGCCCGCGAGCCCGCTGGGCCGTGAGTCGCATTTGCAGGGCCGGGATCGATTCGGACGAGTCTTCCGGTGTCACCCCGTAGCGCTGGCCCAGCAGATGGACGGCGATGGTGCACCTGGCGAGGCAGTCGCGCACCACGGTCTCGACGTCGCGCGACAGCATCGGCAACGGCGCATCGGGCAGCACGACATGTCCCCGCTCGAGCAGTTCCCGCTTGATGCGGTCTCGCTCGTCCGCGACATCCGACGTGGTCGTCGCCAGATAGACCCAGTGCTGATGAGGATTTGCCGCCGGGGGAACGTCGCGGGAACGGACCTGTTTCAGCAGACTCAGGACCTGGCAGCCATCGTAGGCAAGATCGTACACCCGCTCGAAGAAGCGTTGCTTCAGCACCGGCCCGAAGGTCTCATCAAATTCGCGGATGCGGCCGGTTTCGGCATCCAGTTCGAAGAATTCGAATCCGGACAGGGGCGAGAAAATGTCGAGGAGCGGCCCTGGCATCTGTTGTTCGGAGACGGCGGTCTTGAGCACCTTGAGCAGACGGGATTTGTTCTCGATGTAGCGGCCTCCGGACTGCTCCCCGCCGTGCCAGAACTGTTCCACCTCTCGCCGACACAGTGGGGAGTTCATGAAGGGGGGCGAGACGACCGAGATCATGGCCTTGGCCTGGGGAACGTGCTGCAGCAGTTCGGCCTCGAACAGCGGCGAGATTGCATCCTCCGGCAGGCGGGCGATGCGGACTTTTTCGCCCGACAGCTGCTCCATCCGTACTTCCAGATTGCGATGCAACTGCGACACCCAGCCGGGCTTGCCGTCCTGCAGCGGGTAATCGTCAATCGCCGCATAATTCAACAGCACGTCGCTAATCTTCAGTTGCTCCAGCGAGAACGGCTCCGCGGCGATCGCGCCACGATTTCCCACGAACGACTGCGTCACGTCCAAGCGATCGGACATTGCCGACTCGGCGACCGCCGAGCCACGCTCGAGCTCCCTGGCCAGGTTCCGCAAGTCGACCATCAACTCGCGAGCCGTCTGGTAGCGGCGGTCGGGCAATTTCTGCAGGCACTTGAGCGTGATCCGCTCCAGCTCGGGCGGGACGTCGTAGTTGAGCCGCGCGATCGCCGTCGGCTGGGCATGCACGATCTTGTTGACGATCTCGGCGAAGTTGGCGCCGGTAAACGGTCTTTGGCCGGTCGTCAGTTCGTAGAGGACCACGCCCACGCTGAAGATGTCGGTGCGATGATCGAGATCCTTGCCCAGCGCCTGTTCGGGGCTCATGTAGCTGGGGGTTCCGAGGATCTGACCCTGCTGGGTCTGTTGCATGGCACCGGTCATCCCCAGAGCATCGGTGGACTCCTGCGGCATCCGCTTGGCCAGGCCGAAGTCGAGGACCTTCACCTGGCCCCGCTCGTTGAGACTAATGTTGGCCGGCTTGATATCGCGATGCACGATCCGGTTGGCGTGGGCGGCATCCAGCGCGTCGGCCACTTGCACCGTGATCTCGACGACGCGGGAGACTTCCAGCGGTCCCTGTTTCACCACCGCGTCCAGCGACTGCCCCTCCACGAATTCCATGGCGATAAACGGCAGTCCGTCGTCCGTTTCGCCCACGTCGTACACGACGCAGACGTGCGGATGGTTGAGCGCTGAAGCGGCCTTGGCCTCGACGAGAAATCGTTTGCGTCGCTCCGGGTCCGCGGCCATTTCCGCCGGCAGGAACTTGATCGCCGCTTTACGTTCCAGCCGAGTGTCCTCGGCCAGAAAAACTTCCCCCATGCCACCCGCTCCGAGCTTGGCGGTGATGCGATAGTGGCGGACCGTCTTGCCGATCATCAGTCTTCCTTCCCAGGGAGCGGAATGGTGGAGAATCTGTCCTGAAGCCTGCCCATTCTAGCTCGGATACTGCGTCCTAGGGAAACGCCTGGCGTCATGTGGAAGGTCGACGAGGCAGTGCAAGTCCGCCAGTCCATTTGCGGACTCTCGCCTGAGGCACCATCTAAACATTGGTAGTGTACCACCGCCGGAAGCCGATCTCTACCACATTACTGCGGCACAAAAACGGCTCGGTGAACCGGGAAGAAGACCGCTTCGACATTCGTTGGGCCGAATTGCCGTCTCTTAATCAAAGCCCCGAGAACGTATGAAAACGGGCCGCGAATGAGACGCCTTCGGAGGCACCTAGCACCACCATTCCGAATAGTTGGCTGTTTGTCTCCGCGCTGGAACGACTTCTTGCTTCTTGCGCGCATCGGTCCGACCAGACCGGCGCGTTTTCCTTCTGTATGCTGGGAATGGATAGAACGCTCACGGATGCAGCTTGCTTGCCAATTACTTGGGCGAAGACGGGAGCAACCGCATCAGCGGCGATTGACTCATTCGGAAGTGCTTGGGTTTTTCTGGACAGTCCAACTCCTTATTTTCAAGGGAGAAGGCAGGACCGTCCGATGGCCCGAACAAAGAACAAAGAGACCTTCTGGGTTTCCTGTGGGTACGGGATGGGGAAAAACGACGACGCCAACGCGCTACGGGTTCCTCTTCTCTGTTTCCTGCCAAGAAGTTTCACAAGACGTAAGTGAGCCTGCCCCAGTAGTTTGCGATTGCCAGTGGATCCTCGACCGAGTGGAATCAGAGAAGAGGAACCCGTGGCGTCGAAGCGGTCCCGAGGCATCCTTTGAAGGGGACGACATCAGCCGTGCATCGCTGCTACCCATGGAAAACCCAGATGGACCTGGAAACTTAATCGCCCCGGTTGCGGCGAAAAAGGCCAAGCCGACATGTCGCCGCGAACGACAGGTGGGCGGGATATGTCGCAGAAAGTGAAAAATAGCGACACGTTTTCTGTACGTGTCACCGCGGGCAGGCAGGAATCCACGTGTTGGGCGCGGGGCTCCCGACCCCGCCCGCACGACCGACCGAAGGTCTCCCGAATGCCGGCGGAAGAGACCTGCGGTCAGGCGTTTCGTCGGGGTCAGAGACCCGCGCCGAACTTGGAGGGCAAAGAAGGACGCCAGCCGACATGTCGCCGCGAACGACAGGTGGGCTGGATATGTCGCAGAAAGTGAAAAATAGCGACACGTTTTCTTGACGTGTCGCGGCGGGCGACATAAGCACTAGGGATGCCCGCCAAAGCGAAAATGCCGAGCAGGAAAGGAACTCAGTGGCGTGCCGGCGCTCCGTACAACCATTTGCCGCGGTTACCGCCGCGGGTGGACCTGGAGACCAAGGCGATTCTCAAGCAGTGCATTCCGGCCCGGGCGGCGCTGGCGGAGCTCAAGCAGGGGCGGAGCGGATTCCGAATCAGGGGATGCTCATCAATACGGTGCCGCTCCTGGAAGCGCAGGCCAGTTCCGAAATTGAAAACATCGTCACCACGTCCGACCGGCGATCGCCCGCGCGATCAAGAAAGAGGCCAGCCAGCTTTGCCAGGCTTGAATCACCGGCAAATACCCCACCCCCTTCGGCCAGAACCTCCATCAAATCGCGTTCAACAACGTCGGCAAAGGGGAATGCCCCAGCCGCACGCATGAAGTGCAGCACTCGCTGACGTTCGCGGAGTGAAACGAAGGCAATCCACCAATAATGATCTACTCACGCCAGGGCGCGGAGGTCAAAGAAATTCCGAAATTCTGGCTGCCGTGTACTTGACGGTGCCAACCCAGTTTTATACATTTGTTTCAGTAAGTGGCGCAGCTCCCTGGTCGCGGAGTGGCGGCGAAGATCTATGACATCATGGTTGTGACGAAAGGCTGAGAAGGGAGATTGCCACCTGATTGCCACCCTAGCGCTGGGTGTTGCGAAAAGGAGGGAGTTTCGCAACGCATCCCCCCTATTTTTCGCCGTGGGCGCGTTGTGAAACTAGCAGGGTTTCGCAACACGAAGCGAAAGTCCGCGAATTAGGGAAGGTCGTGGTTAGCGCGCGGGGAGTCTATTTCCTGCGTGCTGCCTAACCGTTCAGCGGGCCTTGCGTGGTGTGGTGGAACCAGCGGCTGCTTTGCGGCGCTTGCCCCCAGCCGCCACGGACACCTTAACCGCCGCGGGCCTAGATTTCGCAACCGTCTTGCGGCACGTTTTGGGTGCCGCGACTGCGGTTTCCCGTGGCTTGACGGCGGCCGATCTCTTCGCTCGGGCGGACTTTTTCGATTGTGCTCCGCTTGCGTCGAGGTCGATGCCAAAAATCTCGCCCAGGTCGCTTCCCGCGAGGGAGTTGCCTTCACCGGAGTCGAGCGTGCGGTCGAGATTGCTGCCGGACACGGCCTGGCTAACCAACTCCAAATGATCGACGTTGCGGAGCGCGAACAACAGCTCGGGCGACATGTCGAGGCGGTTCCCCACGCCGTACAGCACGGCCGCCAGGTGCTTGCAGAGCCCGGCCGAGTCGGGGCAACTGCATTTCATCTTGATTTCCTTGGGACGTGGGAACAATCCATCGGTCGGATGCGCGAGCCGCTGCATCACCCCCGCGTCGAACCGTCCTTGCAGCAAGTCGATGAGCGAGGCAATCGAGCGCGAGCACTCCCCCTTGAGGCGAGTCCACGACGCCTTGGGCAGTGTCTCGATGGAAATCGAAATCGAGTAGATATTCGAGCCGCTGACAATTGCCTCGATCTTTCCCTTCTTGATCTGCAAATCGATGACCGAGCCATTGCGGGCGTAGGTGCGGCCGCGGGGGAGACGATTGGAATAATCGCTGTACGCTTCGAGATTCTCGCACCAGGCTTTTCCCCAGTAGGTCGTGGCCATGGCTCGGCCGGAAATCCTTACCGGGGCGAGCTCGCGTTTCTCTTTCTTCGCCAGCTTGAGAGCGTGTTTGGCCGCCTTGGCCCGCCGCGTGGCGACCGGAACATACGGGGCAAAGCCGCCATATCCGTAGTCATTTCCATATCCGCTGCGACCTCGATACCACGACATGACAAGAATCCTTTCCTAATTGTCGGTCATTTTCCCTGCAAATAAACTAATGCACCTTTGCCCGGCTTTCAAGAGGAGTTCGCCAACTACTCCTCAGCAGTGGCCCGGCCGATATCGAGCGAGACGAACCGCAGTAGCTCGTCGTTGCTGAGCTCGGTCAGCCGCATTTCCCCCTCTGCACTGAGCAGTTGGTCGGCCACGGCCTGCTTGCTGGTCAGCATTTCGTCGATCCGCTCCTCGACGGTCCCGCGGCAGACGAACTTGTGGACCAGCACGTTGCGCTTCTGACCGATGCGAAAGGCCCGGTCGGTGGCCTGGTTTTCCACGGCCGGATTCCACCACCGGTCAAAATGGATTACGTGCGACGCCGCCGTCAGGTTCAGCCCGCTGCCGCCGGCCTTGAGCGAGACGACGAAAAACGGCGGCCCCTCCTCGTCCTGAAAGGACCGCACCAGCTCGCCTCGTTTGCGCACCGGCGTCCCCCCGTGCAGCACCAGACCGGGACGGCCGAACACGGTGGCCAGATAGTCTGCTAGCGGCTGCGTGATTGACTGGAACTGCGTGAACACCAGCGCCTTCTCTTGACGCTCGGCAATCGGCTCGCATAAAAGTGCCAGCCGCTCGAATTTGCCGCTCTGGTCGGGCAAGTACGCCGTACACGCCAGGTACTGGTCGGGATGGTTGCAAATCTGCTTGAGCTGCATCAGGGTGGAGAGCACGGCTCCCTTGCGGGCAATGCCTTCCGCCGAGTCAAGACGTTTGGCCAAGTCCTTCACGGTTCGCTCGTAGAGCGCGGCCTGCTTTTTCGATAGCCCGCACTCCGTTCGCATTTCGGTCTTGTCGGGCAGGTCGGGAACAATGTCGGGGTCGGTCTTCATGCGGCGCAGAATGTATGGCCGCACCAGCCGCCGCAACGACCCGAAGGCCTGCGAGTCTTGCTGCTTGCTGAGCCGTTTCACAAACTGCTTGAACTGCGTAGCCGAGCCCAACAAGCCGGGGGAGCAAAAATCGAACAAGGACCAAAGATCTCCCAGATGGTTTTCGACCGGCGTCCCCGTCAGGACAATCCGTCCCGCCGCCATGATCTTTTTCACGCTTTTGGTTTGGGCCGAACCGGCGTTCTTGATCGCCTGGGCTTCATCGAGCACGCCGAGCGACCATTTCATTTTCGTCAGCCAGTCTTGCCGTCGCACCAGGCCGTAGGTGGTGATGACCAGATCGTATGTCGCCAGCTCGCGCACGGAATCAGCCGCCACGCGGTCCAATATCTCGGCGCTCGTTTCGCTGCGATGCGCGAAGAACACGGTGAGCGTCGGCGCAAAGCGAGCCAGTTCCTGCCGCCAGTTGCCAATCAGCGAGGCCGGCACCACCAGCAGGCTTGGTCCGCGACTTTTGCCGCCGGCCGCGCGCTTGCGCTGGAGCAGGAGATCGATAATCTGGATCGTCTTGCCCAGGCCCATGTCGTCGGCCAGGCATGCTCCGAGACCCAGTTCCAGCATGAACCACAGCCAGCGCACGCCAGCGGCTTGATAGGGCCGCAGCGTCGCGTTCAAATCGCGGCCCGGCTGCAGCGCATCGATATTTTCTGGCTGGCGAAGACGTTCCAGCGTGTCACGCAGCCAATCGCCGGCCGTGATGCGCGACCACGAGGCCACCTCTTCATCGACGGTTTCCCGGGCGCTCAAGTCGGCCCCGGACAACAGCCGCATTCCCGCGATGAAGTCGATTCCGCCAGGATGCTCGGCGGCGACCAATTTCCAATGGTCGAGGGCTTGCTGGAGCTTCGTCTGATCGACTTCGACCCATTTGCCGCGCAGCAGCATCAGCCCGTCGGTCCCCGCGAGCAGCTCGGCCCGTTCGTCAGCCGTCAGCGTTTCGCCGTCCAGCGAAACGGCGACCTGAAAATCCAAGAGCTCGTTGAGACCGAAGGCGCTCGCCGGCTGCCCGCCGATGCGCACTTGCACCTGCGGATGCGGACGGTTGCGGGGAGACCACCAGTCGGGGAGCCGCACGACGACGCCGGCCGCCTCGATGGCGGGGGACTCGGTGAGAAAACGGTGGGCTTGCCGGACCGTCCAGGCCTGCGGGGCAAAGAGGGACCGCTTGTCGAGGAGCTCCTTGGCCAGCGGGCTGCACTCCGCCGCCCGGCGAACTGGCTCCAGGAGCGATTCGAGTTTTTGCTGGTCCTTGGCACTCGCATAGGTCTTGAGCGCCTCGGCCAGCGGCAAGTGTTGCAGCCTCGCCTGGCCCGACAGCTTATGCGTGTACGTGGCCAGAAACGCGAACGGTCGCTCGGGGTCGCGCTTGTTTTCGGCCAAATGAAACGTCACGCGGCCGAGCAGGTGCCAGAGCGGATTGACGCCGCGGAGCCAGGCCGCCGGTCCCTCGGGAAAATCCGCCGCTCGGGCCGCCGCCAATTCGCGGAGCTCGTTCCAGAGCGCTCGCAACAGCCCGGCGGTCAGATACTCGAGCCCGCGCATCGGCGGGGCTTCGGCCGCCAGCAGGGCAAGTTCTTCTTCAGAAGGCGCGTCGACTGACTGCCACTTCTGAAAGCCCCCTTCGCCCAGTTGGCAAACTGCCTGAAAGAACTGCCGGGCCAGTGATCTCCAAAACACGAGAGCTGCCGGCAGTTCCAGGGCGAAGTCCGGCGACGCCAACAGCAGCAGCCCCTCGGCACTGGACTTGCCGAATGCCTGTTGCAGGGCCTCGGTCGCCTGGCCGGACATCTCGGGAAGGCTCTCGGGATCCTGTACGACGCGCAGATGGCCGCCAGGGGTAATCAGAAGACTAAGGCTCATGGCCGAAAGGATACTCGAATTTCCCTGACGTGTTGGAATCGCGAGCCTATTTTTCTGTCCAATGCAACAGCAGCGGCAGGACGATGAGGTTGCCGGCGAGGCCGCCGAACATGGCGAGGCTGACGAGTGCGCCGAAGTAGATGGTGGGGACGAATTCGCTGGTGCAGAGGGCCATGAAGCCGACGATGAGGGCCAGGGTGGACAGGACCGCAGCCCGGCCGACACTTTGCTGGACCAGATTCAATGCTTCGGAAACGCTGCGACCGGCGACTCGTTCGCGGCGATAGGATGCCAGGTAGTGGATGGAGCTATCGACGGAAAGTCCCATGGAGACGGCGGCGATCATGGCGGCTCCCATGTTGATTTTCAGCCCCAGCCAGCCGAGCAGCCCCATGACCATCAGGATGGGAAGAGCGTTGGGGACCAGGGCGATCAGCGTCCAACGGATGCTGCGGAAGGCGATGAGGAGCATCACCGCCACGCCTGCCACCGTGATGGCGAAGCTGGACCACTGGTCGCGCAGCAAGCTTTGAATCAGTCTCGTCAGCAGGACAAAGAAGCCGGTGACTTCCGCGGCAGGCGGATCCTTTTCGTTCGCGGAGGGCGGGAATGCGGCCTGGGCCACCCGGGTCACTTCATCGATGAGCTGCCGCTTCTGCTGGGCTTGTTGGCGTTCGCGGGCGCGGAGCATGATCCGCAGCCAGCGGCGGCCTTGCTCGTCCTTCCCTTGCAGGGCACCCATGAAAGCGGGCATCACAGCGGCCATGCCCTGCACTTGCATCTCCGTGGGGACGGCAGCGAGCGCGGCGTCTTTTTGGGAAGCATCGAGCACATCGACCAGGCTGATGACTTTGGTGAGCGTGGCAGCTTCGCCGCCGGTTTGCTGAGGTTCAATCTTGATGCCGCGAAGATTCGTCTCGAGATTGCGGACCTTGACGAAGTAAGCTTCGTCCAGAACATCCGGAGCGGGAATCAGCACATCCCAAACGCCGGCTCCGCCCAGATGTGTTTCCACGTACTCATACCCCGTGACCACGCGGCTGCCGGGGCGGAAGTTGCGGGTGAAGTCGGACTCGATTTCCAATCGCAACGCGCCGAGGGCTGCCACTGCCGAGATGAGGACGGTCAGGAACGCGGTCAGCTTGGAACGCTTCTGCACGGTGGCGACCATCTGGGAAAGGCCGATATCCAGTCGCCCTTCGGCCCAGGTGCTGTGGGAGGTCTGCTTCTCCTGGCCCGTCGCTCCGAGAAGCGCGAGCGCGGGGACGAGGAGCGCGACGGCGGGCAGGACGAGCACGGAGCCCAGGACCATCATGGTGCCAAAGTCCTTCACCGGGCCGACGTCCGAAATCCACAGCGAGCCAAAACCGGCGACGTCGGTCATGATGGCGCCGATGATGGGCCAGGTGAGGAGAATGGCTGCGGTCTGAAACGCTTCCCGCGGCTGTTGTCCCTCGGCCCGAAGCTCGCGGTAGCGGACGATGAGGTGGACGACGGTGGCCACGCCGACCACGGTGACGATGGCGGTGAGCATGGAGCTGACCATCGACAGCCGCAGGCCGGAAAGCGCGAGCACAGCCTGCGTGATGAAGATGGTCCACTGCACGACCGCGATCGGCACGACCAGCCAGCGGAGCGAGCGGAAGCAGACCACGATGGTCAGCCCGACCAGTAGTGTCGACCAGAGCCCCAGCCGCTGGCCGTCGATTTCCAGGAGCTTGAAGCCTTCGGTGACCATGACGGGCTCGCCGGCAAGGACGCCGGGGGTGAGGCCATCGGGAAGAGACGTGACAATCTCGCGGAGGTCTTCGATGGTCTGGCGGCGAGAGACATCCTGGGCAGCTTCGCCCTCGGCGGAAGCACCTTGCGGCTCTAACATGCAGGCCAGCGCCACGGTCTTGCCATCGCTGCCGTGCGTGTATCCCTGGAACAACTCGCGGTAGCCGCGAGCGAGATCGCTATGGGGATTGAGGACAGCGGGGCCTTTCCAATCGTCCTTGGGACCGAGACCAATGATGTTGGTGAAGTTTTTTGTCGTCTGCAAGCTCTCCAGCAGGGCGTTGACTTCCGCCAGACTCAGGACGTCCTTCACGCCGGCGACTTTTTTCATCCGCGCGCTCGTCGCCGCCAGCCGTTTGAGCCCGCTGCCGTCGGCGTGAAGCAAGTCTGGGTCTTCGTACACCGCCAGCACGATTTCATTCCCGCCAAACTGCTTCTTGAGCCGCAGATACGGCGGCAGGATGGGATCATTGGCCGAGAACATGTTCTCGATGGAGCGGTCGAACTTGATCCCTTGGGAAGGAAAGTACGCGGCGAGAGCCAGCGCGATTCCCAGCAGGCAGAGCGGATAGCGCCAGGCGATGAGGAACTCGTTGAAGCGGCGGGTGGGACCGAGCATCGCCCGATTATACGGGCCGGCTCGTTTTGCCGAAGGAGACGTATTCGCTCGCGTGGAGACTTACCGGCAGAACGAAAAGGCTTCGCCGCAACTCCAGGCGCACCAGATGCGGACGTGGTCCCAGCGGCGCTGGGAACGCTGGCACCAGGTTTCTTCGGCTTCATGGCGAGGCAGCTCAATCGCGGCCGGGTTCTTGTAGGTTGGGTCGATCAGCTCTTGCAGGTGGCTCGGATTGATCGAGTAGCAACGTTCCCACTGATAGCGGCCGGATGCGTTCATTGCCTGGGAGGCGAGTTCGGAGCAGTGGATGCCGCGGCCTTCCTCGCCCCGGACATAGTTTTTCACGCTGTAGCGGCGGCCGATTTGCTCCTCCAGATAGTGCCGCATCGCCTGCCGTTCCGCTGCCGTGAAGGGTTTTTCTGGACGCAGAGCGAAGGCCCGGATTTGCTTCTCCTCGTTCTTGCGGGTGTTGAGGCGGGACAGCTCGGCGTAGTAATCGTCTGCTTTCACGCGGCGCACTCCGCCGGGAATGGCTTCGTAGATCCACGACTCATTCTCTTGGTGCATTACGATCGCGACGTGCCCCACGCTGCTGTTCGTGGACCGCTGGACCACGCTAGAGCAGTTTTCCAGGAAGAGCAGAGTGCCGTCTTCGAGTGGCTCGGCGGCAGTGGCGAGGGAGACGAGGAGGAGCCAAGCGTACATAGGGGTAAGGGGACAGGAGTCAGGAGACAGCGGTCAGGAGAACTAGGCAACTAAAGAAGTATTCGTCTCTAGCCCAGGACTTCTTGGCGATCGACGGAAGGTGCGTTACCACCGCATTGCTATCCGCTTACTGGGACATGACTTGCGCGAACCTGCCGACGGGAGCGCTAGTCCTCCTCAGAACCCTCGGACGGCGAGGTTGTGACGAGAGAATTCGATAAACGCGGTTTCCCTTTCCCGTTCCCCATCCGTCACCCGATGAGTTATGTTGAGGACTGGGAATACTTTACGTGCTAGCGAAGATGGGGCGGCGGTATGGTTGTGATCAGCGAAAAGGCGAGCGGGGGGCGTCAGCCCCCTGATACTATCCAGGGGTCAGGAGTCAGGAGTCAGGAGTCAGCGGCTCCCAACTCTCCTTCCGTCCCTCTCTCCGTCTCTCCGTCTTCCCCTGCTGCGCCCGCACCGTTCAAAATCCAACTCGCGGACCGTTTGACGAAACTCCCGCCATACGTTCTCGCCCGCGTCAACGCGCTGCGTGATGCCAAACGCAAGGCGGGGCAGGATGTCATCGACCTCGGCATGGGGAACCCCAGTGAGCCGCCGCAGGAGATTGTGATTGAGAAGCTCATGGAGGCGGCTCGGGATCCGAACAACCACGGCTATAGCAAGGCGAACGGCATTTTGAATCTGCGACGGGAAGTTGCGGCCAAGTACTTCAAAAAATTCGGCGTGCGGCTGGACCCGGAAAGCGAAATCATCGTCACCATCGGATCGAAGGAAGGCTTCAGCCACCTGATGCTGGCGTCGGTTGGACCGGGGGACAACGTCATCATTCCGGCTCCGTTCTTCCCCGCCCACAAATATGCGGTGGCCATGGCCGGTGCCAGCGTCATCGCCCTGGAAGTGGAAAACGAAGCCCAGTTCCTCTCCAACATCGCCTTCACCTGCGAGCATCTTTCGCCGGCCCCGAAGGTGGTCGTCTTCAACTATCCGCACAACCCCTCCAGCGTCACCGTGGAACCGGAGTTCTGGGTGGAAGTGGTGAAGCTGGCCCGCAAGTACGGCTTCATGGTGGTCAGCGACTTCGCTTATGCCGACGTGGCCTTCGATGGCTACACGCCGCCGAGCTTTTTGGCCGCGCCGGGGGCGAAGGAAGTGGGTGTCGAGTTCACCACGATGAGCAAGGGCTATAACATGGCCGGCTGGCGGTGCGGGTTCTGCGCCGGCAACCCCGAGTTAGTAAAGGCCCTCGGCACCATTAAGGGATACTACGATTACGGCCTATTCCAGGCGATTCAAATTGCCGCCATCGTCGCCCTGCGGCACACCGACGCCGCAGTCGAGGCCCAGTCGCGGCTCTACCAGTCGCGGCGGGATCTGCTGCTCGACGGCCTCCGCAAGCAAGGCTGGCAAGTCCCCACGCCGCGAGCCGGCATGTTCGTCTGGGGCCGCATCCCCGAACCCTGGGTCAGCCGCCTGAGCAGCGTCGAGTTCGCCATGCTGATGCTCGACCAGGCCAACGTCGCCCTCTCCCCCGGCAGCGGCTTCGGCGACGCCGGCGAAGGCCACTGCCGCATGGCCCTCGTCGAGAACGAGAACCGGCTGAAGCAGGCGGTGCGGCAAATGGGGCGAGTACTGGGGTAACGATGATTCCTAATTCAATCAATCCGGTCACTTGGGAGAGAATGTCCCGAGCCGTTGAACGAGTTCGGGAAAGGCTTCTGCGCTCCACTGCGGCGTTGAATGCCGCAGGAGTTCCCAATGCCGTTGCAGGTGGAAATGCTGTCGCCGCTTGGGTGGAAACAGCCGATGCTGGTGGCGTCCGCAACTGTCCGGACGTCGATATAATAGTGCGGCAAAGCGACTTTGACGCCGCAAGAGACGCACTCACGGCGAGTGGCTTCGTGTATGTCAGAAGGAATGACATTCACGCATTTCTAGAGAAGCCCGATTCCAAAATTCGCGATGCCGTCCGCGTGTTCATCGCAGGGGTCAAGGTCCGAGCCGACGACTTCTGGCCAGTACCGGACATTGCAGATGTCAGACTTGCCCTACCAGCACACTTTTGGCATCTTTCGCTGGAGCCGCTCGTTGGAATGTGCCTTTCCACCTTCCTCTTGGTGGAGAAAGTCTATCTGCGTGACCTGGCGGACGTGGAACTCATCGATTCGACGTGGCCAATCCGCTTTCCGCCCGAGTTTGCGTCGCGACTTCAGCATATACTGGATACACCGGACCAACAAACTCGCTAGCAGGCACCGACTCCCATGTCCGCTTCTGTTTCCATCAAAGTCGATTTGCCGAAAGACTGGGCTCGCTTCAAAATGCCCCGAGCGCTCGACCGCAGGCTCACGGAGTTGCTCGACAAGTACGACCTGGAAGGTAAGCTGACGCCGAAAGAACGTAAGGAGGCAAAGGCGCTGGTGGAGCTTTCGGACTGGCTGTCGCTCGTGAAACTCCGCGCACGTTTTGCCCCGACTCGCAAGAAGCGATGACGTCTACGTACATTCCAGTTGCCTTGGTTCGCGCGGTACGGGAACGAGCGCGCCTTTCGTGTGAGTACTGTCACCTTCCTCAAGAATTCCAGGAAGCGGCCTTTCATTTTGATCACATTTTGCCGCGTTCGGCGGGCGGTAAATCGGATTTGGATAATCTCGCCTTGGCGTGCGTTTCATGCTCGCTCCGCAAGGCTGATCGACTAGCAGCGGATGATCCATCGACTGCCTCGAAGCAACCGCTGTTCCATCCGCGAACGAATGTTTGGAGTGATCATTTTGCCTGGAGCAAAGAATGGCGGCTCATAGGACTTACGCCGCGTGGTCGTGCTACCGTAGTAGCTCTGGGAATGAATCGTCCTAGCGTTTTGGCAACCAGGCAGTTCCTGGCGAGCGTCGGGCAATTCCCGTAACGAGATAGGCGTCCGCTCCCTACCGCATTTCCCCTCCCCCGCTATAATTCACTCCGTTTAGGCCGCCCCTGCCGCCCGCGGAAGATTTCCTCAAGAAACGAAAAAGGAGGGTTTCAGCTCGCCGCAACTGAAACCCTCCCGATTTGGCTGTTCCAGACGCGGGATTGCTCCCTTGTCCGAAGACCCACAGCCGTACATGGGGTATCGGGACATGCTTCCAGGCGACTTGAGGCTGCTGTGGGACAAACGCAAGGTCCGCCGCAGCGGCGAAAGATAGAGAAGGATTTGGTGGAGATTATGACGCAGCCCGCAAAGCTTGCCCTGGAGGATGGCACTGTTTTTACCGGCCTTTCGTTCGGCGCGGCAGGTGAGGTGGATGGGGAGGTCTGCTTCAACACGTCGATGACCGGCTATCAGGAGATTCTCACCGACCCGAGCTATCGCGGGCAGATCGTCGCGATGACGTATCCCGAGATCGGCAACTACGGCATCAACGAAGAGGACGTGGAAAGCGGCAAGCCGCACCTCGCCGGCTTCATCGTCAAGGAAGTGACGGACCGGCCGAGCAACTTTCGCTCGCAGGAATCGCTGGATGCGTTTCTGAAGCGGCACGGCATCGTCGGTCTGGCGGGAATTGATACGCGGGCTTTGGTGCGGCGGCTGCGCACAGGCGGGGCGATGAAGGGGATTGTTTCCACCACCGACCTCAATGACGCCAGCCTCGTCCGCAAAGCCAAGGCCAGCCCCGGCCTCGTCGGCCGCGACTTAGTGCGGGAAGTCCTCCCTTCTCTGCCTAGCCAATGGAAACAGCCGCTCAGTTCCTGGGCCAAGCTGACGATGGAGCCCAATCCGGCGTTCGAGCAGAAGGACTTTCACGTCGTCGCCCTGGATTACGGCATGAAATGGAACATCGCCCGCCATCTGTGGGATGAAGGAAGCCGCGTCACGATCCTGCCCGGCACTGCCACGGCTGAGGATGTGCTGGCATACCACCCCGACGGCGTCTTTCTCAGTAACGGACCCGGCGATCCCGAACCGCTGGATTACGCCCAGAACTGCATCCGCGGCGTGCTCGGCAAGGTGCCGGTGTTTGGCATCTGCCTCGGCCATCAACTGCTGGGGCTAGCGTGCGGAGCCAAGACTTTCAAGCTCAAGTTCGGCCACCGCGGCGCGAACCAGCCGGTGATGAACGTGCTCACGGGAAAGGTGGAAATCACCGCCCAGAATCACGGTTTTGCGGTGGAGGAGGAATCGCTTCCCTCCTGCCTGGAAGTTACCCACAGGAATCTCAACGACAACACCGTGGCCGGGATGAGGCACAAGGAGGCCCCCGCCTTCAGCGTGCAGTACCACCCCGAATCCTCCAGCGGCCCCCACGACAGCCGCTATCTGTTCCGGCAGTTCCGGGAGATGATGCAGGCGGAGAAGAGCATCGCGTAGGGCAACACAAGCCTGAAGCGCAAGCGAAGGACAGCATCGCACAAGAAAAAACGCTGTCCTTCGCTTGCGCTTCAGGCTTTTGTCATATGTTCCGCCTACTTCAGCTCCCCGATAAACCGCTTCATGCGGGCTTCGAGCAGGCCGAAGTTGCCGCCAAAAATGTCGGTGAAGTCTTTCAGCCGCTGGGGGCCGGGGTACAGCGTGAAGTCCTTGACGGCTGCGGTTTTCGACAAGTACTGCACGTACTTCCGCGGCTCTTGCTCGCTGAGGAAGAAGGAGAGTACCCAGGCTTCGGCATAGGCCGCTTCGGTGTCATTGTTGAATGCCCTGTCGGAGCTTACGGTCTCGGCAATCGCGTTCGAGCTCCGCCGCGGCTGATAGTGGCGGAAAGCCGCGAGCTGGATGCGGTTCACGCGGTCCGCCTGGTTTTGATGGACGCGGCCGTTCCAGACGCCGCGGGCTTCAAACATCGTCGCCAGCCCTTCACAGACCCACAGTGGCGACTGCCCAAAGCGATTGTGCATGCCGGCATTGAACGCCATCTGGTGCGTCGCCTCGTGGATGATGGTGTCGGCGTTGGTCGACCAGTCGAGCCCGGTCCGGCCGGCAGTCACGTCAAACAGAGCGATGCGGTTGGACTTCGGCGAGTAATACCCCAGCATGTTCTGAACATTCATGGAGCCGTCCGCCGTCGCCGCCCGCTGAAAATCCGCCTGCCGGGGATAGACGACGGCCACCATCGGAAAGCGAGGCTCACTGGGACGAAACGCGCGGGTGTTGAAGTAGTGGACGAAGGAACGGTAGAGTTCTTCAAATCGCGGCGCCCACAGATCCTTCTGCCCCGCTGGATGGACCACCAGGTAATGTCCACTGCCAGAGACCTCAAACTTGCTGCCGAATTCCCGCATGAGCTGGCCGCGCATCTCGGCTTGCGAATACGCGTAAAACGTGTCGCTTGATTTGCTGTAACTTTTCGCCTCCGACGGGGCGAATTCCCACATCTTCCCGTCCCGCGCGAGCAAGAAGACCTGCTTCTCCGTTGCCACCAGTGGCGTTCCTTCGACCCACCGGCCAGCAAGCTGCAGCTTGAACGCCTGCTGGGCGATGGCGACGTTTCCCGGCATAACCGCGAGAATCGCAACGACTAATCCGGGCACAGCGAGTAGAATCCTGGCAACCATAACCTTCCAACCTTGAACTTTGAACCCCGAGCGTTGGACCGTTGCAACTCTAGCTCACACATGCCGCAACGCCAGCTCATTCTCACCGACCCTCTCAGCCGCCTTCGGCTGTCGGTGATGCTGCTGATGGCGGCGGTGCTCGCGCCGGCGCTCATTCGGCTGGGGTGCATCAAGGGGCTGGTGCGGACCATCCGTATTGACGGCCCTTCCATGGCCGAAACCCTCTACGGCAACCACTTCCGCGTCACTTGCAGCGACTGCGGCATTACCTTTCGCTGTGACGCCGACGACTACCCGGATGACCGCCGCGCCGTCTGCCCCAACTGCGGTTTTCGCGAGAATGAGCTGCGGGACGAAGACCTCCGCCGCGGCGACCGAGTTCTGGTCGATACGTGGCCCTATCTCTGGACCGCTCCCCGGCGCGGCGACATGGTCATGCTCATCGACCCGCTGCCGCCCGATAAAACGGCCAGTCCCTTCGCCGTGAAGCGGATTGCCGCCCTGCCGCTGGAGCGTCCCGGCGTTCGCAACGGCGATTTGCTGGCGGATGGAAAGGCCGTCCGCAAATCCATGAAGGAATTGAGGGAAGTCAGCCTCCTCGTGCATGATAGCGACTTTCTGCCGCGCGGTTTGCCGACCAACGAGCGCTGGCTGCCGACCGAACCGAATGACTCGGACTGGCGGGCGACGAGCGACGGCTTTCGCTTCCTGCCGGCAGCAGGCCGGGAGGAAGCTCAGTGGCTTGCCTATGAGCATTGGCACGCGAGCGCCAGCCCCGCGCCCCGCACCGCAGCGGCCACGATTCAAGACAACGACAGCTACAATCAAGCAGAAACTCGCGGGCTCAACCCCGTGCGCGACCTATTGCTCCGCTGCCACGTCCAGGCCGAAAGCGGCGATTTCATTCTCACCATGCAGGACCCGCCTCACAAAATTACGCTTCACCTGCAACTCGATTCGAGGCGATTTCTGGTCCTGAAAAACGGCTCGACCATCGTCACTGAC
The DNA here is from genome assembly GCA_046593355.1 of Pirellulaceae bacterium. Classification (GTDB taxonomy): domain Bacteria; phylum Planctomycetota; class Planctomycetia; order Pirellulales; family Pirellulaceae; genus SXOA01. The sequence goes on along the minus strand of JBKJNY010000108.1, from coordinate 37,980 downwards.
AATCTTCCCCGGTCAGCACGCGAGTTTACCTTGGAAGCCGCCCTCTGCGACGGGAGGTTTCTGTTTGCCTACAACCGCCACCTCGTGGCCACGTTCGGGTACGAAGAAATGCCGGTTCCCGGCATGCCAGTCCCCGGCGACCGACAGATTGCTCCGGGCGGCACGTCCCTGCTGCAAATCGGCGCTTACGGCGGTCCGCTGGAAGTCTCGCACCTTCAGGTCCGGCGAGACATTTATCACCTCAGCCCTAATCGTCTCGGCGGTGACTGGCAGGCCGACGCTCCGCTCGCGGATGATGAGTTTTTCCTGCTGGGGGACAACTCGCCCGTTTCCATCGACAGCCGGCACTGGGACGGCATCGGAGTTCCTGGGAACTCCATCCTGGGGAAAGTCATCGCCACTGGGCGCTAGCTCAAAGCACCGGGGTCGGGAGTCTTTGGCACCGAACAAGTTTCTATCCGATTCAACGCGGCAGCCAAAGACTCCCGACCCTCTCGGCTGGAACGTCGGCTGCGGCTGGCCTGGCTGGCGCGCCGCTGGTCGCGCATAAGGCTGCGTCGACCGGCGGGCGGAGTCAGGGGGACGGGAGTCATTGGCGAACGAGTCTTAGGGCAGTGGAGATTGCTGGGACGCCAATGACTCCCGACCCCGGCGCTGTCCGACCCCTTCGCCGCCGCATCACGGTTTGCCGACCGTCGCTTTCAAAAACGCCAGCACGTCGGCCGCTTCCTCGATGAGCTTGGTGGTGGGCTTGCCCGCGCCGTGGCCGGCGCGAGTTTCGATGCGGATGAGAACGGGAGCGTCGCCCGTGTGAGCGGCTTGCAGCTTGGCTGCGAATTTGAAGCTGTGGGCGGGGACGACCCGGTCATCGTGGTCGCCGGTGGTGATGAGCGTGGGGGGATATTTCGTGCCCTGCTTCAGTTGGTGCAGCGGAGAGTAGGCCAGCAGCGTGGGGAACTGCTCGGCGCTATCGGCACTGCCATATTCATTGACCCAGGCCCAGCCGATGGTGAATTTGTGGAAGCGGAGCATGTCGAGCACGCCGACAGCCGGGACTGCCGCGCCAAACAGCTCCGGCCGCTGCGTCATGGCAGCTCCGACAAGCAAGCCGCCGTTGCTGCCGCCGCGAATGCCAAGGCGCTGCGGGGCGGTGTATTTTTGATCGATCAGCCACTGGGCGGCAGCGATAAAGTCATCAAAAACGTTCTGCTTGTTCTTGAGCATGCCGGCCTCGTGCCAGGCGCGGCCGTACTCGCCGCCGCCGCGGAGGTTGGCCGCCGCGTAGATGCCGCCGGACTCCACCCAAGCCAACGTGCTGACGGAAAAGCCAGGCCGCTGGGCGATATCAAAGCCGCCGTAGCCGTACAGGATGGTGGGGTTATTGCCGTCCAAGTTGACGCCTTTCTTCGCCACAATCATGAGCGGCACCTTGGTGCCGTCACGACTGGTGTAGAAGACCTGCTTGGCCTCAAACTGGGACGGGTCGAAATCAACTTTCGGCTCGCGGAAGAGGGTGCTCTTGCCGGTTGCCACATCGTAGCGATAGATGCTGCCTGGGGTGGTGTAGTTCGTGAAGGAATAAAACGTCTCCTTGTCGTCATGTCGTCCGCCGAAGCCGCTGGCGGAGCCGAGCGCGGGCAGGTCCACATCGCGGACGTGCTTTCCGGCCAGGTCATGGACCTTCACCGCGCTGCAGGCATCCTGCAGATAGTGGGCGATGAAGTGCCCGCCGATGAGGCTGACGGACTGCAAGACGTGCTTCGCCTCCGGAATGATTTCTTGTGTCTGTTGCTTCTCCGCGGAGACATCAAGTGCGATGAGCCGCCGTAGCGGAGCGTCCTTGTCGGTCACCAGGTAAAAGATTGATCCGTGACTGCCGATGAAGTTATATTCAGCCTCAAAGCCGGAGAGGAGCTCGACGACGTTCGCATCGGACTTTTGCAAGTCTTTATAGAAGACCTGGTTCTTCCGCTCCGTGCCCCGCCAAACGCTGATAACCAGATAGCGGCCGTCCTCGGTCACTTCGCCGCCAAAGCCCCATTCCTTTTCGTCCTTGCGTTCATAGATCAGCGTGTCCTTGGCCTGCTCGTCCCCCAGTTTGTGGAAGTAGAGCTTCTGGTAGTAGTTTTGGCCCGTGAAGGTTTCACTCGCCTTCGGTTCGTCATAGCGGCTGTAGAAGAAGCCGCGGCCGTCGGGGGTCCAGGAGACGGAGCTGAACTTGACCCATTGCAGATGGTCGGGAAGATTGCGGCCGGTGTCGACGTCGAGGACCTTCCATTCATTCCAATCCGAGCCGGCGTGAGCGAGAGAGTAGGCGAAGAGCTTGCCGTCGTCGCTGGCCACCCAATTCGCCAGCGCGACGGTGCCGTCCTTCGACAGCGTGTTGGGATCCAGCAAAAGCCGCGGCTGGGCGGCGAGCCCCTCCACCACATACACGGCATTCTGGTTTTCCAGGCCGCTGTTGCGGGAGTAAAAGTAGCGCCCCTGACGCTTGATAGGCAGGCCGAAGCGCTCGTAATTCCAGAGTTTCGTCAGCCGCTGGCGGAACTGCTCTCGGGCCGGCAACTGTTCCAAATAGCCGAAGGTCACCTTGTTTTGGGCTTGGACCCAGGCCTTGGTTTCCTCGCTATCGGGATCTTCGAGCCAGCGGTAGGGATCAGGGACTTTGGTGCCGTGGTATTCGTCGACGTGATCGGATTTGCGCGTGGCCGGATACATGGGCTTTGTGGGAGCGGGAGTGGAAACGAGCTGGACGGGAACCTGTCCGGCTGACGGATTGCGAGACAATCGCGGCTCTTGCCAGCGGCGAAAGAAGCGATTGCCGGCGAGAGCGGGACAGGCCAGCATAGCAAAGGCCAGCAGGGCGGGCTTGATGGAGGATTGCATCGTTAGCGTGAGGTTGTGGGCTGGGTTGAAAAAGGGGTCTGGCTCGGAGCCACGAAAACTCATTGCGAATGAGAAAATGTTGCGGCGACGTGCCTGACCCTTTTTTCAACGGGAAGTAGTTGTCTGTGAAGCAGTCCAGGAGGCGAGATAGTATTCAATATTGGCGAGCACTCGTTCCTTGTGCGAGCCCCAAGGCAGGAACAAGCCGCGCAGGGGCGAGAGGGGAGTTACCGCGGCATCGGGTAGGAGCAGCACGCCACGGGAATGGACCTGGTAATTGAGGATGGAAGTCCAAAGTATACGGGTCCGCCGGCCGAGCACAATCTGCGTGATGCCGTGCGGGCTGATTTCAAATCGCAGCGGAATCATGCTCCGCCAGAGCGTGATGAGCATCAGAGCCAGTGTCCCCCAGCCCCATGCTTCGTTTCCGAGGAATTTGCCAACGGCCGCACTAGCGCCTGCGCCCAGAATCACCCGCAGCCAGGTGCCCAGCGGATCGTCGCGAAGTCCCCAGTAGCGGACCGTCACCTCTTCCGGCGCGACGCGAATCCGGAGTGGAGAATGAATGGTTTTAACGGACGCTTCCATACCTACATTGTAGTCCGCTCACTCCGTGAGCGGACACTCCCGCACACGGAGTGTGCGGGCTACTAATGAAACTGCCTACTTTTCCTGGTAGCGCCGCCGCAGCACAATTCAGCATGGCCCCGACCCCGCACACTCCGCCTGCTTCGCAGCAGCCCATCGAAGCGGCTGTTGTGGATGCTCCCGCCCCTTCGCTGCGGGCGAAACTGAGGGAGATGTCGGACAGCCCTTGGCTCGTTCTGGGAATGCTGTTCTTCGTGACCCTATTTCTCGGCCTGCCGATTCTGTGGTTGAGCCGTGGATTCAGTCCCTTGTCCAAGGTCTTTTGGACGGTCTTGCTTCTCCTCTGGACCGGCATCGTCTTCGGGATGTTTTATCTGGTCATGTTGTACGTCGTGTATCGGCCCTTGCGCGACTTTCAGTGGTAGGCACGCACAAGCCTGAAGCGCAAGCGAAGGAAATCGCGGTATCGTCGAGTACTCGTCGCTTTCCTTCGCTTGCGCTTCAGGCTTGTGTCCGGCAGAGCGAAGTCGGCCCCAAGACCCTCACCCCAGCCCTCTCCCAAAGGGAGAGGGAGTTTTAGGAACCCTTGAGAATTCTGACGACGGCTTCGGCAATCCTTTGCACTTCGGGGTCTTCATCCGCCAGATGCTTCTCCACCTGCGGAAGCGTCGACTTTGCCGCGGGGCCGAGCTTGCCGAGGCAGGCGATGGCCAGTTGGCGGGTGGGAGCGTTCTTGGAATCAACATGCTGGCTGAGCGGCTCGACGGCGGCGGGGCCGATCTGGACGAGGGCTTCGGCCGCGGCTTCGCGCACACTGGCGTCCGCATCTTCGAGAGCTTGGGCCAGGTCTTCCGCGGCGGGAGCGGCATCCTTTGCCAACTGCCGCAGGCGAGCGGCGGCAACCAAACGGACGGCGGCATCCGGGTCGCCCAAACCCTGGCGGAACGCGGGTAAGGATTGCTCCGGCGGGGCAATCTGCGAAATGGCCACCAGATACGCACCGCGGACCCTTGGGCTTTCATCCTCTTTCGCTCCCGACGATAGCGCCTCTAACGCTGGAGCCGCCGCTTGCTTCAGGCTTCCCAGAAGGCGGGCGAGTGTCGCTCGATTGTCGGCGCTGGGCTCTTGTTGGGGGGCCAACATCTTGGACAATCGCGGAACTGCGGCGGCCTGGTCGGTTTTCTGCATCTTGCGAACGGCCTGCAAGCCGAGGCTGCGGAGAAACGGCTCCTTGTCATCGAGGAGCCCGGTATAGCCGGCGACCTGCTTCGTATCGCTGGGATTGAATTTCGCCAGCAGATAAAAGGCGGCTCCGCGGCGCGCTTCAGGCCGGGCGTCGCCGAGGAGCGCGATCAGGTCCGACTGCGCACCGTCCCCCAGCTTTTCGAGCTCGAGAGCGGCTGTTTCGTTGATGCGCCAGGAGCCTTGCGGACTCATTTCCACGAGGCGAGCCGCGAGCGAGCGCAGGTCATCGGCAACCGGCTTCGCGGGTTCCGGTGGGCCTTGGACGACCTTGGGCTTGGTTTCCTTGCTGACGACTGGTTCTGGCTCCGTCTCAGGAGCAGCCGACGACGAACCACTTTCCGTTTTCGCAACCGGCTCCGACTTCGCGGGAACCTGTGCCGGCTTGTTGCCTCCGCAACCGAGGAGCGCGGCCACTAGCGCGGCGGCACAGAGCGGGAATTGGAGCTTCATGATTCGGCGTCCTTGCGGTTGGAGAGGAGGCGTAAGGGGCCCTAGAGTCTTTGGCGTCAACGACTACTAAAAAATGGATAACCACTGACGCCAAAGACTCCCGACCCCCTGTCAAGTCAGCAGGTCGATGGTGCCGACGATGAACAACCCCATGCTAATCACCACATTGATATTGAAGAAGGCGAGGTGTACTCGTGTCAAGTCGTTTGGCTTCACCAGGGCGTGTTCATAGAGGAGCAATACGCTGACCGCTGCCACCCCTGCCGCATAAATCCAGCCTAGCTGCGGACAAGCCAGCGGCAACAGGGCGAAGAGCCCGAGCGTGACCAGGTGGCATACCGCCGCCAGCCGCAGCGCCCCGAGCACGCCGAGCGCCGCGGGAATGCTGCGGAGCCTGGCCCCGCGGTCAAAGTCGGCGTCCTGGCAGGCATAGATGATGTCAAAGCCGGCGACCCAAGCCAGGACCGCGCCCCCCAGGATGACTGCCGGCAAAACATCAGCCGGGTGCGCGAGCAGAAGCTGTCCGCGAAGGGCAATCCAAACACAAACGGGCGCGAGCATCAATGCGACCCCCAGCCAGAAATGTGCCAGCGATGTGAACCTCTTGGCATAACTGTATCCCAGCAGAAACAGGAGCACCGGCAGCGCGAGCGCCAGCGGCAGCCAGTTGGGCAGGAAGAGGAGCGTGCCCGCGATGAACAGTCCGCTGGCAGCCGCCGTGAAGAGCAGCACGCTGGACACGGACAAGAGTCCTGCCGGCAGGTGCCGCATTTTCGTCCGGGGGTTCTCCGCATCGAACCTGCGGTCCACGACCCGATTGAAGGCCATCGCCGCGCTTCTGGCTCCCACCATGCAGGCCAGGATTCCCGCCAGGTGCCACGGCTCGAAGGGGAGATGCGTGCCATCCGCAGCCGGCGTGGCCCAAGCCATCACGGCTGCCAGCAGCGCAAAGGGGAGCGCGAACAGCGTATGGCTGAACCGGATCATCTCCAGGGTGTGGCGGAAGGCTGTCAGCATGTGTGAAGTGATATCCCGTGAACTAACCGGCTGGGCTCATTTCGATTAACTCGCCCTGACCGGAAGTGCGGCAACTACTTATACTAACCTGTCCGCTCCTTGTTTCGGGTACACCTTAGGCGGATAAGACCATGCGTATCTCCATCGGCAGCGACCATCGTGGAACGGACCTTAAGGCGGCTCTGGTGGAGAGCGCGAGGCAGCTCGGGCACGAAGTGACGGACGAGGGGCCCTGCAACACCGAGCCCGTTGATTACCCGGACATCGCCGCGGTAGCCGCGAAGAAGGTCTCGACCGGCAGCGTGGACCGCGGCATCCTGATTTGCGGCACCGGCATCGGAATGGCGATTACGGCCAACAAGTTTCCTCGGGTTCGGGCCGCCGTTGTCGAGGACGAGGCGACTGCCCGCATCTGCCGGCAGCACAACGACACGAACGTCCTGTGCCTCAACGGAGACATGCCCCAGGATACCCTGGCCGTTCACCCGCACATTGCGCGGCTGAAGAATGTGGTGAAAGCCTGGCTGGAAACGCCGTTTGAAGGCGGCCGACACGCTCGGCGCGTGGACAAGATCGGGCAGTACGAGAAGGCGGCTTGCGAGAGCACTCCCTAGCTCGCCTAAAACAGTCGGTTGTACCCATTCAAAGCCGCCACGCGGTATGCCTCCGCCATCGTCGGGTAGTTGAAGGTCGTGTTGATGAAGTACAGCAGCGTGTTCCCTTCGCCCGGCTGGTTCATGATGGCCTGGCCGATATGGATGATCTCGCTGGCGTTGGGGCCGAAGCAGTGGACGCCGAGGATTTGCAGCGTCTCGCGGTGGAAGAGGAGCTTGAGCATTCCCACGCGGCGGCCGGTAATCTGAGCCCGAGCCAGGCTCTTGAACTGGGCATGGCCGATTTCATAAGGGACGCCGGCAGCGGTCAACTCCTTTTCGGTCCTGCCGACGGAGCTGATTTCGGGACTCGTATAGATGCCGGTGGGAATGTCCTTCGCCAGCAGCTTGGCGCACGCATCCCCCAGGATATGCAAACTGGCAGCGCGGCCTTGCATGTAGGCGGCGCTGGCCAGCGATGGGTAGCCGATCACATCGCCCACCGCATAGATATGGGGAACCTGGGTGCGATACGCGTCGTCCACCGCAAGCTGGCCGCGGCTGTCGGGCTGAATGCCGAGCGGCTCGAGGCCCATGTTCTCCGTGTTACCGGTGCGGCCGTTCGCCCAGAGCAGGATATCGGTCTTGAGCTTCTTGCCGCTTTTCAGGTGCAGGATCACGCTGTCTTCACGCCCTTCAATCCGCTCGTACTGCTCGCTGTGGCGGATGAGTGCGCCGAGATCCCGCAGATGATAGCTCAGGGCATCGCTGATTTCGTCATCCAGAAACTCCAACAGCCGCTCGCGAGTGTTGACGAGGTTGAGCTTGCAGCCCAGGTTGCGGAACATCGAGGCATATTCGCAACCGACGACGCCGGCCCCGTAGACCGTGACGCTCTTGGGCGTGAAGCCGAGATTGAGGATGGTGTCCGAGTCGAAGATTCGCGGATGAGCGAAATCGACATCCGCCGGCCGGTAGGGTCTGGCCCCGACGGCAATGACGAAGTTGTCCGCGGTCAGTTGCTCGCTGGCCCCGTTGGCGATGGCGATCTCCAGCGTATGCGGGTCCACGAAGCGGGCCTGCCCGCGGTGCATGGCCACGTCGTTCTTTTCATAGAAGTTCCGCCGCATCTCTTCCTGCAGGCGGATGACGTTGCCGGCGCTCTTGCGGAGATCGGGGATCGAGAGATCGAGTGAGATGCCGGCTGCTTGATAGATGGGGTCCGAGTTGACGTCGGTCATCTTGAAGATGGAGTACCGCAGCGACTTGCTGGGAATGGTTCCGAAGTGCGTGCAGCCCCCGCCGATTTTCTCCATCCGTTCCACGACGCCGACCTTCAGGCCGTTTTTGCAGGCCTGCATCGCCGCCCCTTCCCCGCCGGGGCCGCTGCCGATCACGATCAGGTCGTAGGGATGTTCAGACATTGCTATCGCCTAACATACCCGACATGTCCCAAACGAAAAACTCCGGGGATTGACTTCCCCGGAGCTCGATTGACATTGCCTGCGTTAGTAGCCGGCACACTCCGTGTGCCGGACCGCGTTGCTGAAATACCGCGCTCACGGAGTGAGCGGACTACCTTACGGCGCATTCAGCGACAGCTTCGCCTCCAGCACCTTCTGAATCCGGGCGCTGCTCTCTTGCAGATGGGCTCGGCTGTAGGGGTCGAGCTTGGCCGCGATCGCCCCGTTCTGCAGCAGGGCGTTCATCCGCTGATGCAGCCGCGTGAGCTGGTCGTAGGCAATCGTCTGGCAATCCTGCGGAGCGCCGGTGTTTCCCATCGCCAGGCGGCTGATGGACTTCAGGTACGACCGCTGCAGGTTCCGCCGCAAGCTGCTGATGGCCGGCTTGCGAACGGTGTAGTCCCCTTCCTTCACCGTCTCCACTTCGCTGAAGATCGACTTCGTCAGCCGCTCAATCAGCTCGGGGGTGGTCAGCACGTCGGCCTCGGGGGCGGCCCGCATCTCGCCGTCGTGCAGCCGCTCCAGCGTGACAGCACCAAGGAGCTGGTCGATGACCCGCTCCTGCCACATCAGCACGGTATCGTGTACGCCAAAGTCCTTGCGGGGCGCCGGCTCCTTGCCCCAATGGTTCCAGTTGCTCCAGCCGAGCGAGTTGTAAAGCTCGGGCGAGAACTGATACGGCTTATCGGCGAAGACGTTTTCTTCGAGCAGGCCGAGCACGTCGCGCTGCGTCTTGGCGTCGACGAGGCCGACGGGAACCTTGCCGTCCTTGTCGCCACGGTGGCTGCGGGAGGTTTTCAGGCCGCCGACATACCGCGAGGCGAAGTACAGCGCCTGGCCGCGCTGGGCCAGCAGGATGTTGAACACGCGGCGGGCCTGCACGTAGTCCTCCCCTTCGACAGTCACCCGCTCGACCAGGCCCGGCAGCAGCTCATTGACGAGTTGCAGGCGGAGCTTGGCGAACTCCATCGGGTCGGCCCCGAAATCGAAGCGGTTGCTGTCCGGGTCGGGGTCGCTGCCGCGGGTGTCTTCATCCGTGGCATAAGCCAGGGCCGGTTCGCCGCTGCGAGCGGCAATCTTCTTGAGCTCGGCAACCTCGCCCGCCGTGCCGCCGCCAAACGGCGTGTAGCCGTACTGGATGGCCCAAATATCGTACGGGCCGACGGTCTGACTGTAATAGTCCCCCTGCTTCCATTCCTTGGGAACGATGTTGGCCGGGCTGTAATCCATGACCGAGGCCACAATCCCGTTCTTGGACTTCTCGGGGTCATTCATGTCCTTGATGGTCAGCCACTTGCTGGCCTTGAAGTTATGCCGCAGGCCGAGCGTGTGACCCACTTCGTGCATGGTCACTTCCTTCAGACCCTGCATGATGAACTTGTCGAGCTGCTCCGCCTGCACCTTGGGGTCCGCCAGGGCCATGATGGCCGCGGAGCCGAAGGCGAATTGCATCGCCATGCCGTGATTGAGCTGGCACTCGCCATGGCGGGCCGCCTTGGGGCTGAAGAACCGGGTGGCTTTCTCCTCGGCCGTTTCTTCAAACGTGCCGTTGGTGAGCTGGGCCACGGTCTTCGGCGTCATGTTCTCGAACTCTTCCTTCCACGAGGTCAGGAAGTCGGCATCGAAAATGATGTCGGCGTCGAGAATCTGACCCGTGTACGGGTTCACGCGGCTGGGGCCCATCGCAAAGCCGGCGTTGGATGTAATCCAGCGGAACGTGTTGTAGTTGATGTCTTCGGGATCCCAGGTGGCGTTATCCGGCTGCCGCTCGACGACGATGGCGTTGGCAAAGCCGGCCGTTTCAAACGCCTTGTTCCATTCATAGATGCCGTCGTAGATGGCCTTCTCATACTTGAAGGGAACCGTCTTCTCGATCCAGAACTTGATCGGCTTGGTCGGCGGCGAAACCTTGGCGCTCGCGTCCGACTTCTGCAAGTCCCAGCGGTTGACGTAGCGGATAAACTGCTCGCGGTCCCCCTTGCTGGAGAAATCCTTCACCGCGGTCAGGAAGTAGCCGACGCGGTCGTCCGCCAGCCGAGGCTGAAAATTGGTCTGCGGAATCTTGCTGATGGAATAGTGGATGTTGATGCCGACGCCGCGAGAATCCGGCACGGTGTCGATGTCCTGCGTGCCGGCCGAGCCGTAGGTCGCGGCAACTTCAATTTCGACGTTGTTCTCAAAACCCTTCACGCTCCCATACGTGGAGCGGTCCCCCGCGAAGCCGAAGCCGGGCAGAGCCATGCTGATTTGCGGCAGATCGCTCATGAAGACGCGGCTGAGGTCGATCAGATCGCCCCCCTTCGGTCCCTTGGCGGCGATGGGCAGGCTGAACAGAACACTGTCGGTATACGCCTTGCCGACCGCGCGGGCCTCGGGCGAGCCCTGGTTGGCCTTGAAGCGGACGTTGCGGCGGACGATATGCACGCTTTCGTCCACTTTGCGGAACTGCCAGATCCCGTCGTTTTCAAAACCCCAGCTCATGCCACCGATGAGCTGTCCCTGGGCTATGCCGCGAGAAATGGAGATGAGCACGATGTACTCGCTGCCGTAATCCTGCGGGCCGAGCTCCGCGAACAGCGAATTGCCCTTGCGGTACAGAGTGATCATGCCGGGAATCGGCGGAGCATCCTTAAGGAGGGCCGCATACGGCGGCGGAGCTGGCGCAGCAGCGGCCGGCGCGGCAGCCTGAGCCAACAGGTCCGCGGGCAAAGATGCGACGAAAGCCAGCGCGGCGAGCGCTGCCAACGAATGGCGATGGGGCATGGGATTCTCTTTCAGCGAAAGGCTTTTGGCGGCCGGGATTTAAGGGGTCGGGAAGGGTTTTCGCGGGGAAGGCTTGAGCGGCCTGGGAACTCTTAGCCGCGAAAACTCTTCCCGACCCCGTGGCCCGGTCCACAGCCCTCAAATATACCCCAATCTACGGAATTTTCTACAAGTTGGTTCGGAATGTGCAGATCGGCGCGGTTGGTGGGGCCGGTCCGCTCGCCGGCAATTCAGTACTCAGTACTCTGCAGGCTGCCCGCAAGGCTCCCGACGTTGCCGAGATGTGGCGTTGATTGCGGCGCTCGCCTAAACTACAGAGGTCGCTTCCGTGGCGGCTGGACGGATTTGCAAACTCCTTAGCAGTCAAGGAAAAGAACATGAGACCACGCTGGAATCTGACGGCTCCGCTCGTCGTCGCGCTGGTCGCGACGTGCGGGTGGGCGACGGGTGCCGAGCTGCTCACGATGGAGCAGGCGGAAAAACTTTCCAAAGCCACGGGCCGGCCGATCCTGGCCATGGCTGGCTCCAAGACCTGAGGCCCTTGCCTGGCGCTGCTCGAACGGCTTAGCACCGATCGAACCATCGCGCCGCTGGTGGCACAGTTCGTGCCCCTCAAGGTTGACACGCAAGGCGACGAATGGGCGGCCTGGTCGAGAAAGTATCGACACGAGGGGACCGGGATCCCCATCCTGTACGTTGTGCGGGCCAATGGAGAGATTGCCTACGCGAAAAGCGGGGCCAAGGGGGGAGACGAATTACCCCTCTTTCTGGCCGAGCACCTGACGACCGCCGGCACCATTTTCTCGGACGCGCAGCTTACGCAGATCAAGGGGGCCGTGGACGATTCGAGCAAGGCGCTGGCCGCGGGGGACTCGTGGACTGCCGTCAAGCGGCTGGAAAGCCTGAAAAAGATTGGCCAGCCCGGCAAGTTCGGCAGCTTCGCTTCGGTGGCGCTCGAAGCGGACGCTCTGTACACGAAGCTGGTCGAAGAGGGGACAGCGGCGCTCAAGACCGCGCAGGAGCAACTCGCCGGGGAGGACAAGTTTGCCGGTGTGCTGGGGATCGTCTCCGCCAGCCGCATCTACGGCAAGCTCCCCGAGCTGCGCAAGGAAATGGTTTCCGCGGAACGAGACCTGAGCAAGAAAGCCGATCTCAAGGAAGAGCTGAAGCAGGCTCAGGCGCTGGATCGAGCGATTGCGCTGCTGAGCCAGAACAGCACCAAGAAGCAGGCCAAGCCGGCCTTGGAATTAATCGTCACCCGTTTTCCGAGTACACCGGCTGCCGAGCGAGCCCAAGCCAAGCTCGCCGAGCTAACCGGCGCGGCTCCCGTGAATCCTGCGAATCCCGCGGAAGTTGCTCCGGCCGCCTCGGGTCTGCGGACTTGGAGCGACACGACCGGAAAGTTCCGTATTGAAGCGGAGCTGGTGAGCGTGGAAGACGGCAAAGTGAATCTGAAGAAGAAAGATGGCGAGGTGGTGAGCGTACCGCTGGGCAAGTTGAGCAAAGCCGATCAGGAGTTCGTCTCGAAAGCGGAGAGCCGATCCGGCGATCAATGAGACCGGTCGATCGTTTTTGAACAGAAGGAAACGAAGGGAACGAAGAAAGGCAAAGGATATACCTCTCTTCATGACTTTGCTCTCCTTCTTCCTTCGTTTGCTTCGTTACCTTCTGTTCTCCCCTGCCTTCTAGTTTTGCTTCGGTCGGGCGACTTCCCGGATGGGGTCGGGGTTGATGAGGTTGATGGAGAGGTCGTCAAGGGAGGCTTCGCCTAGGCCGGTGAGGGAGATGGTGAGGGTCAGCTCGCCATTTTTGGGGATGGCCCGATAGAGGGTGAACTCGCGCCAGCCTTGCGAGAGCTGGATCCGCTCGCCGAGCTGCGGGCCGGCGAAGTTGTCGAAGAGGAGCAGACCGTCTTGCGTTGCCCCTAACCGCTTCGGAACGTGAGCCCAGCCGTGGATGCGGGCGAGTTGGCCTTGGCGGACGGGGACGGGGGCGGTGGTCACCCAGAGGGGTTGGCGTTCGAGGGCGACGGGTACTTCCTGGGGGTTGACGGACCAGGCGTGGAGCCGGAGGGCGGAGCGCCCGCCGTGCGGGGATTGCAGGGCGAGAGTGACGTCTCCCTGCAGGGCGGAGGACATGCCGCGATGCTGTTTCCAGCCGGCATTCAGAAGCTGATTCAGGCTTTCCATCTCGCCGGCAGCCAGGGAGTTTGGGCCCCAGGCGTTCCGCCGCAGGCGCTGGGCGAATTCCCAGTGCAGGGGCAGCAGGGCGAACTGGGCGACGCAGGGGCTGGCGGCGGGAGACGGGAATGCACCGGCGGTTTGCTCCCAGTGGCCGCGACGAACCTTGGCGAGCGTTTGCTCGCAGCGGTCGGCGGCAGCGTGCAGGATTCGCGGATCCATCGTTTGCATTCCGCGATTGGCCTGGTCGAGGTGCGTTTGAGCTTCGCGGAGCCAGACGGCTGCGGCGGGAAGCGGATGGCCGGCAGCGGAAAGCTCGCGGTCCACGTCGGAGGCCTGCGTCAATTCGCGGGCGGCGACTTCGTACCGGAGCCGGCCAATTTCCAGCTTGCCTTCCTCAAGGACTTTGTTGAGGTGGTATAGGACCAGCGGATCCTGCGTAATGACGATGGCCGTCGCCACGCCTGGCTCATCGAGTTGGATGCGAATTCCGCCGCTGCCGTGCGAGGTGCGGAGCGTGCGCGGGCCGGAGAGGGTCACCTGGTAGGCCCGGTCGGAGATGGGAACGCCGGGGACGACGAGCGAGATTGGCTTGGTGTCGGCGGGGGCGGCGACGTACTGCTGGGCGGGAACATGCCGCGTGACGACGAGCAGCTTGCTCCGCTCGGTCTGTAACATGCTGACTTGCGTGCTGTTGTCTGGTGAAGGAACGTCCTCCACCAACGTCCCTGCCGCGGCCCACGGTTCCAACAGGAGCAGCTCGAAGTTGAGGAGCTTGAGAGCATCCACCCGCTGCGAGCCGGCGAGCGAGTCGGTGGAAAGCGGCACGCTGGAATGGAACAGCAAACCTCGTGAGCCAGAGGCGATTGCGCTGTAAGCGGTGAGGCGAAGTTGTTGCCACTGGAGCGTTTCGCGGAGCGGCTTCCCTTCGGTCATTAGCAGGAGCTGCTCGCGGAGCCCCGCGGGAAGGTGGGTGGGAATGGTGCTCCAGAGAGGCGTACCGGGGCGGGCGAGTTTTGGCCGGCCGAGCAGCCAGGGACGATAGGCGGAAAGCTCAAAGCTGGTCGCCAGCGTCGGCTGGTCGAGGATCAGCAGGTTGGCGATGCGGCTGTAGCCCTCGAGGTCGGTGGCGGGCTGGCAGACGAGCGGGCGGCCCGTGCGGCTATCGTGGCGGCGGATTTCAGCCGCCAATTCCTGAGTGCTGAGTAGTTCCCGCCCGGCCAGGTTGGTTCCCAGACTCCAGGCCAACACGCGGTCGTATGCAGCGCCCATCGGCGTCTCTTCCGAAACCAGCGGCGGCGGCGCGACGAGCCACAGGCCCAGTTGCTGCGCCTCTTTGAGCTGCTTGGGCGTCGGTTCGGCGGGGAGTTTGACCGTGTTGAAGCCGAGGGAGTGCAGCCATTCCAGCGGCTCGCCGTTGTGCTGGATGATTCGCGGCATCATCGGCCGGCCGCTGACCATGAGGAGCGAACCCTGCATCGCCGCCCCGCTGCGGGGGTCGCGGGAGTCGATGGCGGGCTGTTTCGCGGTGGCGCTGGGGTTTGTGCCATTCCCTTTGTCATCCAAGCTGACGTATCCCTGGATTTCCAGGTCGTCGAGCCAAAGGTCGATGTTGCCGGGGCTGGAGAAGGCGTTGAGCACGACCATGTCGATGTACGCGCCGCTCTCGTCGAGCTTTTTCTTCTCCGCCACGAGTTGGCGGCGGCGGGACCAGACGGCTTTGTTCAGCTTGTCGGGAACGCCCGTGACTTTCAGCTCTTGCCAGCGGCCGACGTCGGTGTAGGAATCGCCGGGGATGAAGTCGGCGAGGGGCTCGCCGGTGGCGTCGTCGATGGTTTTGGGAAAGACGACGCGAAGCATCATCTGGATGTTCGGCTTATCCGACTTGACCCAGACGCTGGGGGACAGCTCGGCGATGATGGCCGCCTTGCCGATGGGATGGGCGAGACGGATGTACGTGCCGTTGTTGACGACGTTGAGGCGGAGGTACTCGCAGCCGTTGCCGCTATGGGACTGCTGGAAGGTCCGCTGCGGCTTCGCAAGGAGATTGACTCCGCAATCAGCCTCCCGCAGTCGCCAGGAGGGGACGGTGGATTCAAAGGTCTCGCGGAACTGGGCGGAGGCATCGGGCGTGCCTGGTCCCGCAAGGAGCGCTATCATTGCCGCCACCAGGAGCGTGCCTAGTAAGGGGGTCGGGAGTCTTTGGCGGCAGTGATTGTTCCCCGTGGAAAATGTCCGACGCCAAAGACTCCCGACCCCGTTGCGTGGACGTCTCGGTCGTGGCGAAAGAAAAGGCATGATGGCCCGTTGACAAACGGCAACAGTGGTTCAAGAGGCTCCCCCGCGACGTAACATCGGCTTGTAACAGGATTTGCGATGAGCGGCGAGGTCAAGTGTGGTAAATTCGCCCAGGCCATTTTCGGCCAGCGGAAGCGGGGTGCTTGTCGTAACTGTTGAACCTTCTTAGAGTTGCGAAGGATGAGCGAGGCGATAGCACAACCCTTGGCATAGCGGGTGCTTTAGACGGTAAGCAACACGAACCACACCCGGAGCCAGCGAGCATGTCCACCAGCACCACCGCCACCCAGACTGACGAACTTCCCAAGGATGTAGCCGATTTGGCCAGTGCCATCGCCGCCCTCCCCGCCGAGCACCGTTCGCGGGTGGAGCCCTTCATGTTCCGCGTGGTCGACAGCACCCGCCGCCGCCGCCGCATCCTCAACCTGGTGCAGGAAGCCCTGAGCCAACTGCGGCTGGACATGAAATATCTGGTGTTCGACCTGGAAGCCACCCGCCGCGAGCGCGACGCCCTCAAACCCCAGCACGGCGACGAATTGCAGGGAGAGTAGGCCGCGAAGAGATAAATCTGCGGCAATTACCAAACAATTTGCTCCTACAAGCTGAGTTTTTTCAGAACTCCTTGTACCAATCGCTCTGCCCCAAGGTGCCCTGGGGCAGAGCATTTTTTGTGGGCTGGCGTCCCCTCTCCCCGGGGAAGAGGGAGCGGACACCCGCGCATTGCAGGCGTCGCGCCGCTGGAATACTATAAATAAGGGGCCGCTGGCACAGGTTTCAGCCACTTGCCAGGCAGCCGGTACAGAGACTCTTGGCCGCGCGGCAGATTGAGCACGCCTCATGTCCGAAATGACCGCCGAAACACTGGGGCAGAAAATCACCGATGCGGGCCTGCTCGACTCGCGCCAGTTGGAAGCGGTGTGGGGCGAGCTCGGCACGCGGGAAGTGACCGTCGACCAGCTCACCAGCCTGCTGATGCGCCGAGATCTACTCACCAACTTCCAGCTTGACCGGATATTCAAAGGGGAGCGGAGCGGCTACTTCTACGGCAATTTCAAGGTGCTGTATCTGGCCGGCACGGGTACGTTCGCCCGCGTCTACCGGGCGGTGGAGCGGGAGACCGGCCGGGTGGTGGCCGTCAAGGTTCTCCGCAAGCGGTTCCGCGACGACGGCATCATGACCGAGCAGTTCCTCCGCGAGGGCCAGATCGTATCCGGCCTGCGGCATCCCAACATCGTACCGATACATGAAGTCAGCTCCAATACGAACGCGCCTTACCTGGTGATGGAATTTGTCGAGGGGCGGAACCTCCGCGAGATGATAAAGATCCGCAAGAAGCTGACGCCCGCCGAGTCGATGCGAATCATCATTGACGTCATCACCGGCCTGGTCTATGCCGCCGAAAAGGGGATGAGCCACCGCGACCTGAAGCTCTCCAACGTGCTCATCACTTCCAAGGGGCGGGCCAAGCTGGTGGACTTCGGCCTGGCCGCCATCCGCTCCACCGAAACCATCAAGGACGACGATTCCCCCAACGCCCGCACGATTGATTACGCCGGCTTGGAGCGGGCGTCCGGCTGTCGCAACAACGACCCGCGGAGCGACTTGTTCTTTGTCGGCTGCATGCTCTACACGATCGTCAGCGGCCATCCGGCCATGTATGAAACGCGGGACCGCATCCAGCGGCTCAGCGTGTCCCGCTATCAGAACATCAAGCCGATTTTGCAGGTCGATCCGACGGTCCCACGGGCCATTGCGGCCTTCGTGCAGAAGTCGATTGAGCTGGCGCCGGAGAGGCGCTATTCCACGCCCGCCGAAATGCTGGAGGACGCCAAGAAGGTGCAGGCCCGCGTCGAAGCGGGCGAAGTCGCCGAGGCCGAAGCGGCCAGTGCTGCCGCTGCCGCGGGAGAAGTTGTGCCCCTGGCCCCCGCGAAGGCACCCGTGGAGCTCGAGGGAGCTGCGCGGACCGTGATGATTGTCGAGTCGCGCCTGGAGATGCAAGACGTCTTCCGCGAGAAACTGAAAAAGTACGGCTACCGCGTGCTCGTCTTTAGCGACCCGATTCGGGCCATCGCGCGGATTGAAGATGCCCACACCAAGCTGGTCGACTGCGTGCTGTTCAGCACCCTTTCCCTGGCGGACGAAGCCCTGGAAGCTTTCAATCAGTTCGGCTCCAGCGATGCCACGAAAAAAATCCCGGCCATCCTGTTTGTCGATCCCAAACAGTCCGACCTCATCAAGGGTGCCAGGCTCTCCGACAAGCGGGTGCTGGTCTCGATGCCGCTCAAGGTGAAAGAGCTGCGCGAGACGCTGGTGAATCTCCTGGGAGCGCCGGTGGATAACCGGGAGATCGAGATCGAGCTCGCGATCGAGAGAAGGGGAGAACGAGAGAAGGGGAGATAAAGTAAACGATGCGGCGGGCTAATTCTCTCCTTCTCTCCTTCTCTCCCATGCCCCCCTTTCGCAACTACCACATCCGCGGCGAGCTCATCGGCGGCACGCTCTCGGGCGCGCTCAAAAAACTGCTGGCGGGCGAGCCTTGGGGGAAGGTGAAATCGCTCATTGCCGGCCGGCATGTGCAGGTGAACGGCAATCTCTGCCTGGATGAAGGGCGGCGGCTGACGGCGAAAGACGTGGTCAAGGTCTGGGAGCAGCCGCTCGCCAGACCGGCCACTGCCGCCGACGTGCGGCTCCTGTTCGTCGATGAGCATCTAGTGGTCGTGGAAAAGCCGGCGGGGATGACGACTCTGCGCCACGCCGAAGAGCGGCGCTGGCCCGCCCGCCGCAAGCAGCTCCAGCCGACGCTCGATGAAGCCCTGCCGCGCGTGCTGGCCAAAAAGTTGGGGCTGCGCGTGGCGGATGACGAACAGGCCGGCCCACGCACCCGCCGCCAAACCGGCTGGCCGGAGAAACGCCAGCCGCAGCCCAAGCTCCCCCGCGTCCGCGCCGTCCATCGGCTGGACCGGGATACCAGCGGCCTGATGGTCTTCGCCCGCACTCCGCAGGCCGAGCAAGCGCTGGTCCGCCTGTTCAGCAAGCACCAGATCGAGCGGGCCTATGTCGCGGTCGTGCAGGGGGCCGTCGAGGCCCGGACCATGCGCACCTGGCTCGTCCGCGACCGGGGGGACGGCCTCCGCGGCAGCTCCCCCTTGGGCCAAGAAGCTCCCGAGTCCCAGGAGGCAGTCACGCACATCAAGCCCCTGGAGACCTTCACAGCCGGCGGAGGAACCTACAGCCTGATCGAGTGCCGCCTGGAAACCGGCCGCACGCACCAGATCCGCATCCACCTTTCCGAGCTCGGCCACATGCTCTGCGGCGAAAAGACGTACACGCACGCCCTGGGAGAAAAGCCGCATTCAGATGCTTCAGGTGCTCCCCGCCAGGCCCTCCACGCCGCCGTCCTCGGCTTCGTCCATCCCGTCACAGAAGAACAGATCGCCTTTCGCACCAAACTGCCGCGAGACTTGCAGGACTGGCTCGCACGACTGAAGAAAGCTGCGATGTAGGACGGAGGGAAAAGGCGGAGGGAAAAGGGGACATTCTAGAATGGCGCTAAGTTAAGCGTAAGTTGTTCATAAGCAATTAGTTACACATGATAGCAGAACATAGCTAGCAATGCGCGACACTATGCACCGATTCGACAATCATAGAGGATCACCGTGGGCCATCAATTGGCAATACTGGCTAGCATCAAAACGCTAGCGATGATAAGGCGATGCCCCTCATCAGGTTACGCTTAACTTAACGCCATTCGGGACATTCTACTTTTTGGTTGACGCGGGTCTGGCCCTGTTGCTAAATTGCCCTGATGCCGCGGACCTGGACGGCCTTAAAATGGCCGCTTGGGCGAGAAAGACGCTTACCAGCGCCGCCAAACGGCGCAACGCCAAGGCATAATGGAGAACAGGTGAATCGAGCACCTGCCAATGTAGCCGAACCCACGCGCCTGCGAGGCGCGGGACGGTTCTCCTAGCAGACGCTAGGAGCAAGAGAAAAAGAATTTCGTTTCATAACCAACTAGACCGCAATATCAGCGTGGGGTTCACTGCTTGTTTTCTTTGCCCTCTTCTTCCTCAACCACAAGCCCCACCAGCAGAAGCCAATCGGCTAGATATTTTGTGCAACTAGCCATTTCCAAGAGAAATCGAGCGTTTGCGCGTAGATCGTTTTTGATGTGGGGAACTGGAATATCGCGTTTTGAAGATCGACGGAGCCCAGTCGTCGCGACTATTTTGCCATTGTGGAAAACTGCGAACGTGGGATGGGGATCGCCTTTCTCCGACACGTCTTGCGCGTCAAGTTTTTTCAATACTTTTCTGGCAACTTCTAGTGTAAGTGGGTTTCCTGCCATTAAGGCTCCCGCATAAAATCACGAAGCACCGCTAGTTGCCTCTTAGGTTCCCTGCCTAGCTCGCCCTCTCTTTTGCAGAAAAACCTGAATGTTGCGAGGAGTGTACCCTTGAGGCTTTCGAACGCATCCAGCGAAGTGTCACCGCTTGCGTTGACATTGCCGTCAAAAAAAGTCGCAATAAATACCCCATCGTCGCAGACAATAGATACTGGAATTGGCTTTATGATTACTACTCCTTGCGGTGCAAACGTCTCAATGTAGGTTCTAACGCATCCATCTTTTAATAGCTGCTTTAGCTCATCAAAGCGGTCCTCAAGCGCAGCCACCCTAAGCAAAAGCACGCCGTCTTCCAGCGATTTGTTTGATGGCAGGCGGTTTGTTCGCAGCGGTGGATGGCAGTCTTTTTCGACAGTGGCATCGCGTTCTGATACCCAGTCAATTGAGAACAGGTCTTCGTCTAACTTAGGCATCTTGAGCTTTCTTGAAAATCTCGTGAGGATTACTAAGCGCCTTGAATGCTGTATCCAAAAGTCCAGCAGCGTTTATCAAGAGCTGATCGTCGATTTCGAGAAGGTCAATTAGGTGCAACTCTAAAACCAGAATCTCGGTGTCTTCTTGAAGCGACCATCGCACCCTAAACAGGGGGCCGTCGCCGCTTACGTCGAAGGTTGCACCACTCAGTGCTAGTGAGTAGCCGCTGATGTCTATTGACGCCCCAAGCAATGCCTTTGCAATGCGCTTGGCGGCAGGCGAATCCATCCGAATATGGTATTTTCCAAATATTCGTCCGGCAAGTTCTTTCGCGGCGAGTATTCCAAAATTACTAAACAAGTCGTCTGGCTGCGAATCGATTCTGGTTGGATTGCGTCCCCTGAAAACGTCTTCGACTGCCGCCTCAATGTGAAAGTGCCCGTCATCATCACGGTCAACGTTTCCCAGCCGGCGCAAGTAGACGTTCGGCTCACCAGATTGGTTCACCACGGCAAAGAGCGATTTTCCGTGTCCCTCGAACCATGCCCTCAATTCAGGACGGTCCTTCATCGGAGTGAAAGAACAGAAATAGACCTGCCGCAGCGAGTCTTTCGATAGTGTCGGTATTGCGGCCATGACGGTCCAAAGGATGCATTGTGAATAAAATCACAAAGTCGTCCAGGGTCGAACTTAGGAGTCTAACGACAAATCTTACGCTTGGCAATGCTGGTAGTCCACAAAAGGCTAGTCTATAGGTGCATATTAGGTTTTGGGGCAACCGGGGCGTTTTGAGGCAAAGCCACGGAATCCCCTCTTGTGAGGAGGGGGGGTGAAAACGCCTCCGACCGAAAAATCGGGGGAGAGGAAAGGTGTCACGAACCGTTGATTGAAGTTCAGGCAGGCATGACAATGGCTCCCGTCACCTTTTCGTGCCGCCTACGGATTGATCGGCGGCACCGGGTCTCCCAAATCCACGCCGAGCGCCTCCGCTTGCCGGAAGATGACGGCTTGGAAGTAGAAGAAGGGGAACTTGGGCCGTTTCCTGAGGGCGTACTTCATCGCGTTGAGGACCATGTCTTGCGGCAGTTCCCCCGCTTCCACCTTGTCCGCCACCCGCGACACCAAGATGAACTCCTCGGGCCGGCGGCAGAGCAGCCCCGCCTTCAGCCGCTCGGCGAGCGTCGCCTGCATCGGGGCATCTTGCGCCAGGAGCCTGGCGGCCGGCCAGGCCAGGGGCACAATCAGCGTGGAAAACAGCCTGCCAAACCAGCGCCTACGGTCCATGGCGAATTTCTCCCGGTCCTTCAAGACGAGCGGAATGACCCTCACGTTATCAGCGGCTTCTAGCGGGACCGGGCGAAGCGGGCAAGGTCACTTTTCGCTTTCAGCCAACAAGCCACCAACAAGTAAGAACCACGGATAACACGGAATTCACGGATGGGACTGGATTTATTTGTGTCATTCGTGAAATACGTGGTTTACCTCTGCTGGAGCCCACCATACCCAGCAGAATGAAAAAAGGCGATATTTGCGGCGACATCCTAATATCGCCCAGGGAAAGCCGAAACACCCTCGGGGGAGAGTCCCCCTATCGGCCTGTTGAAAAAGGGGTCAGGCACGTCGCCGCGACCCGCGTTGACGGCTAGGGTCTTGGGGTGGCTCCGAGCCAGACCCCTTTTTCAACACTGCTTTTCCCTTATTATTTTGTGCAACCTGGGTCGGTTCCTTTCCTCCAGCCGGTTTAGCTCGCCATGCCTATTCAATTCGCTTGTCCCGCTTGCGGGAAACAGACGACGGTCGCCGATCAGTATGCGGGCCAGTCGGGGCCCTGCGCGGCCTGCGGAAAGCCGATCACCGTTCCTTTTGCCGCCGGTTCGGCGCCGCAGTATCCGGCCTCATCCAGGGCGGCGGCCGGCGCGGGGATTGGCATTGGCGTGATCCTGCTGATCATCGGGGGCGCGCTGGTGGTGGTTTGCGGAATCGGCGGCATTCTGGTCGCACTGCTCCTTCCCGCGGTGCAATCGGCCCGCGAAGCTGCTCGGCGGATGCAATCCACGAACAACATGAAGCAGATCGGGATTGCCCTGCATACTTACCACGACGTGTACAACGAATTCCCGCCCGCGGTCGTCAAGGACGCCGAGGGCAAGCCGCTCTACAGTGGCATGGTCTGCCTGCTGCCCTTCCTGGAACAGCAGCCTTTCTACGACAGGTTCGACAAGGACAAGGCTTGGGACTCGCCGGAAAACCAGGCATTCTCCCAAATAAGCATGCCCTTCATCATGGATCCGTCCAATCCGAGCAGGACACCCGGGCAAACGGATTATCTGCTGGTCTCCGGGCCGGGCAGTGCCCTGGAAGATGCGCCGGGAATGAAGCATGGAATGGATCAGATCACGGACGGCACCAGCAACACGATTATCGTCATGGAGGTCAAAGGGAACGCCAGTTGGGCCGCGCCGAATACCTGGGATCTGAACAAGCCATTCGATGGTAACCATCCGGGAGTGGTGTTGGTCTTAATGGCGGACGGCAGCGTGCGTACCTTGAGTCGCAACATCGACCCCCAGATGCTCCGCCGCATGGTGGAGCGGAACGACGGCCAGGCGGTGAATTTGCCGTAGGCCGTTGATGCGTCCGCAGATTTTGAATCAAGATTCTCTGAATTTCATCGGTGTAAATCCGCGAAATCTGCGGACTGCTCCGGTTGGACTATCTGAGCTTAGTGCTTGTGGCCGGCGTGGCCGTCCTCATCTTTTTCAAACTTGCCTTCATAGGGCTTGCCGTTGACATCGACGCGGATTGTTGCGGAGACGGTTTTGCCCACCGTTTCGAGCTTCCCCAGCAGCGCCTTGCTCATCACTTTAAACTTGAAAGCACTGGCATTTTCCCCGCTGGTGCGATCCACGGCGGCCAGCTCATACGCCTCGGTCATTTCGCCGGACTTGACCTCAATGAAGATGCTGTCGGCAGCAATCGGCACCGTCTTCTTGGCCGCGCCATCGAGAATCCAGACGGTAATGATGCCGTTTTCCTCGTGGTCCCACTCCACGTGATACTCCTCCTTGATTTCCTTCCCCGGCTCCGCCAGCTCGACCAGGTGCCCGCCGTGCGGCCCGACTGTCGCGTGGTCGTGCGCGTGCTCCTCGGTTTTGTTGTTTCCCGGCTTCACCGGGGTGTTGTTTGCCGGCCCGCAGCCGAGGAGACCAAGAGCGACGAGCAGGACACAGGGCAGGACCAACAGGGGAAAGCGGGGCATTCGATATTCTCCAACGGACGAGGGCCGACAAGGATTGCGAGACCGTGGCTCAGAACTGGTGCCGCTCGATGTAGACACAAGAGAGCAGCAGCATCACAACCACAAATATGGCGCTTGTCCAGACCGGACGCCAGGGATGCAGATTGTCGCGGGCCTGGGACAGGTCGCCGCGGAAGATCCCCAGGTCGCTGGTTTCCTTCCCGGTCAGCAAATATTGGACGGTATTGTCCAGTTCGCCCGGCTTAGGGAGCACGTAGTAAATCGGGCTGATGATGTAGTAGTAGACAATCTGCGAGGTTTTCATGGCGGGGGCGTAAGTCGCTTGCCGAGTCAGATCCGCGGTCTGGTAATCGCAGACCCGCGTAATCCGGTCTGCCACCAAGAGGCGGTCGCCGTGGAAGGCGAAGGCGGAGATGTCCCCCTGGCCTCGAACCGCAGCCAGGCGGCAGTCGCTGGTCTCGGAGTCCAGCAGCCAGAGGCGACGGTTATGGAACAGGGCGCAGAACATCTTTCCATCGGGCGAGGCGGCGACCAATCGCGGCTGGCTGCCCGCTTCCAGTTTTTTTTCCGCTCTTACGGACAAGTCTTCGGTGGATAAGAATAGCGCCTGATCGTCGGCCCGAGCCACGAACACTGCCGCGCCGCCGATGGCAATGGCCGCATCCTGCGCCTCGTCACCATCCAACTTGCGGAGAGCCTTCTGAACGTAGTTTCCCTTGGTATCCTTGGACATGAGGTAGACATTTCCCCGGCTATAGACGGCAACCGCGCCGGTGACCGGGTCGATGGCCGCTTTGAGGGGTGCCGGAAACGTAAGCTCCTTGTCCAGCATCGCCGATTGGAACTCATTGCGATTGGCGAAAGGGAGCGGCATGCCCAGGAACTTGATCTGATTCTTGGCTGCCGCGGGCTGCCCTTGTAAACGGAAGATTCCCCCCGGCGCCACGGCCAGGACATCCCCGCCGGAACCCACCAGCAAGTCGCCGGTATCCGCGGGAAAGGCCGGGCCATCCTTGACCTGAAAACCTTCATTGCCGCCGGCCACATGGAAAATCGCCCGCCCAGTGCCCAAGCCGAAGGGAGGATTCCAGCTTTCGCCAATGAGCAGTTGATCGCTCGGGGCGTGGTAGAACGGACCTAGTGTTTTCCGCACCCCTCCGCCGCCGGAGGGAAGATGGATTTGCTCCCAGTCTTTGAGCTCGGCGTTCCAGCGGTACATGCCCCCGGACTCGCGGACGGCAATGATCGATCCGCCGGCATCCACCACGCGGACGTTCCGCTGCAAATCGACGACGAACGGCTCCATCACATTGACCTTGATCGCCCCGACAATGAAACACAGCAGCCACAGGCTGATGCAGATCACCACCGAGACCACGGCGCTCTTCCAGACAATCCCCGTCAGTGTCGAAACGGCGTAATAGATGGTAAACAAGAACAGGAAAATGGGGATGCATAGCAGCATCCCCCGATTCCAGATGCCATACCGTAGTCCCAAAATCAGCCACAGCCCCATGCACAGATAACCGACGTTGAGCAGAATAAACGCGCATCCGCCGATGAACTTGGACAGGAAAACCAGCGACCGCTGCACCGGCTTGCTGAGCAGCAGATTGATCGAACCCGGCTCAAACATCTGGGGGATGACAGGCGACGTCACCAGGATAGCAACGAAGACCCCGATCACACCCACCAGGTATTTCATCAGGATCGGAACAATCACCTCCTTGATAAACGCATCGGCTTGCGTTTTGGTAAAGGGCAGACTCTCGGTCGTCTCCATCCACAGGTAGGCCACCGCGATGGATTCAGCAGCTCGAGGAGCAAACTGTCCCGGAGCCGCCGCTTGGATCAGCAGGCGATTGAGCCGGGCCTGCTCTTCTTGGGTCAACTCGTCCCGTTTGGCAATGAAGTCTCGGGCTTCTTTGGGAAGCGATTCTTCCCGCCAGACGCCCGGCTGGTAGAGATCCTCCTTTTCGAGCAGCTCCTTGAGCCCCTGGAAAAGAGTCTGCCTGGATTCCATGTACTCGCCAAATTCCCCTTGTTTCCGGGAGTTGCCGTCTTGATTTCCTTGGTACTCCTGGAACTCGATCAGCTTTTTTTGGCGGTTGGCGTCCCACAAAGACCAGATTCGTTTGGCGGGAGAGTTTTCCGGGCGGGCAGCCGCGGTGCGGAGCTTGGCGACGAGATCCTGGGGATCGCGGACTTCGCCGCCGCCAAAGTCCGTGGTCAATCTTCCGCGCACGCCCAAAGGAGCAATCAGGGCCAGCACCAGCGTGATTACGCCGAGCAATACCCATAGCACCCGGGAAGCCATCGCTTCACGAAAGGAGTCTTTGATAATCGCCAGATACGGTCGCATGGTTACTCCACCACTTCGGCGACGATGCCCAGGTACGCGTCTTCCAGCGTGGCCTGGCGGCGGGTGATGCCCAGGATGCTGATGCGGGCGGTACGGAGGCGGTCAATCAGTTGATCGACGTACTCCTGGTCGGCGCTGCGGATGTGAACCTGATGCTCCACTTCCGACAGGCTCTGCCACTTGGTCGTTTCCCAGCCGCCGAGGGCCTCGCGGATGGCGGCGGCGGTGCCGGCCATGTGCAGCTCGATGTCCGCCTGCCGAGTGGGATTGCCGCTGGTGGCGGGAGCCGCCTGGTGGGTGGCGGTCAGTTCTTGCACGGAGCCGACCCGCTTGAGAATGCCTTTATCGAGGATTGCCACGCGGTCGCAGACCAGTTGCACTTCCTGCAGGATGTGGCTGTTGAGAAAGATGGTCTTGCCTTCCCGCTTGAGGTCCGTCAGAAACCCGCGGACCTGGCTGCGGGCGAGCGGATCGAGGCCGTCGGTTGGCTCGTCGAAGATGAACAGGTCGGGATCGTGCAGCATGGCCTGGGCCAGGCCGAGGCGCTGGAGCATGCCCTTGGAATACGTGCGGACGGGATCCTTGGCTCGCGCGGCGATGCCGACTTTTTCCAGCAAGTCACCGCGGCGCTCCTTGATGACTCTCGTCGAAACGCCGCTGAGATGGCCGTAGTACTCAAGCGCCGTGTGACCCGTCAAATGACGCGGGACGCGAAGATTCTCCGGCAGGTAGCCAATCCGCTGCCGGGCCCGGCGGTCGCCGGCGGGAAAATCGAGAATCTGCGCATGGCCGGCGGAGCGGCGGATGATGCCCAGCAGGATTTTGATGAAGGTGGTCTTGCCCGCGCCGTTGCCGCCAAGCAGGCCAAAGATTTCGCCCCGCTGGACCTCGAACGAAACTCCCTTGAGCGCCTCTTGCCGTTTGCGGAAAAACATTCCCTCGGTGTAGGTCTTGCGAAGGTCGGAGACGGCGATGGCGGGGGAAGACAAGGGAAATGCAGAGTGTTAAGTGCAAAGTGCTAAACGGGTTAACCCTGGAAGTATAGCGGGTATTCGCCAGTCACGGGTCCGTATTTCCCGCTTTCAGCTTTCCACTTTCCGCTTTTGCCAAATGAACCTTTCTTCCCAAATTACCTCTTGATTTTTGCTTGGGTTTCGTAAATTATAAAGGTGTCGACATTGGTTCGTGCTACGCAGCACGATTTACTAGGGGCCCGGAGTAAGCCGCTCTACGGCATATGGCTGAACCGGGGTTAATCTTAGTGGGAAGGAGGTGGTCTAGTGAGTTTGAGTTATATCTGTACCAGCCGAGGTGGCGCCTTTTAAGTTAGGCTGCCGGCGGGTTGCCTAACGGCAAGCCACCAACAAACCTCGTTGGGATCACCTGATCTTTACGAGCTACCTGGGGCCCGGTCCACACGTTGGACCGGGCCTTTTTTGTTGGTGCCTTTCTCCTCATTTTTCTGTCCTCAATTTTTCTGTCAGTTCCGTCGTTGCTCCGCGGAAGCTGACAGAAAAATGGGAGACAGAAAAATGAGGAGAGATCAAGAGAGTCGCCCTATCCCGCATTCCTCCGCCGGATGCTCTCCATCGCCTTTTCGGCCGCTTCACCCACGAAGGGTATCTTCGCCGCAGTCGCTGCCTTCTTCACTTCTATTCCGTTATTGAATCCAGACAAGATTTCCATACCAATTCGATCAGCCGCCGCTAGCACCCGGCGGCAGCGGCCTGCTTTCAAGCTTGCCCCGGCAAGTTCGCCGGTGGTACACTTCCACCCGCAACCCGAGAGCGGCGGCGTCCACGGATGGAGCGCCGGCGATTGTTGCGCGACAAGGAGGTCGCCGTGCTGTTCCGCTGGCCCATCAAGTTCAAGCTCTTCCTCTGCGTGGGGTTGTTGTTTGTGATTGTCGGCGTCCTGGCGGTCAACAGCTTGCAGGGGCTGTATGCCTATCGGGAACTTGCCAAGACCATCAGTTGGCGGGCCGATGAACTGCCGCTCGCCGACGAGCTCTCCAGCCGCATCGGCCATGCGCAGGACTCGCTACACAGCTCCAAGGGGAGACCGGCCACGGACGTGATCGCCCGCGAGAAGCCGGACGGAGGGGCGATGGCCAAGGCAGATTTCAATTTCAAACTGGGCCGGATCAAGGATTCCTTGCAGCAATATCGGCAACACCTCGATCTGGACCTCCCCCAGTTCGGCCAACTTGGCGACCGCAGCCGCGACCGCGAAACGCTGGGGCAAATCGCCGCCAGCCTGGAGCGGCTGGAAAAATCAAAAGACGAAGCGGACTGGCTGCTGGTCCCCGGCCACGTCGACGGCCTGATCGAACAGCTCCGCCAGATGCGGGACGAGGTCGACGCCCTCAAGCCACAGCTTTACGAGCGGATGCACAACCTGTCGTCGGAAGTCCGCGGCCAGTACCAGACCTGGATCAGCATCTCGTGGTCCACGGGCATTTTGTCCGCGCTCGGCCTGTTCGTACTATTGGGACTGTTTTACCGGTGGGTTATCTCGCCGCTCAACGTCCTCATCGGCGGCTCGCGGCGGATCGCCAGGTTCGATGAGTTCCAGCATCGCATCCATCTCGCCACGCGCGACGAGATGGCGGAGCTGGCCGACAACATGAACGCCATGACCGCCCGCTTCCTGGAAATCAAGACCGACCAGGAAACCAAAATCCAGCAGCGGACCCAGGAAGTCGTCCGCAGCGAGCAGCTCGCCAGCGTCGGTTTTCTGGCCGCGGGCGTGGCGCACGAAATCAACAACCCGCTGGCCGCGATTGCCATGTGCGCGGAGTCGCTGGAAACCCGCGTCACCAATTTGCTCGGCAGCGTCAGCGCTCCCTCCAAAAACAATGCCGGCGACCGCGAAGTCGTCGCCAAATATCTCCGCCGCATCCAGGACGAAGCCTTTCGCTGCAAGGGTATCACCGAGCGGCTGCTCGACTTCTCCCGCCTCGGCGATGTGCAAAAGCAGCCGACCGACCTCCGCGAGCTGGTGATTGGCGTCGTCGAGATGGTGCGGCACCTCGGGGACTACCGCGAGAAGAAGGTCGAGTTCCAGTGTACGCAGCACGTCGTCGCCCCGGTCAACGCCCAGGAAATGAAGCAGGTGGTGCTGAATCTCATCACCAACTCCCTCGACAGCCTCGATCCCGGCGGCACCGTCTGGGTCGAGCTCCGCCGACTGGGCAACCAGGCCGAGCTGCTGGTGCGGGACAACGGCTGCGGGATGTCGGCCGAAGTTCTGAAGCACTTGTTCGAGCCTTTTTACACCCGCCGGCGGGACGGCAAAGGGACCGGCCTGGGCCTGTCCATCACCTTCCGCATCATCGCCGAGCACGGCGGCACGATTGAACCCACCAGCGGCGGGCCGAAGAAGGGCTCCCAGATGCGGGTCGTTCTGCCCGTCGTCTCTACCGACCAACTGACCATCACGGACCAGAAGCAGCATGAAAGACAAACACAAACCCGACGCGAAGCAGCCTAACCGGCTCAAGCTCCTGTTCGCCGACGACGAAGCGGCCCTGCAAGAGCTGATGAGCCTGGAAATCCCGCTGATGGGGCACGAAGTGACCGTCTGCCCGGACGGTGCCACGGCCGTGGCCGCGCTCGCCCGCAACACCTATGACTGCATCATCGTGGACCTCGACATGCCCGGCATGAACGGCATCGAAGTCATCGACCGCTGCAAAAAGCTCGCGCCGGAAACCGACACCGTCGTGCTCACCGGCAAGGCCTCGTACGACGCCGTGCTGCAAGCCCTCAAGCTGGGGGCCTTCGATTTTCTCACCAAGCCCTGCCGGCTCCTGGAACTGAAAGCCCTACTGCAACGGGTCGCCAGCAAACGGGAGTGGATGAACAAGTACCGGGCCGTCAAGCACCAGCTCCAGCGGGCTGAAGGCAAGACGGAGCTTGTCGGCGGCAGCAAGTTGATGGACCAGGTGAAACGGCTCATCGAAAAGGTCGCACCCACCAGCTCCACGGTGCTCATCCTGGGCGAGACCGGCACCGGCAAAGAATTGGTGGCGCGGGCCGTGCATCAGCAGAGTGTGCGGGCCACCATGCCGTTCGTCGCCATCAACTGCGGAGCGCTGCCGGAATCCCTCATCGAGAGCGAGCTCTTTGGCCATCGCAAAGGGGCCTTCACGGGGGCGGACGAACATCGCGTCGGCTTGTTTGAAGTCGCCAGCGGCGGCACCATCTTCCTGGACGAAATCGGCGAGCTGCCCAAATCGATGCAGGCTAAGCTGCTCCGCGTCCTGGAGAGCGGCGAGATCCGCCGCGTCGGCGAGAACACGTCGTTCGAGGTGGATGTCCGCGTCGTCTGCGCCACGCACCGCAACCTTTCGGAAATGGTGGAGAACGGCGATTTCCGCGAAGACCTGATGTACCGCATCAACACCTTCGAAATCACGCTCCCCGCCGTTCGCGACCGGATCAGCGACATTCCAGCCCTGGCCGACCATCTCTTTCGCCGCTTCCGCCCCGGCCTGAAAGCCGACGACGAGCTGTTCACGCCGGAAGCCATCGACCTACTCAAATCCCACTACTGGCCGGGCAACGTCCGCGAGCTGGCCAACGTCATCGAGCACGCCACCATCCTCTGCGACAGCCCCCCCATCACTCCCGACCACCTCCCCCAGCGTTTCTCCAGCCGCCGCGCGGGCCACAAGCTCAAACTGGTCGGCCCGATGACCCTGCGAGACTTGGAAATGCAAGCCATCCAAGATGCGCTCGACCGCAACGACGGCAGCAAACCCGAAGCCGCCGAAGAGCTCGGCATCAGCCTCAAGACGCTGTACAACAAGCTGAACCAGGCGGCGGAGCTGAAAGAGTCAGCATAAAGTAGGCCGTCACGCAATGACGTGCCACTTTCATCTGGCGGCAGTCGTGCCGAAGGGCGCAGCTTGCCGGTAGCGGCCTAGCCCGCCAGCCCCGCCAGAGTAGCGGGGCTTTTTGCTGCGCTGGTAGAATACCACTATGAAGTACAGCCTGCGGAGCCTGATGCGGTTTTCCATCCGGGACTTGTTCTGGCTGACAGTTGTCGTCGCCTTGGCCGTTGCGTGGTTCGTGGAGCGGCGATCTGCTGCTGACCTTTCCGTAGAACGGCGGCGATTGGCTGCCGAACTTTCCAAGGAACGCGAGTTTCGGTCAAGCCTTCGGGAGATTCACACCGTTGAATCGGCGGTAGGTTGGTACAAGCGGGTCTGGGGAGAATCGCCGAACCTCCCCAAGCCGCCGACTGGGGTGGGACAGCCGGGCGGTAGATTCGACCCACGAAACGGCTCGTTAAACGAGTAGTTTTTCTGGCCGGGTTCAAATTAGGACACTACCAGCTTGCCTACGGATTGGATACACATGCGGCCGTGGGGTAGAATGGAGATATGGCTGCAAAAGCAATCGCCAACGAGCCCCGAAAACTCTATCTAGGTGCGGACGTTCCGCTCCGCCTGATCCGTGCCTTCGCGCGCAAGGTTGCCGAGCAATTTCGCCCGGAAAAAATCATCCTGTTCGGCTCCCATGCCTATGGCACGCCGCACCAGGACAGCGATGTTGATATTCTGGTGATCATGCCAACCCGCAACCAGCACGATCAGGCCGTGAAGATTCGCCGGGAAGTGCCCCGCTCCTTTCCCCTGGACCTCATTGTCCGCACGCCGAAAAACCTTGGTTGGCGACTGGCCGCAGGAGAATCATTTCATACGGAGATCGTCAAGAAAGGAAAGGTCCTCTATGAAGCCGACAACAAGAGAGTGGGTGAAAAAGGCGGAAGACGACTCCCTGGCCGCGATCAGCCTAGCGCGGTCTCCCAATCGTCTGCATGACCAGGTCTGCTTTCATTGTCAGCAGTCGGCTGAAAAGTACCTCAAAGCGCTGCTGGAGGAACAAAGCCAACCGATCAAAAAGACGCACGATCTGGAGATCCTTCTCGACGACTTGTTGACTCTCTATCCATCCCTCGAGCCGCTCAAACGTGGTTTGCAAATTCTGGTTGAATTTGCCGTCGATGCCCGCTATCCGGGCAATCAAACGACAAAGCGACAAGCCACCTCCGCGTTGCGATGGGCAGAGCGCGTGCGGCACAAGTGCCGTACTCTACTCGGTCTGAAGCCGTCCTGAGAATTGACGTCGAGATGTCCCGCACCAGATCCGATGAAGCCGAAAACTCGTAAGTCTTGCAGCGACGGTAGCCACCTTCCGCCACTCCTGCTATCTTCCGGCGATGCTCTATACCCCGGCGATGATTGCGGAACTTGCGTCGGTGCCGGTGGCGTCGGTGCGATCTTGGCAGCGGCGGGGGTGGCTGGTGCCGAGGGAAGTGGAGCATGGGCTGGCCCGGTTTGATTTTGCCCAGGTCACGATTGCCCGCACGCTGGCCGGGCTCTTGCAGGCCGGCATCAAACCGGCGGCTTTGGCGAAGCGGCTCCAGGAGATTGCGGTGCATCTGCCGCATGTGGAGCAGCCGCTGGCGGAGTTGACGTTTCTGGTGGATGGTGGGCAATTGCTGGTGCGGCACGGGGAGGACATTCTCGAGCCGCGGGGGCAGCTCAGAATGGACTTTGATTCGCTGGCGGCGGAAGCCAGCGGGGAGCCGGATATCCTCTCGCCGCCGCTCACCGCCGAAATCATGGTTGCCGGCGCCCGCGAGCTGGAAGAAGCCGGCAATTTAGCGGCGGCGGCGGACTTGTACCGCGCCGCGCTGGCGGAAGCCGGTCCGCGGGGAGACCTCTGCTTCGACCTGGCGGAGACTCTGTACCGCCTGGGAGATTTGCCCGCGGCCCGGGAACGCTACTTCATGGCAATCGAGCTGGACGAGGACCATGCCGAAGCCCGGGCCAACCTCGGCTGCCTGCTGGCGGAAATGGGCCAGCGGGATTTGGCGACTGCCGCGCTGAAAGGGGCTATTGCCTGTCACCCTGAATATGCCGACGCCCATTTTCATCTCGCCCGCCTGCTGGACGAAGACGGCCGGCATGAAGACGCGGCGGAGCATTGGCGCGAGTTTTTGCAACTCGCGCCGGAGAGCCCGTGGCACGAAGAAGCGCGGGCCCGGCTGGGAGAATAGCGGGCGACAGGAACGGGGATAGCCACGAAAAACACAAAAAGGCACAAAGAAAAGAATTAGCAGATCCAATTCTTTACATTTTTGTGACTTTTTGCGTTCTTCGCGGCCATCCTCTCTTGTCTTAATCGCTGCCTACAGGTTTTCTTTCCCGGTCTTGGCTTCCCGGACGCTGCGGCTGGCGTTGTCGATGAAATTATCGATCTGGTTCAGGCCGCGGAGCAGCATCTGGTGCCCATCGATGACGAGGGAATCGATCTTGGCGTCCTCCAGGGCGCGGGCCAGGCCGGAGATGCGGGCCGCCTGCTCGCGGATCCGCTCCAGGATCTTGGACATCCGGTCGGAGCTGTAGGGCTCCTTGCGGGGGACGCGGTCGGGGTTCATGCCACCGGCCTTCTTCACAGCTTTCTTTTTTCCCATCGGAAGACTCCTGATTTGAAGGAGATATGATTTGAAACACAGGACCTGATGACGGGTACTGTAGCACCTGGGGGAGAAGTTGTAAAGCATTAGCCACCAGTATTCTTGGGCACGAGGGGAAGAATTTACTGTGTCCCAAGCTCCGCTTGGGACACCACGGGACGAAGCTCCGCTTCGCGGGAAGAGGAAGCAGAGCTTCCAATCTTGCGTTCCCAAGCGGAGCTTGGGAACGAGGGCTTGGGAACGAGGGTAAGAATTTATGGATTTCTTGCCACAAAGTCCTCATTACCTATTGACAGTTACTGGACACATGTATACAATCTGGCACGTTGCTCGTGTTTTCCCGCGTTTTTACCCCGTTTTTTCAGGAGTTTCCCATGCCCTCATGTGCCCTCCCCCAAAAGAAGGAGCGGGTGCGAATGCTGCTCGCGACCGGCCTCTCCCACATCCAAATCAGTCGCCGGACCGGTCTTTCCCGCCGCACCATTTCCCGAATTGCCGCCCAGGGACGGCGGAAGCTGACCGCTGCCGACATTAGCGACGACCGGCCGGCCGGCTTTGACCCGGAATGCCTGAACCGCTGCCGCGGGTGCGGGACGCGGATTTACCTCTGGCCCTGCATGACGTGCGAGCTGCGGGCGAAGGCGGAAACCCGCGATGAAACCCGCCGCCTGGTGAAGCGCGCGAACCAATAAGGAGTGCTCGACATGTCTCAAAAGCCCTGCGCCAAATCGGCACCGGCTCAGCCCGTCAGGAAAAAGCTGCCGCGAGAGCCAACCACTGCCCCCCGCGCTGCACCGCGCGACACCTTCCAAGTCGTCATCCACTGCGCCAGCGAAGCAGAACAGGAACAGCTCTACGACGAATTCCGCTCCCGCAACTTCTCCGTCCGCTTGCTCACGATGTGACCACTCACCACTCACCACGCACCACTCACTCCTCCCTCCCATGCCCCACATCACCACCACCGCCAGCACCCCCATCCGCGAGTCCTTCAAGGTCGAGCAGGTCCGCGGCATGTTCGATCTGCCGCGCGCGTCGGCCGAGAAGCTGACCTTTGCCGCGGAGCTTCCCGACCCGGACGAGGACTGGACCATCGGCGCGATCGTCGGTCCCAGCGGCAGTGGGAAATCAACGCTGGCCCGCGCGGCGTTCGGCGCCGCAGTCCATCAGCCGGCCGAGTGGCCCCAGGACGGCGCGGTGATTGACGCTTTCGCCGGATGGCCGATCAAACGTGTCGCGCAATTGCTCACGTCCGTCGGCCTCGGATCCCCACTCGCCTGGCTGCGGCCGTACCACGTATTGTCTGGCGGGGAGAAATTTCGCTGCGAGTTGGCGCGAGCGTTGGCGAAGGAGCACGTCGGGCTGGTCGTGTTCGACGAATTCACCAGCGTCGTGGACCGGACCGTGGCGAAGTGCGCGTCGGCCGCGCTGGCCCGGCTGATCCGCAAGTGGCAGCGGGTGCGGTTCGTCGCCGTCACCTGCCATTACGACGTGTTGGAGTGGCTCGCGCCGGACTGGCATCTGGACATGGCGACCGGCCACCTGGCCCGAGGATCCCTTCAGCGAAACCCCATCCGCCTGCAAGTCCGCCGCTGTCCGCAGAGCATGTGGCCGCTGTTTGCCCGACATCACTATCTGAGCGGCGGGCTGTCGCGGGCCGCCACTTGCTACATCGCCCTCTGGGAAGGCCGCCCCGTCGCCTTCTGTGCCGCACTCGCCCAACTCGGCCACCGCGGCCGCAAACGGATCAGCCGCCTCGTCACGCTGCCGGACTATCAAGGGCTCGGCATCGGGCTGCGCCTGGCCGAACGGGTCTGCGAGGACCAGTCCGCCCGCGGCTTCCGCATCAGCATCACCACCAGCCATCCGGCCATCATCGCGTATTGCAGCAGTTCGCCCCAGTGGCGGCCGCTCGGCATCAAGCGTCTCGGCAGCACGCCCCAGCGGGTGGAAGGGAGAGCCGTGCAGAGCTCGACGGGCAGAGGTGTGGCGAGCTTTGAATGGAGAGGGGACAGAGGGCAGGAGAAAGGATTTGAGATTTGACTTCCTAACCTTTTCTAAAGGTGGCGATCACCGGGCCGCCGGAGAAGAGTTTCCATCCGAGACCGCGTGATCGTCGGCTCCGTGTGCAGCGCTTTGTTCTGCCTCTGTACCAGGGTCGATGGCACGAGAAGCATCTTCAGGCCAACGCCTGTTGATGGATGCAATCAACGTCCGAATGTCATGTCCAGCGCGCTGGGACATCTCTTTTCGGACTCGTCGTACTTCGCTGTAGCTATCCATTGATCGGATCCTCGTTCAGTAGTTCAAGCGGCGTGACCAACGCTGGGTTCCCCAGTCCAAGTATATCATTGACCGGCGAATATGGCCGAATTTGTTGGCATTGGCGTTAGGCGTCTTCGTGGACAGGCGGAGAGAGCACCTTTCTGCCAGTCTTCTTCTGTTTCTCTTTCGCATCTTGCAGGATGCGATCAATGTCAAAACCCAGGGACGCGGCCAAGGCCTCTTTGATCCTTCTGGTTTCTTGGATCACTTCGTCGGTGGTTTCGGTTTCTTTGATTTGCGCCATGGCCATCAATCTCCTAACAATTCTTCCGGCGTGCAGAGGATCGGAATCTCGTAGCCGCAGCGTGCCACGATGTTGCCCAACTCCTTCATGATAGCTGCATTGGCGATGTGTCGGCAATTCCAAGTCAGCAGAATATCGATACCGTGAACTGACGCCACTGCGATATGGATCGCGTCGCGGGTGGCTTTTTGCGGGAGCAATCCCGATTCCATGATCGCCTTGGCGACATCGTTGACGGCGTCCGTAACGTCCAGGAGCGGAAGATCGGCGAGAAATGGCAGACGTCTTTGGGCCGCGTCCGAGTCACCGGCGGCAGCTTCATCGAGGACGATTTCAGAGACGCAGAGTTCGTAAGTCTCTCGTTCGTTGTTCCACCAGTCGTGAGTGATTTGCTGCCGTGCGGCTTGCAGCAGGTCGCGACTTGGCCACGCGGCCAAGTAGCTTGGAATCGTTGTTTCGATGTAGACGCGTTTTGTCACGTTACGACACCAGTCGTGTGCATGGGCAAATCAAAGGGGACAGGTCCATATACAATCATATATGGACCTGTCCCCTTTGATCCTCTCCGGGCTAATCGCGTGCGATGCACACCAGCAACTCCTTCCAACTCCGCCACCCGCCATTTACTTACTGTCCCCAATCGTGTTGAGCACTTTTGGGCGTTGACAGTAGGGATTGATGATCAGCGCCCCATTGCCAAAAGGGATCTCGGTATGCGGCAAAAATCCCGTCTCACTAGCTTCTTCCATACCGCCAACGCGAGGTACGGTGAGTGCCGAATTTAAACTCGGTCCCGTCCCAGGAGAGTACGCAGATTTAGCAGGCGTGATTTTGGTGCCCCATTCGCCGGTGTATGGGTTGATGTTCCCCTTAGTGGACCAGTTATTGCCAAAGTTGCCGTCGGGTCGAGTGCGAACATGCGGGGCAACGTAGGTGCCGTACTTATTGGTATAACCGCGCACGCTCACATTACCGGAATGCCGAGGATTTTTTGCCTGCGCGAGCGAGACAAAGCAACAAAGCAGAAGTGCCAACCAGAACCGCATCTGAGCCTCCATTGGGTGTCGCTACGGCAACGGTACTACGCAAACCAAGCGGGGGCAAACTGTCTGGGACCGTTTGTTGGGAAAACGCTAACGGGAATACGCTAACGGTACAGGTCCACTTACGGCGAAATAGCGAGACTGCCAGGTTACCGCCACCTCCCTTACACCGCGAAGCGGTAACCCATTTCAGCCCAGGGTCGCTCGCTGCGAGCGCACCCTGGGCTGGATTCGGTTACCGCTTCGCGGTACTGCCCTGCTAACCCCTTACGCCGCATAGGCGGAGGCCGGGGTCGGGAGTCTTTCGCGCCGGTCGCATTCCATCGCCATTCCACCCTGCCGCGAAAGACTCCCGTCCCCCTCGCGTGGAACCGGAGTTGACCCGAGCGAGCCGTTAGAGTCCCCGCGCCAGTCGGCACAGCTCTTTCTGGAAGCTCGGGCTTTCTTTGGTCGCAACATCAGGGGGTCCTAGAGTCTTTGGCGTCGAAGTCTGTTCGTATTGCGAAGTCATCGACGCCAAAGACTCCCGACCCCGGTTAGCCGGGTTAGTGTCCGAAATGGCCCTGCTAACTCGTTGCGCCGCATAGAGTTACATAATTGTTCAAAATCTTTGTCGGATGTCTTGACTGTGGCAACCATGTTTTTGAACAATTGGACATATTGGCTGCGGAGTTTTCAGTGTTCAGTTTTCTGTTTTCAAATCCTCAATCTGAACACTGAACACTGAACACTGAACACCCTTCCCCCCCAGGAGCATCCCATGTCCGCCAGCACGAAAAACTGCCCGAACAGCCAGAAGAATCAGACTCGCGAGAAACCACCGACTCCTCCTCCGCAGCCGGTCCCCGTATTCACGCCAATCCCCTGCTCGCGGGACCAACGGGCCTACGCGCTGCATTTGGAGAAGCATACGCAGCGGTGGATTGCCGGCAAGCTGAAGTGTGCCCAGCCGAC
>JBKJNY010000019.1:0-3418 GCA_046593355.1 Pirellulaceae bacterium | reverse complement strand
GCCGAATTCGCCACCCCAGATGACGAGCGTGCTGTCCAGCAGCCCCCGCTGCCGCAGGTCGGCGAGGAGGCCGCCGATGGGGGTGTCGGTTTCGCCGGCGAACTGGCTGTGGTTGTCCTTGATGTTGGAATGGCCGTCCCAGCTGCGTTCGTTCTCCATGCCGCCGGAGTAAATCTGGATGAAGCGGACGCCGCGTTCCACGAGGCGGCGGGCCATCAGGCACTGCTTGGCGAAATGGTCGCACCGCTTGTCACCGACGCCGTAGAGCTTGTGGATGTGCTCCGGCTCCTTGGTGATGTCGATGGCGTCGGGGGCGGCGATTTGCATGCGGTAGGCGAGTTCAAAGCTTTCGATGCGGGTAGCCAGTTCCTGCTCGTGCGGCGTTTTTTCCAGGCGGCGGCGGTTGAGCTTGGCGAGCAAATCGAGCTGCGCCCGCTGCTGGGCGTCGTTCATGTCGGAAGGGCGATTGAGGTTGTCGATGGCGTCGCCGCTGGGCCGGAGCCAGGTTCCCTGATAGACGCTGGGGACAAATCCGGCCCCCCAGTTTTGCGAGTAGCCCTTGGGTAGCCCGCGGCCGAGCGGATCGGTCATGGCGATGAACGCGGGCAGGTTCGCACTTTCGCTCCCCAGGCCATAAGTCACCCACGAGCCGACGCAGGGAAAGCCCATCCGCGTGGTGCCGGTGTTCATCATGAACAGAGCCGGGCTGTGATTGTTAGAGCCGGTGTAGCACGAATAGAGGAAGGCCATGTCGTCGACGTGCTCGGCCATCTTGGGGAAGATTTCGCTCACCCAAGCCCCGCACTTGCCATGCTGGGCGAACTTGAACGGCGACTTCATCACCGGCCCCACATTGGCGGTGAAAAAGCCCGTGTTCTTGTCGAACCCCTCCAGCGGCTTGCCGTCGAGCTTCTCGAGCGTTGGCTTGTAGTCCCAGGTATCCACCTGGCTCGGCCCGCCGTTCATGAACAGCCAGATGACCGACTTGGCCTTGGCGGGAAAATGCGCCACCCGCGGTGCGAGGGGGTTGAGCTTGGGATCGCTTGTCCCAGCAGCGCTTGCCGGGCCGGTCAGCAGACCTTCCTCGGCGAGGAGCGCGGCGAGCGCGAGCATCCCCGCGCCGCCTCCGGCGCGGGAGAGGAGTTCGCGGCGGGAGAGGAGAGGGGAGTTGTTAAGCATGGTCATTTTCTTTCGCGTGATTTCAGGCGAGCCAGGACTTCGGCGGTGGTGAGTCCGTCACCGCTTTCCGCTCGGCGACGCATCTCTTCTTCACTTATGCCGGGTTTAAGGTCTTCAACAAAGATAGTCCCTTCAACAGGAACATAATGTCCCAAAATTCGCCCCTCGGGGCTGCAAATGTACTGTGGCGATTTCACCGCCGAGAGCTCGTTTGCCATATTATGATCGACCGCGAGCATTGATTTACCCTCCGTGCAAAGCTGACGTTCAAGAATCGTTGCCCATAGTTATTCTACTCCACATACACAAACTCATTCAGTCCAAAAAGCACCTGGCAGAAGTCGGCGAGAGCCAGCTCTTTGGCTTGCGTTTGTTTCTCAGGTAAAGCGGCATGGGACTTTTGCTGGGCTTCGAGGAAGGCGATGGCATCGGCCAGTTCCCCTTCCTCCGGCTGGCGGGCGATGGCGGCGAGGTAGCCCTGCTTCACGGCCTCGGCGGGAGACTTCTCATACTCCGGCAGCAGCTTCTTGGCGAAGTTATGAGCGTAGAGGCGGACCTGGGGATTGTTCATGAACATCAGGGCCTGCGGGGCGATGGTGGTGCTGGGACGGCCGCCGACGGAGACGAGGGGTTCGGGCTGGTCGAAGAGCTGCATCATGGGGATGAGCTTGCTCCGCTTGATCATGAAGTAGATGCTGCGGCGCTTGTGCGTCTCTTCCAGCGAGCCGGGGCCGAACATGGTGGCATCCAGCGAGCCGCTGACGGCGAGCAGGTTATCGCGTACGATCTCCGCCTCCATCCGCCGCGGCGTGGTCCGCCAGAGCCAAGTATTTTCCGGATCGAGCTTCGCGTCGGGTTCGTCAAACTGACTCGACTGCATGTAGGTACTCGTGAGCATCATCTGCTTGTGCATGGCCTTCAGCCGCCAGCCGCTTTGGATCAGGTCGGTGGCGAGATAATCGAGCAGTTCGGGGTGCGTCGGCTTCTGGCCTTGCACACCGAAGTCGTTGGGGGTCGCCACAATGCCGCGGCCGAAATGCTGCTGCCAAAGTCGGTTGACGATGACTCGCGCCAGAAGATGTCCGCCGCCTTGCTCGGTGTCCGTGATCCAATTCGCCAGCGACAAGCGGCGGAAGCTGGTTTTGGCCCCAGCCGGCGGCGTGACGATCCACTTCTTTTCCTTCTCCGGCGCGGTCATCAACACCTGCGGGAAGCTCTGCGTGGCGACCCCCATCTTCTGGTCGCTATCGCCCCGCTTGAGGAAGTGGGTTTCATTCAGAAAGTCTCCCCCCTGCGTATGGTGTCGGATCGGCGTCACCCCTTCGCTGCAGACCATGACCTGCGTCAGCGTCGGCTTGGGGGCCTTGGCGAGGTGTTCTTGCACCGGCTGGTTGAGCTTCTGCCACTCGGGGTCGAGCGTGCCATGCCACTTGAGAAGCGCTGCGGTTTGCTCGGGCGTACGCTTGTCGGCGGGCGTATCGAGCAGGGTCACTACGTTTGCCGGGATTCCACCGGCATCGACCGTCAGTGGCTTCGCGGCGGTCGTGACCGAGAGTCGCGGGCGGCCGATGTTGTGCTTGTTATTGCCGTTAAATTCGAGCGTGAAAGTGAGCGTGACGCCACCTTCCGCACCTAATTCTTCCGCGGTCTCGAAGACCGCCGCATGGTCCTTGCCGAACTGCGGGTCGACCGCCCAACCGGACTTTTTGTCCTCATCGATGACGAATTGGATGAACAGGCTGGGCTGCTCGAAAGTCGCCTGCGGATTTTGCAATTTGACGACCTTTTCTTCGCCGCCGGCGTTCGGCTTCACCTGGACGATGAAGTTCGTCAGGTCGATGTTTCCGTTGTCGGCACGGCCAGGGCCTCCCTTGACCATGGACGGATGAGCGAGCGCTTCCAGCCGAATGCCGGTGATGCCGCGGTGACTTGTCTTGGCCGAAAAGGTGTAGGTATCGAATTCGACGTTCTTATCGCTGGCCAGGATCGAGCCGTCGGGTTGTTTTGTCAAAGTAGCGCCACCGGCGGACTTCATCTCGGCAATGTCGAGGATCATCCATTTGTTTTTGGCGCGGTATTCCGCGGCTTGGTTCTTCTCCCATTCGACCAGACGGGAGAGAAGT
The DNA here is from genome assembly GCA_046593355.1 of Pirellulaceae bacterium. GTDB lineage: Bacteria > Planctomycetota > Planctomycetia > Pirellulales > Pirellulaceae > SXOA01. The sequence continues at coordinate 116 of JBKJNY010000019.1, read as the reverse complement.
TGTTCCGTCTCAAACTTGGAGAGCGCCTCCGCCAGCGGGGCATGCTCCATGTCCCACACCGCTTTGGCCGCCAGGTACGGCGCGGGGTCCATGTTGATATCGAGGTTGCTGCGGAC
>JBKJNY010000011.1:0-11276 GCA_046593355.1 Pirellulaceae bacterium | reverse complement strand
AACCTCACACTCACACGCTCGAACCACAACCGCATCCATGCGTTCAACCCTCCCCTCAGGTAGAACGCTTGATACACCAATATCGGAATCTCGGATATAGAATCTGCACAGCCCCTTACCCTGGTGACTCACAACACCAAGGACTTCTCCTGGATCGGCGGCTTGAGTTTGCTCGATCCGCTGAACCCGTGATTGATGCCAACTCAGGGAGTTTGCCCGCTGGCGGCTTTCCGAGCCTTGCTAGCACCTGCTCGCGGCTTGCCTGCGTCCGCAGTTTTTGGTAACTACCCTGCTTGCTTGCTGCCGATAAGCACGATAACGGCGAAAGCCGGCGCGGACGGATGCTGCGCTGGCGTGAAAAACCAAGAGTACATTCACCCTCAGGGCCAGGCACGGATGCCTTATCTGCCAGAGCGAGTCTTGACTCGGTGCCCCATTGGCGAGGCTTTGCCTTTGGGCTGGCTCTGTTTGCTGATTGCGGCCATCGTGGCTCTTTCCGGTTGTCAGGGCCTGCGCTGCCGCAAGGTTTCCGACGAAAGCATCAACGAGGCCCGCCAGCTTTCGTTGCAAGCTCGCGGCGCCCAGCAGAAGGGGCGATGGGAGCAGGCCGAGGAATTCTACGCCTCGGCCGTGGCTCGTTGCCCGACGGATGAACGAGCCCGCTGTGGTTACGCCGAAGCGCTGTGGCATCGCGGGGCGAAAATGGACGCCGTCGCACACATGGAAGAAGGTGTGCGGCTGTCGCTGGATGATCCGGAACGGGTCGTGCAGCTCGGCAAGATGTATCTGGAGCGGGGTGAATTGCACCGCGCCGCGGTGCAGGCGGAGAAAGCCATCAGCGCCAATCGCCAGCTTGCTTCCGCTTGGGCTCTGCGGGGTGACGTGCAGCAGGCGGAAGGGAGCCGCACGGAAGCTCTGGCCAGTTATCACCGCGCGCTTTGTTACCAGCCGCAGTATCCGGAAGTGCAACTCGCCCTGGCCGACGTGCATTCGCAGCAAGGGAAGCCGCAGCGGGCGTTGGCCACGATTCAAGCCTTGGCCGACCATTATCCCGCTGGTCAGATTCCCTACGACGTTTCCTATCGCCAGGGACTCGCCCTCCGCTCGACGGGCCGCTTTCGCGAATCGGCCGAATGCCTGGCTGCTGCCGCCCGTCAGCCCGGTCCCAGTGTCGAGCTGCTCTACGATTTGGCCCGTTCGCAGGCCCTAGCCGGCGACAAAGCCGGCGCGAGCCAAACGGTAGCCGCGGCGCTGCGGCAGAAGCCCGACCATGCTCCATCCCAGAATCTCCAGCAGGAGTTGGCGGGCCAGCAGGGACAGATGGCGGCCGTGGGGGATGCTCGCGGACTGCAGTAGTGGGACGGAGCACTGCTCCGTCCTACGTGACTGGCGATTACCTTCACATCTTGCCTGTCTCCGGCCGACTGAATACACTTACGGCATGACAGGGGCATAGCCGGCGCATATCTCCTCTTACTTGCGCCGCAGCAGAGGTTGGAGGCACTTTCATGTTCGTTTCCCTGTCTGGTCGTGCGCTGGCTTGCGCGCTGGGTCTGACCATTGGTCTTGGCGTTTTCCTTTCCGCTGCGGCGACGGAAAGCACATCCCCGCCGGCAGAGCCAGCCGTCCTTGATTTGTTTGCCGGCATCGACGACGGAAAAATCGAGGCCATCGTTATCCCGCGAGACTCCAAAAGGGTCACGCTGCAACTGAAGAACAAGTCCGATCAGCCGATCACGATTCGGCTGCCGGAGGCCTTCGCGGCGGTGCCGGTGCAGGCACAATTCGCTGGCGGTGGCCCTTTCGGCGGCGGCAATGGAATTGGCTTTGGCCAAGGGGGCGGCAATCATGCCGGCGGCCAGGGAGGCGGGCAAGGTCTGGGAGTGGGCGGCGGACAGAACGGAGGACAGAACGGGGGATTTAATGCTGGCGGAAGGCGGCGCGAGCGCGGTGGCGGCGGACCGGGAATCTTCAGCGTGCCGGCCGGCAAGGTCATCAAGGTGAAGCTCACCAGCGTTTGTCTGGAATACGGCAAGCCCGAACCTTCGGCCCGCAACGAGTACGTGGTCAAGCCGATTGAAACGCTCTGCGACAAACCGGAAGTTGTGTCCATCCTGCGGTCGCTGAGCACAGGCGAGGTCAGTCAGGAAGTAGCCCAACTCGCGGCCTGGAACGTGGCGAATGGAACCAGCTTTGAGCAGATTGCCGCGATCAAAACCAAGCTTGGCTTGCAGCAGCCGACCTACAGCCAAAGCGCCATCGCCTCGGCGGCGGAACTGGTGGCCGCGGTCAATGCGCAGGCAACCGCGGAAGCGGGGGGAGCAAACGCCACCTCGTCGGCGAGTGCGGGCCGGTAGCGCCGAGAATGCAAATGGGCGTGCCACCCGGTCCTTGGCGTACTACTCATTATGCAGCGCGGCGGTTTGCCGCGCTGCTCATGGCGAGCACTTCTTTGCTTAGTGAGCGATAATCTTCCGCGCCGTTGGACGTGGGAGCGTAGTCAAAAATGGACTGTCCAAAGCTGGGGGCTTCCGCCAGGCGAATGTTGCGGCGGATGCGGGTGTGAAAAGTCTGTGCCGTGGCCGAGATAGAATCTGGGTTGCGCCCCTTTTTGAAATATTCGTCAATGTCGCTGGTCACTTCCACAGCCAGGCGCGTGCCCGCATCGTACATGCAGAGCAGCACCCCGCTCAGCCGCAGATTGCGATTGAGCCGTTGGCTGACGACTTCGATGGTCTTGAGCAGCTTGGAAAGGCCGTGCAGCGCCAGAAAGTGCGGTTGGAGCGGCAGGAAGACTTCATGCACCATCGTGAGGGCGTTAATCGTCAGCACGCCCAGTGACGGCGGGCAGTCGATTAGCAGGAAGTCAAATTGCATGTCATCTTGAGCCAGCTTGTCCCGCAGGATGACTTCCCGTCCCACTTCGCCGGCCAACTCCACTTCGGCAGCCGCGAGGTCGAGATGTGCGGGAACCAGCCACAGGTTCTCGGCGACCTGTTTGCGGACATTCTGAAAGAGCAGATCCCCGGTGAGGACGTCGTAGATGCTTTGCTCGCCATCGCGGAGCGAGGTTCCCAGGTGCAAGGAAGCATGCGCCTGCGGGTCGAGGTCCACCAGCACCACGCGCTTTCCCGCCGCGGCCAGGGCCGCGCTCAAGTTTACGGCTGACGTCGTCTTGCCGACGCCACCCTTTTGATTCATGACGGCAATCGTCCTCATGCCGGCTCTCCTTCTGGTTCTGACCATTGACGCTAGAGTTGCGCGGCGGATTATAGGAGGGTAGGGACCGGGAGCGAAGAGGGATTTGGGACAATCTGCCGCATTGATCATTGCAGCAGGGATTGCTCCAAATCCGCCTCCAGGCTTATGTTACAGTCAGCATGTCCACTCTGGCCGTCTATTTTCGCGCCCGTCAAGCTAGCTCGGGGTACGTCCGTCGGCTGCCGTTTGAACTCAGGCAGCCGGATGTCAACCCTTGGCGATCGCATAAGGCTTCCTCATTAGCTAAAGAGAATGCCCAGTCCGGCCTCGACGATCCGCTCAGCCGACTGGAAGCAGTGCTGCTGTTGGCCCGCGAACCGCTCAATAGCCGCAAGCTGAGCCAATATGCAGGGCTCGCGGATGGCACGCAGGCTCGCACTCTGCTCCGACAACTGAATGAGTGGTACGACGAGGCGGGGCGGGCATTCCGGGTGGAAGAGGTCGCCGGCGGTTATCAGCTTCTCAGCAGGCGGAAGTTCGGCAAGTGGCTCCGCCGCTTGGCCCATGTTCCCGGAGAGTCGCGGCTCTCGGCCCCCGCCCTGGAAACGCTGGCCGTAATTGCCTATCGGCAGCCGGTGCCGCGGGCCGATATCGAAGCAATCCGCGGGGTCAACTGCGGTGAAATCCTGCGGCAATTGATGGAGCGGGACGTGGTGCGGATTGGCGGACGGAGCGCGGAACTGGGCCGCCCGTACCTCTATGCCACCACCCGGCGATTTTTGAACCTGTTCGGGCTGGTTAGTCTGGACGAACTACCCCGAGCTGTGGAACTGCGGGCCGCCCCGGTGACGATCGGCCCGCCCCTTGTGCTGGAGGCCGCCGCCGCCGATAACGACAACCTCGAAAACGATGCAACAGAAAGCGACCCCTGGGAAGGCGTCCCCCCTTTTGGCGAAAGCGACGAAGTCCGCTACACTGGCAAAGACGAGTGGCCGCTCAACAACGAGGCGTCCGCGGAAACGGCTGGGGAGCAGGAGATGGTCTGAGGCGGAAGAGCCGAATTTCGCCAACCAGGCGGTCGAGTGCGGGTCTTACGCGCCTGGAAAAAATTGAAATCCGGGCCTACCCCCCCATTTCCAAGTCACGCCACTCTTGGAAAATCGAACCTGGAAACTCGAATCCATAAAACGCAATCATCAGGAAAGCGACCCCGCAGAAGGAGCCATCCGTGAAGGTCACCATGTTGCCCGACTACCTCCTGGAAGAAGAAGTCTCCGCCGCCCGAACCGCCGGGCGGCTGTTCGTCAGTCCGCGCGCGGAAGAAGAGGACGACGTTGAAGACGAAGACCTGGAGGAAGAGGACGATGACGAGGATGAGGACGACGACGACGAGGAGGATGAAGACGACGAAGACTTCGACGACGACTGGGAAGAGGTGGACGACGAAGACGACGAGGATGAAGAGGAGGAGGACGAAGAAGACGACGACGATGACTGGGATGATGACGACGAGGATGAGGACGAGGAAGAAGAGGAAGTCCCTTAATCCACCGCTACGTTTCTTGGTCCACCAATTTCCCGCGATCCGTGAGTAGGGAATCGCGACCGATGCGAGCTAAGCGACATCGCGTCGTTCAAGGGATTTGGAATTCGGCAACAAATTCCGCCGTCGTGAGGATTCGCGTTAGCAGTTGATGCTTGAGTGCCAGCAGATCGGAGTCTCCCGTCACCAGTACATCGATGTTTACCGCCAACGCCGCAGCCAGAAAAGGAGCATCTTTCGGATCGCGCTCCAACTCAACAAGCGGCGGATTACCGATGTTCACGGTTCGCATGGTGAGCAACGCCGCCCATTGGCGCAGCAGATCCTCGCTGAATCCAAACTTGGGACGCCGCAGCACTTCTTCATACTCGCGTAGGATATCCGGCGTAACGATCCAGCGCCAGCCGTCGTGAGTCGCAACAAACATCACCACCCGCTCGGGTGTCCGATCGCGGAGCGCGGCGGAGAGCAGGACATTGGTATCGAGCAGCACATTCATCGGCCTGCTCGGTGGCTATTGATCTCCGCTTGAATCCCGGCAACATCCCGCTGGGCAGCCGCGGTGCTTCTCAGTTGCCGGGTAACATCTCGCCACCGCAGCGCGAAGTCCGCTGCGGAAGCCCGTTTGGGCGTGATCATCACGTCAACCGCCGTGCCTGGCGGAAAAGGAAGTCCGGCGAGCGCAAGTTGTCCGTCCGGTTGCACCGTGGCGAATGTTTCGTAGGCCTGCATGGGATTCAATCCTGGAATAGTTAACCGCGAGCGTCCTCGCCGCCCTTCTCATTGAATTCTAGCGTGAGAACGCGAGCCATGCGAACACCACGAGCCCGAGTGGGGCGGGTGCGTTTCGGCCATTTCATTTTGTCCCCAGCGGTATTGCCCCATCCCAGCCCGACGGCGGCGTGCGGTTATGCTGGGCGATGAAGACGGTGAGAAAATCCTTCACCAGGTCGTCAGGGGGCACGCGATGAAGGAGCTTGAGAGCCAACGACCAGTCGCCGGCGAGAAACGCATCCACCGCCTCTTCATAGGCGGCCAGGTTCTCATCGCTGAGTTGCGGATTTTGGGTCGCGGGGGGAACGAGTTCGCTGACCAGGGCCGGCGTGTCCAGCCCGGCCGGTTTGACCCGGGCAATTCGCCGCAGGCGAGCGGTATTCTGGTCCAGGTGTTGCCGGGCGGCTGCGGCAGTGGCTTCGTCGAGTAGAATGGGGGCGTGAATCTGCTTGGTCATGGCTTCCAGGCGGGAAGCAAGATTGACGACCGGGCCGAAGACGGTGACCTTCACCTGGTCGATGGTGCCGATTTTGCCCGCCACTGCCCGGCCGGAGGCGATGCCGATGCCCACGCGAAAATCCGCGAGTGCATTCTGCGTGGCCGACGCATTCTGGACTGTGGCCGCGTCGGCGAATTCCTTCCGAATCGCCAGGGCGGCTCGGCAGGCACGGGCGGCGGCATCGGACTGCGGCAGGGGCCAGCCCCAGAAGCCCATGGCACTGTCGCCGTGGAAATCACCGATCACGCCCCCTTCCGCCAGGATGTGCTGCGTCATCACTCCCAAAGCCTGGCTGACCCGCTCGAGCAGCTCCGTCAAATTGTCCGCATGGCGCTCGCTGTGTCGCGAGAACCCGCGGAGATCGCAGAACAGCACGGAGACATCCGCTTCGCGCGGCGCGAGCGCGATGTTCGGGTCTTGCCCCGCCAGCGCATCCAGCACGATCGGCGAAAAGAATTGCCCCAGCCCCGCTTGTCGCCGGGCCAACAAGCGAGATTCTCGCAGACCCGCCAGCGTTGCGGCCGTAAGCTCGGTGAACTTCACGTCGTCGCGGAGAACTTCCGGATCGCTGACCGCTTCCTGGGGATTCTCTCCCGCAAAGCTGCCGGTGACGTAGAGCGCCCAGCCCTGGCAGGCGGAGCCCATGACCGGCGTGCAATAGGCCCAATCGACCCCTTCGCTCATCGTCACTTCCCCTTCCGCTCGCGGGCCGCTGCCGCCCCAGACGTGGGCGGTGCTCTCGCCGGATGTGATAGCCTGGCGAATGAGCCGCTCGCTGGGCCGGAATTCCGTCCCCGAGAGAATTCGCCGGTCCCAGTGCAACACCTTCACGACGCCGCTCACTTCCACCACCACAATCGCCGCCGCCGTCGCCCGCGGCACTCCCGAGAGCAGCATATTCACCAGCCGCACGAACATCTCGCTGTCGGTGGCCGACCCCGAGATGATGTCCGGCAGGCGGCTGAGGACCTCGATCCGCTGATCCGCCTGGCGATAGGGCTTTTGGCGGAGCTCTTCGGCGTTAAAGGTCCGCTCGTTCGCCGGAATAGGGACGTCCAGTGAGACGTTGACCCGCTCATCCGCCAGAGTGAAAGTCGTGCCGCCGATAACGAAGTGGTCGCCGGGCTTTAGCTCAAAGTCACCGCTCTTGCGGCCACGATGAAAGACCGGATTGCGGGCCTCGGGCAAGACCGCGACGTGCAGCCGGCCGTCCCGCCACTCCACCTCGACGTGCCGACGAGAAATCCGCTCGTCCCACGGCGTGGACCACGGGCCCGCTCCGCGGCCGATCACCTGCGGCGCGCCGGAGAGGACTTTGCGCCGCCAGCGATGCTGCGGCTCGGAACCTTGAGCGATGAGATCGGGCATAGGTATAGAATAGGAAAGGTTCCTCGATTATACGCGGTTCTGCTGCTTCCCACGAAAAAGGGGTCGGGAGTCTTTGGCGTCAATGATCAATCCTTGTTGAGAAGTCGATGCCGCCAAAGACTCTAGGGCCCCCTAACCTCCGCTGGTAAAGGTCATGCAACTGGAAATCGAACAGAAGTTCCCGGTGGATGACCTGCGACAACTTCGGCAATCGTTGGAAGCGCTGGGCGCGACCTTCGATCCACCAGTGACTCAGGTGGATTTGTACTTTCGGCATCCCAGCCGGGACTTTGCCCAGACCGACGAAGCGCTCCGCCTGCGGCGGGTCGGCGAGGAGAACTGTATCACCTACAAAGGCCCCAAAATTGACTTGGAAACGAAGACCCGCCGCGAGCTGGAACTCGCCATCGAGCCGGGACAAAAGGGTTTCGATACCTGGACCGAGTTGCTGGAAATTCTCGGCTTCACGCGGGTGAGGGACGTTACCAAGGAGCGGATTCCAGGAAAGGTGACCTGGGAGGATGGCGATGTTCATCTGGCGCTGGACCAGGTGGCCGGCCTGGGGACGTATCTGGAGCTGGAAATCCTGGCGGATGAAAATGAGCTGAAACCCGCCAAACACCGGCTGGAAAGCCTCGCCAGGAAGTTAGGTTTGCGGCAGACAGAGCGGCGCGGATATCTGAATTTACTCCTCTCCCAAGGGCAGACGCAAGCCTTACCAGGAACTAGAGTTAGGGAAGAGAGTTCACCGGGCAGCAGCGGCCGGGAATAAAATCTTGATGCTTGGGCGAAACCCGCCGGAAGCGGTGGGGTTGAATCCAGGGAAACCGGCCTATCTTGACCTCTCTGATTGACTACTCTGATTTGCACCATTTTCCGGGAACAAGTGAGGCGGCTATGAAATCAATTTGGGGGAAATCTCTGCGGGAGCTCTTGGGGGCAGCTGCGGTCGTGGCTTTTGCGGGCTTGGCTCGCGCTGAAAACGAGGCCCAGCCGGGCGCGGGACTCAATCCCGAGCAACTGAAAAAACAACTGCTGGAAAAATTCGACGCCAATGGCGACGGTACTTTGACGGGAGATGAGTTGCAAAATGCCCGCGAAGCGGCACTGAAGCAGTTTGGCGCTGGGGCGGGCGCGGCGGGAATCAATTTCGACGAAATCAAGAAGAGATTTGACCGCGATGGCGACGGCAAGTTGAATCCTCAGGAACAGGCAGCGGCGATGGCTGCGTTCCAAAAGGCCCGCGCTGGCGGAGGTGGACCGGCAACCGGCGGACTTCCCGGTGCTGGAGGCATTCCGGCCGGGGGCGGCTTTGGCGCTCCCGCGAATGGTGCCGGCGAAGGAAATAAGCCCCGCAGCCGCGATTTGATGATCAAGCGGTTTGACAGGAACGGCGACGGAAAACTGAGCGACGACGAAAAGGCGGAAGCCCAGAAGGAGCTGAAAGCCAAAAAGGGAGAACGTCCCGCCGGAAAGCTTACCGAGGCCATGAAGAAATTCGACGCGGACGACGACGGCAAATTGAGCGATGAGGAAAAAGCCGTCGCCAAGAAGGATCTCGCCCTGAAGCGAAAAGGGAAAGGCAAGAAGCCCGAATAGGACGAACAAGAGCAGCCCCCAAGTGTTGCCCGGCAGTGTGTGCGAATTCTGTTCGCCCGCTGCCGGGCATCTTTTTTTCTTGGCCCGCCAGATGGAAGCCGGCTTGCGAAGGAGTACTCCTGGAGCAGGCGCGCTGATACTCGCCCGCCAGCGTCGTTGCCGCGATACCTCCCCGGCAACCGTTCCACGCGATAAGATAACGGCTGTGGACGGTTACTTCCCTCTCTTTTGGTCATTGGGTTCGCGTCATGGCTGCCGACGATATCCTGTTGGACGTGGAAGATCGCATGGATAAGGCGATTGGGATTCTTAAGCACAACCTCTCGGGCATTCGCACCGGGCGGGCTAATCCGGGCCTGGTCGATTCGCTCAAGGTGGAGATCTACGGCTCGCAAACGCCGATGAAGCAATTGGCGAACGTCGGTGCGCCGGAGCCGCAGCAGTTGGTGGTTCGGCCGTATGATCCCAGCACCATCAAGGAAATCGAGAAGGCGATTATCGCCAGTGGCCTGGGCTTCGCGCCGCAAAACGACGGCCGCATCATTCGCATCAACGTGCCGCCGCTGACAACCGATTCCCGGAAAAAGCTGGTGGGCCGCATCAAGGAGATGACCGAGGAAGCCAAAGTTAGCATTCGCAACGTTCGCCGCGACGGCAACAAAGCCGCGGACCAGGCCGAGAAGGACAAGGAGCTGACCGAAGACGAAAACAAGAAGGTACAGGAGGAAATCCAGCAGTTGACCAAGAAGTACGAAGGGACTGTCGCGGACATGGCCCAGTCCCGCGAAGCGGAAGTGATGGGTGAGTAGATGACTTCTCCCGCCATCACTTTCGCGATGATGCGCGAGTCCCTCTACTCCGCCGTCGTCGCCGACGCTCTCGATTCGCTGGGCCTGCGGAACCAGTCGCCGCGCGTCGACCTGCGGCCGCTCACGGTCGAAACCGTACTGGTCGGCCGCTGCAAGACGACCCTCTGGGCCGACATGTTTCACGAAGACCCGCGCCCCTACGAATTGGAACTCCAGGCGGTCGATTCCTGCCAGCCCGACGACGTGCTCATCGCCGCAGCCGCGGGGAGCGTCCATTCGGCCCTCTGGGGCGAACTCCTCTCCACCGCTTGCCACAACACCGGCTGCGTGGGGGCGATTGTGGACGGCGCAGCGCGGGACATCCGCAAAATGCGGGAGATGAACTTCCCGGTCTTCGCCCGCGCCCGGAGCGTCTACGACAGCCTCCATCGCCAGCGGGTAATCGACACGGGCGTCCCGGTGGAAATCGGCGGCGTCCGCTTCTCCCCCGGCGACATCGTCATCGCCGACAGCGACGGCGTCGTCGTCATCCCGCAAGCCGTCGAAGCCGAAGCCCTCCGCCGCGCCTGGGACAAAGTCCACGCCGAAAACAAAGTCCGCGATGACATTCGGGCCGGCATGAAGGCCACGGAGGTGTTTAAGAAGTATGGGGTGCTGTAGGAGCTTCTTGTAGGGTGCATGAGCGTCAGCGAAATGCGGGTGTGCCCCGCGCAGGAGGCTTCTTCTCCCGAGACCATCCAGTATGCAACGGCGCTGGGCGAGTGAGGCTCTTCTCTCTTGCCCCTCCCGCCCCCACCCGTTACGCTGGGTACGCATGTCCACCCATCCGCTGGCCCTCTATCTCACCGACTGCCGCAATCGCCGCGGCACCGGGGCGACGACTCCCGAAACCAGCCTCTATTCGCCGCTGGAAGCGCTGCTGAATTCCGCCGCGGCGAAGCTCAAGCCCAAAGTCCTCTGCTTCATGAACTTGAAGGACCAGGGAGCGGGAATGCCCGACGGCGGCCTGTTCACCAAGGACCAGATTGCCAAGGGAGCCGACGCTGCTCCTCCCGGCCAGGCCCCCGCCCGCGGCGTCATCGAGTGCAAGCCTCCCAAGGCGGACGTGCTCGCCATCGCCGATACGCAGCAAGTCTCGCAGTATTGGGACCGCTACAACCAGGTTCTCGTCACCAACTACCGCGAGTTCCTGCTCATCGGCCGCGACGACAAAGGCCGCGCGGTCCGCCACGAATACTACCGCCTCGCCGAAAGCGAAAAGGAGTTCTGGCAGCTCACGCAAAACCCCGCCAAGGCCGTCGAAGTCCACGGCGAGCGGCTGCTCGACTTCTTCCGCCGCTGCCTGCTCCGCCCCGCGCCGCTGACCGATCCCAAGGACGTCGCCTGGTTCCTGGCCAGCTACGCCCGGGATGCCCGCGGCCGCGTGGAGCATTCCGCCGCGCACGAGGTGATGGAAACGGTTCGCAAAGCGATGGAAGACGCC